>NZ_JBHSBM010000017.1:158544-180869 GCF_042650625.1 Planomonospora corallina
TGCCCGCGCCGGGCACGGCGGACGGGGCGCCCGGACCGGACGCGCGGCCGGAGCTGTCGGACGCCAAACGCGCCCTGCTCGCCCGGCGGCTCCGCCGCAGGCAGGAGACCCGGGAGATCACCCCCCGGCCGCCCGGCGCGGTCCCGCCGCTCTCCCACGCCCAGGAGCGCCTGTGGTTCCTGGAGCAGTACCAGCCGGGCGGCACCGCCTACACCGTCCCGGCCGTCGTACGGCTGCGCTGCCCGCTCGACGAGGACGCGCTGCGCCGCGCCCTGGCAGGGGTCGCCACCCGCCACGAGGCCCTGCGGATGCGCTTCCCCACCACCGGGGACGGCACGCCCGAACTGGTCGTGGACGAGCCGGGGCCGGTCCCGCTGGACGTCGCCGAGGCGGCGGACCAGGAGGCCGCCCTGGAGTTGGTCGACGCCGCGCTGGCCGTACCGTTCGACCTGGCGCGCGGGCCGCTGCTCCGCGCGCTGCTGGTCAGGATCGCCCCGGACGACCACGTGCTGCTCGTCGCCGCGCACCACGCCGTCGTCGACGGCTGGTCCTTCGACATCGTCTTCCGGGAGCTGCTCGCCCTCCACGACGGCGAGACCCCGCCGCCTCCGCCGGTCGGCTACGGCGACTACGCGATCTGGCAGCGCGGACGCGACCTGAGCCGCGAGATCGGCCACTGGCGCGACCGGCTGGCCGGGCTGCCCGCGCTCGAACTGCCCACCGACCGGCCGCGCCCGGCCGAGCAGGGCCACGACGGCGCCGCGCTGGCCGTCCGGATCGACGCCGATCTCACCCGGCGCCTCACCGAGCTGGGCCGGACCGTGAACGCCACGCCGTACATGACGCTGCTGGCGGCCTTCCAGGTGCTGCTGGCCCGCTACTCGGGGCAGGCGGACTTCGCGGTCGGCTCCCCGGTGGCCGGGCGGAGCCTGCCCGAGCTGGAGGGCGTGGTCGGCATGTTCGTCAACACGCTGGTGCTCCGCGCGGACCTGGACGGCGACCCGCCGTTCGCCGCTTTCCTGGAGCGGGTCCGGGAGACCTCGCTGGACGCGTTCGCCCACGCCGAGCTGCCGTTCGACCGCCTGGTCACCGAGCTGAACGTGGTCCGCGACGTCAGCCGCGCCCCGCTGGCCCAGGTCGCGTTCGCGCTGCAGAACTACGCGGGAGACGAGACCGACCCGCGGGTGACCTACCTGACCCCACCGGTCAGGACCACCCGCCACGACCTGGCGCTGTACCTGTTCGAGACCCCTGACGGGCTGACCGGGCACTTCACCTACAACACCGCGCTGTTCGATCCGGAGACCGTGGAGCTGCTGGCGGCCCGCTTCGAGACGCTGCTCCGCTCCGCCGTCGCGGCCCCGGACACCCCGGTCGGCGAGCTGTCCATGCTCTCGGACGCAGAGCGGGAACTGGTGCTGCGGTTCGGGTCGGCCCCCGGCCCGCGGCCGGCCGGACACCGCCTGCTCGGTGACATCCTGACCGCGCAGGCCGCGCTGACCCCGGACGCGACCGCCGTGGTCTGCGCTCCGGCCGCCGCCCCGGACGGCCCGGGCACCACGGACGGTCCGCACGGTTCGGGGGGCTCGCACGGTTCGGGCGGTTCGCGCGGCTCGCACGGCCGCGTGCCCGCCTCGCTGACCTACGCCGGGCTGGAGCACCGGTCGAGGGCGATCGCCGCGCTGCTGCGCCGCCGGTACGGCGTCGGCCCCGACGTCCGGGTGGGCGTCCTGCTCGACCGGTCCACCGACCTGGCCGCCGCGGTCCTCGGCGTGCTGGCCGCGGGCGGCGCCTACGTCCCGCTCGATCCCAAGCAGCCGCGCGACCGGCTGGCGTACATGCTCGCCGACTCCGGCGCCGTCGCCGTCCTGACCACCTCCGCGCAGAGCGGCCTCGTACCGGACGGCTGCCCCGTGGTCCGCCTGGACGCCGAGGAGCTCGCGGAGACCGCGTTCGACGACCCCGGCACCACTCCCGACCACCTGGCGTACGTGATCTACACCTCCGGCACGACCGGGCGGCCCAAGGGCGTCGGGGTGCAGCACCGGCAGGTGCTGAACTACCTGGCCGGGGTCCGGGAGCGGTTCGCCGTCGCGCCGGGGTCGGTCTTCTCCCTGCTCCAGTCGCTCTCCTTCGACTTCGGCGTGACGGTCTTCTACCTGTCGCTGCTCACCGGGGGCGAGCTGCACCTGCTCGACCCGCAGGCCCCGGTCGAGGAGCTCGCCGGGCCGCTGGGCCGTACCGACTACCTGAAGATGACCCCCTCCCACCTGGCCTCGCTCCTGGCCGGCGGCGACCCTGAGGAACTGCTCCCGCGCAGGCTGCTCATCCTCGGCGGCGAGGCCTCCGCCTGGTCCTGGGCCCGGGAGCTGGCCGGGCACACGGCCGTGGCCAACCACTACGGGCCCACCGAGGCCACCGTCGGCGTGGCCACCCACGCCGTCACCGGCGCCCCCGAGACCGCGCTGAACCTGCCGGTCGGCCGGCCGCTGCCGGGCGTGCGGCTGTACGTGCTGGACGAGCATCTGCGCCCGGTCCCGCCCGGCATGACCGGCGAGATCCATATCGGCGGCGACCGCCTCGCCCGCGGCTACCTCGGGCGGCCCGGCCTGACCGCCGAGCGCTTCCTGCCCGACCCGTACGGCCCGCCCGGCGCCCGCATGTACCGAACCGGCGACCTCGGCCGCTGGCTGCCGACCGGCGAGCTGTGCTTCCTGGGCCGCCGCGACCTGCAGGTCAAGGTCCGGGGCTACCGGGTGGAACTGCCGGAGATCGAGTCGGTCCTCGCCGAGCAGGAGGGAGTCGCGCAGGCCGTCGTGGAGCTGCGCGGCGACCGGCTGGTCGCCTACCTCGTCGGAGAGCGCACGCCGGTCGGCGAACTGCGCGCCCGGCTCGCCGACCGGCTCCCCGAGTACATGGTCCCCGGGCGGTTCGTCTGGCTGGACGAGCTGCCCCTGAAGTCGCACGGCAAGGTCGACCGGGCCCGGCTCCCCGAGCCCGGTGACGAGCGCCCGAACCAGGAGGCCGGCTTCGCGCCGCCCGAGACGGCCCTGGAGGAGGACATCGCGCGGGTGTGGGCCGAGGTCCTCGGGATCACCCGGGTCGGCGTGCTGGACGACTTCTTCGACCTGGGCGGGCACTCGCTGCTCGCCGCGCAGGTGGTCGCCCGGCTGCGGCGGGCCGTCCCCGAGGGCGGGCGCCCGGTCGGCATCCTCGACCTGTTCAAGCACCGCACCGTCCGGGGGCTGGCCCGCTTCGCCGGCGGCACTGCCCCGGACGGGCCGCGCGCGCTGCTGCACCGCCTCACCCCGGCCCGCCCCACCTCCGCCACCCTGGTCTGCGTGCCGTACAACGGCGGCAGCGCCGCCGTCTACCAGCCGCTGGCCGACGCGCTGCCCGAGGACTGGGCGCTGCACGCGGTGGCCGTGCCCGGGCAGGAGCTGGGCCTGGCCGAGGAGGGCCGGCCGGTCGCCGAGGTCGCGGAGGGCTGCGCGCGGGAGATCCTGGCCGGCGTCCGGGGCCCGGTCGTGCTGTACGGCCACTGCGGGCTCGGCGTCATGCTCTCCGTGGAGATCGCCCGCCGCCTGGAGGCCGCCGGACGGCCCGTCGAGGCCGTCTACCTCGGCGGGATCTTCCCCTTCGCCCGTCCCTCCTCCCTGCTGGGCAGGATCGCCGACCTGGCCGACCGGTTCCGCAGCGACCGGGCGTGGGCCAACGCCCTGCGGGCCGCCGGGCTCGACATCGACGAGCTGGACCCCGGCGAGCTCGCACTGATGATCCGCAACCGGCGGGAGGGCACCCGGGAGGCCGAGCGCTACTTCACCCGGCTGCTCGCCGAGGGCGTCGAGCCGCTCCGGGCGCCGATCGTCTCCGTCGTGGGCGAGCGCGACCCGGCCACGGACTTCTACCAGGAGCGCTACCGCGAGTGGCACCTGCTGTCGGACTCCGCCTCACTGGTCGTACTCGACGAGGCGGGGCACTTCTTCCTGAAGTACCGGGCCGCCGAGCTGGCCGGCATCGTCACCGGCGTGCACCGGGCCGTCGTCTCCGGTGGGGCCGGGACGCTGCGCCGTACCGACCGGTCGACCTGGTGGCTGGAGGGCGTCTCCCGGCGCTCCCCGGCCGCCCAGGCCGCCCCGGACGGCGTGGGGGCTCAGGACGGCCCGGGCGTCCCGGACGGCGCCGAGTCCCCGAGCGGCGCCGAGCCCTCGGTGGGACCGGTGTCCCCGGTCGGCTCCGCGCCGCCGGTCGGCTCCGCGCCGCCGGTCGGACCGGCGCCGAGCATGAGGCGCTTCGGAGCGGTGGCCGCCGGGCAGCTCGTCTCGATCGTCGGATCGTCGCTGACCGAGTACGCGGTCCCGCTCTGGATCTACCTCACCACCGGGTCCCTCGTGGACTTCGCGCTCTTCTCGGTCCTGGCACTGCTGCCCGGCATGCTGGTCTCCCCGCTCGCCGGCGCGCTCGTCGACCGCCACGACCGGCGCCGCATCATGCTCGCCGGGGACGTGGGCGCGTTCGGCACGCAGCTGGCCCTCGGCCTGCTGCTGTGGACCGGGAACCTGCAGGTCTGGCACGTCTACCCGCTGCTGGTGGTGCTCTCGGTGGCGCTCGCCTTCCAGCGCCTGGCCTACAACTCCGCGATCCCGCAGCTCGTGCCCAAACGCTTCCTCGGCCACGCCAACGGCGTCGTCCAGATGGTCACCGGCACGGCCCAGCTCGTCGTCCCCCTGGCGGCGGTCGGGCTGATGGCGGCGGTCGGGCTGGAGGGCATCCTCGTCCTGGACGTCGCCTCCTACGTGTTCGCGATCGCGGTCCTGCTCCTGGTCCGCTTCCCGAGGACGATGGCGGCCAGGCGCCGCGAGTCGCTGGCGGCCGAGATGGTCGAGGGGTGGCGGTTCTCCTGGGGCAACCGGTGGTTCCGCGCCATGCTGGTCTTCTTCGTGGTGCTGAACGTCTTCCTGTCCCCGCTGTTCCTGCTCGTCTCGCCGCTCGTGCTGGGGTTCGCCACCCTCGACGACGTGGGCCGCGTCTCGTTCTGCGGCGGTCTCGGCGTGCTCCTCGGCGGTCTGGTGATGACCGTCTGGGGCGGACCGCGCCGCAGGCGGATGCGCGGCGTCCTGCTCGCCACCCTCGCCCTCGCCGCCTTCTGCCTGGTCACCGGTGTGCGGCAGGACCTGCTGGTGATCGCTCTCGGCGCGTTCGGCATGTCGTTCTGGCTGACGGTGCTCAACGGCGTCTACGCCACGATCGTCCAGGTGAAGGTGCCGCAGCGGTTCCACGGCCGGGTCATGGCGCTGAACCAGCTCGTCGCCTGGTCCACCCTGCCGATCGGCTTCGGCCTGGTCGCGCCGTACGGCAGCGCCCTGTTCGAGCCGCTGCTGCTGCCCGGCGGACCGCTGGCCGACGGCGTCGTCGGCGCGGTCCTCGGCACCGGGCAGGGCCGCGGCGTCGGCCTGATGTACGTGCTGTTCGCGGCCGCCATCGCGGTCACCGCGCTGGTCGCGATGCGGAACCGGACCCTGTCGCGGTTCGACGCGGACATGCCGGACGCGCTCCCCGACGACCTGGTCGGTCTCCGGACGGTCCGGGAACGCGTCGGCGATCCGGAACAGGCCGGTACGGCGGGCCGCGGGGGACCGGCCGGTACGGCGAAGCGGGAGGGACCTGCCGCTGAGGAGGTCACCGAGGAGCCCGCCGCGGAGGAGGCCGTGGAGGAGGCCCTCCCGCGGTGGTGAGGCGGCCGCGGAGGGGGCGTCCCCCGGTGGTGGGGGCCCGGGCCCTGCGGCGGGAGGCCCGCCGGGCTCAGGCGCGCAGCCGCAGCCCGCGAGGAGTGGGATGGAACCCGGCCGCCTCCAGGGCCGCGGCCAGCGGGGAGTCGTTGATCGCGGCCCCGTCGGCCCGCTCCACGGTCAGCTTGCCCAGCGCGCCGTCGCGTACGGCCAGCGCCAGCGCGTCGACGGCGGGCCGGAGACGGTCGTCGTCGGCGAACGAGAGCAGCGTCTTGCCGCCGCGCTCGACGTAGAGCACCAGGTGCCCGTCGACCAGCACCACCAGCGCGCCCGCCTTCCGGCCGGGCTTGTGGGCCACGTCGCCCGGGTGGGCGGGCCACGGCAGCGCGGCGCCGTACGGATTGGCCGGGTCGGCCGCGGCCAGCACCACGGCTCGCCGTCCCCCGTCCCCGGCGCCGCCGGGGACGGGGGACGGAGCGGCCGCGCGCATCCGGTCGACGGCGCCCGGCAGCGCGAACTGGGCGCCGCCCAGGCCCTCGACGAAGTAACCGCGCCGGCACCGGCCGCTCTCCTCGAACGCGCGCAGCACCTGGTAGACGGCGGCGAACCCGCCCGGCAGCCGCTCGGCCGCGACCGCGCCCCGGGTCACCACGCCGTGCCGCTCCAGCAGCGCCTCCGCCTGGGCGTGCGCCCGCTGGGTGGCGTCCTGGGCCGGGGCGGGCAGCGTCCACCAGCGCCCGCCCACGGTCGGCGGGCCGCTCCGGGAGGGCAGCACGGCCCGCCTGCGGCGGGTGGACGCCGGGCGGTGCGCGGGCCGCCCGGTGCCGAGCACCGCCCGCAGCGGGGCCAGGGTGTCACCCGTGATCCGTCCCGCCCACACCAGGTCCCAGACCGCGGCCACCAGCGTCCGGTCGTCGAGGACCTCCCCGAGCAGCGTGCCGGCCCGGCCCGTCAGCTCGCGGAAGAACAGCGCGCCCCCGCCGCCCAGGACCTCCATGACCGCCTCGTGCACCGGTGTCATGGTGATCTCCAGCGGTGGCGGCAGCAGCAGCGGGGCGGTGTCGGCGAAGTAGAGGGAGACCCAGCCGTCCCCGCCGGGCAGCGACCCCTGCCCGGCCCAGACCACCTCGCCGGAGGAGGTCAGCTCGTCCAGCAGCGACGGGTCGTAGCCGGGCACCCGGGAGGGCAGCACCAGCGTCTCCAGCGCCGAGGCGGGCACCGCCGCGCCCTGGAGCCGCTCGACGGCGTCCACCAGCGCGTCGACCGGCGGCCTGCCCGGGCGGGCGGCGCCGGTGACCCCGTGCCAGGCGGGGGAGAACGCGGCGAGCGTCTCGGGGGAGACCGGCTCGACCTCCTTGCGGAGCCGCGCCAGCGACCTGCGGCGCAGCAGGCGCAGCACCCCCGCGTCGCACCACTCCTCGCCCCGGCCGCCGGGCCGGAACTCGCCGCTCACCACGCGGCCGGAGGCGGCCAGCCGGCGCAGCGCGCCGGTGACGACGGCCGGGCCCAGGCCGAACCGGGCGGCGGCCGCCGCGGCGGAGAAGGGCGCGCGGGTCCGGGCGTGCCGGGTGAGCAGGTCGCCGAGCGGATCGTCCGCGGGCTCCAGGAACGCGTGCGGCACACCCACCGGGAGCGGCGTGCCGAGCGCGTCGCGCAGCCGGGCGGCGTCCTCGATCGCGGACCACTGCTCCTGCCCGGCGATCCGCACCCGGATCGCCCGACGGGCGGCCTCCAGAGCGTCCAGCCAGGCCGGGTCGCCGCCGCGCAGGCTCACGTCGGCGGGCAGCAGGGGACCGTGGGAGCGGAGCAGGTCGGCCAGATCCTCGGCGTCGCGCAGCGGCCGGTCCAGCCGGGCCAGCTCGCGCTCGGCGTCGGCGATCACGTCCGGGTCGAGCAGCTCGCGCAGGTCGGCCTGGCCCAGCAGCTCGGCCAGCAGGCTCGTGTCCAGCGCGAGCGCCTGGGCGCGCCGTTCGGCCAGCGGGGCGTCCCCCTCGTACATGAACGCGCCGACGTAGTCGAAGAGCAGGGACGCCGCGAACGGCGAGGCCTGGGACGTCTCCACCTCCACCAGCCGGACCCGCCGGGCCGCCACGTCCCGCATGAGGGAGACCAGCTCCGGCACGTCGAACACGTCCTGCAGGCACTCGCGCACCGTCTCCAGCACCACCGGGAAGGAGCCGTAGCGGCCGGCCACCCCCAGCAGGTGGGAGGCCCGCTGGCGCTGCTGCCACAGCGGGGTCCGCCGGCCCGGGACGCGGCGCGGCAGCAGCAGCGAGCGCCCGGCGCACTCGCGGAACCGGGCCGCGAACAGCGCCGAGCCGCCGAGCTCCTCGGTGACGATCCGCTCGATCTCCTCGGGGTCGAAGACCGCCACGTCCGAGGGCGGGTCGGAGAGCGTGTCGGGGATGCGCAGCACGATCCCGTCGTCGGAGTGGACCGCCTGCACGTCGACGCCGTAGCGCTCGCGCAGCCGCCGTCCGATCGCCAGCGCCCACGGGGCGTGCACCCGCGCGCCGTACGGCGAGTGCAGCACGACCCGCCAGTCGCCCAGCTCGTCGTGGAAGCGCTCGACCACCAGCGTGCGGTCGTCCGGCACGTAACCGGTGGCCTCGCGCTGCTCGGCCAGGTAGGCCAGCAGGTTGGCGGCCGCGGAGGCGTCCAGTCCCGCCGCCCGGACCCGGGCCCGCGCGGTCTCGTCGCCGGCCCCGGACAGCTCGCGCAGGAACGCGCCGATCGCCCGGCCCAGCTCGGCGGGGCGGCCCGGGGTGTCGCCGTGCCAGAAGGGCAGCTTGCCCGGCTGCCCGGGCGCGGGGGAGACCAGCACCCGGTCGGCCGTGATGTCCTCGATCCGCCAGGAGGTCGCGCCCAGCACGAACACGTCCCCCGCCCGGGACTCGTAGACCATCTCCTCGTCCAGCTCGCCCACCCGGGAGGCCTTCTCGCCGACGAGGAAGACGCCGTAGAGCCCCCGGTCGGGGATCGTGCCGCCGTTCGTCACCGCCAGCCGCTGGGATCCCGGCCGCCCGCGCAGGACGCCGGTGACCCGGTCCCAGACGACGCGGGGGCGCAGCTCGGCGAACTCCTCGCTCGGGTAGCGCCCGGCGAGCATGTCGAGCGTCGCCTCCAGCGCGCTCCTGGGCAGCGTCCGGTACGGCGCGGCACGGCGGACCACGGTCTCCAGCTCATCGACGGTCCACTCGTCCAGCGCCGTCATCGCGACGATCTGCTGGGCGAGCACGTCGAGCGGGTTGCGGGGGTAACGCAGCTCCTCGATCTCGCCGCGCTTCATCCGCTCGGCCACCACGGCCGTCCGGACGAGGTCGCCGCGGTACTTGGGGAAGATCACGCCTCGGGAGACCGCGCCCACCCGGTGCCCGGCCCGGCCGATGCGCTGCAGGCCGCTGGCCACGCTCGGCGGCGCCTCCACGCAGGCGACCAGGTCGACCGCGCCCATGTCGATGCCGAGCTCCAGGCTGGAGGTCGCGACCACGGCGGGCAGCCGCCCGGACTTCAGGGCCTCCTCGATCTGGGAGCGCTCCTGCTTCGAGACCGAGCCGTGGTGCGCCCGCACGATCTCCGGGAGCGCGCCCCGGGCCGTCCCCGCCTGGGCCATCATCTCGGCCGGCGTGGCGGTCGAGGCGGGCGGCACGGGGAAGCCCTCGGACCAGCGCACCGGCCCGTCCGCGGGCTCGCGGCCGGGGCCGGGGCCGCCTCCAGGGTTGTGCCCGGGTCCGCGGCCGGGTCCGCGGCCGGGTCCGCGGCCGGGGCCGTGCTCAGGACCGTGCTCGGATCCGGGCCCGGGACCGTGCTCCGGGCCGTCGCCGGCCCCGCCCTCCGGGGCGGCCGCTCCGGCGCGCCGCTCGGCGGCCAGCTCGTTGAGGCGGGCGCACAGCCGCTCGGCCAGCCGCCGGGAGTTGGCGAACACGATCGTCGAGTCGTGCGCGCCGATCAGCTCGAGGAGCCGCTCCTCGACGTGCGGCCAGATCGACCGCGCGGGCCGTCGCCGTACCGGCCAGGCGTCGTCGTCGGGGCCGTCCGGGGGCGGGGCGGCGTCGAGCTCGGTCATGTCCTCGACCGGGACGACGACCTCGACCTCGAGGACCTTCTCCGAGGGGGGCTGGACCACGGTCGCGGGGCGGGGGCCGCCGAGGAACTCGGCCACCTCGCTCACCGGCCGCACGGTCGCCGACAGGCCGATGCGCTGCGCGGGCCGGGGGAGCAGCGCGTCGAGCCGCTCCAGGCTGAGCGCCAGGTGCGCGCCGCGCTTGGTCGCGGCGACCGCGTGCACCTCGTCGACGATGACGGTCTCCACGCCGCGCAGCGCCTCCCGGGCCTGACCGGTGAGCAGCAGGAACAGCGACTCGGGAGTGGTGATGAGGATGTCGGACGGCCGGGCGGCGAACCTGCGCCGCTCCTCGGCGGAGGTGTCGCCGGAACGGACCGCCACCGAGATGTCCGGCACGGGCAGGCCGAGCCGCCGGGCGGTCTGCTTCAGCCCGGCCAGCGGCGCCCGCAGGTTGCGCTCGACGTCCACGGCCAGGGCCTTGAGCGGCGAGACGTAGAGCACCCGGCACCGCCGGGGGGCGTCGCCCGTGTCCCGGGAACGCCCCCGGCCGCGCGCGGCGGCCCTCCCCGGGGCGGAGGCACCGGTCTCCGCCGCCGGCCGAGGGCCGCCGGCCGCCGGCCGCTCGGCGGCCAGCCGGTCGAGCGACCACAGGAAGGCGGCCAGGGTCTTGCCGGACCCGGTCGGCGCGACCACCAGGGTGTTGTCGCCCCGGGCGATCGCCTCCCAGGCGCCCTCCTGGGCCGCGGTCGGCGCGGCGAAGGCCCCGGAGAACCACTCCCTGGCCACCGGCGTGAAATGGGCGAGCGCTGATCCGGTCACCGTTCCATAGTGCCCCGCGCCACCGACAGAACCGGAGCCCTCCTGCGACCGCGGGAGGACGGTCCCCGCCTCGGCGGCGAATCCGCCCGGTAGCGGCGAATCCGCCCGGTATGGCGTGGAGCGGCTCCGGAGCCGCTGCGGAGCCGCTCCGGGGTGGCGGCGGCGTGACGGTGGCGTTACGGTCCGGAAAGGTTGAGTCACTCCCGGCACGGAGAGATAGCTCAGACACAGCGCGCCCACGGCCCCGCGAGGACCGGGCGGGCGACCGGCACACTGGACGATGGGTTGGCGATGAGCATCGACTATCCGGCCATCGAGACGGCACGCGAGCGGATCAGGGCGGCGCGCCTGCGGGGGCACCGCCCGCCCAGCAGCGGCAGAGGACTGCACCACTCCGCTCTGATCTGCTCCGACGCCGAGCGGACGATCGCCTTCTACCAGGACCTCCTGGAGTTCCCCCTCACGGAGATCCTCGAGAACCGCGACCACCGGGGGTCCAACCACTTCTTCTTCGACGTCGGCAACGGCAACCTGCTGGCCTTCTTCGACTTCCCCGGCCTGGACCTCGAGCCCTACGCCGAGGTCCTCGGCGGGCTCCACCACATCGCGATCTCCGTCGACCCGGTGACCTGGGAGAGGCTGCGCGGGAGGCTGGAGGCGGCGGGCGTGCCGCACCGGATCGAGAGCGGCGCCTCGATCTGCTTCAGGGACCCCGACGGGACCCGCCTGGAGCTGCTGGCCGACCCGCTGGGCGAGATGTACGGCTCCAGCGTCCTGTGACGACGGGGGCCTTCGCGCCCGGCGGCCCCCATACTGGGAGCATGCGCCTGTCGGATTTCTGGAAGCGGATGAGGCAGCACTTCGGTGACGCCTACGCCGAGTCGTGGGCCCGCGACTACGTCATCGCGGAGCTGGACGGCCGGACCGTGGACCAGGCGCTGGCCGACGGTGTCGCGGCCAAGGACGTCTGGCACGCGGTGTGCAGGGTGGCGGACGTCGAGGCCCGTCTGAGATAACCGGGCGCCGGGCCCGGGGCGGGGACGACGGGCCGGGGCCGGGGTCAGGGGTCCGGGTCCTCCCCGAGTGACTTGCCGATCAGCTCGGCCGCGTGCGCCGGGTCGCCGGCGTTCTCCTGACCGCTCGGGGACCACAGGAGGAGCCAGCCGTCCTGGGCGGGGGTGGCGAAGACGATCGTCTGCTTCCCGCTGCCGGGATGCCGGACCCACAGCACCGGGTCGGCGCCGCCGAGCATCCTGCCGACCAGCCCCCGCCCGAGCAGCTCCGCGGCCAGTGACTCGAGGTGGGCCAGGCGCTGCCGGCTGAAGGTGTCGGTCACGCTGGGAGCCCCCTCGGGTCTGTTCGGCTCCAGGATTCCCCCAGCTCAGGCGGGGTTACAACAGGTTTGGCGGAATGCCCGGGAATGTCGCCGCCGGGAGAGGGCGGGCGGGTCGGCGGGGCCCGCGCGGCGGTGGGGCACGTGATGTGATTGAGGAACGATCGAACAGTCGTTCGGCTATATTGGACGGGTCAGCCCTAGTGGCGTGCTCTCCGGAAAATGTCGGTGGCACCCCGTAGCTTTCTGGCAACACCGATTCGAACCGCAACCCTCCCAGGGGGCTCCCAGTGGCAGCTAACGACCGCGAGAAGGCGCTCGAGACCGCGCTCGCTCAGATCGAGCGGCAGTTCGGCAAGGGCTCCGTCATGCGTCTCGGCGACGAGACCCGCGCACCCATCGAAGTGATCCCGACCGGATCCATCGCGCTCGACGTCGCGCTCGGCATCGGCGGGTTCCCGCGCGGGCGCATCGTCGAGATCTACGGCCCGGAGTCCTCCGGTAAGACCACCGTCGCGCTGCACGCGGTGGCCAACGCCCAGCGCCAGGGCGGCATCGCGGCGTTCATCGACGCCGAGCACGCCCTCGACCCGGAGTACGCCAAGAAGCTGGGCGTCGACACCGACGCGCTGCTCGTCTCCCAGCCCGACACCGGTGAGCAGGCGCTGGAGATCGCCGACATGCTGATCCGATCCGGCGCCATCGACCTGCTGGTCATCGACTCGGTCGCGGCGCTGGTGCCGAAGGCCGAGATCGAGGGCGAGATGGGCGACAGCCACGTCGGTCTCCAGGCCCGCCTGATGTCGCAGGCGCTGCGCAAGGTCGCAGGCGCGCTCAACAGCACCGGCACCACCGCGATCTTCATCAACCAGCTCCGCGAGAAGATCGGCGTCATGTTCGGCTCTCCGGAGACCACGACCGGTGGTAAGGCGCTGAAGTTCTACGCCTCGGTCCGCCTCGACGTCCGCCGCATCGAGACGCTGAAGGACGGCACCGAGGCGGTCGGCAACCGCACCCGGGTGAAGGTCGTCAAGAACAAGATGGCACCGCCCTTCCGGGTCGCCGACTTCGACATCCTGTACGGCGTCGGCATCTCCCGCGAGGGCGGCCTGATCGACATGGGCGTCGAGCACGGCTTCGTCCGCAAGTCCGGCGCCTGGTACACCTACGAGGGCGAGCAGCTCGGCCAGGGCAAGGAGAACGCCCGCAACTTCCTGCGGAACCACCCCGACACGGCCAACGAGATCGAGAAGAAGATCAAGGAGAAGCTCGGCGTCGGCCCGCGGGTGGACGCCCCCGCCGCTCCGCCGGCCGCTCCGGCCGCTCCCGCCGCCGCGGCCGCACCTTCCGGCCGCGGTGCGAAGGCGGCCGCCGCCAAGGCCGCCGGCGCCTGACGCGGCGGGCTGATCCACGGTGACGGGACGTGACTCCGGTCCGGTCGGTGAGACCGGACCGCGGGACTGGGGCGCCTGGCCCGACCTGCCGCCCGACCCGCCGGAGCCCGCTTCTCCCGGCCCGGTCCCTCCCGCCCCAGGCTCCGCTGATCACGGTTCTTCCGGGACGGGGCGCCGGGGCGGTAGGCCGCGCCGCCCGCGTCGGAGCCGGGCGGAGCCGGAGGCGCCTGCTGACGCCTGGACGGCCTTCACCGCCGGGGCGGAGCCGTCCGCGTACGACGTGACCGGGCACGGGCCCGCCGAGGAGGGCGGCACCGGGTACGGCTCCGCCGTGGAGGACGGCGGCGGGCCGCGAGGCCGGGCCCGCCGCGGTGGTCGTGGTGGCGGCGGCGCCCGGAGCGGTGCCCGCGGGAGCCGGGGGAGAGACTCCCGGAGCGGCTCGGGAGGCTTCCTCCCCGACGGGCCGGTCGAGGGGTCCCCGGCCGCTCAGGGGCCCGGCGCCGACCCGGAGGCGGTGGCGCGGGCGATCTGCCTGCGCCTGCTGACCGTGGGGCCGCGCACCCGGGCGCAGCTCGCGGAGGCCCTGCGCAAGCGGGACGTGCCCCAGGACGCGGCCGAGGCCGTGCTCGAACGCTTCTCCGAGGTCGGGCTCATCGACGACGAGGCGTTCGCGGCCGCGTGGGTGAGTTCGCGGCACGCCGGGCGGGGGCTGTCCCGCCGCGCGCTGGCCTCGGAGCTCCGGCACCGCGGCGTGGACGAGGACACCGTCAAGGAGGCGGTCGAGCAGCTCGACCCCGAGCAGGAGGTGGAGACCGCCCGCCGCCTCGTGGAACGCAAGCTCCGCTCGACCCGCGGCCTCGACCCCGCGGCCCGGACCCGGCGGCTCGCCGGCATGCTCGCCCGCAAGGGGTACGGCCCCGGCCTGGCCTTCCGGGTGATCCGTGAGGCTCTGGAGAACGAAGGGGCGCAGGATCCCTTCACCGCGGTGGATCCGGATCATCCGTTCGGCTGACGGGAACACGCAGGACGCACGACCTTTGCTTGCCCGTTACCTCATCGACGCTTAATCTCGACTCCAGTGAGGAGTTACTCCGCGCAGTGCGGATTGTCATAACGGTGAACTACGGACGAGCGAGCTTGACGGCGCGGGCGGGTGAGCTGCCGGTGAGAGCCGGCGCGCTGCCGGTCCTGAATTGACACCTGTCCTGGTGGCTGTACCGCTTGGACTTTCCGTGCCGTGCGTGTGACCCCTCGTGTGCTCGGTGATGGCAAGGCGAGGAGGGCGGGGCGCGCATGGAGCCGGTTGTGGTCGTCGTGTTGGCCGGGGCACTCGTGGTTCTTGCCGGGGCGACGATAGCCGTGCTGGTCCTGCTGCTGCGCCGTACCGCGCTCCCGGTGGCCGCGCCGGGCGGACCCTCCCCCGAGCAACTGGCCGAGGTCCACGCCGAGCTGGAGGAGGTCAGGCGCGAGGCGGCCGAGCTGCGCAGCCGGGCCGAGCGGGAGGCCGGGGAGATCCTGCGCCGTTCCGAGACCGCCGCGGAGATCGCCGCCGAGAGCGCCTCCCAGATGCGCAGGGAGGTCGAGGCCGAGGCCAAGGTGCTCAAGTACGAGCTCAAGGAGCTCCGTGCGGACCTGGAGCGCAGGGAGGGCCGGCTGGCCGAGCGGGAGCAGCGGCTCGACGAGGAGGCGAGGCGGCAGGCCGAGCGGGCCCGCCAGCTCGCCGAGACCGAGACCGAGCTGGCCGACCGCCGCGCCGACCTCGACAGGCTCGATGAGGAGCGCAGGGCCATCCTGGAGCGCGCGGCCGGGATGACCAGCGCCCAGGCCAAGGCCGAGCTGGTCAGGGAGATCGAGAACCAGGCCAAGCGCGAGGCCTCGCTGATCGTCCGGGAGATCGAGAGCGAGGCGCGCCGGGAGGGCGAGAAGCGCGCCACCAAGATCGTGACCCTGGCGGTCCAGCGTGTCGCCACCGAGCAGACCGCCGAGTCCGTCGTCAGCGTGCTGCACCTGCCGGGCGACGAGATGAAGGGCCGCATCATCGGCCGTGAGGGCCGCAACATCCGCGCGTTCGAGTCGACCACCGGCGTCAACCTCATCATCGACGACACACCCGAAGCGGTGCTCCTGTCCTGCTTCGACCCTGTCCGCCGGGAGATCGCCCGGCTGACGCTGGAGAAGCTCGTCCTGGACGGGCGCATCCACCCCCAGCGCATCGAGGACGCCTACGAGCGCAGCAAGGCGGAGGTGCAGGAGCTGTGCGTGCGCGCCGGCGAGGACGCGCTGGTGGAGCTCGGCATCACCGACATGCATCCCGAGCTGGTCGCCCTCCTCGGCCAGCTGCGCTACCGCACCTCCTACGGGCAGAACGTCCTGGGCCACCTCGTGGAGTCCGCGCACATCGCCGGGATCATGGCGGCGGAGCTCAAGCTCGACCAGACGCTGCTCAAGCGCTGCACGCTCCTGCACGACATCGGCAAGGCCCTCACCCACGAGGTCGAGGGCAGCCACGCGCTGATCGGCGCGGAGATCGCCCGCCGGTACGGCGAGAACGAGGACGTCGTGCACGCGATCGAGGCGCACCACAACGAGGTCGAGGTGCGCACGGTGGAGGCGGTTCTGACCCAGGCGGCCGACGCGATCAGCGGCGGCCGTCCGGGGGCGCGCCGCGAGTCGCTGGAGGCCTACGTCAAGCGGCTGGAGCGGCTGGAGGAGATCGCCCAGTCCTACGAGGGCGTGGAGAAGGTCTTCGCGATGCAGGCCGGCCGCGAGATCCGCGTCATGGTGAAGCCCGACGCGGTCGACGACATCCAGGCCTCGGTCATCGCCCGCGACGTGGCCAAGCAGATCGAGGAGGAGCTCACCTACCCCGGGCAGATCCGCATCACCGTGGTCCGCGAGTCCCGCGCCACCGAGTTCGCCCGGTAGGACCGCCGCTTTCCCGGACGGCCCGGCGGACCCCAGGAGGGACCCGCCGGGCCGCCGGCTCCGCCCGCTACTTCCGGTTGCGTATCGGCATGTCGCGGATGATCGACCAGGTCAGCGCGAGGCCGAGCACGAAGGTGGCGGCGCCGACGCCGAGCGCCAGTCCCAGGGAGTGGGGCAGGTCGAGGGCGAGCCGGTCGCCGATGAACGGCAGGCCGAGGTGGTCGGTGCCGACGGCGCCCTCGTTGAGCAGCAGCAGGCCGATGCCGACCGGGATCAGCAGCAGCCCGCCGCCCTCCCACCGGTAGAAGCCCGCCCCGATGAAGGTGCCCGAGACGATCCAGGTGACGAACTCCAGGAGATATTCGGCGAATACGAGCGGCACCTGCGTCGGCTCGGTGAACAGGTGGACCTTGTCGAGGATCTGCGGCCGGTCGGCCAGCCCGTAGACCAGCGTCTCCAGCAGATAGCCGAGCGTGATCAGGGCGGACAGGAACGGTGCGAACAAGGCGACGGTGACGGCGGCCTGGGCGCCGAACTGGCGGCGGGTCTGCCCGTGCGCGACGTACATCGGCAGATACTCCCGGACCAGGGCCACCCCGACGAACAGGGCGTACCACCGGGGCAGCTGGACGGCGGCCTCCCAGGCGCTCCGGCTGAGCGTGCCGAAGAGCGCGACACCGGCCGCGATCACGGCGACGACCACGACGTAGCCGGCGAACAGCAGCAGGGCGAAGTAGGCGTTGGCGGCGAAGAGCCGGGTGGGGAATCTCATCGGGTCTCTCCGGTGCGGAGTTCTGCGGCGGGGGATTCTTCTCCGGTGCCGGAGGCCCCGGGTGCTCCGGGTGCTCCGGGTGCTCCGGGCCCTCCGGTCAGGTGGACGAACAGGTCCTGCATGGCGATCGGCCCGAGGTCGAGTCCCGCCGCGGCCGCCTGCGCGCGCCGGGCGTCGTCGAGGTCGCCGTAGACCATCGCCGACGCGGTCGGGCCGAGCCGCCTGGTGCCGAGCACCTTCAGCCCGGCGGTGAAGGCCTCGACCTGCGCGACGGGTCCGGTCACGGCCGTGCCCCGGGCCAGCAGGGTCTGGCTCTCCTCGTGCGCGACCAGCCGCCCCCTGTCGATGATCACGACCTCCTCGAAGAGCGAGCTGACCTCCTCGATGAGGTGCGTGGAGAGGATGATCGTGCGGGGGTGCGCCATGTAGTCGGCGAGCAGCGCGTCGTAGAAGGCCTGGCGGGAGGGGGCGTCCATGCCCAGGTACGACTCGTCGAACATGGTCAGCGGCGCCCGGCCGGCCAGGCCGATCACCACGCCCAGCGCCGAGCGCTGCCCCTTGGACATCTCCTTGACGTTCTTCTTCGGGTCGATCCCGAACAGGTCCAGCAGTGAGCGGGCGTAGTCGCCGTCCCAGTCCGGGCGGAGCCACTCGGCGAAGAAGATCGCGTCCTCGGCGTTGCCGATGTCGAGGGTCTCGCCGGTGTCGCGGATCAGGCTGATCCGGGAGGTGACGGCGCCGTTCTCGAACACGGGCCGTCCGTCGATCCGCACGCCGCCCGAGGTCTGCCGGCGGAAGGCCGCCAGGATCGAGAGCAGGCTCGTCTTGCCCGAGCCGTTCCGGCCGAGCAGCCCGTAGATCTTCCCGGCCTCCAGGTTCAGCGTCAGCCCGTCGAGCGCCGTGACGTCGCCGTAGCGCAGGACCAGGTCCTCGGTCTCGATCCTCATCGCCCCTCCAGTTCCCTGATGCGCTCGATCACGTCCTCCAGCGGGATCCCGACGGCTCTGGCCTCGGCGACCATCGGATCGACCCTGTCGGTGAAGAAGCTCTTCCTGCGCTCGGCCCGGGGCATGTCCCGGGCGTCCGGGCTGACGAACATGCCGATACCTCGTTTCTTGTAGAGGACGCCTTCCTCGACCAGTTGCTGGAACGCCTTGGCCGCCGTCGCCGGGTTGATCCGGTAGAAGGCGGCGTACTGGTTGGTGGACATGACCTGCTCGTCGCCCTTCAGCGCCTCGCTCAGCACGTCCGCCTTGATGCGTTCGGCGATCTGCCGGTAGATGGGGCTCCGGTCGTCGAACATGACCTCCCACTTCTATGGTTCGTTACTCTAGTAATGAACCATAGAAGGTGTGGGGGTGCCCGTCAACACGACATGGGGGAGCCGGACTCTCCCGGTCGTCCTCCTCCGGCCGGGCGGGGGCAGGCCGGTGTCCGGCCGGGCACGGAGCACGGGGGCGTGGGCGGGCACAGAGCACAGGGGCGCGGCCGGGCACAGAGCACAGGGGCGCGGGCGCCCGGCCGACCGGGGCGTCGGGCGCCGGACCGGTGGACACCGGACCGGTGGATGCCGGGCCGGTGGGCGCCGGGTGTCAGGCGGAGAAGATCTGCTGGTAGAAGGCCAGCTCGGTGGCGAGCGCCGTGCTGCGGGTCTCGGCGCGGCGGAAGCCGTGGGACTCGCCCTCGAAGGTCAGGTAGGTGCAGGGCACACCGCGCTCGGCGAGGGCGTCGGCGAACGTCTGCGACTGGGCCGGCGGCACCACCGGGTCGGCCAGGCCCTGCAGCAGGAGCATCGGGCACCGCACCCCGGCGGCCTGGCCGAGCGGCTCGCGGGAGCCGTACAGCGCGGGGTTGGCCGGGCCGACCAGCCACTCCACATAGCTGGACTCGAAGTCATGGGTCGTCTCGACGAACGGTCCGAGGGCGCTCACCCCGTAGTAGGAGACGCCCCCGGCGAACACGCCGGAGCGCGCGCAGGCCGCCATGACGGTCCAGCCGCCCGCGCTCCCGCCCCGGATCGCGATCCGCGCCGGGTCGGCCAGTCCCTCGGCGGCCAGCCACTCCGCGGCGGAGATCACGTCCTCCACGTCGACGACCCCCCACTGGCCGCGCAGCCGCTCACGGTAGGCCCGGCCGTAGCCGGTGGAGCCGCCGTAGTTGACGTCGATGACACCGATGCCGCGGCTGGTGAAGAACGCCTTCTCCAGATCGAGCGCGGTCGTGCTGCACCCGGTGGGGCCGCCGTGCGCGAACACCACGTACGGCGGAGCGCCCTGGCCGCGGGCCTCGGGGTTGGACGGCGGGTAGAGGTGGGCGTGCACGCGGCGGCCGAACCGCCCCTCGATCTCCACGGTGCGCACCGCCGGCAGGTAGGCGATGTCGGGAAGCTCGTCGACGTCGCGCCGGAGCGCCTCCACCCGCCCGGTCACGGCGTCCACCCGGACGACCGAGCGGGGCACCGCCGGGCCGTACCCGATCCCGGCGAGCGTGTGCCCGTCGACGGACAGGGCGGGCAGCCAGCCGTCGTAGGGCAGGTCCAGGTCGGTGAGCGTCCCCCTGTCCGGGTCGAGCACGCCCAGCCGCAGGTCCCCCTGCCCGTGCAGGACCGCCAGCCGCCCGTCGTCCAGCACGGCGTACGGCGAGCCGCCCAGTTGCCAGAGCGGCCCGGCGAACTCCTCCTCGGCCGGGTGGAGCGCCTGCGGGGAGGTGCCGTAGACGCCGACCTGGTAGAGGTTCCACCAGCCCGACCAGTCGGAGACCAGGTAGAGGTGCCGGTCGTCGCGCCACTGCGGGGCGAGCACGGACTCGGACGGGCCGCCCTTGACGGTCCAGGAGGCGCCGTCGGCCAGCCGGGTGATCCGCAGCTCGGTGCCGTTCCACGGCATCAGCGGGTGGTTCCAGCAGATGTAGGCCAGGTGCTCGCCGTCGGGGGACAGGACGGGGAAGGCGTAGAAGTCGCTCCCGGAGACCCGCTCACGGGGCTCGGCGCCGCCGTGCAGGGGGACGGAGACGATCGAGCGGCTGACCTTGCCGCCGCCCCCGCCACCCTCGAGGCCGTCGCCGTCGTCGTGGTGGCGCTCCTGGACGCACCACACCTGCCCGTCGCGGACGGTCAGGTCGGCGTAGCGGAGCCCGGCCTCCCGCTCCGGCTCCGGGGTGAGCGGCCGGGGCTCGGCGCCGGGCGTCAGCAGGTAGAGCCGCTGGTCGGCCTGGTGGGCGAAGACGACGCTCCTGACGGGCCCCTCGCCGGGGACCACCGCGTAGGACCGCCCGCCGTACTCGTGGACGCGGCTGCGGGCGCTCCACGGCGCGGGGAGCAGCTCGCGCCGGGCGCCGTCGGCGCTCCGGTGCATGATCGTGGTGCGCCCGCCCTCGGCGGGGCGGTCCTCGGTCCACCACACCTCGTCCCCGAGCACGGTGGGGAAGGCCAGGTGCAGCCCCGACCGGGCGACGTCCGAGGTGGAGATGGGGGAGGGCCAGGCGGCGTACGGCAGGACATCACGCTCTGCGGGCATGTTGTAATCCTGCCCGATAACACGGCGCGTGTCGCCGGTATGACGTTCAGGCGTTGCCCGGGACCGGGGGACGCGGACGGGATCCGGAACCGGGGGACCCGGACGGGTCCGGATCCGGGCAGGTCGCGGGCCGGGCGGGCGGGAGCGGCGGACGGGGAGGGCGGGTG
Organism: Planomonospora corallina; assembly: GCF_042650625.1. Classification (NCBI taxonomy): domain Bacteria; kingdom Bacillati; phylum Actinomycetota; class Actinomycetes; order Streptosporangiales; family Streptosporangiaceae; genus Planomonospora; species Planomonospora corallina. Next base: position 179,265 of record NZ_JBHSBM010000017.1, read on the forward strand.
CGCCGCCCTCCCCGCGGGCCGGGTCAGTCCATCGCGGCGACGCCGCCCCCGGTCGTCCCGGCCGCCCCGGGCGGGGCGATCGGAGCCGCGGCGCTCTTGCGGCTGCGCCGGCTGCGCTTCTCCAGCCACGTCGCCAGTGCGCTCAGCAGCAGGTTGAGGCCGACGTAGATGATCCCGATGACGATCGCCGCCGGGATGAGCGAGCCGAAGAAGACCGCGGGCAGGATCTTGAAGCCCGTGTTGAGCAGGTCGACGTAGGCGATGATGTAGCCCAGCGCGGTGTCCTTGAGCAGCACGACGAGCTGGCTCACGATCGCGGGCATCATCGCGGTCACCGCCTGCGGCAGCAGGATCATCCGCATGACCTGGTTCTTGCGCATGCCGATGGCGTAGGCCGCCTCGGCCTGCCCCCGCGGCACGGCCTGCACGCCCGACCTGACCACCTCGGCCAGCACCGACCCGTTGTAGAGGGTCAGGCCGGCGACCACCGCCATGAAGGCGTAGTCGGCGCCGCCCAGGACGGTGGGCGCGAGATAGAAGATGAAGAAGATCAGCAGCAGCAGCGGGATGGCCCGGAAGACCTCCACGACCGCGCCGGCGGGGATCCTGATCCAGGCGTGGTCGGACAGGCGGGCCAGGCCGAACACGGCGCCGAAGACGAGCGCGAGCACCGCGGCCAGGCCCGCCGCCTCCAGCGTGCCGAGCAGGCCCGGGAAGATGTGCGTCTCCCAGGTGCCCCAGCGCAGGAAGGGCTCCCAGATCCGGCCCTCCCACTGGCCCTTCTCGTCGAACTTGGCGTAGACGAAGTACATCAGGCCGGTGATCGCGGCCAGGGCGGCGACCGTGTAGACGGCGTTGCGCACCCGGGCGCGCGGGCCCGGCGCGTCGAAGAGGACGGAGGCGCTGCTCATCGGGCCACCGCCAGTCTCCGGCTCAGCCAGCCGGTGAAGAAGCCGATCGGCAGGATCACGACCATGAACGCCGCCGCGATGCCGAGGAAGATGGGGATCGACGCGCCCGTGTCGTCGAAGGTGTCCTTCATGACGAACGCCGACTCGGCGAGGTAGCCGCCCGCGACCGCCACCGTGGTGTTCTTGATCATCGCGATGATCACGCTGCCGAGCGGGGCGACCACCGTGCGGAACGCCTGCGGGAGGATGATCATCCGCAGGGACTGCAGGAAGGTGAGCCCGATGGCGCGCGCCGCCTCGGCCTGCCCGAGCGGCACCGTGTTGATGCCCGCGCGCAGCGCCTCGCAGACGAAGGCCGCGGTGTAGACCGACAGGCCGATCACGACCAGCCAGAACGAGTTGGTGCGCGGCGTCTCGGAGATGGTCAGGCCGAGGGTGTCGCTGAGCCCGAGCGCGGAGAACGCCAGCACGAGGGTGAGCGGGGTGTTCCGCACGATGTTGACGTAGAGGGTCCCGGCCGTGCGCAGGACCGGCGTCGGCGCCACGCGCATCGACACCAGGACCGTGCCGAGGATGAGGGAGAGCACGGCGCACATCGCCGCGAGCTTCATGTTCTCCAGGAAGCCCAGGGCGAGGTCCGGCGCGTACTTGATCAGGTCATTCAATGGTGCTCCACAGCGAAGACGGCGGGGGG
>NZ_JBHSBM010000017.1:180884-205495 GCF_042650625.1 Planomonospora corallina
CCCCCCGGCGGGGGGTCACCGGCCGCTCGCGTGGGGCCGGACTACGCGCAGGGCTCGAACTGCGGGGCGCCCGTCGGGGGCTTGAGGCCCTGGGCTCCCGCGAACCACTTGTCGAACAGCTTCTGGGCGGTGCCGTCCTGGTACATCTTGGTGATCGCCGCGTTGACGGCCTCACACGTCTTGGTGTCGCCCTTCTTCAGGCCGACGCCGTACTTCTCGTCGGTGAACGGCTGGCCGAGGATCTTGAAGTTCCCGCCGGCCTGCTTGGCGAAGCCCGCCAGGATCAGGTCGTCGGTCGTCACCGCGTCCAGGTTGTCGCCGCCGAGCTTCTGCACGCACTCGGAGTAGTTGGCGGCGCCCACCAGCTCGGCGTCGAGGTCGAGCTGGCCGTCCGGCGGCGGGTCGGTGATCCGCTTGTAGGAGTTGGAGCCCGCGGCCTGGCAGATGCGCTTGCCCTTCAGGTCCTCGGGCTTGGTGATGCTGGTGTCGTCGCCGCGGACCATGACGTCCTGGTGGGCCACGATGTACGGCCCGCCGAAGGTCACCTTCTCCTTGCGGCTGTCGGTGATCGAGTAGGTCGCGAAGATGATGTCCACGGTGCCGTTGGCGAGGAACGCCTCGCGGTTGGAGGACGCGGACTCCTTCCACTCGATCTCGACGTCCGCGCCGCCCGCGAGCTCCTTGACGACGTACTTGGCGACCTCGACGTCGAAGCCCTCCGGCTCGGCGCCGGTCTTCAGGCCCAGGCTCGGCTGGTCCCACTTGGTGCCGACGACGACCTTCTTGGCGCCCTTGACCTTGTCGACGACCGTGCTGTAGGCGGTGGTGTCGCCGCCGTCCCCGCCGTCGCTCCCGCAGGCCGCGAGGCCCAGCGTGAGCGCGCCGGCCGCGGCGATCGCCGCACCGATACGCAGTACTCGCATGTTCCGTTTCCTCTTCTTCATTCGGGGTGAGCAGCCTGGCCTGGGGGTCCCTGGGGGTCAGTGCGTCAGGATCTTGGAGAGGAAGTCCTGGGCCCGCTCGGTCCGGGGGTTGGTGAAGAACTCGTCGGGGGTGTTCTCCTCGACGACCTGGCCCTCCGCCATGAACACCACGCGGTTGGCCGCCCGCCGGGCGAAGCCCATCTCGTGGGTGACGACCATCATCGTCATGCCGTCGCGGGCGAGCTCGATCATGACGTCGAGCACCTCCTGGACCATCTCCGGGTCCAGCGCGGAGGTCGGCTCGTCGAACAGGATCATCTTGGGGTCCATGGCCAGCGCCCGGGCGATGGCCACCCGCTGCTGCTGCCCACCGGACAGCTGCGCGGGGTACTTCGCCGCCTGGCTGGCGATGCCGACCCGCTCCAGCAGCTCCATGCCGCGCTGCTCGGCCCGGGCCCGGTCGACGCCCCTGACCTTGACCGGTCCGAGCGTGACGTTCTCCAGGATCGTCTTGTGCGCGAACAGGTTGAAGGACTGGAACACCATGCCGACCTCTGAGCGCAGGCGGGCCAGCGCCTTGCCCTCGGCGGGGAGCGGCTGCCCGTCGAACGTGATCGTGCCGCCGTCGATGGTCTCCAGCCGGTTGATCGTCCGGCACAGCGTCGACTTGCCCCCGCCCGAGGGGCCGATCACCACCAGCACCTCGCCCCGCGAGATCGTGAGGTTGATGTCACGCAGCACGTGGAGGCTGCCGAAGTGCTTGTTGACCCCTTCGAGCACGACAAGAGGAGTCGCGTCCCCGTTCTCCGTCATGAAGACCAACGTAATTCCGTCAAGGGCACCTGGGGCTAACCCTGCGGTACCGATCCGATCACGACCTGGCCTTTCACCTTCGGAACGGCAACGAACAGGACACACTTCCCCCTCCGCGGAGGGCGTCTCCGGTCGGGGGAGCGCCTACCCTTGTATGTCGAGATGACTGCCACCGCCAAGAGCCCCCGCACGTACGAGGTCCGTACCTACGGGTGCCAGATGAACGTGCACGACTCCGAGCGCCTGTCGGGCCTGCTGGAGGAGGCGGGATACGTCCCCGCCCCGGAGGGCGACACCGCCGACGTGGTCGTGTTCAACACCTGCGCCGTGCGGGAGAACGCCGACAACCGCCTCTACGGCAACCTCGGCCACCTGCGCCCCGCCAAGGTGCGCAACCCCGGCATGCAGATCGCCGTGGGCGGCTGCCTGGCCCAGAAGGACCAGGGCGAGATCGTCCGGAAGGCGCCCTGGGTCGACGTGGTGTTCGGCACGCACAACATCGGCTCGCTGCCGGTCCTCCTCGAGCGCGCCCGGATCGCGCAGGAGGCCCAGGTCGAGATCAAGGAGTCGCTGGAGACCTTCCCGAGCACCCTGCCGACCAAGCGCGAGTCCGCCTACGCGGCCTGGGTGTCGATCTCGGTCGGGTGCAACAACACCTGCACCTTCTGCATCGTGCCGTCGCTGCGCGGCAAGGAGAAGGACCGCCGCCCCGGCGACATCCTGGCCGAGGTGCGGACCCTGGTCGGCCAGGGCGTGCTGGAGGTCACGCTGCTGGGGCAGAACGTCAACACCTACGGTGTCGAGTTCGGCGACCGGCTCGCGTTCGGCAAGCTCCTGAGGGCCTGCGGCGAGGTCGAGGGCCTGGAGCGGGTCCGCTTCACCAGCCCGCACCCGGCGGCCTTCACCGACGACGTCATCGCGGCCATGGCCGAGACGCCCAACGTGATGCACCAGCTGCACATGCCGCTGCAGTCCGGCTCCGACCGGATCCTGAAGGCCATGCGCCGCTCCTACCGGGCCGAGCGCTACCTCGGCATCATCGAGCGGGTCCGCGCGGCCATGCCGGACGCGGCCATCTCCACCGACATCATCGTGGGCTTCCCCGGCGAGACCGAGGAGGACTTCCAGGCCACGCTGGACGTGGTCCGCGCCTCGCGCTTCGCCAACGCCTACACCTTCCAGTACTCCATCCGGCCCGGCACGCCCGCCGCCACCATGGACGACCAGGTCCCCAAGCAGGTCGTGCAGGAGCGCTACGACCGGCTGGTCGAGCTGCAGAACGAGATCTCCTGGGCGGAGAACAAGAAGCAGGTCGGCCGGACGCTGGAGGTGCTGGTGGCCGAGGGCGAGGGCCGCAAGGACGAGGCGACCCACCGCCTGTCCGGCCGCGCCCCCGACAACCGCCTGGTCCACTTCGTCCCCGGCGACGAGGTCCCGCGCCCGGGCGACATGGTCAGCGTCGAGGTGACCTACGCAGCCCCGCACCACCTGGTGGCAGACGGGCCCGTGCTGGCGCTGCGCCGTACCCGCGCGGGCGACGCCTGGCAGGCCCGCCAGAACGCCCCGGCGTCCGGCGGCTCCGGCGTGATGCTGGGCATGCCGTTGATCGGCCGGCCGGCGTCCGCCGAGCAGGAGGCCGCTCCCGGCTGCGCCGTCCGCTCCTGAGCGCGAGCGGGCCCGGACCCGGAGTCCGGGGAGCGGAAGCGGACCTGAAGCGGGAGTCCTGAGCGGAGGCGGGCCCGGAGCGGGAGGCACGAGGTCCGCCGGAGGGCGGTGCCGCACGGCGCGGCGCCGCCCTCCGGCGTGCGCCGGGCAGGGCCCCCACCAGCGCGTACGGCCCGCACCCCGTGGCCGGCTCTGAGAAACCTGAAAATTCGTGATCATTCTGTGATTGCGGCGCGAGCATTTCTTTTCCGTGGTTAGTGTGATTCGGCACCCTCGGAAGCCGTGGAGGTTTCCCCGATAACCGCAGGGAGTTAGTCGAATGCACGTCCCCTCCACCCCCGACCGTCCCGGGCAGCCCGGAGAACCGGAGATCCTCGCCGGGCCCGCGGGCGGGCGCGCCGCCCGCCGGAGCGGCAGGAGCAGCCGGCGCGGCCTGGCCGTGGCCGCGGCGTCGGTCGCGGCCGTCCTCCTGGTGGGCGGAGGCGTCGCCTACACGCTCAGCGCCTCCGGCGACGAGGACGGCGCAGTCCCCGCCTCGCAGCCGACCGGGGCCGGGCAGGGCTCCTCCGCGCCGGACGGCGAGCCCGCTCCCGGCGCCGAGGAGACCCCGGCCGGCGAGGAGGAGTCCGAGGCCGCCGGCGGATCCGGCGAGAGCGCCTCCGACGGCTCCTCCGGAGGCTCGCAGGACGCGTCCGGGAGCTCCGCCGGGGCGCCCACCGCGGGCGGCTCCGGTGACGGCTCCACCGCCCCGGGCACCGGGAAGAAGCCCTCCACCTCCGCGTCGACCCCGGCGAAGGAGAAGCAGAGCGGCACGCAGACCCAGCAGGACGAGCCGGCGGACTACCCGTTCGACGGCCCGCCCGGCTTCGTCGCCCCGCAGGGCCCCTCCGGCGGCTGATGTCATCGCTCCGGCGTCCTCGGGGAGCGCCGGAGCCGGCCCGGAGATCGCCCTGGGCCGGTTGGGCTAGTCTGGCGGCGTGCTTGTCGCCGCAGCCGTCTGCCCGCATCCTCCGTTGCTCGCCCCCGAGCTGGCCGGAGTCGCCGCGGGCGAGCTCGACGGGCTCCGGTCGGCCTGCGCGGTCGCGACGGCCGGCCTGCGGGCCGCCCGGCCCGACACCGTCGTGGTGGTCGGCGGGGCCGAGGAGGCCGGGAGCTACGGGCCGGACGCCGCCGGGAGCCTCGCCCCCTGGGGCGTGGACGTCCGGATCGGCCCGGGTGAGCCCGTCCTGCCGCTCTCGCTCACCCTCGGCCGCCGCCTGGTCGAGGAGGCCGGTCTGGCCGCCTCGGCCTTCCACGCGGTGCCGTTCGACGCCCCGCAGGCCGAGTGCGCGGCCCTGGGCGCGCGTCTGGCGGAGGGGGCCGGCCGGGTGGCGATGCTGGTCATGGCCGACGGCTCGGCCCGCCTGACCGAGAAGTCACCGGGTCATCTCGACCCGCGCGCCCGGCCGTACGACGACGCGCTCGCCGCCGCGCTCGCCCGGGGCGAGATCCCGGACCTCGACCCCGGTGAGGCGGCCGGGCTCTGGGTGGCGGGGCGGGCGGCCCTGCAGGTCCTCGCGGGCGCCGCCGGGCCGCTCGACGGCGAGCTCCTCCACCACGACGCCCCCTACGGCGTCGGCTATCTCGTGGCCCTGCTGCGCGCCGTCTGAGAGCCGCCCGGGGACACGCGGCGCGCGGGCCGGCCCGCCCGGCGCGGCCTCCCGGCGCCCGGCGCGCACCGGCCGGGCGCCCGCCGTGCGGAGCGCCGGCGCCCCGGTCACAGGCGCTTGGGCACGGGGACGCGCAGCAGGTCGTGGGCCAGGACGACGTCCCCGTCGAAGACGGCGCGGGCCTCGTCCAGGAAACGGGTCTCGTCGTCGGTCCCGTAGCGCTCGGAGACGTGGGTCAGCACCAGGCGCCGGACCCCGCACTCGGCCGCCACCCGGCCCGCCTGGGCGGCGGTGAGGTGGCCGTACTGCGCGGCCAGCTCCGCCTCCGGCGACAGGAACGTGGACTCGATCACCAGCAGGTCGGCCCCGTCGGCGAGCTCGAACACCCCGTCGCAGAGCCGGGTGTCCATGACGAAGGCGGCGCGCTGGCCGCGGCGGGACTCGCTGCAGTCCTCCAGCCGCACGGTGGAGCCGTCCGGCGCGGTCACCGTCCCGGCCCGCTGGAGCTCGCTGACCAGCGGCCCCTGGACGCCGCGCTCGAGCAGCCGCCCGGGGAGCATCCGGCGGCCGTCCGGCTCCTCGAGGCGGTAGCCGTACGACTCGACGGGGTGGGAGAGCGGGCGCGCGGTGAGCGTCACCGGGCCGGCGTCGAAGGAGGCGGCGGGCCCGGAGACGGGGCGCTCGGTGATCACCGAGGTGTCGGCGAAGACCGCCGCGTGGCGCAGGCGGCGCCAGTAGGTCTCCCCGCTCGCCGGGTACGCCGCCCGTACGGGATGGGCGACGCCGTCCCTGGCGATGCGCTGCACGACGCCGGGCACGCCCAGGCAGTGGTCGCCGTGGAAGTGGGTGACGCAGATCCAGGTGATGTCGTGGGCGCTGACGCCCGCGTGGAGCATCTGCCGCTGGGTGCCCTCCCCGGGGTCGAACAGGAAGCCCTGGCCGTCCCAGCGCAGCAGGTAGCCGTTGTGGTTACGGTGGCGGGTGGGGACCGCGCTGGAGGTGCCGAGGACGACGAGCTCGCGAAGGGACATGATCTCCATGGTAGGAACAGCGGCCTTCGGGAGCGTGCCGACACCGCTGGGCGAGATGGCCGTCGCCGTCACGGAGGACGGGGTGGCGGCCACCTGCTGGGGCGGTGCCGGCGAGCTGATGGCGCGCCTGGCCGGGCGGCTCGGCCCGGCCGAGGCCGGCGGCCCGGAGCGCACGGCCCCGGTGCTGGACGAGCTCGCCGCCTACTACGCCGGGCGGCTGCGGGCCTTCACCGTGCCCGTCGACTGGCGGCTGGCCACGCCCGTGCAGCGCGCGGTCCTCGGCGCGCTGCACGCGACCGTGCCGTACGGCCACGCGGTGACCTACGGCGAGCTGGCCGCGCGCAGCGGGACGGGCGTGCCCGCCCGGGCGATCGGCTCGATCATGGGAGCCAACCCGATCCCGGTCATCGTGCCCTGCCACCGCGTGGTCGCGGCGGGCGGCCTGGGCGGGTTCAGCGGTGGCGAGGGCGTGGAGTCCAAACGGTGGCTGCTGACGCTGGAGGGCTACCTGCAGCCGACCCTCGACTGGGACTGACCCCGCCCCGCGGCGACCGCCCGCCCTGCCCGGGTGCTCTGCCCGGGCCCCTTGTCCGGCCTCCGCCGGACCGCCGCGGACCGCCGCGGGGAGGCCGGGGAGACGCCGCCATCCGCGTGTCCTCGCCGGTGCTGGGAGACTTGTCCCGTGTCTCAGCCACCCGTCATCGCCGTCGTCGGTCCCACCGCGGCCGGGAAGTCCGATCTCGCCGTCGAGCTCGCCCTGGAGCTCGGGGGTGAGGTGATCAACGCCGACTCCATGCAGCTCTACCGGGGCATGGACATCGGCACGGCGAAGCTGACCCCCGCGGAGCGGCGCGGGGTCCCGCACCACCTGCTGGACGTGTGGGACGTGCGCACGACCGCGAGCGTGGCGGAGTACCAGGCGATGGCGCGGCCGCTCATGGACGACCTGTCGGCCAGGGGGGCCGCGCCGATCCTGGTGGGCGGGTCCGGACTGTACGTGCGGGCCGCCCTCGACGACCTGGAGTTCCCCGGGACCGACCCGGAGATCCGCGCCCGGCTGGAGGCCGAGCTGGCGGCGGGCGGCCCGGCCCCGCTGCACGCGCGGCTCCGGGAGCTGGACCCGCAGGCGGCCGGGGCGATCCTGCCGAGCAACGGCCGCCGGATCGTCCGGGCGCTGGAGGTGATCGAGCTGTCCGGCAGGCCGTTCTCCGCCTCGATGCCGTCCTACGAGGCGGTCTACGACAGCGTGCAGCTCGGCGTCGAGGTGCCCCGGGCGGTGCTGGACGAGCGGGTCGCGCGCCGGGTGGAGCGCATGTGGGAGGCCGGGCTGGTGGACGAGGTGCGCTCCCTGGCGGAGCAGGGCCTGGCCGAGGGGCGGACGGCCTCCCGCGCGCTCGGCTACGCCCAGGTGCTGCGCCTCCTTTCGGGGGAGTGGACCGAGGAGCAGGCCATGGAGGAGACGATCCGGGCGACGCGCAGGTTCGTCCGGCGCCAGGAGTCGTGGTTCCGCCGGGACCCCCGGGTGGTCTGGCTCCCCCAGCAGGCTCCCGACCTGCTCGAGCGGGCCCTCGCCGCGGTGCGCGGTCACCGCCGTCAATAGGGTGGGGCCATGCGCTTCGTAAAGGGTCACGGCACCGAGAACGACTTCGTCATCCTTCCCGATCCGGACGGCGGGCTGGAGCTGCCCGGGCCGCTCGTGGCGGTGATCTGCGACCGCAGGGCCGGGATCGGCGCCGACGGCGTGCTGCGCGTGGTGCCCGCCAAGCTCAGCCCCGAGGTGGCCGCCCAGGCGGACGAGGCCGAGTGGTTCATGGACTACCGCAACGCCGACGGCAGCGTGGCCGAGATGTGCGGCAACGGGGTGCGGGTCTTCGCCCGCTACCTGGCCGAGGCGGGCCTGGTGGACGGCGACGAGTTCAGTGTGGCCACCAGGGCCGGGGTCCGGCGGGTGCGGCTGGAGCCGGGCGGCGACGTGACGGTGGAGATGGGAGCGCCCCGCGTGCTGGGCGAGAGCCGCACGACCGTGGCCGGGCGCGAGTACGGCGGGCTCCGCGTCGACATGGGCAACCCCCATCTGGCGTGCGTCATCGGGGACCCGGTGGCCGGGCTCGACCTGACCCGCCAGCCGGCCTTCGACCCGCTGGTGTTCCCGCAGGGGGTGAACATCGAGCTGCTCAACGCGGTGGGCCCGCGCCGGGTGGTGATGCGGGTCTTCGAGCGGGGGTCGGGGGAGACGCGCTCCTGCGGCACGGGCGCGGTCGCCTCGGCCGCGGCGGCGGCGCACCTGGCGGGGGAGAGCACGGGCAGCTGGGCGGTGGAGGTCCTCGGCGGCACCGTGACCGTCATCCTCGACGAGCGGACCAGCTACCTGTCCGGTCCCGCGGTCCTGGTGGCCTCGGGGGAGCTCGCCCTCTGACCCCTGTGGGCCCGTCCGGCTCCGTGTCCGGGACCCAATGGCCCGGCCCGGCCCCGGCCCGGCCCGACGACCGGGGCCGGGACCGGGTGCCGCGGGGCCGGATGGCCCGGGCTCTTGCCGAGTCTTCTTCTGGTGAGCCATGCTGGGTTCAATCATTAGACCGAGGAGGAGTGGCATGGCGGATCCGCAGGCGACGGCGGCGGCGGTCAAGGACGCGATCGGGGGGTTCGGCGGCGGGTTCATGGTCTCCCGCGAGACCAAGGCTCTGGGCGAACGGACCGGGCTCGACCTGTGGCCCCTGTACTTCCGCGGCCGGTGCGGGGTGCTCGGCGAGGTCGACGCGGACGTGGTCTGCTCGGCCGCGGCGTTCTTCCCCGCCGAGCAGGTGCGCAAGCACTGGGAGGCCGGCCGGGCGCTGCCGGTGGACGAGGCGGTGGCGCTCTACGCCGGAGCGTGCCAGGACTGGGGCCGCCGCCGGCTCGGCGCCTTCGCCGGGGCCGCCCGCCTGGCCGAGCTGCTGGAGCGGGTGGCGGTCTCCGCCGGCGTGCTGGGCGCCCCGCTCTTCGCCGGGTGGCGGGCCGTGCCCCTGCCCGAGGACGCTCCGGCCCGGGCCACCCAGCTGATGCACGTGCTCCGCGAGCTGCGCGGCGGGCTGCACGCGGTGGCGGTGCTGGCCGAGGGCCTGACCCCGCTGCAGGCGGTGCTGCTCGACGCGCACGTGACCCCGAGGGGCCGGATCTCCGGCCGGGACATGGCGCTCTTCCACGAGTGGCCGGAGCCGTACCCCGAGCTCGGCCCGGAGTTCGCCGAGCGCCGGGCGCGGGCCGAGGAACTCACCGACCGGTTGATGGCGCCCGCGTTCGCGGTGCTGGACGAGGCGGAGTCGGCGGAGCTGGCCGAGCTGCTCGGCGGTCTCGCGTGATCCCCGGCCGACCGCCGGGGCGCCCGCCCGGATGGCCGCGTCGTTTGGGGCATCCCCGCCGAGCTGGCAGACTGACGTGCCATGGACGTGGACATCTGGGCCTGGGTGGGAGACATCCAGCGGCAACTGCACGAAGCCGGTAACACCAACCTGGCCATGGCGATCGGCGGCATCCCCGCCCAGGCGCTCGAGGGCAGGTACGGGCAGCTCGACATGCTGGCGCCGGCCGTCGCGCAGGAGGCGGAGAAGCTGGGCCTGCCCTGGCTGGAGTTCTACGCCCGCTACTGGCATCTGATCGGCCGCGTCGGCGACCGCGCGCAGGGCGCGGTCGCGCTCGACGACGCGCGGGCGCTGGCGGAGTTCGCCCGGCGCGAGGACGTGCGCGACTGCCCCTCCGCCCCTGGCGCCGTGGAGGCGCTGGTGCTGGCGCTGGCCAACACCGACGGCCCCGGGCACGCCGCCGAGCGGATGGAGCTCCTGGCCGCCGCCGGGATCGAGCCCGGCTCGCCCGCCTACGCCGCCTACGCCGAGCAGTACGTCGCCGCCCTGGTGGACGCCGGGCGCGCCGAGGAGGCCGTAGCCCACGCCGAGTCCGCGGTCGAGAAGCTGGGCGGCGCGGGCCGTGAGGCCAGCTGGGAGCTGGGGGCGGCCTCCGCCCGGTCCCTGCTCGCCGCCGGCCGCCCGCAGGACGCGCTCACCGCCCTCGACGCCGCGGCCGGCTTCAAGCCCGACGACCCGGTGGCCAAGGCGTACCGCGAGGGGGTGCTGCGCGCGCTCGTGCTCGCCACCCTGGACCGGACCCCGGAGGCCGTGGAGGCCCTGCCCGACCTCGACGTGGTGGGCGACCACCCCCGGGTCTGGGTCGAGTGGGCACGGGCCGTGCTGAAGCTCGCGAGCTCCGAGCAGATCACCAACACCTGGCAGCTCGGCCGGATCCTCAAGCAGTGGATCGACTACTTCGCCGTCATGGGCGCCCACCGGGCCCGGGTCGAGCTGGCCCTCGTCGCCGGCGACCTGGCCATGGACCGCAAGGGCATCTGGCAGGCCCGCCTGCTGGCCGACCTCGCCCAGTCCGCAGCCTTCGAGTTGAAGGACCCGGCGGCCGTCACCGACCGGATCGCCGGCCTGCGCGCCGCCGCGGACGCGACGACGCCGCTCGCGCCCCCCGGCCCGCAGGACGAGCTCGTCGGCTACTTCGACGCCGCCGACGGCTTCAACGCCGACCCGGAGCGCTGGGTGGGCTGGCTCGCCCCGATCTCCGGGCAGGACATCGAGGCCACCCGCCGCCACACCACCACCCTCGGCTTCCTCGGCTACCCGGCCGTGGGCGCCGACGTCTACTGGGACATGCTGGTCGAGACGGGCCGGATCGAGGCCGCCGAGGAGGACGACGTCTCCTTCCTCACCGGCCTGCTGGTCGAGGCCCGGCAGGACGAGCGCCTGGAGCAGATGGCCGGGCGGCTCCCCGCCGGCCGGCGCCACCTGGCCCTGGCCCGCCTGCACCGCGCGCGGGAGCGCTGGGAGCAGGCCGCGGCCGAGGCCGAGGCGGCCGTCGGGGCCGGCGCGGGGGCCGAGGCGCGCCGCATCTGGGCCGCCGCCGTCCAGCAGCTCGGCGACAACGCCAAGGGCGCCCGGATCCTGCGCGAGCTCCTCGACGGTGAGGAGCTCGAGGGCGAGGACGTCTGGCGCATGATCACCATGGCGACCGCCGCCGAGGACTGGGAGACCGTCCGCGCCGGCGCGGCGAAGATCGGCATGCCGATCAAGCCCGGCGAGGGGCCGATCGAGGAGGAGATGGGCCTGGCGCGCATCGTCCTGCCCGCCCCCGACGGCAGCCAGCGCGCGGTCATCAGCGTGCGCACCGGCCCGGCCACGGCCCGTCTGGAGATGCCGCAGCCCCCGGGGCTGGGCTTCAACGCCGGGGACGTGGTCGTCTTCGACCCGGCGCTGCTGGAGCCCGTTCCGGAGAGCCCGGAGGAGCAGGAGCGCTTCATCCCGACGTTCGCGGCGGTCGGGGTCCTGCGGCCCGCCGGCTACACCAGCTGGTTCTTCGACGGGGTGCGGCCCGACGACTCCGAGTGGACCGAATTCACCGAGGTCATGGTCGAGCGCGGCTGGCCGATGTGGGTCTACAGCAACGAGAACTACACGGTGACCCACCCGGGCACGGGCGAGTCCCTGCCGGGCGTGTACGGCTGGATCGCGATCCCGCCGGACGCCACCCCGGTCGAGCTGGACGCGGTGCTCGACGACGTCACCGAGCGCTGGGCGCACCCGCTGGCCTGGCTCGACCTGGCAAAGGCCGTGGGCGTCGAGGTCGAGCGGCACGAGCGCATCACGCAGGAGTACGGCCTGTAGGCCACGCGGACGGAACCGGAGCACCGCCCGCGGGGGACCTCCTCGCGGGCGGTATGCTTCTCCAGCTCTAGAACATCGTTCGGTGTGTTCCCCGCTGGTCAGGAGGATTGAATGCTCGACCGATTCCGGCTGGACGGCAAGGTCGCCATCGTCACGGGGGCCTCCTCCGGGCTGGGCGTCGCCTTCGCGCGCGGCCTGGCCGAGGCGGGCGCCGACATCGCGATCGGCGCGCGCCGTGCGGACCGCCTGGAGGAGACCCGGCGCCTGGTGGAGGAGACCGGCCGCCGGTGCGTGGCGGTCGCCACCGACGTGGCCAGACCCGAGGACTGCCAGGCCCTGGTCGAGGCGGCGGTGACGGAGCTGGGCGCGGTGGACATCCTGATCAACAACGCCGGCGTCGGCACGGCGGTGCCCGCGCTGAAGGAGACGCCCGAGCAGTTCCGTCAGGTCGTGGACGTCAACCTGCACGGCACCTACTGGATGGCGCAGGCCTGCGCCCGCGTCATGCGCCCCGGCTCCTCGATCGTCAACATCGGCAGCATCCTGGGGGAGACCACCGCCGGGCTGCCGCAGGCCGCCTACAGCGCCTCCAAGGCCGGTGTCGTCGGGCTCACCCGCGACCTGGCCCAGCAGTGGACCTCGCGGCGCGGGATCCGGGTCAACTGCCTGGAGCCCGGCTTCTTCGCCTCGGAGATGACCGAGCAGTACGCCGAGGGCTACATGCAGTGGCAGCTGGAGCACCGCGTCCTGATGGGGCGCGCCGGGGACCCCGCCGAGCTGGTGGCCGCCGCGATCTTCCTGGCGAGCGACGCCGGCTCCTACGTCACGGGCGCGGTGATCCCCGTCGACGGCGGGATCCTCACCACCTGAGGCGGCCGGCCGCCCGCGCCGGGGGATCCGCCGGATGTCCCGGCCGCGGGGATCCGGCGGGCCCGCCGCTCCCGGACGGGGACCTCCCGGGCGGGCAGCCGCCTGAGCTGGGATCTCCTGGGAGAGAAAGCCCGCACTCTTAATCATCCGGTTGCGTGAACACCGCCCATCCGTCACGGACGCGTGCGAAAGTTCTTGTGACGTGTTGGAGGGGATGGAGGACATCTTGCTGGAAGTCGACAGGCTCGGCGCGGTCGTGCGCGACGAGCGTCCCTGGGGCGGGTTCGAGCGGTACACGCTCAACGAGCCGACCACGGTGAAGATCATCGACGTCGCGCCCGGCCAGAAGCTCAGCCTGCAGCGGCACGAGCACCGCGACGAACTCTGGGTCGCCCTGGACCCGGGTGCGGTGTTCGAGATCGACGGGGAGCGGATGACGCCCGCGGTCGGCGACCGCGTGCTCATCCGAGCCGGGCAGACCCACCGCCTCAGCTCCTCGGGCCCGGCCATCCGGATCCTGGAGATCGCCTTCGGCCACTTCGACGAGGACGACATCGAGCGGCTCGAGGACGCCTACGGGCGCGCCTGAGCCGGTCGGCGCGGGGTGGCGGTGAAGCACCGCCACCCTCCGGGCCGCCCGTCCGGCCGGAGCCCGGCGGAGCCTGGATCTACGCTCTCATTGAGTAGATTTGTCACTTCCGGGTAGCGGACTCCCGTGAGAGGTGGCAGCAGGATGCGGACGGACCTGGGGCGGGCGGCGGCCGCCGCGTCGCTGGTGCTGGCACTGGCCGGCTGCGGTCCGGCCGGAGACCCCTCCGGCGACTCGCCGGTGGAGGCCGGCAAACCCGCCGCCGAGGCGCTGAAGGACCTGGAGAGACTGCCGGTCAAGGGCCGCGCCCCGATGACGGGCTTCGACCGGGACGAGTTCGGGCCCGCCTGGGCGGACGTCGACCGCAACGGGTGCGACACCCGCAACGACATCCTCAAGCGCGACCTGGAGGGGGAGACCTTCAGGGAGGGCACCCACGACTGCATCGTGCTCACCGGGACCCTGCACGACCCCTACAGCGGCAGGACCATCGAGTTCGAGCGCGGGCAGAAGACCAGCATGGCGGTGCAGATCGACCACGTGGTCGCCCTGGCCGACGCCTGGCAGAAGGGCGCCCAGCGGCTCGGTGAGGAGCGGCGCAGGCAGCTGGCCAACGACCCGCTGAACCTGCTCGCCGTGGACGGCCCGCTCAACGGCCAGAAGAGCGCCGCTGACGCGGCGACCTGGCTCCCGCCGCGCCGCGCCTACCGCTGCCCCTACGTCACCCGCCAGATCCAGGTGAAGGCCAAGTACGAGCTCTGGGTGACCGCCGCCGAGAAGGAGGCGATGGAGCGGGTGCTGAAGTCCTGCTGACCTTGACGTCCTGCCGGCCCCGCGCACCCGCCTCCGCCCCGCCCCCGAGGCCGTCAGCCGTCAGTCGTCGAGCTCGCGCTTGAACTTGACGACCTTCCCGGTCTTCACCGACACGTAGACGTCGTACTCCCAGGCGCCCCTGCGCAGCTCCACCTTGCAGACGCGGTGCCCGTGCTCCCGCTCCCGCGCGACCTCGGTGACCCGGGCGCCAGGGACGCGCTTCTTCGCGGTCCTGACGGCCTCGGCGCACGAGACGGCCGCCGCGGGAGCGCTCGCGGTGGCGGCGGTGACGCCGGCGGGGGCGGCCGCCGCGCTCGCGGCGGTGGCGACGCCCCCGGCGGCCAGCAGGGCGGCGGTGGCGGTGGCGGTGAGGGCGATCCTGGTGATCATGTGGTTTCTCATGTCTCCAGGTTCCCGGGGGCGGTGATAGGGCCGCGCTAAGAACCGGCTAAAGGTCGGCCGGAGGCCGGGCAGAGGCCAGGAACAGGGTCACGCTCGCACCGCCCGCGGGGGAGACGCCCAGGGTGAGCGTGCCGCCCGACGCCTCGGCGGTACGGCGCGCGATGTCCAGGCCCAGCCCGGTCGAGCCGGCCCCGCTCGCGCCCCGCTCCAGCG
This sequence comes from Planomonospora corallina, assembly GCF_042650625.1. Taxonomy (NCBI): domain Bacteria; kingdom Bacillati; phylum Actinomycetota; class Actinomycetes; order Streptosporangiales; family Streptosporangiaceae; genus Planomonospora; species Planomonospora corallina. The sequence continues at coordinate 195,549 of NZ_JBHSBM010000017.1, forward strand.
CGGCGGGCGTGCCGAGGCCGGGACCGGCGTCCGTGACGGCCAGCACCGCGCCACCCGGGGCGGCGGCCAGCCGCACGCCGAAGGAGACACCTTCGCCGGTGTGCGCGAACACGTTGCCGAGCAGGGCGTCCACACAGGCGGCCAGGTCGCCCGCCGTGACCGCGACGACGAGGGGGCCGGGGGAGAGCTCCAGCTCCACCGCCCGCTCCTGGTCCTCGGCGAGCACCGACCAGAAGGCCACCCGCTCGGCGACCACCGCCGCCGCGTCGCACTCCTGACGCTCTCTCGACCGCCTCCGGGCCTGCTCGATCACCGAGGTGACGGCCCGCTCCAGCGCGTCCACCCGCGCCTCGATCCTGGCCGCCTCGTCCGGGTCGGACAGGGACTCGGCCTCCAGCCGCAGCCCGGTGAGCGGCGTGCGGAGCCGGTGGGACAGGTCGGCGGCGTTCTCCCGCTCCTCGGCGAGCAGGCCGGTGATGCGCTCGGCGAGGTGGTTGAGCGCGAGGCCGACCGCGTGGACCTCGGGCGGGCCGCCGGGCACGGTCCGGGCCGCCAGGTCGCCGGCGGCGAGCCGGTGGGAGACCTTCGCCAGCAACGTGACCGGACCGGTCACCGCGCGGGCCAGCCGGTCGGCGACCAGGATGCCCAGGCCGACCAGGACCAGCCCGAGCACCAGCAGGCCCGCCTGCACCCGGGCGACGCCCCGGGAGACCTCCTCGTCGCCGAGGAGGACCCGGACCACCGCGGTGCCGCCGGGCGCCCCTTGGACCGCGACCAGGATCTCCCGGCCCCCGGGCACCGTCGCGGTGACGCTGCGTCCCCTCGCGGCCAGCTCGACAGCGGCGGAGCGCTCCGCGGGGGAGCCGACGATCCGGCCGTCGCCGAGGAAGACCGTGGTCGGGCGCGCGGCCCGCTCCGCGGTGAGGCGCAGTGTCTCGGTGTCCACGGTGCCGACGGCGACGGCCACCGACTCCGCCTCGCCGCTCGCCCGCGCCACGGCGCCGCTCTCGGCGGCCGTGCGGACCAGGAGCAGGAGGGGGACCAGCAGGGCGACGAGGACGAGGGAGGTGGTCGCCGCGACCAGCAGCGCCAGCCAGCGCCTCACGGCCGCCTCACGCCGGCGCGGCCAGGCGCACGCCCACGCCGCGCACGGTCTGCAGGTAGCGGGGCGCCGCGGACGTCTCGCCCAGCTTGCGGCGGAGCCAGGACAGGTGGACGTCGACGGTCTTGTCCGCGCCGCCGTACGGGACCTGCCAGACGTGGGTGAGCAGCTCGCGCTTGGTGACCACCTCGCCCGGCCGGGCCGCCAGGTAGTGGAGCAGGTCGAACTCCCGGGGGCTGAGGTCCAGCGGCGCGCCGTCCAGTGTGGCCTGGCGGGTGCGCGGGTTCACCCGCAGACCGCCGACGGCCACCGTGTCGTCCGGGCGGCCGTCGCCCGCCCGCCGGAGCACCGCCCGGATCCGCGCGTCGAGCTGGGTGGCGCCGAACGGCTTGACCACGTAGTCGTCGGCGCCCGCGTCCAGCAGCCTGGCCATCTCCTCCTCGCCGTCCCTGGCGGTCGCGACGATCACCGGGACGCGGCTGACCGCGCGGAGCATGCGCAGCAGGTCCAGGCCGTCCAGGTCGGGCAGGCCCAGGTCGAGCACGACGAGGTCGGGACGCTCCTCGACGGCCAGGCGGAGGCCGTCCATCGCGGTGGGGGCGGAGGACACGGCGTGGCCGCGCTCGCGCAGCCCCCTGGTGAGGGAGGTGCGGATCGCGGCGTCGTCCTCGATGAGCAGCACGTTCGGCATTTGCCGCCACGTTATCCGGACCGGCCGTATGGGGAAACCGCGTTATCCGTGCCTTAACCGTGCTTTAGCGCTACAGGGGGTGGCAGGGTGGCAGGGTGGGGCCATGCGCAGGCGGTTCCCTCTCGTCGTGGCCGGATGGCTCGTCACCGGCGCCCTCGCGACCGGGGCGGGGGTGGCGGTGGTCGGCTTCCTCGGCGAGCCGCTGACGGCCTCCGCGCACCGGCCGCTGTCCCCGGCGGAGGTCCGCCAGGCGCTGGCCCGGGCCGCTCCGCCCGGGACGGCCTCCGGCTCCACACCCGGGACCACCGCCTCGCCCCGGGACGCCGTGGGGAGCCCCGCGCCCTCCGCCTCCGGAGCGCTCGCGGGCCGGAGCAAGGTGATCACCACGGCAGGGGGGAGCGTGATCGCCCGCTGCGACGGGGGCCTGGTCGTGCTGCGGGCCTGGAGCCCCGCCCAGGGGTTCCGGGTGGACGACGCGGAGCGGGGCCCGGCCGCCCGGGTCCGCGTCGAGTTCGAGTCGGACGAGACCGACGTCGAGGTGGAGGTGCGCTGCTCGGCCGAGGGCCTGCCGGTCCACCGGATCCACGACTGACGGCGCCGCGCCTCGGGCGGGACCGGTCAGTAGTTGAGGTTGATCTTCATTCTGACGACCCTGCCGCTCCGGACCGAGACGTACAGGTCGTACTCCCACGAGCCCCGCTCCAGCGTGACCCTCCAGTTCCAGATGCCCTGGTCCCAGACCCGCCGGACGCCGGCGACCTGGGAGCCCGGGACCTTCCGCTTCGCGATCCGGACGGCCTGCTCGGAGGTGATGTCGGCCGCGGCGACGGCGGCCGGGAGGGCCGGGGCGTCCGCGGAACCTGTCGCGAGGGCGACGCCCTGCGAGGACAGGAGGGCGGCGGTCCCGGCCGCGACCAGGGCGATTCTGGCGATCATGCTGCGCTGTCTCATGGATCATGCTTTCCCTGGTGGCTGATCGCCGGCCCGGGATCTTCGTTAAAAACTTGGCGCGGGCCGTTTCCGGCCCGCGCCCGCCGTCCACCTTCCGCCCGCCGTCCACCTTCCGCCCGCCGTCCACCTTCCGCCCGCCGTGCCCCCTTTCCGGCCGGAACCGGTACGGCGGGCGGAAGGGACGGCCACCCGGGGCGACGATGGCCTGGTACGCCCCGGGCGTGCTTCTCCGGTCAGCCCATGCAGCCGGAGCGCTCGTCGTCGACCTCGGGAGCCTCGTCGGCCACGGTGACCGAGAGCTCCGCGGTGGAGGCGACGAGACTCCCCTCGGGAGCCCTGGCCAGCTTCTCGTCCACCACGACGCCCCGCTCGCCCAGCAGCTCGTAGGTCTCCGGGTGGAAGACGAGGTCCTGGCGGACCCCGTCCGGCCCGACCCGGCCCACGGCGATGCCCGTGCGGCCCGCGGCGTCCTGGGCGTCCCCGACGATCTCCACCCCCGGGATCGTCGCGGCCGCCTCGAAGAGCGCGGCCCGCTGCGCGGCGGGCATGTAGGTCTCGCGCAGCATGTCGCCCACCTCGCCCCAGGCGCCCTCGTCCCGGGAGTTGCCGCCCCGGTTCCCGGTGTACAGATGGGCGCGCATGCCCGCGGCGTCGGTGGGCAGCTTCTTCAGCGTCGCGTAGTCGGTCCGCTCGTGGCCGGGGATCTCGCAGACGGGCAGCCGGTGCACGTCGACGGTGCCGACCGCCTCGTAGGCGTCCTGGGGGATCGGCCAGCCGGGATACGCCTTCGGCTCCAGGTGCTCGATCCGCAGGGAGCCCTCCCTGGTCCCGTCGACGGACTTCCAGATCACCCGCCGGGTCCGGTAGAGGTGACGGGTCTCGCCCCGTCCGGACGAGGCGGCGTCCATGTCGCCGAAGGCGCCGTACATGGTCTCCGACTCGACCCTGATGAACTGGTCGTCGCGCGGGGCCAGATCGGTCCGGGCGGCGCGCGCGGCCCTGCCGAGCACCTCGCTCGCCGAGACGGGCACGACCCGCGGCGACGCCACCACGGCCTGCCGCTCCGGACCGCGCGGCGCCTCCCCGCCGGGGACCGCGACGACGGCCAGCACGGCCGCGGCGGCGGCCAGCGCCCCGGCCGGCACCATCGTCCGCGGCCGCAGCCACCGGGGGCGCGCGGCCCGGCGGGAGGCGGCCGCCGCGGTCAGCCCCCGCCGGGCCGCGGCCTTCGCCTCGGGGTCGTACGGCGCCGCATCCGGACGGATACGGGTCACCAGCTGGATCTCGTCCTCGTTCATGCGTGCGCCTCCAGAAAACGGCGGATCTTGGTCCGGGTGCGGGACAGGCGCGAGCGCACGGTCCCGACCGGGATGCCGAGCGCCTCGGCGGCCTCCTCGTAGCTCAGCTCGGCCCAGGCGACCAGCAGCAGCAGGTCCCGCTCGGCGGAGCTCAGCCGGGTCAGCGCGGCGGCCAGGGCGGGCCGGAGCAGGTCGGCGGTGACGCGTTCCGCGCTGCGCTCCTCGAAGCCGGCCGCCCGTTCCGGGGCCTGGCGGGCGAGCGCCCTGAGCCTGCGGGTCTCGGCCCTGCGGTGGCCGGAGATCAGGTTGGAGGCGATGCCGTACAGCCAGGGGCGGGCGTCGGCCCTGCCCAGGTCGTAGCGGGCGCGTTTGCGGAACGCGACCAGGAAGGTCTCGGCCGTCACGTCGTCGGCCGAGGCGGCGTCGTCCAGCCGCCGGGCGGCGTACCGGTGGATCTCGTCGGCGTGCCGGTCGAAGAGCCCGGCGAAGGCGTCGGGGTCGGCCAGCGACCGCTCGATCAGCGCCGCGTCACCCGAGGAGGGCGAGGACGGGGCGGACACCGCGGCCCGCTGGAGGGACGTCAGCGCCATCACCTGTTTCGTCCAGTCATCGTGAAGGGGTCCTTTCGCGGGGCGCGTCCGCGCCCACACCCCTACTCCGCCGCCCGGCGCCGTGCGGTTCCCTCCTTTCCGCCGGAATCTCCGCGGCCTCCGCCGTCCGGATCCCCCGCGGCTCGGCCGCCCGGATCCTCCGGAGCGGGCCGCCCGCGGGACCCGTACGGCCGGCGGGTCCGGCGGAGACTACAGGGGCCCGCCCAGCTCGGCGCCGAACTCGGCGGCGATCCGCCGCATGCCCTCGGCGAGCTCCGCCCGGTCCAGCGTGTCGATGCGCTCGGCCGGACCGGAGACCGACATCGCGGCGACGGTCCGGGAGCCGTCGTTCACCCCCACGGCCAGGCAGTGCACGCCGATCTCCTCCTCGCCCAGGTCGAGCGCGTACCCCTGCCGGCGCACCCGCTCCAGCTCGGCGAGCATGCCCGGCAGGCCGGTGATCGTGTTGGCGGTCCGGCGGGGCATGCCGGTCCGCTCGACGAGCGCGGCCACCTCGGCGTCCGGCCGGTCGGCCAGCAGGACCTTGCCGACCGCCGTGCTGTGCGGCAGCACCCGCCTGCCCACCTCGGCGAACATCCGCAGCCGCCGGGGGGAGGGCACCTGCGCGACGTAGACGATGAAGTCGCCCTCCAGCACCGCCAGGTTGGCCGTCTCACCGGAGAGCGCGACCATCTTCTCCAGGTACGGCTGGGCCCACGCGCCCACCCTGCGCTCGGCCACCCCGCCGAGCCGTACCAGCGTCCCGCCCAGCGCGTAGCGCCGGTCGGACTCCTGGCGCACGTACCCCCGGGCCAGCAGCGTGCGCAGCAGCCGGTGGATCGTCCCGTACGGCAGGCCGGTGGCGGCGGACAGCTCGGAGATCCCGGCCTCGCCGCCCCGCCCGGCGAGTGCCTCCAGCAGGTCCAGCGCCCGGTCGACGGACTGCACCGTGCCCATGCCGGCGCCGCTCATCCGACCTCCCGCAGGCCGCGCAGGGAGGCGTCCAGCACCTGAGCGGTGTGGGCGACCGGGACCGGAGCCGCGCCGGAGCGGCGGATCGCCGCGGTGATCTGCATGGTGCAGCCGGGGTTGGCCGAGACCAGCAGGTCGGCGCCGGTGGCGAGCACGCGCTCCGCCTTGCGGTCGCCGAGCGCGCGGGCGGCCTCCGGCTGGAGGAGGTTGTAGGTCCCGGCGGAGCCGCAGCAGATCGACGACTCGGCGATCTCCCGCAGCTCCAGTCCGGGGATCGCGGCCAGCAGCTCGCGCGGCTGAGACCGCACGCCCTGCGCGTGGGCCAGGTGGCAGGCGTCGTGGTAGGCGACGGTGAGCGGGAGCGGGTGCCGCCGGGCGAGCGGGCCGAGCTCGACGAGGTACTCGGCCAGGTCCACCGTCCTGATCGCCCCGGCCCGCTCGGCCCACGCGCCGTCGAGGAGGTCGGCGTACTCCTTCATGGTCGAGCCGCAGCCGGCCGCGTTGACCACGACCGTGTCCACGCCCGCCCGCTCGAAGGCGGCGACCGTCCGCCGGGCGAACCGCGCGGCCTCCTCGGGGCGGCCGGAGTGCAGCGACAGGGCGCCGCAGCACCCCTGGGCGGGCGGGATCACCACCTCGCAGCCCTCCATCGCCAGCACCCGGGCGGTGGCCGCGTTGACCTGCGGGAAGAACTCGCCCTGCACGCACCCGGTGAGCATCCCGACCGTGGCGCGGCGCCTGCCGATCGCCCGCACCCGGCGCGGCAGCCGGATCCGGCGCGCCACCGGGCCGGGGGCGAGGTCGGCCATCGCGGCCAGGGACGGGTTCACCCGCTCCAGCGCGGGGGCGATCCGCCGCCGCAGGCCGCCGCTCAGCCGGAGCGGCAGCCGCAGCGCCCGCAGCCGCCGGGGGTGGGGGAAGAGCCGGAAGACCAGTTCCCGGACCGCCCGGTCCCCGGGCTCGCGGGTGTGCTCGCGCTCCACCGCGGCCCGGGTCTGCTCGATCAGCCGGTCGTACCGCACCCCGGACGGGCAGGCCGTCACGCACGCCATGCAGCCCAGGCAGGCGTCGAAGTGCCCGGCCATCTCGGGGGTGAGGGGAGTGCCCTCGACGTGCTGCTTCATCAGGTGGATCCGGCCGCGCGGGGAGTCCATCTCCTCGCCCCACAGCACGTAGGTCGGGCAGGTGGGCAGGCAGAACCCGCAGTGCACGCAGTCGTTGATCAGCTCGGGGTCCACCTCAGACGCCTCCCGCCAGCCTGCCGGGGGAGAGCCTCCGGCCGGGGTCGAACCGTTCCTTGATCCGCCGCATCAGCGGCAGCGTGCCCACCGGTCCCCAGCGGTCCACCGGGCGGGCGAGTTCCGGCGGCGCGGCGAGCACGGTCAGCCTGCCGCCGAGCGGTCCGACGGCGCCGCGCACGCCCGAGACGAACGCCGCGAACTCCGCCGGGCCGGTCTCCGCCGGCAGGGCGACGTGCAGGACCGCCGAGTCCAGCGAGCCCCGCACCCGCGCGGGCAGTCCTCGTTCGGCGACCGCCCGCAGCGCGTGGTCCACCGCGGCGGGCGGGACCCGCAGCTCCAGCAGGATCCCTCCGCCCGGCGCCTCGCCCCACCACGCGGGGGCCTGCCCGGCGGACGCGCACGGCCCGGCCCCGCCCAGCAGGTCCTGTACGGCCCGCGCCCGCGCCTCGACGGCCGTGCCGGCGGAGCCGCTCTCGACCAGCGCGCTCACCGTGAACGTCCCGCCGGGGGCCGTCCAGTCCAGCTCGACCGCGCTCGGCTCGGACTGCGAGGCCGCCAGCGCGGAGGCGGCGGCCCCGGGGGTCATGGGGCCTCCGGGCCCCACGGGAGCCCCACCGGCGCCGTCCCCGCCCGGAGCGTCGCGGGGAGGGAGGGCGGGCAGGTCCGCGGTGAGCCAGCGGCGGGCCGCCGGGAGCGGGTGGAGCCGGAAGACGGCCTCGGTGACGACGCCGAGCGTGCCGTACGAGCCGGCCAGCAGCTTGCCGAGGTCGTAGCCCGCGACGTTCTTGACGACCTTCCCGCCGGATCGGGCGACCGTGCCGTCCGCGAGCACGACCGTGACGCCGATCAGCAGGTCCCGGGGGGTGCCGTAGCGGAGCCTGCGCGGTCCGGCGACGGCGGTGGCGAGCGTGCCCCCGACGGTGGCGCCGGCCAGGAGGGGGTCGAGGGCGAGCTCCTGGCCGTGGCCGGCCAGCACGGTGGCCAGGGCGTCCAGGGTGACGCCCGCCTGCACCCGCACGACGAGGTCGCCGGCGGCGTGCTCCGGGACGCCGTCCAGACGGCGGGTGTCGAGCAGCAGGTCGCAGCGTTCGGGCGGGTTCCCCCAGTGCAGCTTGGTGCGGCCGCCGGCGGGCACCACGGCCAGGTCGTGGGCGGCCGACACGCGCAGCAGCGCCGCCACCTCCCCGGTGCTCGCGGGCAGGGCCACCCAGCGGGGCGCGACACCGGCCACCTCGTCGCCGGGACCGGCGTCCCGTACCGTCACGCCGGTCGCGAGCAGGGCCTCCCGCGCGTCCGCCTCCCGCGTCTCCGCGCCCGTTTCGTGCGCGCCCGAGTCCGTCCGCCGCTCCCGCATCTCCCGCGTTCCCGTCTCCCGGGGGCCGGTCGCGCTCATCAGAACTGCTCCGCCCGGCCGGACTCGACCAGCGGGTGCACTCCTGTGCGCACGCCGGGGACCTCGCCGCACAGGCGGGGAGTGGGGAAGACCTTGCCGGGGTTGGCCAGGCCGCGGGGGTCGAAGGCGCAGCGGAGCAGTTGCATGGTGTCCAGATCGTCGTCGGTGAACATCTTGGGCATGTAGCGGGCCTTGTCCACGCCGACGCCGTGCTCGCCGGTGATGGAGCCGCCGTGCTCGACGCACAGGTCGAGGATGCGGCCGGAGACGAGCGCGGCGCGTTCCTCCGCGCCCGGCTCGGCGTCGTCGAAGAGCACCAGCGGGTGCAGGTTGCCGTCGCCGGCGTGGAAGACGTTGGCCACCCGGATGCCGTGCTCGGCCGAGAGGCGGTCGATGCCGGCCAGCACACCGGGCAGCGCCGTACGGGGGACCACGCCGTCCTGCACGATGTAGGCGGGGCTGATCCGGCCGACCGCGGCGAACGCCGACTTGCGGCCCTTCCAGATCGCGGCCCGCTCCGCGGGGTCGTCGGCGGTGCGCAGCTCGAACGCGCCCGCGGCCCGGCACAGCCGCTCCACCTCGGCGAACTGGTGCGCCACCTCGGCGGCGGGGCCGTCCAGCTCCACGATGAGGACCGCCCCGGCGCCCGGGGGGTAGGCGCAGGCCACCGCGGCCTCGGCCGCCTCGATCGCCAGGGCGTCCATCATCTCGATCGCGGCCGGGACGATGCCGCCGCCGATGATCGCCGAGACGGCCCGCCCGCCCTGCTCGATGCTCTCGAACGCCGCCAGGAGCGTGGTCACGGCCTCCGGCGCGCGCATCAGCCGCACGGTGACCGCGGTGGCGATCCCGAGGGTGCCCTCCGAGCCGACGAACGCGCCCAGCAGGTCGTAGCCGGGGTCGTCGGCGTCCAGGGTGACGATGTCGCCGTCGGGGGTGACGATCTGAAGGGCCAGCACGTGGTTGACCGTGAAGCCGTACTTCAGGCAGTGGGCGCCGCCGGAGTTCTCCGCGACGTTTCCGCCGATCGTGCACACCTGCTGGCTGGAGGGGTCCGGCGCGTAGTAGTAGCCGTGCGGGCGGACCGCCTCGGTGATCGCCAGGTTCGTCACCCCCGGCTCCACCACGGCCCGCCGGTTCGGCAGGTCGACCTCGAGGACGCGCCGCATCCGGGAGGTCACGATCAGCACGCCGTCGGTGCGGGGGAGCGCGCCGCCGGACAGCCCGGTCCCCGCGCCCCGGGCGACGAACGGCACGCCGTACTCGTTGCAGATCCGCACCACGGCGGCGACCTGCCCGGCGTTCTCCGGCAGGACGACGACGCCGGGGACGGCCCGGTGGTGGGTCAGGCCGTCGCACTCGTAGGTGCGCAGCCGCACCGGATCGGTGATCACCGCACCTGGAGGAAGGGCCGCCTCCAGTCGCCGGACCGGCTCTCCGAGCGCGGCCGTCACGGGTGTCGTGTCCGTCAACGCGTCTCCTCCTCCAGCGGCCGTGGGAGTCCGGGGGGAACCGGCTCGCCGGGGCCGTCCGGGTCGTCGGGAACGTCCCCCTTCTCCATCCTCGCGCAGCGTGGGAGCGGCGGCGCCCGCGCCGGTTCACCCGCATCGGCCCCCGCGCCGGCGGCCGGGCGTGGGCGGCGAGGCTGGGGAGGGGAGCGGGGCGGCCGGGTGCGGGCGGGGAGAAGGGGATCGGGGTGGACGGCCGTC
>NZ_JBHSBM010000017.1:205558-208160 GCF_042650625.1 Planomonospora corallina
GGCGCTCTCACGTCACGGCATGCGCGCGTACGCGGGCCGGGACGGCGCTCTCACGTCACGGCATGCGCGCGTACGCGGGCAGGGTCAGGAACTCGGCGAAGTCGTCGTCGAGGGCGACCTCCTTGAACAGCGCGGTGGCCTGGGCGTAGAGGGCCTCGTCATAGCCCGGCTCGTCCTTGATCTTGGCCAGCTCCTCGTCGATGACCTGCTCGACGAGCTCCTTGGTGACCACGGCGCCGGTGTCGGCGAGCGTGATGTCGTTGTGGATCCACTGCCAGATCTGGGAGCGGGAGATCTCGGCGGTGGCGGCGTCCTCCATCAGGTTGTGGATCGCCACCGCGCCCGAGCCGCCCATCCAGGCGGCGAGGTAGCGCAGCGCCACGTCCACGTTGTTGCGCAGGCCCGCCTCGGTGATCTCGCCCGGGGTCTTGGAGACCGCCAGCAGGTCGGCGGCGGAGACCGAGACGTCCTCGCGGAGCCGGTCGAGCTGGTTGGGCTTGTCGCCGAGCACGCCGTCGAAGACCTCGCGGCAGATCGGGACCAGGTCGGGGTGGGCGACCCAGGAGCCGTCGAAGCCGTCGCCGGACTCGCGCGTCTTGTCGGCGCGGACCTTCTCCAGCGCGATCTTGTTGACCTCGGGGTCGCGGCGGGAGGGGATGAAGGCCGCCATGCCGCCGATGGCGTGGGCGCCGCGCTTGTGGCAGGTGCGGACCAGCAGCTCGGTGTAGGCGCGCATGAACGGCGCGGTCATGGTCACCGCGTTCCGCTCGGGCAGCAGGAACTCCCGGCCGCGGGTGCGGAACTTCTTGATGACGCTGAACAGGTAGTCCCAGCGGCCCGCGTTGAGCCCGGCCGAGTGCTCGCGCAGCTCGTAGAGGATCTCCTCCATCTCGAAGGCGGCCGGGTAGGTCTCGATCAGCACGGTCGCGCGGATCGTGCCCTGCGGGACGCCGAGCAGCTCCTGGGCGCGGACGAAGACGTCGTTCCAGAGGCGGGCCTCCAGGTGCGACTCCATCTTCGGCAGGTAGAAGTAGGGGCCCTTGCCCTTGGCGAGCTGCCGCTGCGCGCAGTGGAAGAAGTAGAGGCCGAAGTCGACGAGCGAGCCGGACATCGGGGCGCCGTCGCAGGTGAGGTGCTTCTCCTCCAGGTGCCAGCCGCGCGGGCGGACCACGATGGTGGCCAGTTCCTCGTCGGGCTTGAGCGTGTAGCTCTTGCCGCCGGTGGAGAAGTCGATGGCGCGGTCCAGCGCGTCCCGCAGGTTGAGCTGGCCGTTGACGGTGTTCTCCCAGGTGGGGGCGTTGGCGTCCTCGAAGTCGGCCAGCCAGACCTTGGCGCCGGAGTTCAGCGCGTTGATCGTCATCTTCCGGTCGACGGGACCGGTGATCTCCACCCGGCGGTCCACCAGGCCGGGCGCGGGCGGGGCGACCTTCCACTCGGACTCGCGCACGTGCCTGGTCTCGGGAAGGAAGTCGAGGGTGCCGCCGGCCGAGAGCTCCTCCTGCCGGGCCTGGCGGGCCGCCAGCAGCTCCAGGCGCCGGGCGCCGAACTCGCGCTGGAGGGTGGCGACGAAGGCCAGCGCCTCCGGCGTGAGGATCTGGTCGAACCGGTCCAGCATCGGGCCGGTGATCTCAACGCCGTCCATGAGCTTCCTTTCCATCCAGTGGAAAACGACTTCTGAATTGTGGAATCGACGCTACTGGACGGTCACTTACGGGTCAAAGGCGGGGGTGGCCTCAGGGCCGTCTCGGGGGTCTCCCGGATGGGATCGCGCGGGCGGAGCGGCCATAGTTAGATCACGGCGCCCCGCCGCAGAGGGGGCGGACCGGCGGTAGATGGGGCGGAAAGCCCCCGTGGAAGGCGAGGATCGGGTTCATGAAGAAGGTGTTCGCCGCGGGGGCGGTCGCGGGCTCGGCGCTGGTGCTGTCCGGGTGCGGCATCAGCCCCTTCGCCACCGAGCAGGCCGTCGTCTCCTACGACGTGCCCGACAAGGTGCTGGTGCTCTCGGTGGACGCCGGGGCGGGGGACATCGTGGTGAAGGGGTCCGAAAGGAGCGGGATCAAGGTCACCGAGACCCTGCACTGGAGCGGCGACAAGCCCAGGACCGAGCATCTCGTCGAGGGCGACACCCTCACGCTGAAGCACCGCTGCCCGACCGGACTGGGCTTCGAGAACTGCACCGTCGACTACGAGGTCGAGGTTCCGGCGGGGGTGCGGATCAAGGCGGAGACCGGTGCCGGCGACATCACGCTGCGCTCGCTCACCGGAGGCGCCGAGGTGGGCACCGGCGCCGGCGACATCGACGCCAGCGGCCTGGCGGGCAAGGAGTTCGCCGCCGACTCGGGGGCCGGCGACGTGGAGGCCGGGTTCACGGCCGCGCCCGATCGGGTCGAGGTGGAGACCGGTGCCGGCGACGCCACGGTACGGCTCCCGCAGGGGCCCTACCGGGTGACCGTCGAGACCGGAGCCGGGGACGAGACGGTGAAGGTCGCCGACGACCCGTCCGCGGCCCGCACCGTCAGGGTGTCGACCGGCGCCGGCGACGCGGAGGTCCTGCCCGGCTGACGCGCCGGGCTGCCCGGACCGGGTACGGGACGGGCGCTCC
>NZ_JBHSBM010000017.1:208194-336130 GCF_042650625.1 Planomonospora corallina
CCGGGCGGGTCCCGCGGCCGCCGATTCGCTGACGGCGGACGGATAACCGGGTGAGACCCGCGGTGTTCGCGTGGCACCATCACGGGGAAACATCTGAGGCGTTCAGGCGTTGTCATAGATGTCACGACACGTGGCACGCACGTGGCACGTGAGAACCCAGGCATCCGAACGGAGCAACGACATAGACACTCGTGAGTCGCTGGACTTTGACCAGTTCGACGATCTGCCCGAGATCGGCGAGATGGAGCTGGCCGAGCGCCAGGCCCTGCGCCGGGTGGCGGGCCTCTCCACCGAGCTCGAGGACGTCACCGAGGTCGAATACCGCCAGCTGCGACTCGAGAGGGTCGTCCTGGTGGGCGTCTGGACCTCGGGCACGGCGGTCGACGCCGAGAACTCCCTCCTGGAGCTCAAGCTCCTGGCCGAGACGGCGGGCTCGCAGGTGCTGGAAGGACTGATCCAGCGCCGGCAGAAGCCCGACACGGCGACCTACATCGGCTCGGGCAAGGCCCAGGAGCTGGCCGACATCGTCGCGGCCACCGGCGCCGACACCGTGATCTGCGACGGTGAGCTGAGCCCCGGCCAGCTGCGCCAGCTGGAGGAGGTCGTCAAGGTCAAGGTCATCGACCGGACCATGCTGATCCTCGACATCTTCGCCCAGCACGCCAAGAGCAGGGAGGGCAAGGCCCAGGTCGAGCTCGCCCAGCTCAACTACCTGCTGCCGAGGCTGCGCGGCTGGGGTGGCAACCTGTCCCGCCAGGTCGGCGGCCGGGCCGCGGGCGGCGTCGGCATCGGCGGGCGCGGTCCCGGTGAGACCAAGATCGAGCTGGACCGCCGCCGCATCCGCGAGCGGATGGCCAAGCTGCGCCGCCAGATCGCGGGGATGACCACCGCGCGCGAGACCAAGCGCGCCCGGCGCCAGCAGCGCGAGGTCCCCGCCGTGGCCATCGCCGGCTACACCAACGCGGGCAAGTCCTCGCTGCTGAACCGGCTGACCGGTGCGGGCGTGCTCGTGGAGGACGCGCTCTTCGCCACCCTGGACCCGACGGTCCGCAAGGCCTACACCCCGGACGGGCGGCTGTTCACGCTCGCCGACACCGTCGGATTCGTCCGGCACCTGCCGCACCAGCTGGTGGAGGCGTTCCGCTCCACGCTGGAGGAGGTCGGCGACGCCGACCTGATCCTGCACGTGGTCGACGGCTCGCACCCCGACCCGCAGGCGCAGATCGCCGCCGTGCGGGAGGTGATCGCCGAGATCGAGGACGCCCGCGGCATCCCGGAGATCGTGGTCGTCAACAAGTCCGACGCCGCCGACCCGGTGGCGCTGGCCCAGCTGGCGGCCCAGGAGAAGCACACCGTCGTCGTCTCGGCCCGCACCGGCGCCGGGATCGACGAGCTGCGGGCCGTGATCGAGCGCGAACTGCCGCGCTTCGACCGGGAGATCCGCATGCTCGTGCCGTACCAGCGGGGCGACCTGGTCTCCCGGGCGCACCAGGAGGGCGAGGTCATCGACCTCGAGCACACCGAGGAGGGCACGGTCCTGCACGCCAGGGTCAGGCCTTCCCTCTACGCGGAGCTGGAGAGGACGGCCAAGCCGGTCGAGACCGTCTGATCCGGCCCGCCGTACTCCCGCCGGCCGCCGTGCCGGTGCCGCCCTCCGGGCGCGCATCGGCACGGCGGTCTTTCGTTTCCAACACTAGAAGTGTGGAGCGCCTCCGCTCAATGCGCGGGCTTGCGAGAAGGCCTCTTCCTGGGAAGAACTATCCCCTCCAAAAATCGGTCAAATGGTCATAATAGAGACAGTAGCCGGTCAAGGCCCAGGTTGCTACCATGGGGCAAACCTGACGAGATGTTAGGGCGCAGGTCTGTTTGTCGCCCGGTGTTGCAGGTGGGGAAGACGTGATCTGAGCTGCGGAAACGTCATCAATGTCCGTTGTGGTCGCGGGGCCGGTGAGCCGGTGGTGATTTCGGCGAATCGGTGTTCTTCTCAATTAGCCTGTACATCAGGCCAAACTGTGAAATAACGTAACTGAACCGAACCGCCGGATCATGAATCCGGTGGCACTGTCGCCGCACCCGAGAGCGGATGAGAGCAGGAGACCCCCGAATGTCGTCCGGACCCGGAGCGGACCCGGCGGGCGCGACGCCCGGCACCGGGCCGGTTCCCGCACCGTCTGCGGTGACGCCCCTCGCTCCGGTGCACTTCCCTGCGCACAAGGCGGTGATGCGATGACGGTCCGCCTCCTGACCAACATCGGCCGGCTCTGGACCGGCAACGACGTCTGCAGCAACGCCGCGATCCTCGTGCACAACGATCGCATCGCCTGGGTCGGCCGCGCCGCCGACCTGCCACAGAGCGTGCCCGGCGTGGTGGACGACATCGTCGACGTCGACCACGTCGAGAACCTCGGCGGTGCGCTCGTCACGCCCGGCCTGATCGACGCCCACACCCACCCCGTCTACGCCGGCAACCGGTACGCCGAGCTGGCCATGCGCTCCGGCGGCTCCACCCCGTCCGCGATCACCGCCGCCGGCGGGGGCATCGGCTCCACCGTCACGGTGACCCGCGGGACCGACCCGTGGACCCTCTGCAACGGCGTGCGCGAGCGGCTGCGCTCCTGGCTGCTCGGCGGCACCACCACGGTCGAGGCCAAGACCGGCTACCACCTCACCCGGGACGGCGAGCTGGCCGACGTGCGGCTCCTGCGCGAGCTCGAGAAGGAACCGATGATGCCGCGCGTGCACGTCACCTTCCTCGCCGCGCACGTCGTCCCGCCGGAGTACTTCGGCCGGCAGCGCGACTACGTCGAGGCCGTGGGCGCCTGGTGCGCCGACGCCGCCGCGGCGGGCGCCGACAGCGTGGACGTCTACTGCGACGAGGGTCACTTCACCACCGAGGAGGCCCGCTGGGTGCTGGCCTCCGGCCGCAGCGTCGGCCTGCTGCCCCGCGTCCACGCCGGCGCCTACAGCCGCCGCGGCGCCGTGCAGCTCGCCGCCGAGCTCGGGTGCGCCTCCGCCGACCTGCTCCACCACACCTCCGACGAGGACATCGCGATCCTCGCCCGCTACGGCGTCCCCGCCGTGCTCTGTCCCGGCACCGCGCTCCAGAGCGGCAGCCCGCCGCCCGTCCGGCGCATGCTGGCCCAGGGGGTCACCGTGGCCCTCGGCAGCGACCACAACCCCGGCCACTGCGGCATCACCTCGATGTCCCTGGTGGTCAGCCTCGCCGTGGCGGCCTTCGGCATGAGCGTCGGCGACGCCCTGCGCGCGGCCACCCTGGGCGGGGCCACCGCCCTCGGGGCTCCCGACCGGGGCGTCCTGGCCCCGGGCCGCCTGGCCGACATCGTGCAGTGGGACGCCGACCACGAGGGGGCCTTCGCCTGGGCGTTCGGCCTCAAGCCGCGCCGTGTCTGGCGCGGCGGCACCCCCGTCCAGTAGCACTCCGGGGCCCGGCTCCGCTCCCGAATACGTGATCTTGACGGAGGATAACCTTCTGGACATGTCGTCACCGGTCGCCGTCGTCACCGACTCCACCGCGTACCTTCCGCTCCAGGAGGCCACGAGGCTGGGGATCACCGTGGTGCCGCTCCAGGTGGTCATCGGAGGCCGGGCCTACGACGAGATGGCGCAGGCCGACCGGGCGGAGCTGCACCGGGCCTTCCGGGAGCGGTCCCCGATCACGACCTCGCGGCCCGCGCCCCGGCGCTTCACCGACGCCTACGCCGCCGCGGCGGCCGCCGGCGCGCGGGCCGTGGTCTCCGTGCACCTGTCCGGGGAGATGTCGGGCACCGTCGAGGCCGCCAGGGCGGGCGCCGACGACGCGCCGATCCCGGTGGAGGTCATCGACAGCGGGTCCGTCGCCATGGGGCTCGCCTTCCCGGTCCTCGCCGCCGCCGAGGCGGCGGCGCACGGGGGAGACCGCGCCGCCGTGGCCGGAGCCGCCCGGCGCCGCATGACGGCAACCCGCACCTTCTTCTACCTCGACACCCTGGAGTACCTGCGCAGGGGAGGCCGGATCGGCACGGCGGCGAGCTGGCTCGGATCCGCCCTGGCGATCAAGCCGCTGCTGCACATCGACGGCGGTGTGATCGCGCCGCTGGAGAAGGTGCGCACCTCCACCCGGGCCATCGCCCGCCTCGAGGACCTCGCGGTCCAGGCCGCGGGCACCGGCCCGGTCGAGGTGGCCGTCCAGCACATCTCCTCTCCTTCCCGTGCCGAGGCACTGGCGGAGCGCCTGGCCCGGCGCCTTCCCGAGGCCGTCCGGGTGATGGCGGTCGAGGTGGGCGCGGTCATCGGCGCCCATTCGGGGCCGGGCATGCTCGGGGTGACGGTCTCCCCCGTCCCGGCCTGATCCGCGCGTTCTTCCGGACGGGGCAGCGGCAGGGCGTGGGTGCGGGCGTGGTCGCGGACGCGGGTTCGGGCGTGGGTTCGGGCGTGGGTGCGGCGCGAGGACTTCTCCACAGGGCGCGGGCCGTCCCGGTGGCCGTCCACAGAACGCGGTCCGACCGGCGGGCGGGCGGTGGCGCCGCCCTAGCGTTCCGGACGTGCGTGCAGATGAGGTCACCGAGCGCTTCCGGGCGGAGTCGCGGCTGCGGACGCTGACGGCGCCCGGGCCCTCCTCCGCGCAGGCGGGTCCGGGGGCGCGCGACGAGCTTTCCCCGGAGGCCGCCGCGGTCTCCGCGGGCTCCAGCGGACACACCGGCCCCACGAGCCCCATGGACCCCGCCAAACACAACGGCCCCTCCGGCCCCTCCGCCCCCTCCGGTCTCACGGGGTGTACGGCTCCCGCAGGCCCCGCGGGTTTCACCGGGACGGGTCTCACGGAAGTGGGGCGCACCGGGCGCACGGCTCCCGCGCAGGTACCGTCCTCATTCGCCGCCCTCCGCGCGGCCGTCGCCGCCCACGGCCCGGCTCTCGACCCCGGCCGCCCCGGGGTGCGCGCACTGATCCTGGTCGCTCTGGCCGCGGTCATCGCCGGAGGGGTCTACGCCTGGAGGTCCCAGCCGGAGCCCGAGCTCCTCGCGCCGCCCGCGCCGGTCTCCGGCCCTCCCGCCACGGAGACGGCCCCGCCCCGCCCGCATTCCTCGGCGGGCACCGGGGTCACCGTCCACGTCACAGGGAAGGTCCGCAGGCCGGGTGTCTTCACGCTTCCCGGCGGCTCCCGGGTCACCGACGCGGTCAGCGCCGCCGGAGGAGTGCGCAAGGGGGCCTCCTCCGATCCGCTCAACCTCGCCCGCAGGCTCGTCGACGGGGAGCAGATCGTCATCGGCGGTCCACGCGGAGGACCCGCCGCCACCGCCGTGCTTCCGGCGCCGGCCGGTCCCGCCGATCCCACCGCGACGCTCATCGACCTCAACGCCGCCACCGCGGAGCAGCTGGAGGAGCTTCCGGGGGTCGGGGAGGTGCTCGCCCGCCGGATCACCGAATACCGCGACGGGCACGGGGGCTTCCGGAGCGTCGAACAGCTCCGCGAGGTGAGCGGCATCGGCGAGAAGAAGTACGCCGAGATGAAGGACAGGGTGCGCGTATGACGACGGACCACCGTCCTGGCCCCCGCAGGTTCCTTCCGGGACCTCTCGCGCGCTCCGCGGCGGCCGTCCGCGCTCTCGCAGTCCGCGGCGTGTGCGCCGCCCATGCCGTCGTCGGCACCGCGTCCCCTGCCTCCGCCTCCGCCGGGACGCCCCACGGCGGCGGGTCCGCGGGTCCGGCCTGTTCCCCGCATCCGGTCCTCGACCGGCGGCGGGGGACCGGTGGACGGGTGTCCGGGGCCCGGACGGGTTCTCCGTACTCCCTCCGGCTGGTCCTGCCCGCCCTCGCCTCCTGGGCGGCAGCCCTCGTCCTGCTGGGCTGCCCACCCTGGGCCGGTGCCGCGGTGGCGGCCGCCGCGGTCGCCGGCGTGGTCCCCGCCGTGTCGCGGGCCCGCCGCTCCAGGGTGCGCCCGGGACCGCATCCGGGACCGCGCCGGGGACCGGCGGCCACTTCTCCGGCCTGGGGAAACGTGGCCGTCGCGGTGCTCGCCTGCGTGGCGGCGACGGCCGCGACGGTGGCCTTCCGGGTCCACGCGACAGGCACGGGGCCGGTGGCCGGGCTGGTGCGGGAAGGGGCCTCGGCGACGGTGGAGGCCGTGCTGACGGACGACCCCCGCAGGCTGCGGCAGCGGACGCCGGCGTTCCTGGAAGAGAGCTTCGCCGTGCCGGCCAGGGCCGAGGCGGTCACGACGAGGGCGGGCAGGACGCGGGTCCGGGTCCCGGTGGTGCTGCTCGCCTCAGGACAGGAATGGGCCTCCCTGCTGCCCAGCCAGCGGGTCGAGGTCCGGGGCCGGTTCCGTTCCGCGGAGCCGGGAGAGCTGCTCGCGGCGGTGGTCCTCGTCCGGGAGCCGCCCCGGGTCCTGGACGGGCCGTCACGGGTGCAGAGCGTGGCGGGCGTCTTCAGGGCGGGCCTCCGGCGGGCCGCCGACGTGCTGCCGGAGGCGCAGCGCGGCCTGCTGCCCGGCCTGGTCGCCGGCGACGTGTCCCGCATGGACGAGCAGGTCGAGGCCGACTTCAGGGAGGCGGGGCTCAGCCATCTCACCGCGGTCAGCGGTGCCAATCTCGCGGTCGTGGCAGGGGCGGCCGTGGCACTGGCACGGCTGGCCGGGCTGCCGCTCGCCGGTCGGGCGGCGCTGGCGGTCTGCGCGATGCTCGCCTTCGCGGTCATCGCACGGCCGTCGCCCAGCGTGCTCCGCGCGCTCCTCATGGGGACCGTCGCCGCTCTGGCGCTCGGCACGGGCCGTTCCCGCGACGGTGTCGCGGCCCTGTCGGTGACCGTCCTCGGGCTGATCCTGTTCGACCCCGCTCTCGCCCGCTCGTACGGCTTCGCCCTGTCGGTGTGCGCCACGGGGGGCATCCTGGTGCTCGCCCCGCGCTGGCGCGACCGCATGGCCGGGCACCGGCCCACCGGTCCCCCCACCGGGCGCTCGGACCGCCGGCTCCACACCGGACTCCCCTGCGGATCCTCTGCCGGGGCCTCCGGCGGGCGTCCGCCCCGGCGGCTCCCGCGCTGGCTCGCGGAGGCGATCGCCGTGCCCGCGGCGGCGCAGGCCGCGGTCACCCCGGTCCTGGTGCTCATGTCGGGCCAGCTCTCGCCGGTCTCCGTCCCGGCGAACCTCCTGGCGGGTCCGGCCGTCGCCCCCGCGACCCTGCTCGGTTTCGCCGCCGCGCTGGTCGCGCCCGTGCTGATGCCGGTCGCCCGGTCGCTGGTGCGCCCCGCGGGCCTGGCGACCGGGTGGATCATCGAGGTGGCGGAGCACGCCGCCGGTCTTCCCCTGGCGGTGGTCCCCTGGCCGGCGGGCCTGCCCGGCCTGGTCCTCCTGGCCGTCGTCACGCCGGTGGCCGTCCTGGCGCTGCGGCACCGGAGGACGAGGTGGATCATCGGTGCCGTGGCGGCGGGGGCGCTCACGGCGGCCGTGCTCGTGGTTCCGGCCGTCGCCCGCTGGCCGCCGGAGCACTGGCTGCTGGTGGCGTGCGACGTCGGTCAGGGAGACGCGCTGCTGGTCACGGCGGGGCGGGGCCGGGCGGTGGTCGTCGACGCGGGCCCCGACCCGGTGCCGGTGGACCGCTGCCTGCGGGCCATGGAGATAGAGGAGGTGCCGCTGGTCGTCCTGACCCATCCGCACTTCGACCACGTCGGAGGACTGGACGGCGTCTTCCGCGGACGGCGGGTGGGCGCCGTGCTGCTCGGCCCGGGGGCGGAGGGGAAGGAGACCGCCCGGCTCCGGAGCGACCTCGCCCGCCGCGGGGTCGCCCGGTGGACGGCCCGGCCGGGCACGGCCTGGCGATTCGGGCCATCCCTGCTCACGGTCCTCGGCCCGCCGGACGAGGCGGCGCCCGTCGGCGGGGGAGGAGAGGGAGCGGAGATCAACAACGCCAGTGTCGTGGTGCACGTGCGCTGGGCGGCCGGGACGGCGCTGCTCAGCGGCGACATGGAGACCGAGGCGCAGGAGGAGCTGCTCCGCCGGGGCTTCCCGCCCGCGGACGTCCTCAAGGTCGCCCATCACGGTGCGCGCAGGCAGCATCCCGGGTTCCTCGCGGCGGTCGGGGCACGGGCGGCGCTGATCAGCGTCGGCGCGGACAACGGCTACGGCCATCCCGCCGTCGCGACCCTCGCCCGGCTGAACCGGCTCGGTATGCGGATCCACCGCACGGACCTCTCGGGTGACCTGGCGGTGGTGGCCCGAGAAGGCGGCCTGGCGGTCGTCTCGCGGGGCCGCTGACGCTCGGGCTCGCGAAGGCGCTGGGAAACGATCAGAAAGGGCACCTGCGGCCGAGAGGGGCGTCGGGGGCGGGGAAGGGCCTAGCTGGAAGGCCGTTGAAGGCGGAGGCCCGGCTGGGAGGGCGATGAAAGGTCCGGGAGGACCCGGGGCTCGACGGCGAGGGGATCCGGAGGCCCCGGGAGGACCTGGGGCTCGGTGGTGGGGATCCGGAAGGGCGGGTGGGCCGGGGCGGGGCCTGGGGGGAGGGCCCCGAGACGGAGGCCTCAGGCCGACGTCTTGACCGGACGGCGGAACTCCGTGTTCACGTCGGCGGCATAGACCGAGCGCTTGCACCGCGCGCAGCGATACATGATGGGGCCCTCGTCAAGGACCGTGCCGCAGCGCGGGCAGGTGTGACGGCGAATGGTGGACGTCATCATGCTTCTCACCTCCTCTGTCCTTCCTGATACTGCCCCGGAACGCCTGCAGTGCGATTGCGAATGGCTTGCTGATTGCGATTCGGTCGCCGTCACGTGGCATGCTGCTCGGCATGGCGGCAAGCGATCCTGCACTCGTGACCCTGGTGACCGGCGACGAGGAGCTCCTGGCCGATCGCGCGGTGGGCGAGGTGGTCGCGGCGGTCCGGGCGGCGGATCCGGCCGCCGAGGTCGTCGACCTGGTCGGCGGGAAGGTGGAGCCGGGCGAGTTGACCCGGTTGACCGCGCCCTCACTGTTCGGTGACCGGTCGGTGGTGGTCATCCGCTCGGCACAGGACCTGACGAAGGACGCCGTCGCCGAGGTCGTCTCCTACACGGCCGATCCGTCCGAGGAGGCCGTGCTGGTCCTCGTCCATCCGGGAGGCGTCAAGGGCAAGGCCCTGGTCGACGGGGTGAAGAAGGCCGGGGCCCGGGTGGTCACCGTCAGCAAGCTGACCAAGCCCGCCGAACGGCTCGCCTTCGTCAGGGCCGAGCTGAAGCGCGCGGGGCGGACCGTCAGCGGTGAGGCGGCCGGTGCCCTGCTCGAGGCGGTCGGCAACGACCTGCGCGAGCTGGCCGCCGCGTGCAGCCAGCTCGCCTCCGACACCCCGGGCAAGGTCATCGACGAGGCCGCCGTGGCCCGGTACCACCGGGGCCGGGCCGAGGTCAGCGGGTTCACCGTGGCGGACTCGGCGATCGCGGGCCGTCTGGGGGACGCGCTCGAGCAGGTGCGCTGGGCCCTGGCCACCGGGACGGCCCCCGTGCTGCTGGTGAGCGCGCTCGGCCGGGGACTGCGCATGCTGGCCAAGGTGAGCGGGGCCCCGCGCAACCTCCGGGGAGGGCAGCTCGCCGCCCATCTCGGCATGCCCCCCTGGCAGGTCGGCCGGGTCCAGGAGCAGCTGGGAGGGTGGGGCCCGGACGGCATCGCACGGGCGCTGCAGGCCGTCGCCGCAGCGGACGAGCAGGTCAAGGGAGGCGGAGCGGACCCCGCCTACGCGCTGGAGCGGGCCATCCAGACCATCGTGGCCAGCCGTACCGGCCGTTAGGAGGGGCGCCGCTCCCCGCCCGGAGGCCGGGTCCGGGACCGGCCTCCGTCTGCCGGCGGACCCGGGGACCTTCACGGCTTGAGCGAGCCGACCCGGTGGGCGGACCGGACCCGGAGGCTCCGGGCGGGCCGGTGGGCGCGCCCGGCGTCCCGCCCGGTCGCGTCCCTGCTGGTCGTGTTCCTGCCGGTCGCGTCCCGATTGTCCGCGTCCCGGCCGGCTGGTTCCGGAGTGCTCACACTCGGTCCGGCGGGTCCTGCCGTTTCCGGACGGGCCGTCTCCGGACGGAGTCGCCGGGGCGGCGGGAGCTGGCCCAGGACGGTGGCGGCGAGGGCCACCGCGAAGCCGCCCAGCTGGAGCGGGCTGAGCGTCTGCCCCAGGACGGCCCAGCCGAGCAGGGCCGCGGTGAGCGGGCTCAGGGCGCCGAGCAGGGAGACCTGGAGCGCGGGCAGCCGCCCGACCCCCCGGAACCAGAGCGTGTAGGCGGCGGCCGTGCCGACGAGTCCCAGCCACAGGTAGCCGCCCGCGGCCACCGCTCCGACGGCGGGGAAGGGGCCTTCCACGGCGAACGCGAGCGGGGCGATCACCAGGCCGCCCGCGGTGAGCTGCCAGCCGGTGAGGGCCAGATCGCCGACCCCCGCGGGCTTGCCCCAGGCCCGGGTGAGGACGAGCCCGGCGGCCATCCCGGCGGCGCCCACCAGACCTGCGGTGATTCCGAGCGGGTCGAGGGCGGCGCCGGACCTCAGCACGACGAGCGCCACTCCCGTGGTGGCGGCGACGCCTGCGAGGACCCGGTGGAGCGGGACCGTCTCGTGGAGCACGGCGCGGGTGAGGCCGGCGACGATGAGCGGCTGGACGGAGCCCAGCACGGCGGCGACGCCGCCGGGCAGCCGGTAGGCGGCCAGGAAGAGCAGCGGGAAGAACATCCCGATGTTCAGGGTGCCCAGGACCGCGGCCCGCCACCACCAGCCGCCCCGGGGGATCGTGCGGGTCGCGGCGACCAGCAGCAGCCCAGCGGGGAGGGCACGGAGCAGCGCGGTGAGCAGCGGGCGGTCGGGCGGCAGGAACTCGGTGGTCACCAGGTAGGTGCTGCCCCAGACGACGGGGGCGAAGGCGGTGGCGGCGACCAGGGACGGACGCGGAGCGGACATGCGGGCCTCCATTCGGCTTAGCACTAATTAACTTAGCACTAAGTTATTTACCGTCAAGCTAAGATGGCGGCATGACAGAGGACCCGGTCGACCGGATCGTGGAGCAGTGGCGGCGGGAGCGGCCCGACCTGGACGCGACACCGATGGGCGTCTTCGGGCGGATCTACCGGATCGCCCGGCTCATGGGCGACCGCATGGAGGCGGTCTACGGGCGCTACGGCATCGGCCGGGGCGAGTTCGACGTGCTGGCCTCGCTCCGCCGTGCGGGCGAGCCGTACACGCTGTCTCCCAAGGCCATGACCGCCACGCTCATGTTGACCTCGGGCGGGATGACAGGCCGGCTGGACCGGCTGGAGCGTGCGGGCCTGGTCACCCGCACCCCCGACCCGGATGACCGCCGGGCGCTGCGGGTCGCCCTCACCGCCCGGGGGCTCCAGGTCATCGACGAGGCGGTGGCCGCCGGGCTGGGCCCGCAGCACGAGGCGCTGGCCGCCCTGCCGGACGGGGACCGCGAGCGCCTGACCGGCCTGCTCCGGGACCTGCTCGCCGCTCTGGAGTGATCCGGGAGCGCCGCCGTGAGATGCGGGAACGCCGAAGCGCCGCGCCCCCTGCGGGGACGCGGCGCTTCGGTGAAGAACCGGGGTTACTTGGCGGCCGTCAGGGCGGCGACGCGCTGGGCGATCGCCGACTTGCGGTTGGCGGCCTGGTTCTTGTGGATGACGCCCTTGCTGGCGGCCTTGTCCAGCTGACGGGCGGCGGCGCGCTGGAGCGCGACGGCCTCGTCGACGTTGCCCTGCTCGGCGGCCTCGCGGAACTTGCGGATCGCCGTCTTCAGGGACGACTTGACAGCCTTGTTGCGCAGCCGGGCCTTCTCGTTCTGCCGGTTGCGCTTGATCTGGGACTTGATGTTCGCCACGAAGAAGCCTCGGTGATGATGTCGTCGGATGGGGCGCGCGGGCAGAGAGGGCGCGCCACACGCAGTTGGACAGGCTACCAACTGCCCAGGCGGTCGCTCAAATCGACGCGCTGGGCAGAGGAATGCTCGAATATTGTACCGGGTTGACCTCAGGGCCGGTGCCAGAATCCGGTGTACTCGGTCCAGTCCTCCTCGATGGCCGCGAAGTCGACGTACAGGGCCAGCCCGAACCGCTCACGCGGCCTCCCGTGCCGGCTCAGCGCCAGCCGGGCGCCCTCGGCCGCCGTGGCGACGCTCTCGGCGGAGTCGCCCCAGGGGACGTTGTGGTCGTGGTAGGCGGGGGCGCCCAGCAGCAGGGTCTTGCCCTCCGGTACGAGGCGCAGGGCCAGCTCGCCCTGCTGTACGACATGGCCGCCGTAGAGCGAGCCGAGCGGCATCCCCGAGTCGTAGGTCATGATCGCCACCTGGTCGGTGCGGGCCACGACCTCGCGGAAGTACTCCTGCGACCAGTACTTGTCGTGCCCGATGGCCGCCCGGGCGAGCGGGAGCAGGCCGGGCACCGGCTCGAGCTGCGGGGTCGAGGTCGAGAGCGGGCCGCCGGCGACGAGCGGGCGGGTCCGCTCCAGCAGGTCGAGGAAGCCGGGATCGCCGCTGGTGACCGGCTCGAAGTTGTAGTGCACGCCGTCGAAACCGAGGGCCATGACGTCCCGCACGCCGTCGAGCACGCGCTGCCGGGCGGCCGGGTCGGCGAGGTCGAGGCCGTGGTCGACCTTCTGGCCGAGCCAGGGGGAGACGCGGACCCCGGGCAGTTCGGCCCGCCACCACCTCAGGAAGTCCTCCGCGTTCGCATACCTGTCCGCCCGGAGCGTCCCGTCGAACTCGAACGGCCCCGAGTGGACGTAGACGTCCCTGATCCCGGTCTCGCGCAGCCGTACGGCCAGCGCCCTCACGTCGGCCTCGGTCCGGCGCCCGTCCACCCAGGCGTGCCCGAGCCAGAGGGCGTCGTGGCCGGAGCTCCTCGCCCAGGACTCGGGGGCGCCGGCGAACTGGAACCAGAAGAAGGCCGCGACCATCGCCGGGAGCGCGACGAGGAGGGCCGCCACGCCCGCGAGCACGCGCAGGCAGCGCCGTACCGTGATCCGCTTCATCATCCGGACATGTGATCGTGCCCCGCCCTCCCCCGTCAACGGGCGCACCGGACGTCCCCGGCGCCCCGGACATCACGGATGTCCTGGACATCACCGATGTCCAGGAGGTCCAGGGCGGGCCGGCGCGTGTGGGCCGACCCAGGTGAGCGGGGGCGGGGGCGGGGCGCGGAGTCGCGAGCGGGTGAGAGCGTGGATCTGGAGGCGGAACCGGAGGCGGAACCGGGGGCGGAGGCGGAACCGGGGGCGGAGGCGGAACCGGAGGCGGAGGCGGGGTGCGGAGGCGGCGCGGCCCTGCGGTCCCGCGGTTCTCCCCGTCGGGACGAAGTCACCGGCCCTCTCGCTAGACTTGCTGGGAAGATGGCTGGATTTGCCAGCCCCAGATCATCATCAATCCATCGAAACGGACACCGGTGCGTAACCAGCCTGGCCAGACCGATCCCGCGGTGATCCGCAACTTCTGCATCATCGCGCACATCGACCACGGCAAGTCGACGCTTGCCGACCGCATGCTGCAGATCACCGGCGTGGTCGACGACCGTTCCATGCGGGCCCAGTACCTCGACCGGATGGACATCGAGCGCGAGCGCGGCATCACGATCAAGTCGCAGGCGGTCCGGCTGCCGTGGAAGGTCGGCGAGACCGACTACGTCCTCAACATGATCGACACCCCGGGGCACGTCGACTTCACCTACGAGGTCTCCCGGTCGCTGCAGGCGTGCGAGGGCGCGATCCTGCTGGTCGACGCCGCGCAGGGGATCGAGGCCCAGACGCTGGCCAACCTCTACCTGGCGATGAACGCCGACCTGACGATCATCCCGGTGCTCAACAAGATCGACCTGCCGGCGGCCCAGCCGGAGAAGTACGCCGCCGAGCTCGCCCACCTCATCGGCTGCGAGCCGGAGGACGTGCTGAAGGTCTCCGGCAAGACCGGCGTCGGCGTGCGCGAGCTCCTCGACCACGTGGTCGCGAACATCCCCGCCCCGGTCGGCGAGGCCGACTCGCCGGCCCGCGCGCTGATCTTCGACTCGGTCTACGACACCTACCGCGGCGTGGTCACCTACGTCCGGGTCATGGACGGGCACCTGGGCAAGCGCGAGCGCATCCTGATGATGTCCACCGGCGCAGCCCACGAGACGCTGGAGATCGGCGTCATCTCCCCGGAGCCGAAGGTCGCGGACAAGGGGCTCGGCGTCGGCGAGGTGGGTTATCTGATCACCGGTGTGAAAGACGTGCGCCAGTCGCGCGTCGGCGACACGGTGACCTCCGTGGCCAAGAGCGCGACCGAGCCGCTCGGCGGCTACGAGCACCCCAAGCCGATGGTCTTCTCCGGGCTGTACCCGATCGACGGCGACGACTACCCGGAGCTGCGCGAGGCCCTGGACAAGCTCCAGCTCAACGACGCCGCCCTGGTCTACGAGCCGGAGACCTCCGCGGCGCTGGGCTTCGGCTTCCGCTGCGGCTTCCTCGGCCTGCTCCACATGGAGATCGTCCGCGAGCGCCTGGAGCGGGAGTTCAACCTCTCGCTCATCTCCACCGCGCCCAACGTGGTCTACCGGGTGATCATGGAGGACGGCAAGGAGGTCGTCGTCACCAACCCGTCGGAGTTCCCCACGGGCAAGGTGGACAAGGTCTTCGAGCCGGTGACGAAGGCGACCGTGCTGGTCCCGTCGGAGTTCATCGGCGCCATCATGGAGCTCTGCCAGAACCGCCGCGGCGCGCTGCAGGGCATGGACTACCTGTCCGAGGACCGGGTCGAGATCCGCTACACCATGCCGCTCGGCGAGATCATCTTCGACTTCTTCGACCAGCTCAAGTCCCGCACGCGCGGCTACGCCTCGCTCGACTACGAGCCGCACGGCGAGCAGGAGGCCGACCTGGTCAAGGTCGACATCCTGCTCCAGGGCGAGGCCGTCGACGCCTTCAGCGCCATCGTGCACAAGGACAAGGCGTACGGCTACGGCGTCGAGATGGCCAAGAAGCTCCGCGAGCTCATCCCGCGGCAGCAGTTCGAGGTGCCGATCCAGGCGGCCATCGGCGCCCGGGTCATCGCCCGCGAGAACATCCGCGCCATCCGCAAGGACGTCCTCGCCAAGTGCTACGGCGGTGACATCTCCCGTAAGCGCAAGCTGCTGGAGAAGCAGAAGGAAGGCAAGAAGCGGATGAAGATGGTCGGCCGGGTGGAGGTCCCCCAGGAGGCCTTCGTCGCCGCGCTGTCCACCGAGTCCTCCGTGGACAAGGCCAAGAAGTAGTCCCGCAGGGCGAGGCCGAGGGGCGGGCGCCGACCGGCGCCCGCCCCTCGGGCGCTACGCCCTCTACGCCCTCTACGCCGCGGATCCGGGGCGCCCGCCGGTTCAGGGCGCTCCCGGGCAGGGGTCCGTCCGTGGACTCGGGATGCTCCCGGGCCCGGATCCGGGCCCGTCCGCGGCGGTCCCGGTACGGGGTCCCGCGGGGGCGGCGCGGGACCCCGCGGGGCGTCAGCGCAGGATCCGGTGGAGCGCCGAGGTCAGCGAGCCCTTGTCGTCGTCCTGGTCGAGGGACCACATCATCGAGCCGCCGAGGCCCTTGAGCCGGATGTAGAGGGCCTTCTGGGTCACCGTCGCCGGGTCGTCGTAGGACCAGAACTCGTTGCCGTCGTAGAGCCACATGGTTCCGGTGCGCAGGTCCCGGTAGCGCTTGCCGGGCTTGTTCACCAGCTCCTTGTAGTCCTCGGTGCCGGCGGCCCACTTGCCCTGGGCGGGACCGGTGCTGGTGCCGTACAGGCCGTTCCTGCCGCCCTTGACGCCCGTCCAGCCCTGGCCGTAGGCCGGGATGCCGACCACGATCTTCCTGGCCGGGGCGCCGCGCGACAGGTAGTCGCGGACGGTCTGGTCCACGCTGTAGGTGAACTGGTGGGGATCGCGCCTGTCGGTGAACAGGTTGCCGTTGTGGCCGGTGACCTGCTCCCACGAGCCCTGCAGGTCGTAACCCTGGATGTTGCCGAAGGTCAGGTTCCGGAAGACCTCGCGGACCTCGAAGCCCGCGTCGATCTTCGCCGCGGAGGCGGGAAGGTAGGCGGTGATCTCGCTCTTGCGGTCGAACTCGTCCATCTGGCGGCGGAGTTCGGCGACGAACAGCGTGAAGTTCCGCTTGTCCTCGGGCCGGATCACATTGCCATCGGCGCCGGAGGACCCGGGCCACTCCCAGTCGAGGTCGATGCCGTCGAAGACGCCGGCGCCGGTCCCGGCGGGCAGATCGGGCAGGTTGCCCCTGAGCCAGAGGTCGATGCAGGAGGCGGCCAGCTTGCTGCGGCCCTCGGCGGTGAGGACCGCGTCGGAGAAGTACTTCGAGCCGCTCCAGCCGCCGAGCGAGATCAGCGCCTTGAGACCGGGATGCTTGGCCTTGAGCTCCTTGATCTGGTTCAGGTTGCCCTTGAGAGGCTGGTCGGCGGTGTCGGCGACGCCGTCCACGCTCTTGTCGGAGTCCAGTCCCATCTGCCAGTCGGCCCACGGGTCGGCGGACACGCAGTGGCCGTCCTGGCTGACGTTGCCGAAGGCGTAGTTGAGATGGGTCAGCTTGGCGGCGGCGCCGCTGGTGTCGAGGTCCTTGACGTAGAACTGGCGGCCGTAGACGCCCCACTGGATGAAGTAGCCGACCCGCTTGAAGCGGTCGCCGTGGCCGGTCCGGGTCTCGGCGTGGGCGGCGGCGGGGACGGCCGCGGCGGCGAGGCCGGCGGCGAGCGCCGCCGCGGCCATCGGCCGGAGGAGTCTCTTCACGGATTCTCCACAGAATGGTCGGGGGGATAACTTATAGGAAACTTTCCTTTAAGTTTTCCCGGATCGTAGGTCCGGCCGGTCCGCGCGTCAACGGCCCCGCGGAGGTGTGCTGCATGGCGCACTGCGCTCCGCCGCCGGCCGTCCCGGGCACCGCCCGGAGGGCGGCAGACTTGAGGGGTGCCATCCACCCTGCCCGACGGCGAGCCCGTACCGCCCTCCGGAGAGCTGCCCGCGAGCGCGCTCGACGGCCTGGGCACGCGCCCCTTCGGCTTCTACGTGCACGTGCCCTTCTGCGTGACGCGCTGCGGCTACTGCGACTTCAACACCTACACCGCGAGCGAGCTCGGCCCCGGCGCCTCGCACGCCGACTACGCCGACACCGCGATCGCGGAGGTACGGCGGGCCCGCGCCCTCCTCGGCGAGGCCGCGCCGCGGGTCGAGACCGTGTTCTTCGGCGGGGGGACCCCCACCCTGCTGCCCGCCCGCGACCTGGTGCGGATCCTCGGCGCGATCGGCGAGGAGTTCGGCCTGGCCCCGGGCGCCGAGGTGACCACCGAGGCCAACCCCGAGTCGGTCGACCCGGCCTACCTGGCGGAGCTGCGCGGCGGCGGGTTCACCCGGATGAGCTTCGGCATGCAGAGCGCCCGCGAGCACGTGCTGGCGGTGTTGGACCGCAGCCACACGCCCGGCCGCGCCGCCCGCGCGGTGCAGGAGGCCAGAGCGGAGGGGTTCGAGCACGTCAACCTGGACCTGATCTACAGCACGCCGGGGGAGAGCGACGACGACTGGCGGGCCTCGCTGGCCGCGGCGATCGAGGCCGGTCCCGACCACGTCTCGGCGTACTCGCTGATCGTGGAGGAGGGCACCCGGCTCGCCGCCCGGATCCGCCGCGGCGAGCTGCCGATGCCCGACGACGACGTGGCCGCCGACCGCTACCTCATCGCCGAGGAGATGCTCGCCGAGGCGGGGTTCGCCTGGTACGAGGTGTCGAACTGGGCGACCTCGCCCGAGGGCCGCTGCCGGCACAACCTCCTCTACTGGACCGGCGGCGACTGGTGGGGCGTCGGTCCCGGAGCGCACAGCCACGTCGGCGGCACCCGGTGGTGGAACGTCAAGCATCCGGCGGCCTACGCCGGGCGGCTCGCCTCCGGCGTCTCGCCCGCGCACGCGCGGGAGGTGCTCACGCCCTCCGACCGCGCGGTGGAGCGCCTGATGCTCGAGCTGCGGCTGGCCGGCGGGTTCCCGCTGGCGGAGATCGACCGGTCGGTCGTGATCGCCCGCGCGCTGGCCGACGGCCTGCTGGAGACCGGGCCGTTCAAGGAGGGGCAGGCGGTGCTGACGCTGCGCGGGCGCCTGCTTGCCGACGCCCTGGTGCGCGACCTCGTCAGCTGACCGGAACGGAGAAGGGCCGCCCGAGGGCGGCCCTGAGGTCCGGTCTCCGCGGATCGCGGCGGACGTCAGCTGACGAAGCGGATGGTCATCGGGTAGCGGTGATTCTCGCCGCGGTTGGCCGCCACTGCGGCGATGACCATGAAGACGAGCGAGCCGATCCAGATCAGCGGCAGCAGCAGGAAGCCGATGAGCGCGAACGCCAGCACCCAGGCGACGACGTAGGCGATCAGCAGGGTGAGCTGGAAGTTCAGCGCCTCGCCCGCCTGGTCCCGCACGTAGGGGGACTGGTCCTTCTTGACCAGGTAGATCACCAGCGGGCCGAGGAAGCCGGTCAGCAGGCCCAGCAGGTGGCAGAGCATGGCCATGGTGGTGTCGTCGCTGCCGGGGCGCGGGCCGCGGTGGCCGTAGGCGCCGTACGGGGCGGGCGCACCGTACGGGGCGCCGTACTGGGCACCGTAGGAGGCGCCGTACGGGTCGTAGCCTCCGTAGGGGGTGCCGGGGCCGGGCGCGCCGTACGGGGCGTGCGAGCCGTAGGGGTCCTTGGCGTGGGGTGCGCCGTACGGGTCGTAGGGGCCGGCCTGGCCCTGCCCGCCGGTCTGACCGTACGGCGAACCGGCCTGGCCGTACGGCGAGGACTGCGGGGAGTGGTCCTGGCCGGAGGCGCCGTACCCTCCCCCGTACCCCCCGCCGTGGCCCTGCCCCGGCAGGCCGTACGGCCCGCTCGGCTGCGTCGCGCCGTGGTCTCCGGTCCCGGGGTGGGAGCCGGCGGGATTCTCGCTCATGGACCCTCCTGATGGGTCGTGAAGTGATCAGCCGGTCTCGTCGGCGGCCGTCACGAAGTCGATCAGTTCCTCGACCCGGCCGAGCAGCTCCGGCTCCAGGTCGGCGTATGTGGTGACCGCCCCGAGGATCCGCCGCCAGGCGTCGCCCGGCGCGAGGTCCCAGCCCAGGGCGGCGATGACCCCTTCCTTCCACGGTACGCCGCGCGGCACGGACGGCCAGGCGGGGATGCCGAGCACCGCCGGCTTGACCGCCTGCCAGACGTCCACGAAGGGGTGGCCGGCGACGAGCACGTGCGGAGAGGAGATCTGTGCGGCGATCCGGCTCTCCTTCGACCCGTCGACCAGGTGGTCCACGAGCACGCCCAGGCGGCGTCCGGGGCCGGGCCCGAACTCCGCCACGATCGCGGGCAGGTCGTCGACGCCCTCGAGGTACTCCACGACCACGCCCTCCACGCGCAGGTCGTGCCCCCAGACCTTCTCCACGAGCGCGGCGTCGTGCACGCCCTCGACGTAGATCCGGCTCTCCCGGGCGACACGGGCGCGCAGCCCCTCCACCGCTATGGAGCCGGAGGCGCTGCGCCTGGGTCCCGCCGGGGCGGCGGCGGGCCGCACGAGCGTCACGGCCCTGCCCTCCAGCAGGAACGCGGCGGGCTCCAGCGGGAAGACCCGCTGCCGCCCGAACCGGTCCTCCAGGGTGACGGCCTCCTTGTCGCAGGCGACGACGGCGCCGCAGAAGCGGCCGTCGGCGTCCTCCACGACCAGGCCGTGCTCCGCGGGGACCTCGGGGATGGTCCCCCGGCCGGGCCGCCGCCAGTCGCCCGCCAGCACGTCACGTCCGTACATCGCCGCCTCCTGCGCCCTCGGCCTCGGGAACCTCAGGGACGGTAGCAAAGGCGGCGATCACGCGTCAGGGGACCGCGGGCGCTCACCACGCGCCGGCGGCGATGCGCTTGCGGGCGCGGCTCCGCTTCACCAGCACGACGATGGTCACGATGACCGCCAGCAGGAAGCCGAAGGCCGGGATCAGGACCAGCCCGGCGGTGCCGCCCACGATCGAGTCGGCGGCCAGCTCCTTGCCCACGCCGAAGCGGGCCTGGCCCTCGCCCTGGACGGCGCAGCCGATCGTGTACTCGCCCGCCTGGTCGACGCCGACCCGGAAGGCCTGCTCCCAGGCGATGCCGTCGTCGCCGGTGACGGTCGTCTGCACGGTCGGCTGCGTCAGGGCGCCCTCCGGGGTGCCCTGCTGGAAGCCGCACTCGAACCGGGTGCCCTCCTCCGCGCTGACGTAGATGGCTGGGCTCCCGGCCGGGTCCAGCTTGACCTTCACGAACTCGCCGGAGTTGAACGAGGACGTGGGCGCGGCGTCGGTGACGGTGCCGAAGATGCCGCCGATGAAGACGAGGATGCCGGCGCCGATGGAGACGAACGCCAGCAGCCAGGCGCCGACGATCCAGCCGATGCTCGGCTTCACCTTCGGGGGCGGGCCCGCCGGGACGCCGTATCCGGGCTGGCCGTAGCCGGGGGCGCCGTACGGCTGGGCGGGGGCGTGCGGGGAGGGGGTGTGACCGGGGGCGCCGAAGCCGCCTCCGGCGGAGTTTCCGAAATTGTGCGACATGCGAAGAAGTGTGAGGCTTGCCGCTTGTATTCCAGTGGCAGTTGACTTGACGACCAGGCGCTCCACGCTTGCAGGCCGCCTTATCGCACCCCGGGGGCGTCGGCCGTACACTTGTTGGCACTCGGGAACACTGAGTGCCAGTCCCGGTGTTCTCCGTTCGGGCGTGCACGGTGCAGGCAAGGAGGTGAGCGCGGTGGTCGACGACCGCAAGCTCGCGGTGCTTCGCGCCATCGTGGAGGACTACGTGTCCACCAACGAGCCGGTGGGCTCCAAGGCCCTCGCCGATCGGCACAACCTGGGAGTCTCGCCGGCGACGATCCGCAACGACATGGCGGTGCTGGAGGAGCAGGGCTACATCACCCAGCCCCACACCAGCGCCGGCCGGGTGCCCACCGACAAGGGCTACCGGCTCTTCGTCGACCGGCTCTCCCAGGTCAAGCCGCTCTCGGCCGCCGAACGCAGGGCGATCGAGAGCTTCCTGGCGGGCGCGGTCGACATCGACGACGTCGTGACGCGCACGGTGCGGCTGCTGGCGCAGCTCACCCGGCAGGTCGCCGTCGTGCAGTACCCCTCGCTGACCCGCTCCACCGTCCGGCACGTCGAGCTCGTCCCGCTGAGCGAGCGGCGCCTGATGTTCGTGCTCATCACCAACACCGGCCGGGTCGAGCAGCGCGTGGTCGAGCTGCCCGACGTGGTGGACGAGGGCCGCGTGGCCCACCTGCGCGCCCTGCTCAACGCCTCCCTGGACGGCTGCGGCCTCACCAGCGTCCCGGACAAGATCGCCGACCTGCCGGACCGGCTCCCGCCGGAGGACCGGCCGCTGGCCGCCACGGTCCTGTCGGTGCTCCTGGAGTCCCTCGTGGAGCGCCAGGAAGAGAAGATCGTCTTCGCCGGGGCCGCCAACCTGGCGGGAGCCGACTTCACCGTCGGCCTCCGCGAGGTCCTGGAGGCGCTGGAGGAGCAGGTGGTGCTCATGCGCCTGCTCGGCGAGACCTCCGACCCGTCCTCGCTGACCGTGCGGATCGGCTCGGAGAACCCCTACACCGGACTTCAGGGGACGTCGATCGTCGCCGCCGGATACGGTTCGGGGGGCAACCAACTGGCCCGGCTCGGTGTGCTGGGGCCGACACGAATGGACTACCCGGTCACGATGGGCGCGGTGCGCGCGGTGGCACGCTACGTCAGCCAGATCCTGGCTGCATCCTAAGAGGTCGACTAAGTGGCTAAGACTGACTACTACGGCACCCTCGGGGTGCGCCGTGACGCCAGTGCGGAGGAGATCAAGAAGGCCTACCGCAGGCTGGCCCGTGAGCTGCACCCCGATGTGAACCCCGATCCGGCGACCCAGGAGCGCTTCAAGGAGATCACCCAGGCCTACGAGGTCCTGTCCGATCCCAACAAGCGCCAGATGTACGACCTGGGCGGCGACCCGTTCGGCGGGGGCGGCGCGGGTGCCGGCGGCTTCGGCGCGGGCTTCCCGTTCAGCGACATCATGGACGCCTTCTTCGGCACTGCGACGGGGGGAGCCGGCCGCGGGCCCCGCTCCCGGGCCCGCCGGGGCCGCAACGCCACCATCCGGGTCGAGCTCGACCTGCGCGAGTCGGCCTTCGGCACCACCCGCGAGCTGGTCGTCGACACCGCCGTGCTCTGCGAGGTCTGCTCCGGCTCCGGCGCGGCGTCCGGCACGCACCCCGACACCTGCGACATGTGCCGCGGGCGCGGCGAGGTCTCCCAGGTCACCCGCTCCTTCCTCGGCCAGGTCATGACCTCCCGGCCCTGCCCCCAGTGCAACGGGTTCGGCTCGATCATCCGCCACCCCTGCCAGGAGTGCTCCGGCGACGGCCGGGTCCGCACCCGGCGCACCATCAAGGTCCGCATCCCGGCGGGCGTGGAGGACGGCACCCACATCCAGCTCGCCGGGGAGGGCGAGATCGGCCCCGGCGGCGGCCCGCCCGGCGACCTGTTCCTGGAGATCGTCGAGCGGCCCCACGAGATCTTCGAGCGGCGCGGCGACGACCTGCACTGCACCGTGCAGATCCCGATGACGGCCGCCGCCCTCGGCACGATCCTGACCGTGGAGACGCTCGACGGCAGCGAGGAGATCGACGTCCGGCCGGGCACCCAGTCCGGGCAGACCATCTCCCTGTACGGCCGCGGCGTGCAGCGCCTCAACGAGACCGGCCGCGGCGACCTGCTCATCCACGTCAACGTGGAGACGCCCACCCGCCTCGACCCGGCCCAGGAGGAGCTGCTGAAGGAGCTGTCCAGGCTCCGCGGCGAGGAGCGGCCCCCCGGCAAGTTCGCCCCCGGCCAGCAGGGCTTCTTCTCGCGCCTGAGGGACGCGTTCAACGGCCGATGACGGCCCCCGTCTTCCTGGCGGACCCGGCGGACCTGGCGGAGCGGGAGTTCACGCTCGCCGGTCCCGAGGGGCGCCACGCGGCGGCCGTACGGCGGCTGCGGAAGGGGGAGCGGCTCGACCTGACCGACGGGGCGGGCGCCGTGGCCGAGTGCGTGGTCCTGGCCGCGGGCAAGGACTCCCTGCGTGTGGAGGTGCTGCGCCGCTACGAGGTGCCCGAGCCCCGGCCGCGCCTGGTGGTGGTGCAGGGGCTGCCCAAGGGGGAGCGGGGCGAGCTGGCCGTGGAGATGATGACGGAGGCCGGGGTCGACGTCATCGTGCCCTGGGCCGCGCTCCGGTGCGTCACCCGGTGGAAGGGCGACCGGGAGGCCAAGGCCCTGGCGCGCTGGCGCTCCACCGCGCGGGAGGCGGGCAAGCAGGCCCGCCGCTTCCGCCTGCCCGAGGTGACCGCTCCCGCCACCACCGCCGAGGTCGCCGCGCTGCTGTCGGCCGCGGCGCTGGGGGTCGTGCTGCACGAGGAGGCCGCCTCGCCGCTCTCGGCGCTACCGCTACCGGTGCCGGGGACGGGCGGGACCGGGACCGCCGGAGACGCCGGGACCGCCGGGACCGCCGGGGACATCGTCGTGGTCGTCGGCCCCGAGGGCGGGATCGCCGACGAGGAGATCGCCGCGTTCCGCGAGGCGGGGGCGGTGCCCGCGCTGCTCGGGCCGACGGTCCTGCGGACCTCGACGGCCGGGGTCGCCGCGGTGGCGGTGCTCCAGGCGCGCACCGGCCGCTGGTGACCCCGCCGGCCGGGGCGTCCGCGGCCGCACCGCGCTGACCGGCCGGCCGCCCGCCGGCCGCGGGCCCGACCGCACGGGACAGGACGTCTAGCCGATCGGGGTCGGGGCGGGCTCCTCCGACGGCAGCGGGGGCTGCGGGGTCTGCGGGTTCTCCGCCTCCTGGCAGCCGGCGCCGGGGCACGGGCTCTCCGCGGGCAGGGACGGTTCCGCGGGGGTCGGCGTCGGCGTCTCGATCTCCTCGCACTCCTCGCGCGGCTCCTCCGGCTCCGGAGTCGCCTCGGGGTCCGCGGTCGGACAGGTGGGCGTGGGAGTGGGGGTGGGCGTCGGCTTCGAACTCGGCTGCGGGGGCGGGTTCGGCGCCGCCTGCCTGGTCTGCGCGGGCACGGACGGTTGCGTGGTGGGGCGGGTGCCGGCGGACGGGACCTGGTCCCGCGTCGGCAGCGGGCGGGAGGTGCCCGACAGGTCGGTGGGGGCCGTGGTGGCGGGCTTGACGTCTCCGGCCTGGGTGACCTCGGCGACCTGCTCGCGCAGGCCGGGGACGACCAGGACGACGGCGCCCGCGACGAGCGCGGCGCCCGCGAGGGAGGCTCCGGCGCGCCACCAGGCCAGCCGCCGGAGACCGCGCCGCTCGATGCGGCCGCGGATGATCTCCAGTCCGTCCGGGGAGGGAACGACCGAGTCCGCCTCCGCACTGAGGACACGGCGGAGCAGCTCGCCGTACTCGTCGGGGGAGTCGGTCATGACAGTTGCTCCAGAATGTTCCGTAGGGCGGCCATGCCGCGAGCCGTGTGACTCTTGACCGCGCCTTTGCTGATGCCCATCGCGTCGGCGATCTGAGCCTCGGACAGGTCTCCGTAGTAGCGAAGGACGAGCGCCTCCCGCTGGCGCGCCGGCAGCCCGCGCAGCGCCTCGATGACGGCGGACCGCTCCAGCTCGCCGATCGCGCCGTTCTCGGCGCTCGGCGCGTCGGGCAGCCCCTTGGGGGCGTACTTCTCGATGACCGCCCGGTGCCGCAGCACCGAACGTGATCGGTTGACGACCGACTGACGCAGGTAGGCCAGTGCCTTGTCGGGATCGCGCAGCCTGCGCCAGGCGCCGTGGATGGCGACGAACGCGTCCTGCACGACCTCCTCCGCGGTTGCCATGTCGCGGACGAGTAACACCGCGAGACGCACAAGCGACCGGTAGTGCGCGCTGTAGAGCGCGGTAACGGCCATGTCGGCATCCCACCCGGCGGGCACCGCCCCGAGCGACCTGTCGGCCACGAGGGTCTCGGTGGTCACATCAATGGGACGCTCGGCCTTCCCAGGGGGTTTACGCTCTTGCGGTTCATTAGGGGGCATGACCCTGTCGCTGTCCTCGCCAGGCGGCCTCGGGGGCGGCTCGAAGATGTCTTCCGCCGCAAGTTTCGCACACCCGGTCCGTTCCGGTGGATCTTTCCCGGCCGCCGGGACGACCGCGCCCGCGGCGTGCGTGCGGATCATCCGGGCGCGTGCGGGATATGGTTCCCCCATGGTGAGTGAAGCCGACTGCCTGTTCTGCGGGATCGTCGCCGGGAAGGTTCCGGCGGAGATCGTCCACGAGACGGAGCGCACCCTGGCCTTCCGGGATGTCAACCCCCAGGCGCCGACGCACGTCCTGGTGATCCCCAAGGACCACCACCCGACCGCGGCGGCGCTGGCCGCCGCCGACGACGGGCTGGCCGACGACGTCATCAAGGCCGCGCACGCGGTCGCCGAGCAGGAGGGCGTCGCCGACTCGGGCTACCGGCTGGTCTTCAACACCGGGCCGGGCGCGGGCCAGACCGTCTTCCACGTGCACGGGCACGTGCTCGGCGGACGCGGGCTGACCTGGCCGCCCGGATAAGGGGAGGCGGGCCCGGCCGCCCGGATAAGGGGAGGCGGGCCCGGCCGCCCGGATAAGGGGAGGCGGGCCCGGCCGCCCGGACGGTGCGGGCGGGGATGGGACGAAACGGGAAGGCGTGATCGCCGCGCCGCCGGATACGATGACGTAGGGGAGCGTCCCGTGGGGCGCTCCCGCACATCCGCCGTCGACGTCTGGAGGCGAACAGGCCGCTAGGCCCGCCCATGTCCGAGTCAACCGATTCCAGCAGAACACCATCTCCACGCTCGAAGAGCCCGAGCCCGAGCCGGGTCCAGGCGAAGGTGGTGATTCCGGACGATCATTCGATGCTCAGCCTGCTGGGCTCAAGCGACGAGCTGCTGCGGGTCATCGAGGGCGCCTTCCGCGCCGACATCCATGTCCGGGGCAACGAGATCACGATCACCGGCAGCCCGGAGGAGAGCAGCGTCGTGGTGCGCCTCTTCGAGGAGCTGACCGAGCTGGTCAGCGGAGGCGCCGAGCTGACGACGGACGCGGTGGAGCGCAGCATCGCCATGCTGCGGATGACCTCCGAGCGGCCCGCCGAGGTGCTCTCCCTCGACATCATCTCCTCGCGGGGCCGGACGATCCGGCCGAAGACCGTGAACCAGAAGCGCTACGTCGACGCGATCGACAAGCACACCATCGTCTTCGGCATCGGCCCGGCCGGCACCGGCAAGACGTACCTCGCGATGGCCAAGGCCGTGCGGGCGCTCCAGGAGAAGAAGGTCAACCGGATCATCCTCACCCGCCCGGCGGTCGAGGCTGGCGAGCGGCTGGGCTTCCTGCCCGGCACCCTCTACGAGAAGATCGACCCCTACCTGCGCCCGCTCTACGACGCGCTGCACGACATGCTCGACCCGGACTCGATCCCCCGGCTGATGGCCGCGGGCACGATCGAGGTGGCGCCCCTGGCCTACATGCGCGGCCGTACGCTCAACGACGCCTTCATCATCCTGGACGAGGCGCAGAACACCTCGCCGGAGCAGATGAAGATGTTCCTGACCCGGCTGGGCTTCAACTCGAAGATCGTCGTGACCGGCGACGTGACGCAGGTCGACCTGCCCGGCGGCACGCAGAGCGGCCTGCGGGTGGTGCAGGAGATCCTCGAGGGCATCTCCGACATCCACTTCTCCAGGCTGACCAGCTCCGACGTGGTCCGGCACAAGCTGGTGAGCGACATCGTGGACGCCTACGGACGCTATGACGAGGCGCTGCGGCAGAGCGCGCCGCAGGCGATCAAGGGCGGGGCCGGCAAGCGCTCCCGGGAAAGACAGTGAACGTGAGAGACGAGCGGGCTCGCGCGGGCTCCGGGCCGTGGGGCCGGGAGACCGTGACAGAGCATGGCGAACGGGGCCACGCGGGTTCCGAGCCGTCCGGCGAGGAGATCGCATGAGCATCGAGGTCAACAACGAGTCCGGCGTCGAGGTGGACGAGGGCCTGCTCGTCGCGCTGGCCGGCCACGTGCTGGAGAAGATGGGCATCAACCCCCTCGCGGAGCTGTCCATCCTCGTCGTCGACGAGGCGGCCATGTCCGAGCTGCACGAGCGGTGGATGGGCGAGCCCGGACCGACGGACGTGCTGGCCTTCCCGATGGACGAGCTGCGTCCGGGCGGCGGATCGGGAGCGCGGCAGGAGGGTGACGCCCCCGCGGACCCGGCCCTCCTCGGCGACGTGGTGCTCTGCCCGCAGGTGGCCGCCAAGCAGGGGGCCGAGGCCGGTCACGGCACCGAGGCGGAGCTGGAGCTGCTGTGCACGCACGGCATCCTCCACCTGCTCGGCTACGACCACGCCGAGCCAGAGGAGCACAAGGAGATGTTCGGGCTGCAGGGCGAGCTCCTCGAGTCGTGGCGCACGGTGCGCCCCCAGCGGTGAGCCCCGCGGGAGGGTGGTTGCCGGCGGCCGTCGTCCTCGTCGTGGCCGGCGGCCTGATCGCCAGCGCGGAGACCGCGCTGACCCGCATCTCACGGGTGCGCGCGGAGGAGTTCGTCCGCGAGGAGCGCCGGGGCGCAGGACGTCTGCAGGCGATCGTCGCGGACCCGCCGCGCTACCTCAACCTGCTGCTCCTGCTCCGGCTGACCTGCGAACTGGTCGCCACGGTGATCGCGACCCTGCTCTTCATCGACCTGCTCGGCGACCAGGGATGGGCCTACGCGGCCGCGGCCGCGGTCATGGTGGTGATCAGCTACGTGATCGTCGGGGTCTCCCCGCGCACGCTGGGCCGCCAGCACGCCGAGCCGATCGCGCTGGCGAGCGCCCCGATCGTGTACGGCCTCACCCGGATCTTCGGCCCGCTCCCCACGCTGCTCATCCTGCTCGGCAACGCGGTGACGCCCGGCAAGGGGTTCCGGGAGGGGCCGTTCACCTCCGAGGCCGAGCTGCGCGACCTGGTGGACCTGGCCGAGCAGCGCAGGGTCATCGAGCCGGACGAGCGGGAGATGATCCACTCGGTCTTCGAGCTCGGTGACACCCTGGTGCGCGAGGTCATGGTGCCGCGCACCGACATGGTGTTCATCGAGCGCGGCAAGACGCTGAACCAGGCCCTCTCCCTCGCACTGCGCAGCGGTTTCTCCCGCATCCCGGTCGTCGGTGAGAACGAGGACGACGTCATCGGCATCCTCTACCTCAAGGACATCGTGCGCCGGCTGCAGGACACCGGGGACGCCGGCCGTGCCGAGCCGGTCGAGCCGGTCATGCGACCGGCCAGCTACGTGCCGGAGAGCAAGCCGATCGACCAGCTCCTGCGGGAGATGCAGGCCCGTCAGATCCACCAGGCCATCGTCATCGACGAGTACGGCGGGACGGCCGGTCTGGTCACCATCGAGGACGTGCTCGAGGAGATCGTCGGTGAGATCACGGACGAGTACGACCAGGAGAGCCCTCCCGTGGAGCCGTTGGAGGACGGCTCCGTCCGGGTGACGGCGCGGCTGCCGGTGGGAGACCTGGCGGAGCTGTTCGACGTCGAGCTGGACGTCGAGGACGTGGAGACGGTCGGCGGCCTGCTGGCGCACGCGCTGGGCCGCGTCCCGATCGCGGGCTCCGAGGCGGTCGTGGAGGGGCTCCGCCTGACGGCGGAGAGCCTCGCGGGGCGGCGCAACCGGATCGGCACGGTCCTCGTCCGGCGGCTGGAGGAGGCCGGTCAGGACACGGTTCCCGCCTCCTCCGGTCAGAGCTGAGACCCGGCCCGGGGTGCGCGTCCGGCGGGCCGCTCCGGACGGAGCCGCGCGGGTGAGGTCCCGCCCGCGGGTGCGCGTCCGGCGGGCCGCTCCGGACGGAGCCGCGCGGGTGAGGTCCCGCCCGCGGGTGCGCGGCCGATCCCCTCCGGGGCGCGGCCTGTTTCAAGCCCGGCGCAAGCCCGGCGCAAGCCCGGCGTGTGATCCTCCTTCCACGGCACCCGTCGCACGGGGAGCCGGAGAGAAGGTCCCGGACGCCAGGAGGGGTTCAGGCGGGCGGGGCGGACTCTCGGGGAAGGGGGTGCACGGCCGTCCGGCCGTGCGCCGCCCGGCTCAGGGCTGCTCCCGCCCGCGTTACGCGGGCGGGAGCAGCCCTAGGTGTTTCCTGGTGATTGTCGGTTTTGTCGACGGGGAAGGAAGCGGGTCGGCGGGGGCGGTCACCCCGCGTGCGACCTTCGGGGGAGGCCATGGGACGGGGGATTCGGGCCGCCGCCGTGATCGTCGTCTGCGTGCTCCTGGCCCATTCGGCGGTGGGATGCGGCACGGGGACGGCGCCCGGCGGGACGACGCGGGCGGACGGGCGGGCGGGGGCCGGGAACGGCACCGGGACGGCGGGCCGTCCGGGGACCGGTGCCGGAGCGGCGCGCCCGGCGGGGGTGCTCCGGCGGACCCGGGATCTGCCGGCGGGGTTCTCCGACCGGCCGCGTGCCGCCTGGAGGCCCCCGGTCCGTCCGGGCGACCCCGACTGCCGCCGGGTGCTGGACGCCGCGGCGGGCGGGTCCCCGGCGCGGGCGAGGGCGGGAACGAAGTCCGGCGGCGGGGCCGCGGAGCGGTCAGGAGAGCGGGCGCGGGCCGGCGGGAGCGAGTCCGTGGCGTGGCGGGGGATCACCCGGGAGGCGGTGGCCTACCCCGGATACGGGCTGGGAGAGGTGGCCGGGGTCGGTCTGGAGACCCATTCCGGTGAGGGCGCGCGCCGCCGCTTCACCGCGCTGGCCGCGGCGCTGGACGGCTGCCCGGTCGTGACCGGGCCGGTGACGGGCGCCGCGGCGGACGAGGACACCCTCCTGCGGGTGTCCCCCCTGAAACTGGAGCGGGTCGGGGAGGACATGCTGGCCAGGCGCCTGCACGGCCGCCTGAACGGTTACCCGTACGAGATGCACCTGGTCTTCGCCCTTTCGGGGCGGACCCTGATGTCGCTGGTGCACGCCGGGGTCGCGGAGGTCGACGCGGAGGGCACCCAGAGGCTCGCGGACTTCCTCGCCGGACGGGCGGCGGCCCTGGCGGCGGACGACCGCGAGGAGACGTGAGCGGGGGAGCCGGTGGGCGCGGCGTCGCCGTCGCGGCCGGTGGAGGCCCGTTCGCGGACGGAGCGAGCGCGCCGGGGGCCACGGTGTCGCGATGGAGTGAGCGCACCGGAGGCCGCGCCGTCGCGGGCGCGGCAGGAGGAGGCTCGTTCGCGGGCGGCCGGCGCGGCTGAATACCCTTGTGCCGTGAGTGACGCGACCCTCGACCCAGAGGACAACAAGATCATCATTCTGGCCCGTTCGGCCCGCGCCCGCAACGGCGCCGCCGAGGGCGCGGCCGTGCGCGACGAGACCGGCCGGACCTACTCCTCGACCAACGTCGGCCTGCCCTCGCTGACCCTCTCGGCGCTGCAGGTCGCGGTGGCGATGGCGGTCTCCAGCGGGGCCCGGTCCCTGGAGGCCGCGGCGCTGGTCACCGCGGGCGACGGGCCGAGCGAGGCGGACGTCCGGGCGGTGCGCGACCTGGGCGGGCAGACCCTGCTCGTGGCGGACCCGGACGGGACCCTGAGGCGCGGCTGAGGCCGCCGGGAGGGCGAACGCGTCAGAGCCGGCCCCGGGATCGGGGACAATGGACGGTGTGAGTTCCTCAGCTGCTGATTTCCGCGCGGGTTTCGCCTGCTTCGTCGGCCGGCCCAACGTCGGCAAGTCCACGCTGATGAACGCGTTGGTCGGGACCAAGGTGGCGATCACCTCGTCCAAGCCGCAGACCACCCGGCGCGTCATCCGCGGAATCGTGCACCGCGAGGACGCCCAGCTCATCATCGTGGACACGCCCGGCCTGCACCGGCCGCGCACGCTGCTCGGCGAGCGGCTGGACAGCCTGGTGCTGTCCACGCTCACCGAGGTCGACGTGATCGGCTTCTGCGTGCCCGCCAACGAGCCGGTCGGCAAGGGCGACCGGTTCATCGCGGAGAAGCTGGCGGCGGTGAAGAAGACGCCGGTGATCGCCGTGGTCACCAAGTGCGACCTGGCCACCCGCGAGCAGATCGCCGAGCAGTTGCTGGCGGTCTCCCGGCTCGCCGAGTTCGAGGAGATCGTCCCGGTCTCGGCGCAGTCGGGGGAGCAGCTCGACGTGGTGACCGACCTGCTGATCGACCGGCTCCCGGAGAGCCCTCCGCTCTACGAGGGCGGGCAGCTCACCGACGAGCCCGAGCAGGTCCTGGTCGGTGAGCTCATCCGGGAGGCCGCCCTGGAGGGGGTCCGGGACGAGCTGCCGCACTCCATCGCAGTCGTCGTCGACGAGATGCTGCCCCGGGAGGGCCGCGACGACCTGCTGGACATCTACGCGCACATGTTCGTCGAGCGCCCGTCCCAGAAGGCCATCGTCATCGGCCACAAGGGCTCACGGCTCAAGGACGTCGGCAGCCGCGCCCGGCAGCAGATCGAGGCGCTGCTCGGCACCCGGGTCTATCTGGACCTGAGGATCAGCGTCGCCAAGGACTGGCAGCGCGATCCCAAGCAGCTGCGCCGCCTCGGCTTCTACGACTGAGCGCCCGCCGCAGGCCTCCGCTACCGGCCGGCCCGGCGTCCGGCGGCCAGCGCGGCGAGTCCGAACCCCGTCACCGCCAGCGCCGCGGCCAGGGCGACGAACCAGCCGTACTCGATGGTCGGCTCTACCCGGACGATGTCGCCGATGGCCAGCGAGGCGCTGCGGCCCCGGCCCTGCGGATCGCTGAGGAAGACCAGCAGGACCGCGACCGTGATCGCGCCGGGCAGCGCCGCGAGCGCGGTGAAGGGCCGCTCGCGGCCGGCGATCCCGATGATCACCGCGGCGGCCCCGGAGAACAGCGCCAGCACCCCGGACCAGTCGTCCACGCCCCGGACGCTCTCACTGAACGAGCCGATGACGACGACATCCGCCCTGACCCCGGCCCACGGCAGGAACGCGGCCACCACCAGCAGGGCGCCCGTGGCGATCACCCCGACCGGCGCGATCCGGCTCGGGGCGGCGGGTGTCACAGGGAGTGCGGGATCGCTCACCGGTCCAGGGTAGTTTCGCCGCTTCACCGCCGACAGGCACATCGCACACATTCCCGGTGCGGCTCTTGTCGGTCCGTGCGCAGCAGCCCGGCCCCTCTCTGTCTTGGCCGGGCGGAGAGGAGCCGCCCGGCGGCGGACCGCTCCCGCCGCGGACGGGCGGGAGCGGATCCGGTGGCGGGGCCGGCCCTCAGCGGGCGGTGACGTGGGACTCGCCCAGCTCCAGCCGGCGCCGCAGTTCCACGGCGTCGCCCGCCAGGGCCGTGACGAGG
Source organism: Planomonospora corallina (assembly GCF_042650625.1). Lineage (NCBI taxonomy): Bacteria > Bacillati > Actinomycetota > Actinomycetes > Streptosporangiales > Streptosporangiaceae > Planomonospora > Planomonospora corallina. The sequence goes on from NZ_JBHSBM010000017.1 coordinate 240,442, forward strand.
GCACCGGGCCCGGCCAGCGGCAGCACGGCCCAGCCGTCTCCGGCGGCGGGTGACCCGTTCCCCCGCCCGGCGGCCGGTCCTTCCCCGCCGGTCGCCGCGCCGTCCTCCCCGGTCGCGGCTCCGGGGAGGGCGAGGTCGTCGGGCCGGGGGAGGGGCGGGCCGCCCGGTCCGGAGCCGCCGGTCGGGCCCGCGATCAGGGTGCTGCCCACGCAGCGGGCGCCGCCGTACACGGCGGGGCCGCCGTCGATCTCCGGATCGCCGGTGGCGAGTTCCTGCCGGAGCAGCGGGCGGCCGTCGAACACGGCGTCGAACCGGGAGTGGCAGCGGCCGGACGGCTCGCCGTACCGGCCGAGGACGATCTCCTCGCGCCACAGGACCCGGGCGCCGGCGGCCAGTGCCAGCCGTACGGCCACGCGGTGCCGGCAGCCCGCGGCGAGTACGGTCGGTTCGGGCGCGAACCGCAGGGACGCCCCCGCGCCGACCCGGGCGGTGACGGTCATGAGCGACTCGGGGGATCCGCCGGCGCCGTGGCCGGGCAGCACCAGTGTGCTCGCCACAGAGCGGACGTCCAGCGCCGTTCCGGGGGCGACGTCGATGTCCAGCGCCAGTTCGTCGCCGCCGAGCGGCCCGGCCGCGGTGGAGACCAGGTGCACCCGGGCCGGCCCGGTACGGCGCAGCGTGAGCGGCGGGTCGGAGCGGAGCACGGCCAGCACGGTCCGGCCGCCGGGACCGGGCGCGGTGGCGAGCGCGGCCCGCGCGGTCATCGACCGCCGGGCCGGCTCCCGGACGAGGAGGGGGCGGTCCACCGGTCAGGTCCGGGCGGCGTGCTCGTGGGCCCAGGCGCGTACGACGCCGCTGACCCAGTCGGCCACCGCGTGCGCGCCGGGCTCCTCCCGGACCGAGGTGAAGAGCACCGGCCTGCCGTCCCGCACGGCCGCCGCGTCGCGCGACATGACCGTGAGGTCGGCCCCGACCATGGGGGCCAGGTCGGTCTTGTTGACCACCAGGAGGTCGGCCGAGGTGACGCCGGGACCGCCCTTGCGGGGGACCTTGTCCCCGCCCGAGACGTCGAGCACGAAGATCTGCCGGTCGGCCAGGCCCCGGCTGAACGTGGCGGTGAGGTTGTCGCCGCCGCTCTCCACGATCACCAGGTCGAGCGGGCCGAACCGTTCCTCCAGCGTCTCCACCGCGTCGAGGTTGGCCGCGATGTCGTCCCGGATGGCGGTGTGCGGGCAGCAGCCCGTCCGCACGGCGGCGATCCGCTCGGGGTCGAGGACGCCCGCCCTCCGCAGGAAGTCGGCGTCCTCGGTGGTGTAGATGTCGTTGGTGACCACGGCCAGGCGGAGCGAGGGGCCGAGGGTGCGGCAGAGCGCGGCGGTCAGTGCGGTCTTGCCGCTGCCGACGGGCCCGCCGACGCCCAGCCGCAGAGCACGGCCGCGCGGGTCGGGGGTGCGATGGCGGTCGCCGTGGTCGGCGCCCATGGGATCACCGTCCTTTCACTGAGGGACTCGCGGGCAGGTCGTGCGGGGCCGCGTCCGCCGGGGACGCGGGTCAGGAGGCGAACAGCCGCAGGCCGGCGCGGGCGTGCCGTTCGGCGAGCAGGTCGAGTGCGGGCGCCGCGCGGGCGGGGAGGGCCTCCCACGCGGCGGGGCGGGCGGCGGTGGCGGACAGGGTCTCCAGGGCGGGGGCCAGGCAGGCCAGGAGCCGGTGCACGGCCACGGGGTCGAGGCCGAGCAGCCGGACGGCCGCGGTCGCGGGACCGGTGAGCGAGGCGTAGGCCGCCACCAGGGCCGCCTGGCCGGGCGTGCAGCCCGCCGCGGCCGCCACGGCGCCGAGCGCGACCGGGTGGTGCGGCCCGTCCGGCGCGGTGGCGGAGGCGAGGGCGTCGAGCGCGGGGGAGGGCCAGATCGTGCGGGCGGTCCGCAGCAGCAGCCGTCCCTGCACGCGGCTCGCCTCCCGCTGGGCGGGCGAGGCGGTCCGGGCGTCCGCCTCCGCCTCCAGGCCGGCCCAGTCCAGGGGACCGGGGGCGTCCGGCGGGCTGATCCGGTCCCGGGTCCCGGTGGTGTGGTCCGGGGCCGTGCACCCGGGGGACATGCGGTCCGGGACGGCGGGGGGAGCGGCGGCCAGGGCGTGTGCGCAGGCCGCGGCGGCCAGGCAGGCGGCGGTCAGACCGGCGGTGGCCAGCCGTCCCCGCAGGAACGCCTCCAGGGTGGGCAGGTCGCGCACCGTCCCGTCGGTGACGGCCTGCTCGGCCCCGCCCGAGTGGCCGTGCCCGCCGGCCGGGAGCCGCGAGTCGGCCAGCAGAAGCAGCGCCGCGTTGAGCGGAGCCGTACCCGGGACGTCCACGGGGTCGGCACCGGGAGCGTGCATCGGTCCCGCGCCGGGAGCGTCCACCGGGTCCGTGCCGGGAGCGTGCATCGGTCCCTCCTCAGAACAGGAAGTAGCGCTGGGCCATGGGCAGCACCTCGGCCGGGGCGGGCTCGATCAGCTCGCCGTCGACGCGGACGGCGAAGGTGTCCGGATCCACGTCGATCCGGGGCAGCGCGTCGTTGAGCGGCATGCTCTCCTTGCCCCGGCGGCGGACGTCGGCGACCGGGACGAGGCGCCGCCGTACGGCCAGCCGGTCGGCCAGGCCGTCCTCGAGGGCGAGCGGCGCGACGAAGTGGACCGAGGTGGCGGCGGCGGTGGCCCCGAGGGCGCCGAACATCGGGCGGGGCATGACCGGCTGGGGGGTGGGGATGGAGGCGTTGGCGTCGCCCATCTGGGCGTGGGCGATCACCCCGCCCTTGAGCACCAGGTCCGGCTTGACCCCGAAGAAGGCCGGGCTCCACAGCACCAGGTCGGCCAGCTTTCCGGGCTCGACCGAGCCGACCTCGCCGTCCAGGCCGTGCGCCACCGCCGGGCAGATCGTGTACTTGGCGACGTAGCGCCGGGCGCGGAGGTTGTCGCTCCCGCCGTCGCCGGGCAGCCCGCCCCGGCGGCGCTTCATCACGTGCGCCGTCTGCCAGGTCCGGATGACCGTCTCGCCGGCCCGGCCCATCGCCTGGGAGTCGGAGCCGATCATCGAGATCGCGCCCAGGTCGTGCAGCACGTCCTCGGCGGCCATCGTCGACGGCCGGATCCGGGACTCGGCGAACGCCAGGTCCTCCGGGATCGAGGGGCTGAGGTGGTGGCAGACCATCAGCATGTCGAGGTGCTCGTCGAGCGTGTTGACCGTGTGCGGACGGGTCGGGTTGGTCGAGGAGGGCAGCACGTTGCCGTAGGAGGCGATCCGGATGACGTCGGGGGCGTGGCCGCCGCCGGCGCCCTCGGTGTGGTAGGCGTGGATCGCCCGGTCCCCGATCGCCTGCAGCGTCGACTCCACGAACCCGGCCTCGTTGAGGGTGTCGGTGTGGATCGCCACCTGCACGCCGGTGGCGTCGGCGACCGAGAGGCAGGCGTCGATGGCGGCCGGGGTGGTGCCCCAGTCCTCGTGCAGCTTGAAGCCGGAGGCCCCGGCGCGCAGCTGCTCCAGCAGCCCCTCGGCGGCGACCGTGTTGCCCTTGCCGAGCAGCGCGACGTTGACCGGGCAGGCGTCGAGGGACTCCAGCATCCGGGCGAGGTACCAGGTGCCGGTGACCGTGGTCGCCTTGGTGCCCTCGGCGGGGCCGGTGCCGCCGCCGACGACCGTGGTCACCCCGGAGGCCAGGGCCTCGTCGAGGATCTGCGGGCAGACCAGGTGGACGTGGGAGTCGATCGCGCCGGCGGTCAGGATCCTCCCGTTGCCGGCGATCACCTCGGTGGACGGGCCGATCACCAGGTCGGGGTGGACGCCGTCCATGATGTCGGGGTTGCCGGCCTTGCCGATCGCGGCGATCCGGCCGCCGCGCACTCCGACGTCCGCCTTGACCACACCCCAGTGGTCGAGGACCACCGCCCCGGTGATCACCAGGTCGGGGGCGCCCTCGGCCCGTGTCGTCCGGGACTGGCCCATCGACTCGCGGATGACCTTGCCGCCGCCGAAGACCGCCTCGTCGCCCGCGCCGGCCGGGCCCATCGACAGGTCCTCGGTGACGGTGACGAGCAGGTCGGTGTCGGCCAGCCGGATCCGGTCCCCGGTGGTGGGGCCGTACAGTGCGGCGTAGCGGGACCGTTCAACGAACATCGGGGCTCCCGTCGAGAGGGCCTGCCTGCTCCGGGCGGAGCCCGGGGACGATCCTGCGGCCCGCCAGGGGCACGAGCGCCACGTCGCGCTCCACGCCGGGCTCGAAGCGCACCGCCGTACCGGCGGGGACGTCCAGGCGCGTGCCCCAGGCCGCCTCGCGGTCGAAGAGCAGGGCCGGGTTGGCGGCGGCGAAGTGGTAGTGCGAGCCGACCTGGACCGGCCGGTCCGCGGTGTTGACGACGCGTACGGTCACCCGCTCCCGGCCCGGGTTGAGCGGGATCGGGTCCGGGCCGCAGACGATCTCGCCCGGGACGGGCGTCCCGCCGGCCGCGGAGTCCGTCACGGGATCGGCCGGTGGACGGTGACGAGCTTGGTGCCGTCGGGGAAGGTGGCCTCGACCTGCACCGACTCCAGCATCTCCGGCACGCCGTCCATGACGTCGTCCCGGGACAGGACCGTGCGCCCCGCCTCCATCAGCTCGGCGACGGTGCGCCCGTCCCTGGCGCCCTCCATCAGGAAGGAGGCGATGACCGCGGTCGCCTCGGGGTGGTTGAGCCGGAGCCCCCGGGACCTGCGGTCGCGGGCGACACCGGCGGCGACGTGGATGAGCAGGCGCTCCCGCTCGTGTGGTGTGAGCCGCATCCCCGGACCATAGGAACCGGGGGTTTCGGCGGTGTTGCCCGCCGATGTCGCGTCCGTTTCCGGGACGCGCGCACCGGGCGAGGCCGGGACGGGCCGTGCGCGGGACCGGCTCCGGGACCGCTCATGGACCCCGGGGGAGGGGGCGCGCCGGCCGCTCGCGATTTGATCACTTCTTGGTGACCGTTGGCGACGGCGCGCGCGCGACCGCCGGTGGCTGTCGTACTCTGCCCCCAGATTCCCGCAGAAACGGAGGAATCCGGACCCGGAGGGCGTCTATGCGCATCGGATGGACGAGGGGCGCCGTAGGCGGCAGAGGAGCACGACCGGGGCCGGAGCCGGGGGAGGGGCGGCCCTCCGATCCGCCGCCCCCTCCGCCCGCGGACACGGTCCCCCCGCCGCCGCCCGCCGCCCGCCTGCTGGAGGGCCGCGGCCTGCGCCTGGCCGGCTGGCTCGCCGCGGTCGTCGCGGCGGTGTTCGTCGCCGGCTGGACGGTCCTGCGGACGGGACCGCCCACGGAGGCGGAGCTGCTGGAGCAGGCGGGACTGAACGGCAGGCGGACCCTCCTGGTCGGGGTGAAGGACGACACCCCCGGCATCGCGGTCCGCCGGCCCGACGGGAGCTGGGAGGGCTTCGACATCCAGATCGCCCTCATGATCGCCGCGGATCTCGGCTTCCGGCCGAGCGAGGTCGAGTTCCTGTCCATCGAGACGGAGGACCGGGCCCGGATGACGGCCAGGAACAGCGCTGGGCGGCACGTGAAGGTCGATCTCGTCGTGGCCTCGTTCAGCGTGACCCCCGCCCGCCGCGCCAACCGCGCCATCGGGTTCTCCGCGCCCTATCTGGAGACGCAGCAGTCGGTCATCACCCGCAAGGGGCACGCCGAGATCACGTCGCTGACGCAGCTGAAGGGCGCGAAGGTCTGCACCCTCGCCGCCTCGACCTCCGAGGCCGAGATCGACCGGGCCGGGGCGGACGTCACGCGGAAGAACCGGATCAGCGACTGCGTCACCGGGCTCAAGGAGAAGGTGTACGAGGCGGTCACGACCGACACCGCGATCCTCGCCGGGTTCGTGGCCGAGACCCCGGACCTGCTGGAGCACCACGACATCGGGCTGGAGACCGTCGAGCAGTGGGCCGTCAACGCCGGGAGCAACCAGGCGCTGCGCACCCTCGTCGACCTCTCGCTGCACCGCTCCGCCACCGACCCGCAGGACACGCGCTGGGAGGAGGCCTACGAGCGGTTCATCAGCCCGATGCAGGCGCACGACCCGAAGGAGCAGATCGCCGGGAGCACCCAGCCCGCCGTGCCGGAGCCCGAGGTGCGGCGCTGGCCGTGGGAGCGGGGGATCCCGCAGCGGAACGTCGGATGACCGAGGGATGGTACGGCGGGCCGCCGGACAAGCGCGGACGGCCCGCGCGCCCGCACGGCGGCAGCCAGCAGTGGCTGTTCGCGGCGCTGCCGGCCTTCCCGCTGGCGCTGCTGGTGGCGCGGCTCTGGTACGCCAGCCGCCAGGACACCCAGACGCTGCTCCTGCTGGTCCAGCACGTCAGCGCGCTGGGCCTGCTCACCGCCGTGCTGCTGACCACCCTGTGGGTGCTGCCCGCCTTCGTGCTGGTGGCCCGCGCCCTCGGCACCCTCTACCGGGTCAGCACCGGCCGGTCGTCCTGGCTCTCACTGGCGGCCGACCGCGTCCCCGACTGGGTGGTGGTGCTCTCCGTCCTGACCGGCCTGGCGAGCTGGCAGCTGCGCTTCCTGCCCACGCTCGCCATGCTCTCGCTGGCGGTGCTGGGCCTGACCGTCCACGACCGCGCACCCGGCCGCCGGGACCTGGCCGTCCTGCTCACCCTGGTGCTGCCCGCGGTGGTGGCCGCGGGGCTCTATCTCTGGCTCGCCCCGGCGATCGGCCAGGCGTTCGCCGCGGGGGACACCGTCACCGCGGTGCTGCTCACCCTGCCTCCGGGCCTGTCCGTGCTGCTGACCGGCCCGATCCCGGCCCGCGCCGCCGCCGTGCTGACCTCCGCCCTGGCAGTCTCGCTGCTGGTCGTGGCGCCGCTGTTCAGCGCGGCCGTGGTCGTGCAGGCGCCCATCCTGCCCCTGGTGGGCATGGAGGTCTCCCGGGAGAGCGAGGACGCCGAGATCGCCGGGAAGGTGCTGCTCGGCTACGTCATCACGGCCGACGACAGGTTCTCCACCTTCCTCGACCGCGACGGCACCGTACGGTTCATCCCCAACGGGGTGGTGCTCTCCCAGTTCCTCTGTCCGGACCTCGGCCAGATCCCGCACAGCAGGGTGGCCCTGCACCGCTGGTACGTCGAGCACAGCGTGCTCGCGTGGTTCGCGCCCGACCCGCTGGAGAAGCCCAGCGACCCGCGGTGCCCGGGCCGTCCGGCGGGATACGGCAGGGACCGCCCCCGGCCCGCCGGCGGCTGAGACTACTGCCGGTACTCCTCGACCTCGTCGACCGGCCGCGGCTCCGCGGCGTTGGGGTCCTCCCCGAACTCCCGGTGGGCACGGCGCTGCCTGAGCAGGTCCCACGCCTGGTCGAGGGCCTCCTCGATCGACCTGATCCGGTGGTTCTCCTCGTGGGAGGAGATCGAACCGGACGCCAGCAGCGCGCGCAGATCCCGTTCCTCGGCGATGAGGCGGTTGATGTGGGCGAGGATGTCAGCGTCCTTCATGGGCTCCCCCTGTCTGGGCTCCTTTTCGGACTGTATCCGACCGGGCTCCGGCGCCCGTCCGGCGGCCGGGTGCGCCGGCCGCCGGGAGCAGTCTTTCCGCAGCTCAGGACGGGTGTCGTGGTGGTCCGGGCGGGCGGCGCGGCGCCCGGCGCCGTACCCCGGCGGGACCTCCCGGCCGTGGAACCGCCGTCCCGGCATGTGAGACCGGCGCCTCGTGCATCGAGAACGGTCTGATAACGTGCTATGCGTGCTGCGCGGGCTGCTTCTCCTTAGCCGCCGCGACGAGGGCCTGTAGAAGGCCGGCTCCCTCGTCGCGGTGCGAGCCATGCGTGTCGGCCGCGACAGTCTTCGAGCCGAGGAGCACGAGCCAGATGTATCCGCAGCAGCCCAGCCCCATGCCGTTCCAGCGCTACCGCCCTTATCGGCCGGTCCGGCTGACCGACCGCACGTGGCCGGACAACGTCATCACCAAGGCGCCCCGGTGGTGCGCGGTGGACCTGCGTGACGGCAACCAGGCGCTGATCGACCCGATGGACCCCCACCGCAAGCTCAAGATGTTCGAGCTGCTGGTACGGCTGGGCTTCAAGGAGATCGAGGTGGGCTTCCCGGCCGCCTCGCAGACCGACTTCGACTTCGTCCGCCAGATCATCGAAGAGGACCGGATCCCCGGGGACGTCGTGATCCAGGTCCTGACCCAGGCCCGGCCCGAGCTGATCGAGCGGACCTTCGAGGCGATCCAGGGCGCGAAGTCCGCCATCGTGCACCTGTACAACTCGACCTCCACGCTGCAGCGCCGGGTCGTCTTCGGCCAGGACCGCGAGGGCATCACCGCGATCGCCGTCGAGGGCGCCAAGCTCTGCAAGAAGCTGGCCGACGCCTCCGACGTGGACGTGCACTTCCAGTACTCGCCGGAGTCCTTCACCGGCACCGAGCTGGAGTACGCCGTGGAGGTCTGCGACGCCGTCAACGAGGTCTGGCAGCCGACCCCGGAGCGCAAGGTCATCATCAACCTGCCCGCCACGGTCGAGATGGCCACGCCCAACGTCTACGCCGACCAGATCGAGTGGATGCACCGCAACCTGGCCCACCGCGACTCGATCATCTTGTCCCTGCACCCGCACAACGACCGCGGCACGGCCGTCGCAGCCGCCGAGCTGGGCTACATGGCCGGGGCCGACCGGATCGAGGGCTGCCTGTTCGGCAACGGCGAGCGCACCGGCAACGTCTGCCTGGTCACGCTGGGCATGAACCTCTTCTCCCAGGGGGTCGACCCGGAGATCGACTTCTCCGACATCGACGAGGTCCGCCGCGTCGTCGAGTACTGCAACCAGCTGCCGGTCCACCCGCGCCACCCGTGGGGCGGCGAGCTGGTCTACACGGCCTTCTCCGGCTCCCACCAGGACGCGATCAAGAAGGGCTTCGAGCACCTGGAGCGCGACGCGGCCGAGGCGGGCGTGCCGGTGGACGGGTTCACCTGGGAGGTGCCGTACCTGCCGATCGACCCCAAGGACATCGGCCGCACCTACGAGGCCGTGATCCGGGTCAACAGCCAGTCCGGCAAGGGCGGCGTCGCCTACATCATGAAGGCCGACCACCACCTGGACCTGCCGCGCCGGCTGCAGATCGAGTTCTCCCGCGTCATCCAGGCCCGCACCGACGCCGAGGGCGGCGAGATCACCCCGGCCGCGATGTGGGAGGCCTTCACCGACGAGTACCTGCCGAACCCGGCCAGCCCGTGGGGCCGTCTGGGCCTGCTGGCCCACCGGCACTCCTCCACCGGCGACGGCGAGGACGCCATCGGCGCCGACCTGCGCGTCGAGGGGGAGATCCGCGAGGTCTCCGGCACCGGCAACGGCCCCATCTCCGCCTTCTGCGACGCCCTGGCCAGCGTCGGCGTCCAGGTCCGGGTTCTCGACTACGCCGAGCACGCGATGAGCGCCGGGAGCGACGCCAAGGCCGCCTCCTACGTCGAGTGCCAGGTCGGCGACCAGGTCCTGTGGGGGGTCGGCATCGACGGCAACACCACCACCGCGGCCCTGAAGGCGATCATCTCCGCCGTCAACCGCGCCGCCCGCTGACCCTCCGGCGCCTCTGCCGACCCGTTCCCTCTTCCCGGCCGCGCTCCCGCGAACCTCGCGGGAGCGCGGCCGAGCCGTCTCCGGGATCCGAGGCGTCCGGGCCCGCCCGGTCCGGGGCGGGTTCCCGGACCGGGGCCGGGGTCAGGCGGGCAGGCCCAGCAGGGCGGCGTGGCAGCGCATGGTGTGCTCGAAGGCCGGGGCCGGATCGAGGATCACACCGTTGAACTGGCCGAACAGCTCGAAGTTGACCCAGCCGAACAGGCCGGTCCAGGCGGCCAGGGCGCGGGCTACCACCTCGTCGGGGACGTCGGGCATGACCTCGCGCACCCGCGCCGCGTCCCGGCCGAACGACGCGGGGACGGGCGGGCAGACGCCCGGCGGGTCCAGCACTCCGGCGCGGTGGGCGTCGGAGAGGATGCGCCCGTAGACCACGGTGTCGCGCACGGCGGCGGACACGGTGTCCATCGGGGCCTTGTACCCGGGCACCGGTGAGCCGTACAGCAGGGCGTACTCGTGCGGGTGCGCCAGCGCCCAGTCACGCACGGCGTGGCAGACCGCCAGCCACCGGCCGGTGTGGTCGGTGCGCGGGCAGGCCGCGTCGGCCTCCTCCACGGCCTCGCCGATCGCGTTGTAGCCGTCGATGATCAGCGCGGTGAGCAGGTCGTCCCGCGAGGGGAAGTAGCGGTAGATCGCCGAGGAGACCATGCCCATCTCCCTGGCCACCGCGCGCAGCGAGAGGCCCGCGGCGCCTTCGACGGCCAGCTGCCTGCGGGCGATGTCGGTGATCTCGCGGGTCAGCTCGGCCCGGACCCGTTCCCGTGCTGTACGGCCTGCGTTCATGCGACGACCGTACCAGAGCGATGGATGAAAGTGAGAGCACTGCTCTTGACGATTGCCGCTCCAATGGGAGAGCATTGCTCTCGCAACGGAACGACAATCCGTAAAGGATGCCCGTATGCCGGCGCTGCCTGCCGGACCGGTGCACGTCTTCGCCGTCAACGCCGCCCTGCGGCTCGTCCGGAACCAGTGAGAGGAAGATCGACATGGGTAAGCACGTCGTCGTCGGGGCCGGGCAGGTCGGCTCCCACGTCGCCCGGCTGCTGGCCGGGCAGGACCACGAGGTCGTCCTCGTCAGCCGCTCCGGCTCCGGCCCCGACCTGCCGGGGATCCGCAGGGAGTCCGCCGACGCGGCCGACCGGGAGCGGCTGACCGGCCTGGCCGCGGGGGCCGAGGCGATCTACAACTGCGCCAACCCGCCCTACCACCGCTGGGCGCAGGACTGGCCGCCGATGGCCGCGTCGATGCTGTCCGCCGCCGAGGCCACCGGCGCCGGCTACGTCATCCTCGGCAACCTCTACGTCTACGCCGCCCCCGACCGGCCGATGAAGGAGAGCGACCCGCTCGCCCCGCCCAGCGCCAAGGGCGCGATCCGGGTCCGCATGTGGCGGGAGGCGCTGGCCGCGCACGAGGCCGGGCGGGTCCGGGTGACCGAGGTGCGCGGCTCGGACTACTTCGGTCCCGGCTGCCGGGACCAGTCGCACCTGGGCGAGCGCTTCGTCCCCCGGCTGCTGGCCGGGAAGACCGTCCGCCACATCGGCGACCCCGACCGGCCGCACAGCTGGACCTACGTGCCGGACGTGGCCCGGGCCCTGGTGGCCGCCGCGGCCGACGACCGGTCGTGGGGCCGGGCCTGGCACGTGCCGACGAACCCGGCGTCGACCTACCGCGAGCTGGCCGGGCGGCTCTGCGCGCTGGCGGGCGTGCCGCGCCCGGAGGTCAGGGCCATGCCCCACTGGCTGCTGCGCACCGCGGGCGCCTTCTCACCCGTGCTCGGCGAGCTGGAGGAGCTGCGCTACCAGTTCACGCGGCCCTTCGTGCTCGACTCCACCGACTTCCAGCGGACCTTCGGCCTGGCCCCCACCCCGATGGACGAGGCGCTGACCGCCACGATCGCCTGGTGGCGCGAGCACCGGGCCGCCGCGGCGTGATCCGTACGGCCGGCCGAGGACGCCGGGGCCCGGTGGACCGGACCCCGGCGGGTCGGCGCTCAGGCCCGGATCGGCCGGGCCTGAGGAACCGTCACGGGTACAGGCCCCGCAGGCGGTGGGCCTCGGCGACGCGGCCGACGCCGATGAGGTGGGCCGCCTGCCGCAGGGTGACGCCCTGGGAGGCCGCCGTCTCCGCGACGGCGTCGTAGGACTGCTCCATCAGGTCGCGCAGCTTCATGTCGACCTCGGCCGCGCTCCAGGAGTGGGCCTGCAGGTTCTGCACCCACTCCAGATAGGAGACGATCACCCCGCCCGCGTTGGCCAGGATGTCCGGGACCACCGTGACCCCCGCGTCGGCCAGGATCCGGTCCGCCTCGGGCGTGGTGGGGCCGTTGGCCCCCTCCACGACCAGGCGGGCCCTGACCCGGGAGGCGTTCTCCTCGTTGATCACGCCTTCCAGCGCCGCGGGGACGAGGATGTCGACGTCCAGCTCCAGCAGCTCGGCGTGGGTCAGCGCGTCGGCGCGGCGGTAGCCGTACACGCCGCCGGTCTCGGCCACCCAGGCGCGCAGGTCGTCGACGTCGAGGCCGGAGGTGTTCACCACCGCGCCCGTGACGTCGGAGACCGCCACCACGCGGCAGCCGGCGTCGGCCAGGTAGCGGGCGGCCGGTGCGCCGACCTTGCCGAAGCCCTGGACCGCGACGGTGCGGCCCTCGGGCGAGCCCGGCAGGGCCTTCAGCGCGGCGATCTGCACACCGCGGGAGGTGGAGCCCGCCCGGCCCAGGGAGCCGCCGAGGGTCATCGGCTTGCCGGTCACCACGCCGGGCACGGAGTAGCCCGCGTTCACCGAGTAGGTGTCCATGATCCAGGCCATGGTCTGCTCGTCGGTGCCGACGTCGGGGGCCGGGATGTCCCGCTCCGGGCCGATGATCGGCAGGATCTCGTTGACGTAGCGGCGGGTGACCCGCTCCAGCTCGCGCGTGGTCAGCGAGGCCGGGTCCACGGCGACGCCGCCCTTGGCGCCGCCGTACGGGATGCCGACCAGCGCGCACTTCCAGGTCATCCACATGGCCAGCGCGGTGACCTCGTGGATGTCGGTCGACGGGTGGAAGCGGATGCCGCCCTTGGCGGGACCGCGGGTGATGTTGTGCTGGACCCGGAAGCCCTGCACGACGTCCATCCGCCCGTCCTCGCGGCGCACGGGCACCGCCACGGTCAGTGAGCGGCGGGGCGTGGCGAGCATGGTGCGCAGGCCGTCGTCCAGGCCGAGCCGGTCGGCGGCCTGGTCGAGCTGGAAGAGCGCGGAGTCGAGGGCCTGGCGGCCCGGGCTGAGCAGGGACGTGGTTGCCGGCGTCGTTGACGGCACCGTGATCGACATGAAGGGAGTCCTCCATACGGCGGGCAGGGCGCCGTTGCCCTGCCCGGGGTTGTTGTTGTGATCAGCGTAGTCACGGAGTGTCACCGCGCGAAGTCGGCCGTGTTGCGTTCTCGTGGCCGGCCGGTGTGCGATGGGTCACGTGCGCCGATCCGCTGTTACCGATCCAACCGTTTGGGCAGTGGGAGCGGAACACGCCGATATGGCAGGCTTTTCATAGGAGATCCGCCATTGTGTAGTGGCTGAGGGGACGAACGTGCCAGAACTCGTGGTGGGGCCGCTGCTGCGCTACGTGGACGAGGTCAGAGCCTCCATCTGGGTGGAGACCAGCGAGCCCTGCGAGGTGACGGTCGAGGCAGGGCGGGCAGGGGGGAGCGCGCGGACGTTCACCGTGCACGGCCACCACTACGCCGTCGTGGACGTGGCGGGCGGCGGCGCCTACGAGGTCCGCCTCGACGGCGAGCGCGTCTGGCCGATCCCCGGCCAGCCGCCCAGCCGCATCCGGCTGCTCGGGCCCGCCGGCCCCCGGAAGGTGATGTTCGGCTCCTGCCGGACCAGCGTGCCGCACGACGCGCTGCACACGATCTCGCACGGGGTGGACGTGCTGCGCTCCTACGGCCTGCGCCTGAAGGAGGCGGCCGAGGAGGACTGGCCCGACCTGCTGCTCCTGCTCGGCGACCAGGTCTACGCCGACGAGCCGTCCGCCGAGATGCTGGACTTCATCGCCGCCCGCCGGGACGGCGAGCCGAAGAAGGAGATCGCCGACTTCGAGGAGTACGCCGAGCTGTACCGGGTCGCCTGGACCGAACCGGAGATCCGCTGGCTGCTCTCGACCGTGCCCAGCGCGATGATCTTCGACGACCACGACCTGCGTGACGACTGGAACACCTCGGCGGACTGGCGCGCGAAGATGGCCGAGGTGGAGTGGTGGCCGCGCCGGGTGGTCGCGGGCCTGGGCGCCTACTGGATCTACCAGCACCTGGGCAACCTGTCACCCGCCGAGCGCGACGCCGACGGACTGCTCGGCAAGCTGTGCGCGGCGGAGGGCGACGGGGGCGAGATCCTCGACGCCTTCGCCGAGCACGCCGACGCCGTTCCCGCGGACAGCAGGTGGAGCTACGCCCGCGACCTGGGCGCCACCCGGCTGATCATGCTGGACACCCGCTGCTCCCGCCGGCTCACCCCCGGGGACCGGCGCATGATCGACCCGGTCGAGTGGGAGTGGCTCACCGAGCAGTTGGAGCGGGACGGGGCCGAGCGCCTCGTGATCGGCTCGTCGATCCCGTTCCTGCTCCCGGCGGGCATCCACCACGTGCAGACCTGGAACGAGGTCCTGGCGCAGGGCGCGTGGGGCAAGGGGGTCGCCCGCCTGTCGGAGCTGCTGCGCCAGGGGATCGACCTGGAGCACTGGTCGGCCTTCCGGCGCTCCTTCGAGGACCTGGCCCGGCTCCTGGTGAGGACGGGAAAGCCGGTGATCATCCTCTCCGGGGACGTGCACTACTCCTACGCGGCCAAGGTCCGGCGGCACCCGATCCACCAGCTCGTCTGCTCGCCGATCCGCAACCCGCTCAGCCGTACGCTCCGCCTGGCCAACATCGTCGCCCAGTTCGGCGTCGCGACCCTGATCGGCGGCGGGCTCGCCCGCCTGGCGCGGGTGCCCCGGCCCCCGATCCGGTGGCGGATCACCGACGGGCCGTGGTTCTCCAACGCGATCGCCACGCTCACCCTGGACGAGGCGCCCTCGGCGCGCTGGGACACCGCCACCACCGTCGGCGGCGTCACCGAGATGGCCGAGGTGCGGCTCACGGTCTGAGAGCTCACGGTCTGAGAGCTCACGGCCTGAGGGCCGCCCGCGCGGGGCGCGGGCGGCCCGGAGGAGTCAGCCGGCGAGGTCCTCCAGCGCGCCGGCCAGCTGCTCGACGGCCCACAGGAGGTCCTCTTCGGAGATGACGATCGGCGGGGCGAGGCGGATGGTGGAGCCGTGGGTGTCCTTGGCCAGGACGCCCCGGCGCATCAGCGCCTCGGAGATCTCCCGGCCGGTGCCCAGGGAGGGGTCGATGTCCACGCCCGCCCACAGGCCCCGCCCGCGTACGGCCACCACGCCCCGGCCGGCCAGGCGCCCCAGCCGCTCGTGCAGGACGGCGCCCAGCTCCTTGGCCCGCGCCTGGTACTCCCCGGTGTTCAGCAGGTCGATGACCGCGCACGCCACCGCGCAGGCGAGCGGGTTGCCGCCGAAGGTCGAGCCGTGCTGCCCCGGCCTGATCACGCCGAGGACGCCGGCGTCGGCCGCGATGGCCGAGACCGGGACGACGCCGCCGCCCAGCGCCTTGCCCAGCACGTAGACGTCGGGGACGACGCCCTCGTGGTCGCAGGCGAAGGTCTCACCGGTACGGCCGAGCCCGGACTGGATCTCGTCGGCGATCATCAGCACGTTGTTCTCGGTGCAGAGCTCGCGGACCTGCGTGAGGTAGCCGTCCGGGGGCACGAGCACGCCGGCCTCGCCCTGGATGGGCTCCAGCAGCACCGCGACGGTGTTGTCGTCGATGGCCTCGCGGATCGCCTCCGCCGAGCCGTACTTCACGATCTTGAAGCCGGGGGTGTAGGGGCCGTAGCCGCCGCGGGCGTCGGGGTCGGTGGAGAAGCTGACGATCGTCGTGGTGCGGCCGTGGAAGTTGTCCTCCATGACGATGATGTTCGCCTGGTCGGCGGCGACGCCCTTGACCTCGTAGCCCCACTTGCGGGCCGTCTTGACGGCGGTCTCCACGGCCTCGGCGCCGGTGTTCATCGGCAGGACCATGTCCTTGCCGGTGAGGTCGCCCAGGCCGGCGGCGAAGGCGGCGAACTGGTCGTGGAAGAAGGCGCGGCTGGTCAGGGTGAGCCTGTCGAGCTGGTCCCGCGCCGCCTGGATGATCTTCGGGTTGCCGTGGCCGAAGTTCAGGGAGGAGTAGCCGGACAGGCAGTCCAGGAACCGCCGCCCCTCGACGTCGGTCACCCAGGCGCCCTGCGCCTCGCGGATCACGACCGGGAGCGGGTGGTAGTTGTGCGCGCTGCGGCGCTCGCTGAGCTCGATGAGCTCGGCCGTGCTGGTCATCGGCGTGTCACCGTCTTCCTGGTTCGCTCTTGTGCGGCATGCGCGTTCATCCCCGGATCTCGAGCGTGCAGCACTTCGGGCCGCCACCGGCCTTGCGGAGCTCGGACATGTCGACCGGGACGACCTTGAAGCCCTCGTGCTCGAGCGTACGCCGCAGGCCGGCCGCCTCCGCGTTGACCACCACGTGCGTGCCGTCGCTGACGGCGTTGAGCCCCAGCACGACCGCGTCGTCCTCGTCGGCGATGACGGCGTGGGGGAAGAGCCGGCGCAGCACCTCCTGGCTTCCCGGAGAGAAGGCCCCGGGGAAGTACGCCACGTTGTGCCCGTTCAGCGGGAAGAGCGCGGTGTCCAGGTGGTAGAAACGCGGGTCGACCAGCCGCAGGGTGACGACCGGGCGGCCGAGGAACTCCTGGGCCTCGGAGTGCGCGGTGATGTCGGTGCGGAAGCCGGTCCCGGCGAGGATGACGTGGTCGAGGGTGAGGAAGTCGCCCTCGCCCTCGTTGGTGAAGGAGGCCTCGCGCACCCGGTCGTACCCGTTGCGGACGAACCACTCCAGGTAGGCCGGGCCCTCGGCCGCGCGCTCGGGGTGCTTGAACCGCGCGCCGTACACCCGGCCGCCGACGACCAGCGCGCCGTTGGCGGCGAAGACCATGTCCGGCAACCCCTCCACCGGATCGATCAGGCTGACCCGGTGCCCGAGGCCCTCGTAGACGCTCCGGAGCTCCTCCCACTGCCGGATCGCGAGGTCGCGGTCGGCCCCCGCCGAGGGGTCCATCCACGGATTGATCGCGTACTCGACGGCGAAGTGCTCGGGCCGGCACATGAGGAAGTGCTTCGTCGTGCTCTGCCCGCTCTCCGCGCCGGGCCACGGCGCGGTGGAGGCGGCGGGAGAGGCGGCGCCCGGGTGGATCTCCTGGCCGGGCGTCTCGGTGGTCATGCTGCTGGCGGTGATGGCGCACCTCTCATAGAGGACGTCGGGTCGCGGACGGCAACAGACTAGAAACGGCGTTCACGCAGGCCAAGACGCCTGTCATGCGCGTATGCGCGGCTTTCTTGCGTCCTTCCGGACAGCGGCGGGGATTCGTTGCGCGGGGCCGCCGGAGAGGCCGGAGGGGGTCACAGCGGAGCCAACGAGGGTGAGTCGATCAGCCGGGAGAGCACGATGGAGCTCTTGGTCCGCACCACGAACGGCTCCGCGGCGATGCGCTCGATCACCCGCTCCACGTGCCGCACGTCGGTCGCCCGGATGTGCAGCAGCGCGTCGGCCTCACCGGTGATCGTGCACGCGGAGACCACCTCCGGATGCCGGGCCACGGCCACCCCGATCTCCGCCGGCGAGGTCTTCCCCGCGCAGAACAGCTCGACGTACGCCTCGGTGGTCCAGCCGAGCGCCGCGGGCTCCACCCGCGCGGTGAACCCGGTGATCGCCCCCGTCTCGCGCAGCCGGTCCACCCGCCGTTTCACCGCCGACGCCGACAGGCCGACCCGCTGCCCGATCTCGGCGTAGGTGGCACGGGCGTCCTCGACGAGCGCCCCGATGATGTCGCGATCCAGCCGGTCCAACTCCACGCTGTTTTGTAACACAGCCCGCGGGAGGGACGTGCCGGGCCCCCGCGGCGCGGGCCGGTGACACGGCGAAGGGCCGCGACGCGGCGTCGCGGCCCTTCTTCGGGATCCCGCCCGTACGGCGGGCGGGGAAGCCCGGCCGGAGGCGGGCGGGATCAGGCCGGCTCGGCCTCGCCGGTCGCCTGCTCCAGGGCCTCCTCCGGGGAGGTCTCCAGGTCGTCGCTCTCCTGGGCCCTGGCGGCCGACGCCTTGTCCAGCCGGACCCAGCTCGTCACGCTCTCCACGGCGAACATCACGCCCAGGTAGGCGGTGAGCACGGCCAGCACCCAGGTCAGCACGTCCAGCGCGGCGCCCGCCCCGACCAGCAGGACCCGCAGCTCCCAGCCCAGTCCGGCGCGGAACACCCAGTCGGGCGGCCAGATGCCCTGGCGCGTCCGGTAGACCGTGTCGTAGGTGTGGTAGCCGATCACGTAGAGCAGGACGAAGACCAGCCACTTGGGCGCGCCGACGGCCAGGCCGGCCAGGATGATGACCAGGAACTCGGTGCCCCGGATCAGCGGCGGGACCAGCCAGTCGAGCTTGCCCAGGTGGTCGCGGGCCGCGGTGGGCAGCACCAGCACCACCATGACGAGCGACGGGACGGCCAGGATCGGGCCGGAGCCCCGCGTCCCGATCATCGCCAGGACGACGACGGCCAGCAGCGCCACGAGGGCGGCCGGAACCGGGGGCAGGCCCGGGCCGACGGCCCGGCGGAGCGCGGTGACCAGCGGGCCGTCGTCGCGGTAGGCGAGCAGGCGCGCGGTCTGGACGCGCAGGCGCTCCTCGTAGGGGTCCGGAGCGGGGGTGGCCTGCGGCTGGGTGATCATGCGAGCGACCTCAACAGACGTCCGGTGAGCGAGTAGGCGGCCCCGACGGAGCCCCAGATGATGAGCGTGAGGAAGGTGATCCGGGCGTCGAAGAGGGCGCCGGTGATCGCGATGGCGGCGAAGCGCTCGCCGATCGGGAACACGACCATCTTGCGGACCCAGTACACGGCCCGGAACTTGCCGGCCTTGCTCCACATCTTCAGCAGGTTGCGGATCCCGCTGCTGCGGGCGGCCCTGCGCTGCTCCAGCGCGGTGCGGAGCGGGGTGTCGGAGACGACCGAGAGCGGGATGGACGGCAGCGGGGACGGGGGCCTGCGCCGGTTGGCCGCGCCGAAGGAGAAGTCCAGCAGATGCCGGATGGACTGCAGGGCCAGCGCGACCAGGGCCAGCGTCCAGACGTCGCCGACGCCGGAGACGGCCGCGCCGACCGCGAGCCCGGCGAAGACCACGTACTCCTTGAACCGGTCGAAGGTGGCGTCCAGCCAGGCGCCGAGCACGCCGAACTTGCGGGCGTACCGGGCGACCTGCCCGTCGACGCAGTCGAAGACGAACGCGAAGTAGATCAGGAGCCCGCCGGCGACCATCCCGAGGCGCTCACCGGTCGCGAAGCACGCCGCGGAGGCCACGCCCAGGGCGATCGAGATCAGCGTGACCTGGTTGGGCGTCAGCCCGCGCCGGGCCGCCCAGCGGGCGATGAAGCGCGAGTAGGTGCTGACGAAGAACGTGGTGAAGAAGCCGTCGGCGCCCTTGACCGCGTTGTCCAGCCGGGCCCGGTCCTCGTTGAAGGCCGCCATCTCCGCGGGGAACTGCTCGGCCTCGGCCGGCGTGGTGACCCGGCGGTAGAACAGGTCGCGGCGGCCGCGGATGCCGACCGAGACGCCGCGCCGCACCAGGCCCAGCACCAGCAGCTGGACCAGGTCGTCATCGGGACCGAACAGGTGGGCCATGCCGGCCAGCTCGCGGGCCGCCTCGGCCAGCGCCGGCGCGTTCTTGAGGTGCACGTGCAGCGGGCCGAGCAGGACCGAGTTGGGCCGGGTCACCGCGTGGTAGGCCGAGCCGACCGAGATCACACGCGACTTGGAGGCGCGCACCCGGACCGGGAGGCCCTCCAGGGTGCGGTCGCCGATCTCCGGCTGGGCCTCCTCGATGGGGACGTCCGGGACGATGGCGTCGCCGTTCTCGTCCTCCTCCCGGGGCTCCTTGGTGATCAGCGCGAGCGCGCCGCGCTTGGACTTGGTGATCTGGTAGAGCAGCTCGTCGTGGACCAGCGAGTCGGCCGGGAGGATGAGCAGGTTCTCCGTGGCCTGCTCGGCCGCCTCGGCCACGGCGCGCAGGTCGCCGGCCAGGTCGGAGGTCTCGACGAGCGTGCCCGGGAACCCCTGGTAGGCCGCGGCGTCGCCGGTGCGGGCGATCGTCACCGGCGCGGGGTCGAGCGAGGCGAGCTGGCCGTGCAGCTTGCCGATCACCGTGGGGGAGCCGGGGAGCGCGGTCAGCGTCAGCGCGGCGGGCGGCGTCGACTGGCCGGGGGCGGCATCGGGGCCGGGCGGTGAGCCCAGCAGGACCACGCGGGGCATGGCACCCTTTCGTGCGGGGGTGAGGTGGAACCGGGTCGAACGTGGCGGGAAAGTTCGCCAGAGGCCAAAGTTTAGTGAGTTCCGAGTGAACAACATGCACCCGTGACCCATCCGTGCCGGATGATCGTCGCTGAAACCTTGCCGGGCGGCTCGTCCCCTTAGACTGAACAAGTGAGTCTGTACCGTGACGAGGGCGTCGTGCTGCGCACCCACAAGCTGGGGGAAGCCGACCGGATCATCACGGTCCTCACCAAGCGGACCGGCAAGATCCGGGGCGTGGCCAAGGGCGTGCGGCGCACCACCTCGCGGTTCGGGGCCCGGCTGGAGCCGTTCACCCACGTGGACCTCCAGCTGCACACCGGCCGCACCCTGGACGTGATCACCCAGGTGGAGACCATCCGCCCGTACGGCGAGGCGCTCATCTCCGACTACCCGCGCTACACGGCCGGCAGCGCGATGCTGGAGACGGCCGACCGGCTGATCATGGGGGAGAAGGAGCCCGCGCTCCGCCAGTTCCTGCTGCTCGTCGGCGGGCTACGGGCCCTGTCGGAGGGGGAGCACGAGGCGCGGCTGGTGCTCGACGCCTACTTCCTGCGCTCGCTGGCCGTGGCCGGCTACGCGCCCGCGCTGACCGCGTGCGCCCGGTGCCAGGGCGTAGCCGTACGGGCCTTCGCCATCGTCGCGGGCGGCGCGGTGTGCGGCAACTGCCGCCCGGCCGGCGCCGCCGTGCCCGCGGGGGAGACCATGGCCCTGATGAGCGCCCTGCTGCGGGGGGACTGGCCGGTGGCGGACGCCTCCGAGGCCCGGCACCGCGCCGAGTGCAGCGGCCTGGTCGCCGCCTATCTGCAGTGGCACCTGGAACACGGCATACGCTCTCTGCGACACGTAGAAAGGGAGCCCGCACCGTGAACGTCCGTCCCCCCGCCCCCCACCCCTCCGGCGCCGTCCCCCCGCCGATCCCGCGCGACCTCGTCCCCCGGCACGTCGCGATCGTGATGGACGGCAACGGCCGGTGGGCCAAGCAGCGCGGGCTGCCGCGGACCGAGGGCCACAAGGCGGGCGAGGCCTCGCTCTTCGACGTGATCGAGGGCGCGCTCGAGCTGGGCATCCCGTACCTGTCGGCCTACGCCTTCTCCACCGAGAACTGGAAGCGCTCCCCCGACGAGGTCCGCTTCCTGATGGGGTTCAACCGCGACGTCATCCGCCGCCGCCGCGACCAGCTGCACGCCATGGGCGTGCGGGTCCGCTGGGCGGGCCGCCCCGGGCGGCTGTGGAAGAGCGTCATCTCCGAGCTGCAGGACGCCGAGGAGATGACCCGGCACAACTCCACGCTGACCCTGCAGTTCTGCGTCAACTACGGCGGCCGCGCCGAGATCGTGGACGCCGCGCTCAAGCTGGCCGCCGACATCGCCGCCGGCCGGGTCAAGCCGGGCCGGGTGAAGGAGGAGACCTTCGCCCGCTATCTGGACGAGCCGGAGATCCCGGACGTGGACCTGTTCGTGCGCTCCTCCGGCGAGCAGCGCACCTCCAACTTCCTGCTCTGGCAGTCGGCCTACGCCGAGATGGTCTTCCTCAACCGGCTCTGGCCCGACTTCGACCGCCGCGACCTGTGGGAGGCGTGCGAGGTCTACGCCAAGCGCGACCGCAGGTACGGCGGGGCGGTCCCCAACGAGGTCGCCCGGCCCCCGCGCGGCTGAGCCGTCCGCACCGGAAGGGTCCGCCCGCGGCGCTCAGGCGCGGCGGCGGGCCCGGTAGGCCGCCACGTGCATGCGGTTGCCGCAGGTGCGGCTGTCGCAGTAGACCCGGGAGCGGTTGCGGGACTCGTCGACGAAGACGCGTTCGCAGTCGGGGGCCGAGCAGGTGCGCAGGCGCTCCCACTCGCCCTCGACCAGCAGGTGGGCCAGGGCCACGCCGAGGTCGGCCGCCAGGTGCTCGCCCAGGCAGGCGCCCGGGGCGAAGTAGTGGACGTGCAGGGCATGGCCGTCGTGCTCGGTCAGCCGCGGGGTGATGCGGGTCTCGCTCAGCAGCGTGTTGAGCCGGATGACCGCGGTGGCCTGGTCGGGGGCGGTGAAGACCCGGTGGAAGGCCTCGCGGAGGGCGCGGACCTGGCCCAGGTCGCCGGCGCCGAGCTCGCCGACGCCGCTGATCTGCCAGCGCTCCACGAACTCCGTGAGCGCCTCCAGGGAGTCCAGCCGGTCCTCGCCCCCGGTGGCGGGCGAGGTGTTGACCAGGTCGACGGCGGTGGCGAGCGAGTGCACCATGTCATGTCCGAATGGCATGTCGGCTCCTCTGGACGGGGTTCGGCACGGTCACGCGTACGGCGGTCTGCGGAAGACTATCCTCCCGTGCCGCCGCCCGCGGGGCCCGCGCCGTGCGCCCGCCGTACCGGCCGCCCTCGTGCCGGCCCGCCGGCCGGCCCCGTCAGGCGGACCTGGCGGCCGAGCAGGCCGAGCAGGTGCCGAAGACCTCGAGGGTGTGCGTGACGTCGGTGAACCCGTGCTCGGCCCCCACGGCCTCGGCCCAGCGCTCCACCGCCGGACCGGCGACCTCCACCGTGCGCCCGCAGCGGCGGCAGACCAGGTGGTGGTGGTGGTCGCCGCTGGCGCACGCCCGGTAGACCGACTCGCCGTCGTCGGTGCGCAGCACGTCGACGTGGCCGTTGTCGGCCAGCGTCTGCAGCGCCCGGTAGACCGTGGTCAGCCCGATCTTGGCGCCTCCCGCGCGCATCTCGGCGTAGACGTCCTGCGCGCTGCGGAAGCCCTCGCTCCGGCGGAGGACGTCGTGTACGGCATCGCGCCTGTTGCTGCTCATGGACGGGACTCCTGTGGTCGGCTTCGGCGTACGAATCTACCGAGCCCGAGGGCCAGGGCGAACCCTCCCAGCGCGACGAGCACGATCAGGGCGCCCGGCGGCGCGTCGACGTAGAAGGACGTGGTCAGCCCGCCCACCGTGGAGACCAGCCCGAAGGCCATGGCGAGCAGCATCGTGCTCCGGAAGCCCCGGGTGAGCTGCTGGCCGGTCGCCACCGGGACCACCATCAGGGCGCTGACCAGCAGCAACCCGACCACCCGCATGGCGATGACCACGGTCAGCGCGGCGATGACGGCGATCAGCAGGCTGAGGAACCTGACCGGCAGCCCGGAGGCCCTGGCGACCTCCTCGTCCTGGCAGAGGACGAAGAGCTCGCGGCCGAAGACCGCCACGACGCCGAGCACGGCCACCGCGAGCACGCCGATCACCCACACGTCCTGGAGCGTGACGGTGCTGATCGAACCGAACAGGTAGGACGTGAGGGTGGCGTTGCTGCCGCCGGGGGCGAGCGAGATGAGCAGCACGCCTCCGGCGATGCCGCCGTAGAACAGCAGGGCCAGCGCCACGTCGCCGCTGGTCCTGCCGCGTGCGCGGACCAGTTCGATGGCCACGGCGCCGAGCACCGCGACGACCACGGCGGTGAGCACCGGGGCGGTGCCGGTGAGGAAGCCGAGCGCCACGCCGGTCAGCGCGACGTGCCCGATGCCGTCGCCGAGCAGGGCCAGGCGGCGCTGCACGATGAAGGTGCCGACGGCCGGGGCGGTCAGGCCGATGAGCAGCGCCGCGATCAGGGCGCGCTGCATGAAGTCGAAGCCGAGGAGCTCGATCACCGCGGCGCTCCCGGGCGGACGGGGGCCGGGCGGCCCGATCGGCGGTCGGTCACGGTGTGGGCCTCCAGTCCAGGGGGAGGGCGCTCGCGGGCTCCTCGGGGGCGTGCGGGTGCACGTGGTCGTGACCGGGCAGCGCGTGCGTGCCGACCGCGTGCGGCGGCGGGCCGTCGTGGCAGAGGAAGCCGTCGCGGACGACCACCGCCCGGGTGATCAGCGGCTCCAGCGGGCCGAGCTCGTGGGCGACCAGCACGACCGTCCTGCCGCCGGCCACGAGGTGGGCGAGGGTGTCGGCGAGCATCTGCTGGCTGGCCGCGTCCACGCCGGCCGTGGGCTCGTCCATGACGAAGGTGTCGGGCTCGCCGGCCAGGGCGCGGGCGATCAGCACCCGCTGCTGCTGCCCGCCGGACAGCGCCTGGACCGGGTCGCCGGCCCGGTCGGCCAGGCCGACCGCCTCCAGCGCGCGGGTGGTCGCGGCCGAGTCGGCCGCGCTGGTCGGCCGGAACCGGCGCTGCCGGGCGATCCGGCCGGAGGCGACGACCTCGCGGATCGTGGACGGCACGCCGCCGCCCACCGAGAGCCGCTGGGGCACGTAGCCGATCCGCCACCAGTCGCGGAAGCGGGCGGGCGGGCGGCCGTACAGGAGGGTGGAGCCCCCGGAGAGGGGGACGAGGCCGAGCAGGGCGCGGACGAGGGTGGACTTGCCCGACCCGTTCGGGCCGAGGACCGCCACCACCTCACCGGCGTGGACGGTCAGGTCGATCCCGCGCAGCACCGGCCGCCGGTCCAGGGTGACCTGGCCGCCGCGCATGGTGAACGCTTCTTCTCTGTCTGTCACCTGGTCACCTGGTGCCTTCACGGGATGGTGCCGTCACGAGCAGCCGAGCGCCGCTCTGAGTGTCGTGAGGTTCTGCCGCATGGCGGACATGTAGTCCCCCTGCTCCGGCCGGCTCTCGATCGGGTCGAGGACCGCCGTCTTGGCGCCGACCTCCTGGGCGAGAACCTCGGCGACCTTCGGGCTGACAAGGGTCTCGGTGAAAATGGTAGTCACTTTTTCCCGTTTGGCGATTTCGACCACCTCGGCCAGGCGCGCGGGGGAGGGCTCGCTGTCCGGGTCGACGCTGATGCCGACCTGGGTGAGCTTGTAGCGGTCGGCGAGGTAGCCGAAGGCCTCATGGCCGGTGACGAGGGAGCGCGAGGAGCACTTCGCCAGCCCCTCGGCCAGCTCGCCGTCGAGGGCGGTGAGGGCGGCGGCCGTCTCGGCGGCGCGCTCGCGGTAGCCGGCGGCGTGGGCCGGGTCGGCGACGGCCAGCCGCCCGCCGAGCGCGGTCGCGACGGAGGCGAAGCGGCTCGGGTCGAGCCAGAGGTGCGGGTCGTAGGAGACGTCGGAGGCGCTGTGGGTGTGCCCCTCCTCGCCGTGCCCCTCCTCGCCGTGCCCTTCTTCGCCGTGCTCCTCCTCGGCGGGCAGGGCGAGGACCTTGACCACGTCGGCGGCGTCGAAGTTCCGGTCCGCGGCGTGCTGCCCGACCGCCTCGTCCACGGCGGGCTGCACGCCCCTGATGTAGACCACCAGGGAGGTCCGCTCCATCCCGGCCACCTGGGCCGGGGTCAGCTCCAGGTCGTGCGGCTCGACGCCCGGCTCGGTCAGGGCGGTGACGGAGACGTCGGGCCCGCCCACCTGCCCGGCCAGCCACTCCAGGGGGTACAGGGCCGCGGTGACCTCGGTGCGGCCGTCCGCCGCGCTGCCCGAGGCGGCGTTCCCCGCCCCGCAGGCGGCGGTGGCGGTGAGGGCGGCGATCCCGGTGAGCAGGCCTGCCACCCGCATGCGGATACGTGGGGAGGAGTCGGACATCATGTCCGCCAGTATGCGTGTAAATGAAAACGGTTGTCAAAATCTGTACCGTGGCCGCCCACAGGGACACCGCAGGCCCGGTACGGCACGGCCGGACCGGGGAGGGGCGGGACGCAGTGCCGCGGTGATGCCGCCGGGGCGGGGCGCGGGGGCGCGGCGGCGCCGGCGAGGTGGGAGAACGGCGGTGGCGCCGAAGGGGCGGGGTGCGGCGGTGGCGCCGCCGGGTTCAGAAGGCGCCGAAGCGGTCGGCGGCCAGCAGGAGCAGGAAGGTGAGCAGGGCGATCCGGAGGACGCGGGCCCCGGCGCCCAGGGACGGCCACGACATGTAGGCCAGCCAGCCGACGAACGCGGCCACCGGGAGCACGGCCAGGCCGCCCCAGAACGACGGCACCGCGAATCCCGCCAGGAGGAGGACCACCAGGAGCACCGGCAGGACCCAGCGCGGCAGCTGGAACAGGAAGACCAGGGGAGTGGCGCTGAGCCGTTCGGCCTTCTTCCGCAGTCCGGTGGCGCCGGGGGTGAAGAACTGCTCCCCGGGCGGGAGCGGGCGCCGCCGGGCCGCGCCGCCGGACGGGCGGCCGGGGGCGGGCCGCCGGGCCAGCGGGTGCGTGGGGCGGGCGGAGCCGGGACGGTCGGGACTGCGCTTGTCGGCCACGGCCCGAGCCTAACGCCGTGGTGACCGGCGCGGTACGGTCCGGCGCACCGAGGACTCCGGGGCGCGCCTCCGGCCGCCCCGCCCGGAGGCGGAGGGAGCGGAGGGAGCGGCGGGGCGGGGATCGATGGCGTGGGGAGCCGTGGTGCGGGGAGCCGTGGTGCGGGGAGCCGTGGTGCGGGGAGCCGTGGTGCGGGGAGCCGTGGTGCGGGGAGCTGCGGACCCCCGGGTTCCCCGCTTGTGATCCGG
The DNA here is from genome assembly GCF_042650625.1 of Planomonospora corallina. Taxonomy (NCBI): domain Bacteria; kingdom Bacillati; phylum Actinomycetota; class Actinomycetes; order Streptosporangiales; family Streptosporangiaceae; genus Planomonospora; species Planomonospora corallina. Next base: position 266,836 of record NZ_JBHSBM010000017.1, read on the forward strand.
CGCCGGCCGTACGTAGACTCGCGGCGGCGGGCTCCCCCGCCGAACCTCCTCGATCGGGCGCCCACGCCGCCCGTGCTCCACGGAGGCAAAGGGGACGTACGTGCCTCGGGAGCCTGCGGGTCTCGTGCACCGACCGGTATCGCGGCGGGCCGACCGGCAGGCGTGGGCTGCGGGTGGCCGGACGCCGCGAGCGGAGTCAGCATGACCAGCAAGAAGCAGCTCAAGATCCGGATCCGGGCGCGCATGGCGAAGACCGGGGAGAGCTACACCGCCGCCCGCCGTCACGTCGTCGACCGACCCGAGCCCCGCTCCGACGGCGGCTGGACCTTCCACGGCGGGCGCGAGCCGGGCAGCGCGGCCATCGCCGCCGTGCTCGCCAACCAGGGCGCCGCGATCAGCGAACCGCTGGTCTTCCTCGCCGGGGGCGGCATCGGCGCCGGATACATCCTGTGGGAGTTCAAGCACGACGACAGCCGGCACCTGGTGCTCGGCTTCCGCAACCAGTGGCAGTACCACGACCGCTGGATGGCCAAGACCCTCGACCGGCTCGGCCTCGCCCACGCCGTGCACACCACCTCGGGGGTCAGGGGCGCGGCCGCGAGGCTCACCGGGGAGCTCGACGCGGGACGGCCCTGCATCGTGCTGCCCGACCGCTACCACGTCGGCTACTGGGGCCTGCCCGCGAGCCTGGACGGGCACGGCGGGCACCCGGTGGTCGTCTACCGGCGGGACGGCGAGGACGTGCTCGTCGACGACCGGGGAGCGGCCCCGATCAGGGTGCCGCGGGCGCGGATGGACGCCGCGCGGGCCCGGGTGCCCTCCTACAAGAACGTCATGCACGTCCTGGACCCCGCCGCCGCGGGCGGGCTCGGCGCCGAGCGGCTGGCCGCGGCGGCGCTGGAGGGGCTGCACGACGCCGCCGAGCACCTGAGCGCGTCCTCCGAGTCGTTCTCGCTGCCCGCCTGGCGCAAGTGGTCGCGGCTGCTCGTCGACCCGCGCAACGCCAAGGGCTGGCCGAGGGTCTTCGCCGACGGGCGCGGGCTGGCGGGCGCGCTGCTGTCGATGTGGGAGGGAGTGGAACCGGTCGGCGCGGACGGCGGCAACCTGCGCGACCTGTTCGCCGACGCGCTGGAGGAGGCCGGCCCGCTGCTGGGGCTCCCCCTGGCCGGTCTCGCCGGGGAGTTCCGCCGGATCCACGGCCTCTGGCACGGACTGGCCGAGGCGGCCCTCCCGCTGGAGGTCGAGGAGTTCGCCCGCATGCGCGCGCTCACCGCGCGGATCCGGGAGTCCCTGCTCGCCGAGGGCGCGGCGGCCGGCCCGCCGGACGGGGACGGCGAGGACGGTACGGCGGGCGGCGCCCCGGCGGAGAGCGGGGCCGGTCCGGCCGGCAGGGCTGACGGGGCTGATGAGGCCGGAGGGATCGACGGGACCGGGGAAGCCGACGAAGCCGTGGCCGGCGCCGCGGAACTGCGGGAGCTGCGGGCCGCGGTGGACCGGGCCTCGCCGGTCAGGGACCAGCAGGCGCTCTTCGCCGACCTGAGCGAGCGGCTCGCCGAGATCCACCGGGCGGAGACCGAGGCGGCGGCCGCCCTGCGGGACGTGCTCGGGCGGTGAAGCCCGTGAGCCCGTGAGCCCGTGAGCCCGTGAGGTGGTGGGGCCGTGAGGCGGTGAAGCCCGTGGGCCCGTGCGAGGCGGCGGGCCCGTGAGGCGGCGGGCGGGCCCGGTCCCGCGACCGGGCCCGCCCGCGGCTCTGGCATGCTGGGCGGATGCTCGCTCTCATCCGCTACTCGGTGCCGCCCGCGCGGACCGGGGAGTTCCTGGCCCAGGCGCACGACATCATCGACACGCTGGCCGCGCAGCCGGGCTACGTGCGGGGCCGCGTGACCAGGTCGGTGGACGAGCCGGAGCTGTGGGCGCTGGTCAGCGAGTGGGAGGGCGCGGGGTTCTACCGGCGTGCCCTGGGCGCGGCGCGGATGGCGATGTACCCGCTGATGACACTGATGATCAACGAGCCGAGCGCCTTCGAGGACGTCGAGCGCGCCTGACGCGCCCGGCGGCTGTGAGGCCCGGGCACGGCCCGTGTCCCGGCGGCCGGTACGGTCACCGGGCGGCGGCCGTGCCGCGCCCGGCGCGTCGAGCGGGGATCGCGGCGCGGTCCCGGCGGAGCCGCGCGGCGGCGCGGACCGGTCCGGCGGGGAATGTGCGCGCCCGTCCCTCCCGGCCTCCCCTAAGCTGGGAACTCATCAGTCGATTCCTCGCCGACCTCCAGCCGGATGGAGATACTCCCTTATGGCACGCCGTACGGACATCATGGACACCATCGTCAGCCTCTCGAAGCGACGTGGGCTCGTCTACCCCTCCAGCGAGATCTACGGAGGCCTGCGCGCGTCGTGGGACTACGGCCCACTGGGCGTGGAGCTGAAGAACAACGTCAAGCGGCAGTGGTGGACGGCCATGGTCCAGGGGCGTGAGGACGTCGTCGGCCTCGACTCCTGCGTCATCCTCGCCCCCGAGGTGTGGAAGGCCAGCGGGCACGTCGAGACCTTCAGCGACCCGCTGACCGAGTGCCAGTCGTGCCACAAGCGCTTCCGGGCCGACCACCTCGAGGAGGCGTTCGCCGAGAAGCACGGCAGGGAGCCCGGCGGCCTGTCCGACATCACCTGCCCCAACTGCGGCAACAAGGGCGCCTTCACCGAGCCCCGGCAGTTCAGCGGCCTGCTGAAGACCTTCCTCGGCCCGGTCGAGGACGAGTCCGGCCTGGCCTACCTGCGGCCGGAGACCGCGCAGGGCATCTTCATCAACTACCTCAACGTGCAGCAGTCGGCGCGCCGGAAGGTCCCGTTCGGCATCGGCCAGATCGGCAAGTCGTTCCGGAACGAGATCACCCCGGGCAACTTCATCTTCCGCACCCGCGAGTTCGAGCAGATGGAGATGGAGTTCTTCGTCAAGCCCGGCACCGACGAGGAGTGGCACCAGTACTGGATCGACGAGCGCTTCCGCTGGTACGTCGACCTGGGCATCAACAAGGACAACCTCCGGCTCTACGAGCACCCGCAGGAGAAGCTGTCCCACTACTCCAAGCGCACCGTCGACATCGAGTACCGCTTCAACTTCACCGGCAGCGAGTGGGGCGAGCTCGAGGGCATCGCCAACCGCACGGACTTCGACCTGACCGCGCACGGCAAGGCCTCCGGCACCGACCTGAGCTTCTTCGAGCAGGACACGGGCGAGCGCTACGTGCCGTACGTGATCGAGCCCGCGGCCGGTGTCGACCGCGCCACGCTGACCTTCCTCATCGACGCCTACACCGAGGACGAGGCGCCCAACGCCAAGGGCGTCATGGAGAAGCGCACGGTCCTGCGCCTCGACCACCGGCTCGCGCCGGTCAAGGTCGCGGTGCTGCCGCTGTCGCGCAACGCCGACCTGTCGCCGAAGGCCAAGGACCTGGCCGCGCAGCTGCGCCGGCGCTGGAACGTCGAGTTCGACGACGCCGGCGCCATCGGCCGCCGCTACCGCCGCCAGGACGAGATCGGCACGCCGTTCTGCGTCACCGTCGACTTCGACACCCTCGAGGACCAGGCGGTGACCATCCGCGAGCGTGACTCGATGGCCCAGGAGCGGGTCTCCCTCGACCAGGTCGAGTCCTACCTCCGCCAGCACCTCAACGACTGATCCCGCCGCGTGCGGCCTGCGGCTCCCGTCTGTCCGGCGGGAGCCGCTTCCATGTTGACCTTGTCTGATCCGGGCGGGATCCTCCTGGTCGGCACTGCGGTGCCCGATGCATGCCCGTCTTTCACGACAAGGAGCCGACGATGTTCGTCGACATGCCGCTGGACCAGTTGCGTGGTTATCTGCCTGAGCGGCCGGAGCCGTCCGACTTCGACGCCTTCTGGGACCGTACGCTCACCGAGGCCCGCAAGCACGAGCTGAACGCGGTGTTCACGCCGTACGAGAGCGGGCTGGCGGTGGCCGACGTGTACGACGTCACCTACGCCGGGTACGGCGGGCACCAGGTCAGGGGGTGGCTGCTGGTGCCGCGCGGGGCCTCGGGCCCGGTGCCGTGCGTGGTGGAGTACATCGGTTACGGCGGCGGGCGCGGCCTGCCGATCGACTGGCTGCTCTGGCCCTCGTTCGGCCGGGCGGTGTTCGTGATGGACTCGCGGGGGCAGGGCGCGGGCTGGCGGCGCGGTGACACCGCCGACCCGGAGCCGGGCACCGGTCCGCAGACGCCCGGCGTGATGACCAAGGGGATCGGCGACCCCGCCGGCTACTACTACCGGCGGCTCTACACCGACGCCGTCCGGGCGGTCGAGGCGGCCCGCTCCCACCCGGCGGTGGACGCCGGCCGGATCGCCGTGGCGGGCACGAGCCAGGGCGGCGGCACGGCGCTGGCGGTCTCCGCGCTGGTGCCGGACCTGTCCTGCGCGTTGATCAACGTGCCGTTCATGTGCCACATCCGGCACGCCGTGCAGATCACGGACGAGTACCCCTACGCGGAGCTCGCCGCCTACTGCCGGGCCTTCAAGGACCGGGTGGAGGAGGTCTTCACCACCCTGTCGTACGTCGACGGGCTCAACTTCGCGGTCCGTGCCGCCACGCCGGCGCTGTTCTCCGTCGCCCTGCGGGACGGCGTCACGCCGCCCTCGACGGTCTTCGCCGCCCACAACCATTACGCGGGGCCGAAGGAGATCAGGGTGTACCCGTTCAACGGGCACGAGGGCGGCGAGTCCGCCCACGCGATGGAGGAGGCGGCGTTCCTGCGGACGCACCTCGGTCTCTGACGGATCACTTCTGGCGGTCCGCCTCTGATGGATCCTCCGCCGGTCCGCCTCTGCGGGGCCGCCTCTGACGGATCACTTCTGAGGGAGCACTCCTGCCGGGCCGCCCTCGATGGACCGCCCCTGAAGGGCGCCGGGAGCGGCCTCGCGAAGGGCGGTCCGGCAGGGCTCCGCGGTGCGCACGGGCTCCGGTGAACATCGGGAAATTGGTTTATACCAATTGGTTCATACCAATTCATGGGGTGACCGATATCACTCGGAAAATATCGCCAATTTTAAGTGGATTAGACCGCATGGAGGCATGTGACCTGCATAGATGCCTTACTTGGGCGTGTGTGGCGTTTCATCCGCTTCTTCGTCGGTAGAGTCCCGACTAAGGCGGAAGCGCACGTCATTTGAAGCCGTAGAAGGAGCAGCCGTGCCCAAGTACGTTTACGACTTCACCGAGGGCAACAAAGATCTGAAGGATCTGCTCGGCGGTAAGGGGGCCAACCTGGCCGAGATGACCAATCTCGGCCTGCCGGTGCCTCCCGGCTTCACCATCACCACCGAGGCGTGCCGCCGCTTCCTGACCGACGGCGCCCTGCCCGGCGGCCTGGAGGAGGAGATCTCCCGGCACCTGGCCGCGCTGGAGGAGAAGATGGGCCGCCGCCTCGGCCAGGCCGACGACCCCCTGCTGGTCAGCGTGCGCTCCGGTGCGAAGTTCTCCATGCCCGGCATGATGGAGACCGTCCTCAACATCGGCCTCAACGACGAGTCGGTCCGGGGCCTGGCCAAGCAGGCCGGCGGGAACGAGCGCTTCGCCTGGGACTCCTACCGCCGCCTCATCCAGATGTTCGGCAAGACGGTCCAGGGCATCGACGGCGAACTGTTCGACGAGGCCCTGGAGGAGCTCAAGAACGGCCGCAGCGACCTCGACCTGGAGACCGAGGACCTCCAGCGCCTCGTCGAGACCTACAAGGGCATCGTCCGCGAGCAGACCGGGTCGGACTTCCCCGCCGACCCGCACCGGCAGATGCTCATGGCCATCACGGCCGTCTTCGAGTCCTGGAACGCCCCGCGGGCCGTCCTGTACCGCCGCCAGGAGCGCATCCCCGCCGACCTGGGCACCGCCGTCAACGTCTGCACGATGGTCTTCGGCAACTGCGGCATGGACTCCGGCACCGGCGTGGCCTTCACCCGCGACCCCGGCAGCGGCCACCAGGGCATCTACGGTGACTACCTGCAGAACGCCCAGGGCGAGGACGTGGTGGCGGGCATCCGCAACACCCTTCCGCTGCAGGAGCTGGAGCGCATCGACAAGCGCTCCTACGACGAGCTCCTGCAGATCATGGAGAAGCTCGAGAACCACTACCGCGACCTGTGCGACATCGAGTTCACCATCGAGGGCGGCAAGCTCTGGATGCTCCAGACCCGGGTGGGCAAGCGGACCGCGGCCGCCGCCTTCCGCATCGCCGTCCAGCTGGTGGACCAGGGCCTGATCGGCATCGACGAGGCGGTCACCCGCGTCACCGGCGACCAGCTCGCCCAGCTGATGTTCCCCCGCTTCGACGGCGGCGCCGAGAAGAAGAAGATCGCCAAGGGCATGAACGCCTCCCCGGGCGCGGCCGTAGGCAAGGCCGTCTTCACCGCCGAGCGGGCCGTCGAGCTCGCCGCGCAGGGCGAGGCCGTCATCCTGGTCCGCCGGGAGACCAACCCCGACGACCTCGCCGGCATGATCGCCGCGCGCGGCATCCTCACCTCGCGCGGCGGCAAGACCTCGCACGCCGCCGTGGTCGCCCGCGGCATGGGCAAGACCTGCGTCTGCGGCGCGGAGGAGCTGGAGGTCTCCACCAAGGAGCGGCGGTTCACCGCCCCCGGCGGCCTCGTGGTCTCCGAGGGCGACGTCATCTCCATCGACGGCTCCACCGGAGAGGTCTTCCTCGGCGAGGTGCCCGTGGTCGCCTCCCCGGTCGTGGAGTACTTCGAGGGCGCCCCGGTCGGCGACGACGAGCTCGTCGCGGCCGTCGACCGCATCATGACCCACGCCGACGCCAGGCGCCGCCTGGCCGTACGGGCCAACGCCGACAACGCCGAGGACGCCTCCCGCGCCCGCCGGTTCGGCGCGCAGGGCATCGGGCTGTGCCGTACCGAGCACATGTTCCTCGGCGACCGCCGGCAGCTGGTCGAGGACCTGGTCCTGGCCGCCGGCGACGACGAACGGGAGCGGGCGCTGGCCGCGCTCGAGCCGCTGCAGCGGGCGGACTTCACCGAGCTCTTCCGGGCGATGGACGGCCTGCCCGTGACCATCCGCCTGATCGACCCGCCGCTCCACGAGTTCCTGCCCGACTACACCGAGCTCTCGGTCAGGGTCGCCCTCGCCGGGGACCGGGCCGAGGCCAAGGACGTCAAGCTCCTGGCCGCGGTCAAGCGCCTGCACGAGCAGAATCCGATGCTGGGCCTGCGCGGCGTACGGCTCGGCCTGGTCATCCCCGGCCTGTTCGCCATGCAGGTCCGGGCGATCGCCGAGGCCGCCAGGGCGGTGCCCGGCACCCGCGCCGAGATCATGATCCCGCTCGTCGGCGCGGTCCAGGAGCTGGAGTGCGTCCGCGAGGAGGCCGTGCGGATCCTGGCGGAGACCGGCGTCGAGGCGCTGGTCGGCACGATGATCGAGGTGCCGCGCGCCGCGCTGACCGCCGGCCAGATCGCCGAGGCCGCCGAGTTCTTCTCCTTCGGCACCAACGACCTCACCCAGATGACCTGGGGCTTCTCCCGCGACGACGTCGAGGCCGCGTTCTTCTCCCGCTACCTCGACCTGGGCGTCTTCGGCGTCTCCCCGTTCGAGACCCTGGACCGCGACGGCGTCGGCCGCCTCGTGCGGATCGCCGCGGAGGAGGGCCGCAGGACCCGCCCCGACCTCAAGCTGGGCATCTGCGGCGAGCACGGCGGCGACCCCGACTCGATCCACTTCTGCCACGAGGTGGGCCTGGACTACGTGTCCTGCTCGCCGTTCCGCGTCCCGGTCGCCCGGCTGGAGGCCGCCCGGGCGGCCCTGGCCGGCGGGGGCTCCGACACCCGCTAACACCCGCTGACGCGGCTGCGCCCGCCGCTCCGCCCGCGCCCTCCATCCCCGGAGGACCCCGTCCAACGGCCCGTGCCCGCCCCGCTGGGGGAGGGCACGGGCCGCGCGCGTTCCCGGTCCGGGAGGGGCACCCAGGAGGGCCACGGCCTTCCCCGGAGTCCCGCGAGTGTTTACCGAAGGGCCGCAGAAGGCATCGGCCTTCAGACCGGGGATGAATACGGTTTCTGTCAGAGGATGTCCCGCCGATAGGCGGGACATCCCGGGCTTCGGCATGCTGCACCGTACCCGCCCCATGCTGCGGCGCATAGCAGCACTACGCAGAGCGACTGAGCGTTAGAGCCTGCTGGCAAAGGCTTAAGCGCTCACAGGGACGGAACCGTAGAGAGCTGGTCCGATCTTGTTGATGTGGCCCTGGGGGGACCACTGGGACAGCTGGACGCGGAAGCTGTTGACGTTCTCGATACCGAGGATCGCGGCCGGCTCCGCCCCTCTCCGGGCCCGCCAGGGCTGAGCGGCCAGCAGCTCCAGGACCTTGCCGCGCCGGTCGGGGCTGGTCAGCTCCGGCAGGGGCGGCGGATCGCTCCAGCGGCCATGGAGCGGCCGACTGGACAGCTCACGAGTCAGGCGGCGGGTCATCTGGTGCACGGTGGCCCACCAGATCAGGGCTTCGTGATGGTCGGGCCTGCGCTCGTAGATGCGCACCAGCCGGCGGTAGCGGCTCAGCCAGGCGAACGTTCTCTCCACCACCCACCGGCGCGGCAGTCAGCTTGTCCCGGACCCGCAGGTAGCCCAGTTCGGGGATCAGGCCCGGGCCAACAGGAAGTAGATCCCGATTCGGGAGGGCAAGGCGCGCAGCCGCTGCTGGGTTGTGCCGGTGTCGGCCAGTACCGCGTCGATCAGCTCGAACGGCAGGTGCTGGGTGAGTTCGCCCAGGTGGCCGGGGCGAAGACTCCGTCGGTGATGGTGATGGTGATGGTGCGGGTGAGCGTGAGAGCGGCGGAATCAGAACGCAACGGGACCTCGGGACACGGGGGGATCTTGGCGGATCTCCTGGTCTATCAGAGGTCCCGTTCCTGTTCTTTCTGGCTGTGGTCGTACTCACCGATGGCTTGCCGCGTACTCGGGATCCTCAACTACGCGGCCTTGTCCCAAGATCGAATAATCGTTCGCCGACGGAGTGGCAGGCACGGCACAGTGCTTTCATGACAGATAAGGGACTGGATGCCGACGGGTTCATCGCACGGGAGGGCTCCTTGAGCCGCGTGCAGAAGGAGTTCGTAGCTGTAGTCGATGTCGCTCGCGAGCAGATCGCCGCGGCCTTCGACCGCACGCGGCTGCACAGCGCCTACCTCTGCGGCAGCATCCCGCGTGGCACCGCGATCCCCGCCGTCTCCGACCTCGACTTGGTGCTCGCCTTGCACCACGATCCCACCACCACCGACCGGGCCGACGCCGACGCGCTGGAGGCCATGCTTGATGCCTCCTTCTCTCAGGTCAACGGAGTCGGCACCCTGCTGTTCAGCACGGACACTCTGCTGAGCGATCTGGAACGCCATGACCTCGGCTGGTTCGTCGCCTGCCTGTGCACTCCGCTGTTCGGTGATGACCTGGCCGCACGACTGCCCCGCTACCGCCCCACCTCCCTGCGCGCCCGCGAGACCAACGGCGATCTGGACCTGATGCTCCCGCAATGGCGTAAGCGGGCGGTCACTATCAGTTCGGACACCGAACGTAGAGCGCTCACCCGCGTCGTCTCCCGCCGCATCGTGCGGACCGGCTTCACCCTGGTCATGCCCCGCTGGGGCGGCTGGACCAGCGATCTGGCCCACTCCGCTGAGATCTTCGCCGGGCACTACCCTCAGCGCGCCGCCCAGATGCGCCTCGCCGCGGCGACAGCCCGCACCCCGACAGCGGATGCGGGCACCATCAGCATGCTCATCGACAACCTCGGCCCCTGGCTCGCCACCGAGTACACCGCTGTTCACGGACACAAGACCTCACGGACCTGAGAGGGAGTTTTGTTAGCTTTTGTTCCTGTTCGTCGTGAATAGGCCAGGTTCCGGCTCGGTGAGGATACCGCGGCCGACCAGGCGTTTGAGCTTGGCGCGCATGCCCTCGACATGACGTGGCTGATCTCCGACGTCCAGGGCACGGCACAGGTCCTTGGCTCGCAGGCCGCCTTCAGTGCGCGCCAAGACGGCCAGAATCTCCTGGTAGGCGGGTGGAAGAGGTTCACCTGAGCCGCCTGCGCCGGGCCGGTCCTGCTCGTCCTGCCGCCCGGCGATCTCCAGCAGCGTCTGCCGGGTGAGCCGCAGACGGGACACCACCTGCTCGGCCTCTTCCAGCCGAGCCGACAACTCGGCGATCGCGGCGCGCAGCCGATCGGCTTCGGCATGAGCGTCCTGTTCGCGTTCGTCCAGGTGCCGCAGCAGTTCATCGGGCACCATCGGTGCGGCGCCGGAACGCGGTGGCCTCACGCCGCCAGGCTCAGACGCGCAGCCGGCCGCCACGGCGAGGTCGCGGTGCCGGTCAGCCGACGGGTCATATTGTCGGTCATCGACCAGTAGAGCATCGATTCGGCGCTGACGGTCAGCCGCTCGTAGCCCTGTACCCGGCGGCGGTGCAGCATCAGGCTGCCGTAGACCTGCTCGACCACCCACCGCTTGGGCAGCGGCGCGAACCCTCTGGTCTGCGGGTCGCGGTGCACAGTCTCCACCGTGATGCCCAGAGCGGCTCCGTGCGCGGTGACCGCGTTCTTGAACCCCGCGTTCACCCACGCTTTGGTGACGGCGGGGTTGTCGATCGTGACCTTGTCCAGCAGGGCGACGCCGATCGCGTTGTCGTGCACGCTTGCGGCGGCCACCACCACCGCGATCACCAGCCCGGTCACGTCGACGGCGATGCCCCGCTTGCGGCCCCGGCTCTTCTTGCCCGCGTCCAGCCCGGTCGTGGCGGCCGGCGCGCTGACCGAGGCGTGCACGGTCTGGGTGTCCAAGACCACCGCGGTGGGGTCCTCTCGCCGTCCGGCCTTCTCCCGGGCCTGGCAGCGCAGCAGGTCATGGATGGTCTGGTCGGTGCCGTCGTCGCGCCAGGCGGCGAAGTAGTAGTACACCGCGGTGTGCGGCGGCAGGTCATGGGGAAGGTATCGCCACTGGCAGCCGGTCCGGGCCTGGTAGAGGATGGCGTTGACGATCTCCCGCATCGCGTAACGCCCCCGATGTCCGCTGACCGAGGGGTGCCGGGCCTTCCATGCCGTGATGACCGGCTCGATCAGCGCCCATCGTTCGTCGGACAGATCGCTGGGGTACGGCTTACGCTCGCCCATACCGCCAGTCCACCGGGTTCACACCGAGCGTCGACCTCCATCACAGGACCCTCACCTCCGAGAGAACCCATATGAGGACGATCCATCACAAAACTCCCTCTCAGGCAACGGCACCGGCCTGCTTCTTCGGTGTTCGCCCTCCCTGATCATCGATCGGCCGCTAGCGTGTTCGAGTCCGATACGGGAAAAGGAGTCATCCGGCGGGCCGAGGGAGGTGTTTCGCGTGCTGACCGGGCGCCGCTACCGGCTGGAGTTCGACACCGGGCAGCGACTGCTGGCCGAGCGGGTGGCCGCGGTGTGCCGGTCGGTGTGGAACACCGGCCCGGCCCAGCGCCGCGCCTACCGCGACCGTGGCGCGTTCATCGGCTACGCCGAGCAGTGCCGCCAGCTCGCCGAGGCCAAGAAGGAGTTCCCCTGGCTGGCGGAGCCGCCCGCCCAGGTGCTGCAGCAGACGCTCAAGGACCTGGACGCCGCGTGCCGCCGGCACGGCACCGGGAGGGTCCGCTGGAAGACCAGGCAGCGGTGGCGGCCGTCGTTTCGTTTCCCCACCCCCGCACACGTCCCGGTCCAGACGGTCAACCGCAGATGGGGGCGGGTGCTGCTGCCGAAGTTCGGATGGGTGCCCTTCCGGCTGTCGCGGCCGCTGGGCGGGAGCGTGCGGTCGGCGACGGTCTCCCGCGACGGCGTGCACTGGTTCATCGCGTTCGTGGTCGAGGACGGGCATCGGACGCCGGAGGTGCACGCCCGTCCGGATGCGGTGGCGGGGGTGGACCGGGGGGTCGTCACCGCGGCCGTCACCAGTGACGGGGAGTTCTTCGATCGCCGCCATGCCGGCCCGGCCGGGGTGTCCAGCATGCGCCCTCCGACCGAAGGAGAAGGCGAGGGCGGGAAGCGGGCCGGGTATCTGTCGGCCGGTGAGGCGGAGCGGTATGTCCGGTTGCAGCGCCGCCTGGCCCGCGCCCGCAAAGGGTCGGCCCGGCGCGCCGGGGTGGCCGCCCAGATAGCGCAGCTCATGCGGCGGGCCCGGCAGCGGCGGGCGGACTTCAACGCCCAGGCCGCGCACCGGCTGACCCGCGACTACGCGCACATCGTCTTCGAAGATCTGAACGTGCGCGCGATGACCGCCTCGGCGGCCGGCACGGTGGACGCGCCAGGAGTTCGGGTGGCGCAGAAGTCCGGACTGAACCGGGCGATCCTGGACAAGGGCTGGTACGGGCTGGAGGTCGCGGTGCGCTCCAAAGCCCGCTGCACCGGCAGCATCGTCAGTATGGTCCCGGCCGCGTACACGTCCCAGACGTGCTCGGCTCCGGCCTGCGGGCGGGTGGACGCCAAGAGCCGCGACAGCCAAGCGCTCTTTCGCTGCACCGCCTGCGGGCATACCGAGCACGCCGACGTGAACGCGGCCAAGTGCGTCAAGGCCACAGGACAGGCGGCCGGGCCGGCCGTCTCAGGGCGTGGAGACCTCGGGGTCGCCTGGGTCGGTGAAGCGTCAAGCACCCGTTCCACAGCGCGCGGCGCGCCGTGCGCTGCCGCGTGAGCGGCACGGGAATCCCCGTCCCTTTCAGGGCGGGGAGCAGGTCAACGGCGGTTCGGCATGGACCTCCCCTACGTGGATAAAATCACTGCACTCATGCAGCACTACGATCAGCGCGACCAGGAACGATGGGTGCCGGAACCCCCCGGCAACCCGGAGCGAGGGCCGTTCGCCCGGGACCGGGCACGGGTGCTGCACAGCGCCGGGCTGCGGCGGCTCGCGGCCAAGACCCAGGTCGTCGGGCCGGGCGAGACCCTCGGCCACGGCCAGCACATCCCCCGCACCCGGCTGACCCACTCGCTGGAGTGCGCGCAGATCGGCCGCGAGATGGGCGAGGCGCTCGGCCGCGACCCCGACCTCGTGGAGACCGCCTGCCTGGCCCACGACCTCGGGCACCCGCCGTTCGGGCACAACGGCGAGACCGCGCTCAACGAGATCGCCGCGCCGTGCGGGGGGTTCGAGGGCAACGCGCAGAGTCTGCGCCTGCTCACCCGGCTGGAGGCCAAGATCCTCACCGAGGACGGCCGCAGCGCCGGGCTGAACCTCACCCGCGCCGCCCTCGACGCGGCCTGCAAGTACCCCTGGACCCGCGGGGCCGCACCGCCCCCCGCCGCCGACGGGCGGCGGCCGTACGGGGCCTACGACGACGACCTGCCGGTCTTCGAGTGGATGCGCCGGGGCGCCCCCGACGGGCGGGCGAGCTTCGAGGCGCAGATCATGGACTGGGCCGACGACGTCGCCTACTCGGTGCACGACCTGGAGGACGCGCTGCAGGCGGGGCTGGTCACGCCGGAGGCGCTGCGCGACGCCGCCGAGCGCCGCGACGTGTGCGTGACCACCCGCGCGTGGTACGCCCCCGACGCCGACCCCGCCGAACTGGAGGAGGCGTTCGCCCGTCTGGTCTCCCTGCCGCTGTGGCCCCGCCACCTCGACGGCTCCCTGGCCGGCCTCGCCGCGCTCAAGGCCCTCACCAGCGCCCTCATCGGCCGCCTGTGCCGGGCCGCCGAGTGCGCCACCCGGCAGGCGTACGGCCCGGCTCCGGGCCGCTACGGCGCCGACCTGGTCGTGCCCCGGGACGTCCGCCTGGAGTGCGCGGTGCTCAAGGGCCTCACCGCCCACTACGTGATCACCAGCGAGGACCACAGCGCCAACCGGGCCAGGCAGCGGGAGCTCATCCACGAGCTGGCCCGGCTGATCGCGCGGGGCGCGCCCGGCTCGCTGGAGCCCGCGCTCCGGCCCGCCTTCGCCAGGGCGGAGGACGACGCGGGCCGGCTCCGCGTGGTCGTCGACCAGATCGCCTCGCTCACCGACACCTCGGCGGTCACCTGGCACCGCCGCCTGAGCGGGCGCTGACCGGGTGCTGACCGGGCGGGCGCTGACGTGCGGGCGCGTCAGTCGTTCAGGCTGATCCTGGTCTTCTCCGGCTTCGGCTCGGGCTTCCGCTCGGGGGCCTTGGACGCGCACAGGATCGCGCACTTCGGCGTGGCGCCGACGCGCTTGACCATCGCCCGCGTCTCGGCCGCGGGGGAGAGGGTGCGGTTGCCCTTCAGCCAGGCGTCCAGATAGTCCCAGGGCTCGACCATGCCCCGCCGTACCCACCACAGGGAGGGCTCGGTCTTCCAGGAGATGGCGAAGTAGAGGTTGCTCGCGGTGGCGCGGGCGTTGCCCGAGTTGCCGACCTGGCCGAGCACCTGCCCGGCCTTGACCCGCGTGCCCGGCGCGATCCCCGGGGCGACCGCGTCCAGGTGGCCGCCGAGATAGAGCACGCCGTCCTCGCCGAGGACCGTGACGAACCGGCCCTCGCGGTCCTGTCCCTTGTCGGTGGAGGGCCTCCACCGGTTCTTGGTGTTCACCTCGTGGACCACGCCGTCCACGGGGGAGACGAACGAACAGCCCTTGGGAGCCCAGATCGTGGTCTTGGGAAGCACCAGGAGCTTGCTCTGGTAGGAGGTCTCGCACCCCTGCACGGGGAAGGTGTACGTGAACTCGGAGACCTTCGGCGGAGGCACCGGGACCGGCTCGTCGCCCTTGGGCGGCGCCACCGCCGGGGTGGCCGAGGGCTCGCCCTGGGCGACCGGCGCGGGGATCGTCGCCGTCACCGGATCCGCCGCGGCGGCCTCGGCCCCGGAGGCCGGCGGCACCGTGCTGACCCCCGCGACCCCGGCCGGGGAGCCGCACGCCCCCACGGCGAGGACGGCGCCGGCCACGGCGGCCAGCCGTGCTGTATGTCCCGATCGATGCCCCGATCGCATGATGTCCACCCGCATAAGCTATCCAGAATAGGCCGTTACCTTTGTAACGGACCCCGGCATCGGCCACGACCTGTTCCGGAAAGTCGCTTTGCCTCCGGCCGTCGCCGGGCCCGGCCCGCTCCCGCCCAGGGCTGTCGGAGGGCCGGACTAGACTCACGGCGTGGCAGGCCGGATCAGTGACGACGACATCGCGCTCGTGCGGGAGCGCTCCCCGATCGCCGACGTCGTGGGCGAGCACATCCAGCTCCGCAACGCCGGAGGCGGCAACCTGAAGGGGCTGTGCCCCTTCCACGAGGAGAAGAGCCCCTCCTTCAACGTCACCCCCGCCCGTGGCTACTACTTCTGCTTCGGCTGCGGGGAGGGCGGCGACGTCATCACCTTCGTGCGGCGGATGGAGCACCTGTCGTTCGCCGAGGCGGTGGAGCGGCTGGCGCAGCGGGCCGGCATCCAGCTCCGCTACGAGCAGGGCGGCTACGTGCCCGGCCGGGAGCAGGGCGAGCGGAGCAGGCTCGTCGAGGCGCACCGGGCCGCCGCGGAGTTCTACGCCGCCAAGCTGTCCGACCCGGAGGCCGCGCCGGGCCGGCGCTTCCTGTCCGAGCGCGGGTTCGAGCGGGTCGACGCCGAGCGCTACGGCGTGGGCTACGCCCCCGCCGGATGGGAGGCGCTGACCCGGCACCTGCTGGCGCGCGGCTTCACCGCCGCCGAGCTGGTCAAGGGCGGGCTGGCCAAGGAGGGGCGGCGGGGGCCGATCGACCGCTTCCGGGGGCGGCTGGTCTGGCCGATCCGCGACATCACCGGCGACGTCATCGGCTTCGGCGCGCGCAAGCTGAACGACGCCGAGGACGGCCCGAAGTACCTCAACACGCCGGAGACGCCGCTCTACCGCAAGAGCGAGGTCCTGTACGGCGTGGACCTGGCCAAGCGGGAGATCGCCAAGCACTCCCAGGCCGTGATCGTCGAGGGCTACACCGACGTGATGGCCTGCCACCTGGCCGGGGTGACGACGGCCGTGGCCACCTGCGGCACCGCGTTCGGCGCCGAGCACATCAAGGTGCTGCGCAGGCTGCTGCTGGACCACACGGGCTCGCAGGGCGAGGTCGTGTTCACCTTCGACGGCGACTCGGCCGGGCAGAAGGCGGCGCTGCGGGCCTTCGCCGACGAGCAGAAGTTCTCCGCCCAGACCTACGTGGCGGTCCAGCCGGACGGGCTGGACCCGTGCGACCTGCGGGTCCAGCGGGGCGACGCGGCGGTCCGCGACCTGGTGGCGGGCAGGCAGCCGCTGTTCGCGTTCGCGATCCGCAGCACGATCTCCCGCTACGACGTGAGCACCAACGAGGGACGGCTGGCCGCGCTGGACGCCGCCGCGCCGATCGTGGCGGGGATCAGGGACCGGGCGCTGCGCGGCCTGTACGCGGTGGACCTGGACCGCTGGCTCGGCTTCAACAACGAGCGGTTCGTGGTCGACCGGATCACCGAGGTCGCCGGAGCCCCCGGGGCCTCCGGCGCGGGCTCGGGGCGGGGCCGCTCCCGGGAGGGCGGGCCCGGTCTCCAGGGCCGCCAGGGGCCTCAGGGGCCTCAGGGGCCTCAGGGGCCGCGGCGCGTCGCCGACCTCACCGACCCGGGCGTGCGGACCGAGGCCGAGGTGCTGAAGCTGGCGGTGCAGCGTCCGGCGCTGCTCGGCGCCCGGTTCGACGCGATCGGCCCGGAGGCGTTCACGCTGCCCGAGCACGTCGCGCTCCACAAGCTCGTCATGGACGCGGGAGGGGCGGTGTCGGGGGGCCCGGGCGGGCGCGAGTGGGTGGACCGCCTGCTCGCCGCGGCCGGCGACGACCTGCGCGGGACGGTCACCCGGCTGGCGGTGGAGGAGCTGCGGACGGATCCCGCCAACGAGCAGCGGTACGCCTCCGACCTGCTCACCGCGCTGGAGACGATCTCGGTCTCCCGGGCGATCGACCAGCTGAAGTCGGAGCTCGAGCGGACCGACCCGGTGGCCGCTCAGGAGGAGTACAACCGGCTGTTCGCGGAGCTGCTCCAGCTGGAGAGGCAACGGCGGGCGCTGCGGGAGCGGACCGCCGGCGGCTGACCGCGCAATCGGCTTTAATTTCCTGGCGCGTATTCGACCAAACCTGAATTAGGTCTCGATCCGATAATGATTGCGACCTTACCTCTGGTGACAAAAATAGGTCTGCCGTTTTGGGTGACTAATACAGCAGACTGTGTCCCGTGGGTGCATCGGTGCTGCCAAGCGGGCCGCCTTCGGTAGACCAGGTGGCCGACCTCGTCGCGAAAGGGAGGGAGCGCGGAAGCGTCACGGTCGACGACGTGGCCGCGGCTCTCGACAGATCCGAGCTGCCGTCCGACGCGCTCGAGCGCGTCGTCCGGATGCTCGCCGAGAACGGAGTGGAGGTCCTCGAGCCCCAGGGAGAGGAGGAGAGCGCCAGACCCGAGGAGGAAGAGGCCGGAAGACGGGCGCCGACCAGCGACCTGGTCCGCATCTACCTGCGGGAGATCGGGCGGGTGCCGCTGCTCACGGCGGAGGAGGAGGTGGAGCTCGCCAAGTCCATCGAGGCCGGCCTGTTCGCCGAGGAGAAGCTCGCCGGCCTGGTCTCGCCGCTGGCCTTCCCGGAGCTGAGCGAGCTCGCCTGGGATGGGCAGCGGGCCAAGCAGCGGCTGATCGAGGCCAATCTCCGGCTGGTCGTGTCGATCGCCAAACGCTATGTGGGACGCGGAATGCTCTTCCTGGATCTGATCCAGGAAGGCAACCTCGGTCTCATCCGGGCGGTCGAGAAATTCGACTACACCAAAGGCTACAAGTTCTCCACATACGCCACCTGGTGGATTCGCCAGGCGATCACGCGGGCGATCGCCGACCAGGCGCGCACCATTCGCATTCCGGTGCACATGGTGGAGACGATCAACAAGCTGGTCCGGGTTCAGCGCCAGCTCCACCAGGACCTCGGCCGGGAACCCGCGCCGGAGGAGATCGCGCTGGAGATGGACCTCCCGATCGAGCGGGTGATCGAGATCCAGCGCATCGCCCAGGAGCCGGTCTCGCTGCAGTCGCCGATCGGCGAGGAGGACTCCGACCTCGGTGACTTCATCGAGGACGCCGACGCGGTGGTGCCGATGGAGGCCGCGGCCTTCATCATGCTGCAGGACCAGCTCGAGGAGATCCTCGCGACGCTGTCGGAGCGCGAGCAGCGCATCATCCAGCTGCGCTTCGGCCTGGCCGACGGGCATCCCCGGACGCTGGAGGAGGTCGGCCGGGAGTTCGGCGTGACACGTGAGCGCATCCGCCAGATCGAGTCCAAGACCCTGGCGAAACTACGCCACCCGACTCGGGCGCAGATACTCCGCGACTACCTGGACTGAAGGGGAGGCGGCCCCGGCCCGCGAGGGGGCGTCCGCCAGGCCCGGGAGACGGGCGCAGGGGCCCCGGAGCGACGCTCCGGGGCCCCTGCGCGTCCGCGTGGAGATGCTTTCCCCGGAAAACCGCTCCGATCGTCCCGGAACACCGCTCCGGTCCGTCCTGGAACACCGCTCCGATCGTCCCCGGGAAGGCCGCTCCGGCGGTCCGGGAAGGTCCCTCCGGCCGTCCCGGGAGGGGCGGTCCAAGGGCGGGTCAAGGAACCCGCCGACGCGGTTAACGCGCCCGCCGAGCCTCTGACCGCTCCGCCGCCGCGTGCAGGAAGCTGATCTCCCATCCAGAGCAGCCGATCTTCTCGTGGTGCGAGAGGAAGTGGAGGATCATATGACCGACCTCAGCCGTCGCAGGCTTCTGACCGGTGCGGGACTGGCGGTGGGCGCCGGCGCCGCGACCGGTGCCGGGCTGGTGCGGTTCGTGCCGCCGGAGCCTGCCGCGGCAGCCGCATCAGATGAGTTGATCCCCTTCCACGGTCCTCATCAGGCGGGGATCGCCACCCCCGTCCAGGAACGGCTGCAGTTCGCGGCCTTCGACCTCTCCACGACCTCGGCGGCGGAGG
Organism: Planomonospora corallina; assembly: GCF_042650625.1. Taxonomy (NCBI): domain Bacteria; kingdom Bacillati; phylum Actinomycetota; class Actinomycetes; order Streptosporangiales; family Streptosporangiaceae; genus Planomonospora; species Planomonospora corallina. Next base: position 285,769 of record NZ_JBHSBM010000017.1, read on the forward strand.
TGACGAAGCTGCTGAAGCTCTGGACGGCGGCGGCCGTACGGATGACCACGGGGCAGGAGGTCGGCAGGGGCGCCACGGGCGGAGCGACGGTCCCGCCGGACGACAGCGGCGAGACACTGGACCTGGCGGCCTCGCGGCTCACCCTGACGATCGGTTTCGGTCCCTCCTTCTTCACCAGGCTGAACCTGCCCGCGCCGATGAAGGAGCTGCCGCCCTTCCCGGGGGACCGGCTGGACCCGGCCCGCAGCGGCGGCGACATCTGCGTGCAGGCGTGCGCGGACGACCCCCAGGTGGCGGTGCACGCCGTACGGAACCTGACGAGGATGGCCACCGGGACGGCGCGCATCCGCTGGTCGCAGATGGGCTTCGCCAGGGCCGCCACGAGCTCGCCGCACGAGAAGACCCCGCGCAACCAGATGGGCTTCAAGGACGGCACCAACAACATCGCCATCTACGACGAGAGCAAGCTGAACAGGCACGTCTGGGTGGGCGACGAGGGCCCTGAGTGGATGTACGGCGGGTCCTACATGGTCACCCGGCGGATCCGGATGCACCTCGAGCTGTGGGACCGGACCTCCCTGAGGCACCAGGAGGACACCATCGGCCGCCACAAGCGCAGCGGAGCCCCCTACGGCGGCAGCCACGAGTTCGACCCGGTGCGGATCCACAACCTCCCGCCCCGCTCCCACGTCCGGCTGGCCCACCCCGACTCCAACGACGGGCGCAGGATCATGCGCCGCGGCTACTCCTACAGCGACGGCACCGACAGCCGGGGACGGCAGGACACGGGCCTGTTCTTCATCGCCTACCAGCGCGACCCGGAGACGGGGTTCATCCCGCTCCAGCGGCAGCTGTCGGCCGGTGACGCGCTCAACCGGTACATCCAGCACGTCGGCTCGGGGGTGTGGGCGTGCCCCGGAGGCGTCCGGCAGGGATCGTTCTGGGGTGAGGCCCTGTTCTCGTAGGCGATACAGGCGCAGACTGGACGGATGGAAGCGCGGGCGGCGATAGACGATGCCGCACTCGAGCGCGAGGCGTGGTCGGTTCTCAACGCGAACCGCATGGGGCCGGCCACCGTGCCCGCGCCCGGGCTCTACCCCCACCAGTGGAGCTGGGACTCCACCTTCGTCGCGCTCGGGCTGGCCCGGCGGGACGGCCGGAGGGCGGGCGGGGAACTGCTCAGCCTGCTGGCCGGGCAGTGGAGCACCGGCATGGTGCCGCACATCGTCTTCCATCCGATCCATGCCGAGGTCTACTTCCCCGGCCCGTCCGTCTGGCGGTCGGCGGAGCATCCGGCCTCCCCGCGGAGGGTGGCGACCTCAGGACTGACCCAGCCGCCGATGCACGCCCTGGCCGTCTGGCAGGTGTGGCGGCACGCGACGGACCGGGACGAGGCCGCCGCGCTGGTTCGGCGGCTCTACCCGATGCTGGTGGCCCAGCACGAGTACCTGGCCACCACCCGCGACCTGGGCGGAGGAGGGCTGGCGGCGATCGTCCATCCCTGGGAGTCGGGGATGGACGACAGCCCGGTGTGGGACGACCCGCTGGAGGCGCTGCCCGGGATCCGGTACGCCCGCCGTGAAGAGCTGCCCGACCGGCATCCCGACAGCCACCAGGACCGCTACGTCTGGCTGGCCCTGCGCTACCGCGACTCCGGTTACGACGGGTCGTACCTGCGGCAGGAGCACCCCTTCGCGGTCGAGGAGCCGATGTTCAACGGGATCTGGCTGGCCTCCTGCGAGGCGCTCGCCGAGCTGGCACCGGTGGCGGGGGCCGATCCGGGGCCGCACCTGGAGGCCGCGGAGCGGATCCGCGCGGGGCTGCTGGAGCGGCTCTGGACCGGCGGCGTGTTCCACGCCCGCGATCTGCGGAGCGGACGGCTGATCCCCGTCTGCACGGTCGGCTGTTTCGGGCCGATGCTCGACCCCCGGCTGCCGGGGGACCGGGTGGCGGAGCTGGTGGGCGTGCTGGAGTCGGCGCGGTTCATGGGGGCGGCCGGCTACCCGGTGCCGAGCTGCGAGATCCGGGCGCCCCAGTTCGACCGCTCCCGCTACTGGCGGGGACCGTCGTGGGTGAACGCCAACTGGCTGCTGCGGCAGGCGGCGATACTGCACGGCCGGGTGGAGCTGGCCAGGCAGCTGACCGCGGCGACGCTCCGGATGGTCCGGCAGTCGGGCTTCCGCGAGTGCTTCGACCCCTTCGACGGCAGCGGCAGGGGCGGCAGGGACTTCTCCTGGTCGGCCGCGCTCACCCTCGATCTGCTGGCGGACGGCATGGGGAGAGGTGAGGCCCCCGGGACGGGGCCGTGTTCCCCGCGCGGACATCGTTCCGCGCGCGGATAGCGTGGAGGCATGAGGCTCTTCAACCGCGTGCCGGCCGAGATCCGCGCCGCCGTCGTCCCCCCCGACAGGGTCCTGACCTATGCCCCCGGGGCCGACGGCTACGTGACCGTCACGGACCGGGCGCTCTATCTCGGGCGGCTGCGGTTGCCGTGGTGCCAGGTCGACCGGGGCGTGTGGGACGAGGACGGGCTGACGGTCGTCACCACGGGCGGGCGGGAGCACCGGGTGCCGCTGCCGGATCCGGGGCGGATCCCGGAGGCGGTGCGGGAACGGGTGGTCTCCTCGATCCTGGTCAGCCAGTACGTGCCGCTGGACGCGCGCGGGGGAGTGCGGCTGGTCGCCCGGCGCGGGGAGGACGGCGAGACGGTCTGGAGCCTCGGCTTCGACGAGGGGCTCGACGGGAACGACCCCGGGCTGCGGGCCTTGGCCGAGCAGGCGCTGGAGGGGGCCCGCCGGAGTTTCGGAGTCTGAACCCGCTCCTGGTCCCGGACGGGACCCGGACGCACGACCGCCGCCGGACGGATATCCCGTCCGGCGGCGGCCGTGCCCGGGCCGCGGCGGGCCGGCCCGACGCCCGGTCGATCCGGTCGGCTCAGCGCCCCCGGTCGACCCGGCGTCCTCCGCCCGGCGCGGTCCTGCCTCAGTACGGCGAGGTCGGCGAGGTCGAGGACGTCGCGGCCGTCGTGGTCGTCGCGGTCGTCGCTGGAGAGGAGACGGTCCGCGCCTCCTCCTCGGGCCAGCCGGTCCCGCTCCCGTCGTGCTCCTCGCCCCGGTGGGGCAGGCGGTTGGCCACCTGCTCCTTGGCCATGCTCTTCACCTTGGTGACCTGCGCGCCGACCAGGCCGGCCGCCTCCTGCACGGAGGGGTTGTCGGTCACCCGCTGGGCCATCCTCCTGATCTGCTCGTAGCGCTCCCTGCCGGCGCGGCTGCCGAGGACGTAGCCCACCGCCAGGCCCGCGCAGAACATCATCCGGTACATCTCCACCTCCACAGGCGTGCTCAGCCGGACCCTACCCACGGATCGCGATTCCTCTCCGACCTACCCGAAGCCGTCGATGCGACACGCACTCCGGGAGTGCGCTAATCTATTCATGCGCCGCAGGGAGCGGGGGGAAAACCCCCGGTCACGGGCGCGAAGCACGATCCCGTGTAGCTCAATCGGCAGAGCAGCCGGCTGTTAACCGGCAGGTTATAGGTTCGAGTCCTATCGCGGGAGCCACCCAGAAGGCCCCGGGAGCCCAGCTCCCGGGGCCTTCTGACGTTCCTGCCCCGTTCGGCGGACAAATGCTGGTGAATCACAGAAAATGATGAGCGCTGCACCCTGCGTCGCAGTGCGCGTCCCGCGCCTCAGGACGCGGACGCGACGCGGGGAGCGCGACTGCCGCGGACCACAGTGACCGCAGTGGGGAAGGGCCACTGCGCGCAGGGCACCGGGCCGCCCGGAACGGCCGCCGTGCCCGTGAGTTGTGCATGGGTGGTTGGTTCAGTGCTGACCTGGCGGAGGTCCCGGCGGCGTGCGCCGGATCCGGTTCACGGTGCCCGCGGTCCCCACGAGCAGACGCCGGAGCCGGTGCCGGAGCCGGCGGCGCCGGTCGTGGCGCCGTACGGCGACGTGATGGCGGCGGCGGAGGAGTATCTGAGGCTGTTCCACGCGGAGAACCCCGCGGAGGGACCGGTGGAGCCGCGCCTGCGCGAGGTGCGGGCGGAGATCGGCAGGAGGGGGACCTACACGCACACGCCCGCGGAGCTGGCCTTCGGGGCGAGGGTGGCCTGGCGCAACAGCGGCAGGTGCATCGGGCGGCTCTACTGGCGGTCGCTGCGCGTGCGCGACCGCAGGCACGTGAACGATCCCGGTCAGGTGGCGGCCGAGTGCGTGGAGCACCTGAGGGACGCGGCGCCCGGCGGCCGGATCCGCCCCACCATCACGGTGTTCGCCCCCGACCGGCCGGGAGCGCCGGGACCGAGGATCTGGAACGAGCAGCTGATCCGGTACGCCGGATACGAGATGGACGACGGCTCGGTCGTCGGCGACCCCCGGTACGCGGGGTTCACCACGATGCTCCGCAAACTCGGCTGGCCGGGCGGGCCGGGCACGCCGTTCGACGTGCTCCCCCTGGCGGTCTCGGCCGGTTCGGGACCGCCGCTGCTGGCCGACGTCCCCGGTGACGCGGTGCTGGAGGTGCCGATCTCCCATCCGGTCTACCCCTGGTTCGAGGAGTTCGGGCTGCGCTGGCACGCCGTACCGGCGATCTCGAACATGTGCCTGGAGATCGGCGGGGTCTGCTACCGGGCGGCGCCGTTCAACGGGTGGTACATGGGCACCGAGATCGGCGCGCGCAACCTGGCGGACGAGGACCGCTACGACCTGATGCCGGCGGTGGCCCGGCGGATGGGCCTGGAGGTGGGCAACGACCGCTCGCTCTGGCGCGACCACGCCCTGGTGGAGCTGAACGTCGCGGTCCTGCACTCCTTCGAGCGGGCGGGGGTGACCATGACCGATCACCACACCGAGTCGCGGCGCTTCCTGATCCACCTGGAGCGGGAGGAACGGGCGGGCCGGATCTGCCCCGCGGACTGGAGCTGGATCGTTCCGCCGATCTCGGGCTCGGCCACCCCGGTCTTCCACCGCTACTACGACGAGGCGCGGCTCTCACCGGCCTTCGTCCAGCATCCCGACTCGCTGGAGCTGGGACTGGGCCGCGCCGCGCGGCGCGGCTGGTGAGCACCGGGGCGTCCGGACCGGGTAAGCGGACGCTTTCGCCGGAGGGGGAAAAGGTGTAGAACGTTATTCTGTAGCTTGGAGGAAGGGGTGGAGATGCCGGATCCGGTGCTGTCCTCGCTCGACCGGGGTGTGCTGACGCTGACCCTCAACCGGCCGGACAGGCTCAACGCCTGGACCGACGAGATGGGGCGGCGCTACTTCGACCTGCTGGCCGAGGCGGAGAAGGACCCCGACGTCCGGGTGGTCGTCGTGACCGGGGCGGGGAAGGGGTTCTGCGCCGGGGCGGACTTCAAGACGCTCGGCGCGCTCCAGGACGGCTCCTACGCCGGTGAGCCGGACCCGCGCCCCACCACCTTCCCCACCACCCTCGGCAAGCCGGTCATCGCCGCCGTCAACGGGGCCTGCGCCGGGCTCGGCATGGTCCACGCCCTGGTCTGCGACCTGGTGTTCACCGCCGCGGAGGCCAAGTGGACCACCGCCTTCGCCCGTCGCGGGCTGATCGCCGAGTACGGCGTCTCCTGGGTCCTGCCCCGGCTGATCGGCCAGGCCAGGGCCATGGACCTGCTGCTGTCCGGCCGGACCTTCACCGGGCAGGAGGCGTACGCGCTGGGCCTGGCGGCCCGCTCGGTGCCCGGGGAGAGCCTGATGGAGGAGACCCTGGCCTACGCCCGCGAGCTGGCCGTGCACAGCTCTCCGGCCTCCATGGCGGTGATGAAGCGCCAGGTCTGGGGCGACTGGACCACCACGCTCCAGGCGGCGGAGTCGGCGGCCACCCGCCTGATGGCCGAGTCCTTCGGCCGGCCGGACTTCGCCGAGGGCGTCGCCAGCTTCCTGGAGCGCCGCCCTCCGAGCTTCCCGCCCCTTTGACGTCCTCTCCTCCGGAGGGCGGGGGATCCCGGCCCCGTCCTCCGGAGGCGATGGCGGTCCCTGCCCGGGCTCAGCGGGAGGCCGGTTCCAGGGCGGAGGGCTCGGAGGATTCGGAGGACTCGGAGGACTCGGAGGGCTCGGAGGGCTCGGAGGGCTGCTCCGGCCGGTCGAACTGGGTCCGGTACAGCTCCGCGTAACGGCCGCCGGCGGCCAGCAGCTCGGCGTGCGCGCCCCGCTCCACGATCCGCCCGTCCTCGACCACCAGGATCAGGTCGGCGGCCCGCACGGTGGAGAGCCGGTGCGCGATCACCACGGCGGTCCGGCCGGCGAGCGCCTCGCCCAGCGCCTCCTGCACCGCCGCCTCCGAAGTGGAGTCCAGGTGGGCGGTGGCCTCGTCCAGGATCACCACCTGGGGCCGGGCCAGCAGCAGCCGGGCGATCGTCAGCCGCTGCCGCTCCCCGCCGGAGAGCCGGTAGCCGCGCTCGCCGACCACGGTGTCCAGGCCGTCGGGCAGCGCGGCGACCAGGCCATCGAGCCGGGCGCGGCGCAGCGCCTCCCAGAGCTCCTCGTCCGCCGCCTCGGGCCGGGCCAGCAGCAGGTTGGCGCGGATCGACTCGTGGAACAGGTGCCCGTCCTGCGTCACCATCCCGACCGTCTCGCGGATCGACTCCGCCGACAGGTCCCGCACGTCCACGCCCGCCAGCCGTACGGCGCCGGCGTCGACGTCGTAGAGCCGCGGCAGCAGCTGCGCGATCGTCGACTTGCCCGCCCCGGACGAGCCCACCAGGGCCACCATCCGCCCGGGCCCGACCCGGAAGGAGACGTCGTGCAGCACCTCGGCGCCGCCGCGCGCGTCCAGGGCCGCGACCTCTTCCAGCGAGGCGAGCGAGACCTTCTCCGCCGACGGGTAGCCGAAGCGCACCCCGTCGAACTCCACCGAGACCGGCCCGTCCGGAACCCGCCGGGCGCCGGGCCGATCTGCGATCATGGGCTTCAGGTCCAGCACCTCGAAGACCCGCTCGAAGCTCACCAGGGCGCTCATCACCTCCACCCGCGCGCCGGCCAGGGAGGTCAGCGGCGCGTAGAGGCGGGTGAGCAGCAGTGCGAGCGCGACGACGGCCCCCGGGTCCAGCGTCCCCCGCAGCGCGTAGAAGCCGCCGAGCCCGTAGACGACCGCCAGGGCCAGCGCGGAGACCAGCGTCAGCGCGGTGACGAACGCCGACTGCACCATCGCGGTGCGCACCCCGATGTCACGCACCCGCCGGGCCCGCGCCGCGAACTCCGCCGACTCCCGCGCCGGGCGTCCGAAGAGCTTCACGAGCATCGCGCCCGGGGCGGAGAAGCGCTCCGTCATCTGGGTGCCCATGGCCGCGTTGTGGTCGGCGGCCTCACGGCGGAGCCGTGCCAGCCGGGCGCCCATCCGCCGGGCGGGCAGCACGAACACCGGCAGCAGCACCAGCGCGAGCAGGGTGATCTGCCAGGAGATCTCCACCATCACGGCGAGCGTGAGGACGAGCATCGCCAGGTTGCCGACCACGTTGGACAGGACGTCGGTGAACGCCCGCTGCGCGCCGATGACGTCGTTGTTCAAGCGGCTGACCAGCGCACCGGTCCGGGTCCGGGTGAAGAAGGCGATCGGCATGCGCTGCACGTGGTCGAAGACGGCGGTGCGCAGGTCGAGGATCAGCCCCTCGCCGATGGAGGCCGACAGCCACCGCGCCATCAGCCCGAGCCCGGCCTCCACCAGCGCGATGACGGCGATGAGCGCGGACAGGCGGACGACGATCTCCAGCGGCGCCCCTGCGACGATGGCGTTGACGGCACGGCCGGCCAGCACCGGGGTGGCGACCGCCAGGACGGCCGTCACCAGGCTGAGCACCACGAACCACACCAGCCGCCGGCGGTGCGGCCGGGCGAAGGCCGCGATCCGCCGGAGCGCCGCCCGGGAGAACGGCCGCCGCTCGTCCTGGGCGTTCATCGTCCGGTACAGGGCGTTCCACGCCGTCATCTCCATGCTCATCGCACACCGCCGATCTCCGTCACCGGGATGACGGGCCCGGGACCGGATCCGGGCCGCGGGATCGTGCCGTGTTCCCTCATGACCGGCCCCTCTCTGCGGAGACGTCCGCGGAAGCCGCAGGCTCATCTGGATTCATGAGCAGACCCTAAAACCTCAACCAAAGTTGAGATCAAGTCATGGCTCCGGACCCATGGTCGGGCAGGGGCAGGGGCAGGGGCAGGGGCAGGGGCAGGGGCAGGGGCAGGGGCAGGGGCAGGGGCAGGGGCAGGGGCAGGGGCAGGGGCAGGGGCAGGGGCAGGGGCCGTGCGCCGGTCCGCCGTACGGCCGCAGGGGCGGTGCCTGCCGTACGGCGGACCGGGCGACGCGGCCGGTCGCGCGGAGGGTCAGGTGAGGTGACCTGCCGCGCGGAAGGTCAGGTGACGTGGGAGAGCCAGTGGGGCGGGGTGGCGAAGGGGGCGGTGAAGTCGGTGACGGCCTTCATCAGGTGGTCGGCGGCGACGCGGGCGTTGGCGATGACGTCCGGGGGGTAGGCGTAACGGACCTGGTGCTCGTCGAACTCGTCCTCGTCGTCGAGGAAGATCCGGCCGTCGCGTTTGCGGATCACGTCGAGGTCCAGGTCGACCATGGTGACCTCGCCGTCACGCCACTCGGGCACGGTGGTGATGTCGCAGTAGATCTCGGTCTTGTCGGGCTCGGCGTTGAACAGGGCCGTCCACCACCCGTCGCGGGGGAAGAGGATCACGAAGGCCTGCTGCCAGATGATCGGGGGCTCGGAGCCCTTGCGGCCGAGGGTGCCCGCGACGCAGCCGGTCCAGACGCCGTGCTCGTCCTCCCCCAGGAGCAGGGCGGGGTGGTGCCAGTGCAGACTGCCGTCGTACTTGCGGTAGACGACGTTCACGGTTTCGAAGGACATGCACCGACAGTAGAAGACCAACTGTTCCGGCGCCCGCCGATATCCGGCGCCTGTGGACGGCCGGGCCCGGTGTGGTGGAGGGTGCCGGTGCGGCAGGTGGTGCCGGGCCCCGTCACGCCGGACTGTGTCACGCCGGACTGTGTCACGCCGGACTGTGTCACGCCGGACCGCGTCATGCCGGGGTCCGGAGCGGCGAGCGCGGCACGGGCGCCCGGCGGAGGAATCGGCGGAAGTGGGGACGGGCGCCCGGTGGGAGGGCCCGTCCCGCGGGGTTCAGGCCAGGCGACGGGCCCCGGCGGCGGGGGACGCGGGGTAGACCTCCGGCGGCGCCCAGCCGTGCTCGGCGTAGGCCAGGAGCACCGCGTCCCGGACGGGCTCCACCCGGTCGTCGGCGACCAGCGCGATCGCCGACCCGCCGAACCCGCCGCCGGTCATCCGCGCCCCTCGGGCCCCGCCCCGGATCGCGGCCTCCACGGCCACGTCCAGCTCCGGGCACGAGACCTCGAACTGGTCGCGCAGCGACAGGTGGGAGGCGTTCAGCAGCGCCCCGACCTCCCGGACCGCTCCGGCGCGCAGCAGTCCGACGACCGCCTCCACCCGGTGGTTCTCGGTCACCACGTGCTGCACGCGGCGGCGCTCGTCCCCGGAGAGCCGGGCCAGCGCCCCGGCCAGGTCGGTGACGTCGCGCAGCGCGGCCACGCCCAGCCGGGCCGCTGCGCTCTCGCAGTCCTGCCGGCGCCGGGCGTACTGGCCGTCGGCGAGCTCGTGGTGGACGCCGGTGTTGATGATCAGAAGCTGGAGGCCGTACGCGGTCAGGTCGAACGGGATGGTCCGGGCGCCGAGCGTCCGGCAGTCCAGGAAGAGGGCCCTGCCCTCCTCGCATAGCGCCGAGGCCGCCTGGTCCATGATCCCGCAGGGCATGCCGACGAAGTCGTTCTCGGCCCCCTGGCAGACGCGGGCGAGGTCCATCCGGGACAGGCCCAGGCCGTACAGCTCGTCGAGCGCGAGGCCGACCGCCACCTCCAGCGCGGCGCTCGACGACAGTCCCGCGCCCTGCGGCACGTCCCCGTCGAGCACGATGTCCGCGCCCCGCACCGGGTGCCCGGCCTCCCTCAGGGCCCAGACCACCCCGGCCGCGTACCGGGTCCAGCCCTCGGCCTCCTCCAGGGCCTCGACCGTCACCGCCGGGCCGGCCGCCTGGAGGGAACGGAGACGGACGAGGTCGTCCGTGCGGGGCGAGACCGCCGCGGTGACCCCCCACGGCACGGCGAACGGCAGCACGAACCCGTCGTTGTAGTCGGTGTGCTCCCCGATCAGATTGACCCGGCCCGGCGCATGCCAGACCCCGTGGGGTTCGGTGCCGAACGACTCGCGAAAAGCCTCAACAACCTTCATTTTCCAACACTCCTCAACGCGACTCCACCGTACCCTAGCGAGTCCTGTGGAGCCCTCCGCCGAGTAAGGTCACATCTTGAGCCGGTTCGCCCAGCGGATGTGCGAACAGGGCGGCGGTTTGATTGAATGCGTCGGTGCGGCTTGCGCGAGGGGCGGTAGCTCAGCCGGTTAGAGCAGGGGACTCATAATCCCTGGGTCGCGGGTTCGAGTCCCGCCCGCCCTACCCCTCACAACCTGCGACGATGCCGTCTCCTTGATCGTTTACGTGTCTGTTTTGTCGCCTGGTGGGCACACGGTGGGCACACGCCGCTCCGCGGGGTCCCATGGTGATCATTTCCCGGGCGGTCATTTCCCGAGCGCGGACCGGGGCACGATCGCCGCCACCGCCTCGGCGGCGGCCTTGGCCACCTCCGGGAAGACGTGCTGGTAGAAGTCGCGGGTGAAGGCGGCCGTGGCGTGGCCGCACTCCTCCTTGACGACGTTGATGTCCACACCCGCCGCGAGCATGAGCGAGGCCGCGCCGTGCCGCAGGTCGTGCAGCCGGATCGGCGGCAGCGGAGCCGCGAGGGCCGTCAGGACGGCACGCTCGGGTACGGCGTGCGCGCGGGCGAGCCGCTCGACGCTCCAGCCGTCCTCCGCGTGCCTGCGGCGGATGACGGCGTGCCGGGTGAGGAAGCGGTCGAAGCGCTGGGAGATGCCGTCCGGGCTGAGCGGCTCACCGGTCTCCTTGGTGAAGACCCGTCCGGAGTCCACCCAGCCGTCGCCGAGGGCGAGCCGCAGCTCGCTCTGCCGCTTCTTGCAGGCGCGCAGGACCTGGACGGTCTGGTCGTCCAGGGTGACGGTGCGCTCGCCCGCGTCGCTCTTGGGATCGTCCCAGCCGTCCTCGTCGCCGGTGACGTGACCGGGGTTGGTCTCCCGGACCAGGAGCGTCCCGGCCGCCAGGTCCACGTCGCTCCAGGGCAGCCCGGCGACCTCGCCGCGCCGCAGCGGACGGTAGGCGAGCAGGTGCCAGAGCGCGTACAGGGCGTCGTCGGCGACGAAGTCCAGGAACGCGCCCGTCTGCTGCGGCGTCCACACCATGACCGGTGCCGGGCGGCGACCGGTCTGCTGCCAGCGCTCGATCCGCTCGGCCGTCCAGACCAGCGGGCGCCGCCTGCGGGGCGGCACCAGCTCGATGTGCTCGGCCGGGTTGAAGGGGATCCGCTTGCGGCGGACCGCGCTGTTCAGCGCACTGGTCGCGGTGGCGTGGATGCGCTTGATCCGCGAGGCGCTCAGCGGCCGCCGGGCCTGCTGCGTCTCGGTGCGGGCCTCCAGCAGGCGGCGCAGCATCGGCGACGGCCGCACCCCGTCGGCCAGGCGGCCGATCTGCCGCATGGCCGCGTACAGCTCCTCGAAGTGGTGGTCGCGCAGGTCGGACATGCGGACGTGCCCGAGGCCGGGCCGGTAGTAGAGCCGGATGTGCGTCAGGTAGCCCGTGCGGGTGTTCTCGCTCAGCCAGGCCTTGCCGGCGATCCACTGGTCGAGGTAGTCGCCGAAGGTCTGCCGGTTCACCCCGTGGTTGGTGCCCTTGTTGGCCCCGTCGACGGCCTCGGCCAGCGCCGCCTCCGCCTCGGCCCTGGTGGCGTAGGGGCCGATCTTCTCCTGCCTGCGCCTGCCGTCCGCCCCGCGCGGCAGGTCGTAGCGGGCCCACCAGGACCCGTGGTCTCTTCTGCGTAGCTTGGGGCAGCCGGGGCCGTACTGCCGACCGGTCGCCGGGTTGCGGCAGCCGCAACGCTTGAAGGTGGAGCCTTTCACCGATGTGCACCTCGTGAGTCGTCGGAGACGTCGGCGAGGCGCGGACGGTGCGGCTCCAGACCGAGCACCGCGAGCAGGACCGCGGTCGGGACCAGATAGGACCGGCCCGCGCGGATCACCCGGCAGGGGAACTCGCCCGTGCGGGCCAGCTCGTAGGACTTGGTACGGCCGAAGCCGAGTGCCCTGCCCGCCGTCACGACGTCGATCACCGGAGGCAGCGCCAGCAGCTCTGCCCGGGACATGGGCGCGTTCATCGCCGGTCCCCGGCCGCGCTCGGCACACCGCCGTCCGACCCTCGCCTGTTGGCCAGGCTCCGGACGGCGGCCGGGGTGCGGAACCGGAGCGGTTCCGGCCGGTCATCCGTCCGGTGCCGGACGGATGCACCCCTGGCTCGGACGGGGTCGTCAAGGTTCTCGTCTCGCCTGGTAGCGGCGGTGCGGTGCCGCGTGTGGTGCCGGAGAGCGGCTCCGGCGTCGTGCTCCGGATGCTGCGATGTCGTCATGCCGATGTGGCCCGAACCCCGAGCCCTGGTCCCCACCGGAGAAATACCTGGAGGACGGTGCCTGATGGGACATCGGCAACGGCGGGGAATGCGGATCAGCGCGGCCGGGGTGCTCCGGTGCGAGACTGCGGGACCGCATAGACGCAGGTGACGGCGTTCTCGGACACTTTCCGTACACGGCCGGGACACGGCACCCGGGGAGTGGCGAGCGGGTGATCGCCGCTCTTCGGACCGACAATCTTCCGGTCAAATCTTCAAGATCGACGTCTGAACGCGGCCCGGATCCACAGTCTTTTTCCAGGTGACAGGGGAGCGCGGACGACTCGGAGCCGTGGGAGCCACTCGGCACCGGTCCCCACCCGGCCAGTCCGCAGTCTCACACGAAGGAGGAGAGCCCGACGGCTCCCGAGGCCTCCGAGTCCGCGCCGCCCTGACAACCCGCCCGTTCCCTGCCGTCTCCGGGAGGAGCTCACGACCTGTTTCTGCCTGCCTGCCTGGCCGTCGTCAGAGCCGTGTCGGCATCGGTCGCTCCACCGGATCTCGGGGCGGCGGCCGTGACCGGGCCGGTGCACGCCCTGTCGGCCCGCTGACGGGCGGACCACGCGACCTCCGCCATTTGCCCGGCCTCCCCGGCAACGGGGCCGACGTCGGCTGTCAGCGGCCCGCTGCGCTACCGGCCACCGGCGCGGGTCCTTCATCGGCGCGCCCACCTGGTTTTCCGATCACGGAACCGTCCGCAGATCCGCACTACCGAAGGGAACGCAGAGCATGGCGAGAAACCCGCGCAGCCTCCGCCAGCCGACCGGCCCGCGCGCCGACCCGGCCCTCCTGGGCGAACTCGCGGCCCGGCTCACCGAACGCGACCACGATCTGCTGGCCACGGTGTTCGAGCACCGCGTGCTCACCACCCACCAGATCGAGCACATCTTCTTCACCCGGCCGCAGATCGCCCGGCGGCGCCTGGCCGTACTCCACCGCCTGGCGGCGCTGGAACGCTTCCGCCCGTGGGCTCCGACCGGTTCCTCACCCTGTCACTGGGTCCTCGGCCCCGCCGGAGCCGCCGTCCTGGCCGCTCAGCGGGGGATCGGCGTCACCCGGCTCGGCTACCGTCGGGACGCCGCGATGAGCGTCTGCCTCTCCTCCCGCCTCGGCCACCTGATCGGCGTGAACGACTTCTTCGCCGGCCTGCACCGGCACGCCCGGCGGAGCGAAGGGACGACGCGGGTCGCCGAGTGGTGGAGTGAGCGCCGCTGCGCCGCCCTCTGGGGCGACCTGGCCCGCCCGGACGCCTACGGCCGCTGGATCGAGAACGGTGACCAGGTCGACTTCTTCCTCGAACACGACACCGGCAGCGAGCCGCTGGCCAAGGTCGCCCGGAAGCTCAACGACTACGCCGACCTGGCCGAGGCCACCGGCATCACCACGCCCGTCCTGCTCTGGCTGCCGAGCGTCCGGCGCGAGGCCAACCTCCGCGAGCTCATCGGAGTCCCAGAGGTGCCGGTCGCCACGGCCGTCCACACCCTCATCGGCGACGGTCCCGCCGGGCGCGTCTGGCTAGCCTGCGGATCGCAGGGACCACGACGGCGGCTGGCCGAGCTGGCCGATCTTCCGCTATGACCAGACCAGATCAGGCCGGCCATACGCCCGATGGAGCCCGAACACGGAACGACGATCGGTGACACGGCTCGGCCCCGTACGGCACGCCCATATGCCGCGGGGCGCCCTATGGGCGAGTCGGCTCCATCACCGCATCGGACAGAAGGGGAATGACCAGCGGGAATATCCCGCGCGGGGAGAGGTGGTCAAAGCAACCTCACGAAGCGCATCGCGGACCACATGACGGACGGAGGCATCGGCAGATCGGGCCGTAGCCGCGTCGCTCTGCCCAGGCGGCGTCGCGGTGAAGCCGTCCCGTGTGTCGTATGGCAGTCCTCTTGACGGACCCTCCGTGGCGATCGGCCTTCCGCTGGCCACCCGGAGCTGCGGCGGTCAGGATCATGAATCGACTCTCTATTGCCTTGCAAGCCCGTCGGCCGGGCGTGACGATCCCCTTCATCGGCCGTCAGGCTGTGTACGGCCGCCCAGGTCACCGAGAAGCCTGTCGAGCAGGGGCGGGAGGTGCGGTGTGCCGAGAGTCTCCAGGATGCGGGGCACGTTCACTCCGACACTGGTGAGCCTTGCGATCGGAGCGCCGTCGAGGCGGCGCAGGACGATGTGGTCCGGATCGATGTCCCGGTCGGCGGCGAAAAGGATGTACGCGATGGGGGTCTTCTCCCTGCTCACCGCCTGGCCGTAGACGAAGCTCTGGTAGAGGTCGGCGGACGCGACCGTCCGATCGCTGTAGAGCTTGTACTTGACGTCGACCGGGCGCCGCCAGGCACTCGGGCCGCGCCCCAGAACGAGTTGGATGTCCGGAGCGATCGAGGTGTAGTGACGGCCGTCGGGACGGCTGATGCTGCGCGACAGGCTCTCCTGCGCGTGCACAGCGATGCCGGTGCGGTGCGTGGCCTCGCGGAGCAGCTGCGTGGCGAAGGCCTCGAACAAGCTGTTCATGTCCAGCAGGAAGGTGCGGGATGACGGCCCGGCAGTGGAGAAGAGGCCGGAGAAGCCGGGTGCCTGCAGCAGGAGCAGTGCCCACCGATGCGCCCGGCGGTAGTGCTCGTTGTGACGGTGGTAGACCAGATACTGCGCGGCCTGGCGCGCGTCGAGGCCTTCCGCGGCGCAGACCTCGGAGAAGTCGCTCGCCACGTGGCGAGCCCGGGTGCGTACGGTCCTGTCCCGAGCGGTACGGGCGGCCACGTGGAGAGCGGCCGCGCATACTCGGTTGTCGAGGATGTCGCCGTCGAACTCATCGAAGCGGCACTCCAGCGCGTCCAACCGGCCGAACCGGCGCAGTACCTGTCGATCGGCGAGCAGCCGGCCGCGCATCGCGGGCAGTGTCTCCTGCCGCCGGACGTAGTCGCGCCGCAGCCCATGCCGTACCAGCGCCTCGCATTCGAGCGTCAGCAGCAGGCAGATCAGATCCCGCAGGTCGTGCCCGCTGTCCGGAAGGTCACGCAGGCGGTCCACCTGCCGGAGCGCAGGCAGACCGCTCGCGTAGTCGAGCATCTTCAGCACGGCCAGCTCACGGCCGACCAGCTTGGGACGGACATGGATCGTGACGCAGTCGAGGGAGACGACTCCTACGTGGGAAGTCGCCTCCACTTCCAGCTTCCCGTCCGCCAGCCAGCGCAGTCTCAGCCGGCCTCCGAGATCATCGGAGTCGGCCGCCGCCCGGTCGGCAGGACTCGGCGTCAGACCGCTGATGACGACCTTCTGGTACTCGTCCACGACCTCGGTTCTCATCAGCCGCCCGCGTTCGCCAGGAGCTCGGTGTAGAGCGCGTCGATGAGTTTCTCGTCGTCGATGTCGTTGATGCGGTGCTCGACGTCGTCGACGACCTCAGGTCCGAGGAACCGGACGAGCATGGAGTAGTCGTCGTAGGCGTACTCCTGCAGCAGGGGCAGCACCTCGTTGTGGATCACGGCGGCGAGAGTGGCCTCGTCCTGTACGGGTTTCCCGTCGAGGAGAAAGAACGAGTGGCCGATCTGACGCTCACGGCCCAGTTCCTTGAGCACACGGCGGTTGAGCTCGTCGAGCAGGTCACCGAGGTCGATCTTGCCCACGAACGAGCCCTGGAGCAGGGCGGCGTCCGGAAGCAGCTCCTCGAAGGCGAACCGCCTGCGCAGCGCGGAGTCCAGCAGCCGGATGCTGCGGTCCGCGGTGTTCATCGTGCCGAGCAGGTAGACGTTCGGCGGGACGCTGAAGTCCTCGCCGCTCTGCGGGAGGACCACACTGAGGCCGCGTTTGTCCTTCTCCAGGAGAGTGATCAGCTCGCCGAAGATCTTCGGTATGTCACCGCGGTTGATCTCATCGATGAGCAGCAGATACGGATGGTCAGGATCTTTCTCTGCGGCCCGGCAGATGCGTTTGAAGACACCGTCCACGAGGGACAGGTACAGGCCCGAGCCCTGGCCTTCGACTGGACGGAAGCCCTCGATGAAA
This sequence comes from Planomonospora corallina, assembly GCF_042650625.1. Lineage (NCBI taxonomy): Bacteria > Bacillati > Actinomycetota > Actinomycetes > Streptosporangiales > Streptosporangiaceae > Planomonospora > Planomonospora corallina. The sequence continues at coordinate 302,368 of NZ_JBHSBM010000017.1, forward strand.
TCCTCGTAGCCGTACGCCGGGTGGAAGGTCACCTGGGTGAGGTGGCCTGCCGGTCGCCCGTCGCGCCGGGCCAACTCGGCCACCAACCGGTGGACGGAACCGCCGTCGGGATCGGCGTCGGACTCCAGTCCGAGCTTCTCCGAGAGCCACCAGGCGGCGAAACGCAGGGAGGTGTACGTCTTGCCGGTGCCCGGCGGGCCGAACAGCACGAGTTGCCCCTTGCGGGTAAGCGCTGTGGCGAGTTTGGAGAGCTGCGGATCCGCTTGCGGCACCACCGGGCCGTTTCCTCGTCCGGGGGCTGGTTCCTTCCAAGTACCGGTTCCCGCTTGAATGATCTTCCAGAGGCGGGTCGGCACGCCGGCCACGGTGACGACACCCCAGCGTTTCTCCGGCTCTGGAAGCGTCTGGGCATAGGAGGTGTCCCAGTCCACGGCCACCGTGTGCCGGAACTCGGGGCGATCCTCGCGCCAGGTGTAGCCGGTTTCGGTGACGTGTCCGACGGCGAGAACCTGCCGGGTGCCCTTGTTGGCGACGATCAGATCACCGGGCTGGAGCTGGGTCAACCGCCACAGTTCCCGAGCCTTCGTTGTGATCTTGGATTGATTGTCCTTGTACTCCTTGCTGTAAGCCGCTCGGAACGCTTCGAGGAAGTCGTCTTCCGCTGGGTAGGCGGTGAGGTCTCCGACGTCGTCCCAGCCGACGCAGATGTATCCGCCCTCCAGGCACTCCTGCCAGTACTGCGCATCCGACCCGGGTGCGATTTTGACTACGGCCGCGCTCTGCCTGGGATCGCTCCACCAGTACAGGAAGCTCGCGATCTCTCTGCCGTGCCATCCGCGGAAGTGGTCGATCTGGTCGACCAGCTGTTTCAGCCGTGCATGGGCCTCGAACGGTTCCAGCTTCGAGGCGTCCTCGCCCGACAGCAGCGAGACGAAGTGGCGGACGTGCTCCCGGCCGTAGATCGGCAGCATGCGGTCCGAGAAGTAGACGTAGAGGGTCTTCGCCGTCAGGCTGGGTCCCGAACGGAGCGCTTTGATCCCGTTGACCGCCGCGATCTCGCCTTCTCCGCCAGGACGAACGCGTCGAGGAACCCCTGCCGTAGATGTGTCCACGCCTCCTGCTCGTTGCCGAAGGCGGGGTCGTGGTACCAGCGCTGGTCCTTCTTCTGGCGGAAGATCATGTGCTTGCGGGCGCTCCCACCGCCGATGCCGCCCAGCCCTGCGGTGCCGAACTCCATCTGGTAGCAGAAGGTGTTCCTGTAGTCGGCGACTCCGAGCGCGTACCGTTCGAGCGGCATGTCGGCCCAGGCCGTGAGAGGAAACTCCCGGCGGACCCGCTCGAGATCGGAGACGGCTCTGGAGGCATCGTCTGTGGCGGTGGACCGGTCGAAGGCCGCAAGGGCCTCGGCCAGGGGCATGTGAATCGCACGCCCGTCCTCGGTCATCGGGACCTCCTTCAGGATGCAGTCGTCACAGGCGTCGGTGATCGGTTCCCCGACGCCGTTGAGCAAACCGTGTATCCGGGCGAACTCCCGGCGGCCCTCCCGGTCGCTCGGCGGAGCGGAGTCGAGGAGGCGTTGCCATGTGAGGCCGTCGGGATCGTCGTACAGCCGCCAGCCGGACCGGTCGCCGCCACGCAGACGCCGGCAGTCCTCGCTGTGGTGCATGCTCTCGCCGCTCCCGGAGCAGATGACCTTCCCCGGCGATGGGATCAGCCTGTAGTTCCTGCTCCCGTACTTGATGATCTCGGGCATGGCATCGGGCATCCGGGCTCCAGGTCGGGGTGAACGAGGTGGCCTACGGTGCTGGGGCTCCGCTTGTCATAGGGGCGGGTGACCTTGCGGTGGTTGCTGCTCTCTGTAATACATACATCACCGATTGCTTTAATGCTGGGCGGCTGGAGAACATGTCGCGGTCAATAGGGCGCTGCTCTCGCAGCGATGGAGGCGCTGGTGCAGGCCGTGAAACGGCGACGCAGGCCCGGAAGAACGGCCTCCAGGTAGATCGAGCGCAGGTACGGCTACGTAGCCGGAGAAAGGATCATCCTGTCCACGATCGGAACAGATGTCGACAACGGGGCGGACACTTCAAGACTGGTGGGTCCGCTTATCGAGCCCGGCCGCGTAGGAGGAGTTCCCAGAGCCGTACGGCACGCGCGGTCACTGTCCACTCCGTCTCGTGGACGACGACGCGGCCCTGGAGAACGCGGAGGCGTCTGATGAACGCCAGTCCGCCGGCCTCGCACAGCTCGAACTGGACCTCCTGGCAGACGCAGGTGTGGCTGCGCCCCCGGATCCGATCGGTGCGGGGGACCGGAACGGCCCAGCGGATCCGCTCGTGTGCGGCGGCGAGCGGAGCGGCATGGACGCCGTGGAACTCCAGAGGAAAACCCATGCCCGCCTCCTTGAATGGCTGCGACGGCATGGCCTGGGCGGTGACGCGCCCCGGCCATGCCGCCGCGTCGTACGGCGCCGTCCCCTCCACGAGTGGCGCCGTACGAGGTCGTCGGGTTCCGGAACAGGGAAGGCGCGGCGGCGGTGTGGGATGGACCCGCACCCGCCTGCACGTCGGCGCGGGTCACGCCGCCGCGCCGGTCAGGAGGCCGGTCGGCCGACCTCAGCGAGGACCCGCTCGATGAGGTCGGCGGCGGCCGTGATGTCGTCGACGCGGCTGATCGGTGCGCGCCAGGGGAACCAGTACCAGAGCGCGCCGCTGTCGTCCGGAGCGGTCAGGATGCTCTCGGTGAGGACGGGCGCAGCGGTGTTGGTGACGATGAGGCTCAGCGGGCGGCCCTCGACCGTGCGGAGCCGCACGCTGAAGCGCCGCTTCTCCAGCTCCGCCGCCAGGCTCTGCAACGCCTCGTGGGCGGCTTGGGTGTCAACGAGCTCTCGGTTCATGCCGCCGACCGTACGGCCGGGGCGCAGCGGCGAACCCAAGTGGCACTTGGGGGTTGGTTACGCGATGACGCGGGCCCGGACCGCGAGGTCGAGCAGGGACGGAGAGGGACGGCGCTGCTTTTCGATCAGTTCGCTGATGGTCTGCCGGGCGACCGGGCTGAAGACGATCGTCTCGGTGGAGTGCCGCTCGGACAGGCGCAGGCACGCCAGCGCCTGCTCCGGGTCGCGGCGGTGGGCGTGGCCGCGGGCCAGGTCGATGAGGTGCTGCGCCCGGCGGTTGGAGGAGGGGATGGTGGAGACGTCGACGGCTTTGGCGCGGTCGACCGCCACGGCCGACCGTCCGGTCTCCACCTCGATGGCCACGGCGTAGACGGCCACGTTCGCCGCGCCGAACATCGTCAGCGGGTTGTGGTGCGCGGGACCCAGGGCGGTCGCCGCGCGGCAGGCCAGGTCCCAGTGCCGCCAGGCGTCGGCGGCCTGCCGGTTCTTCGCGTACGCGATCGCCGTGAACAGCTGCAGAGACCCCCACACCGACAGCGCCGCCTCGGACGTCTCGCACGCGGGCCGCAGATGCTCCGCCGCGGCGGTGGCGATCTCACACGCCTCGCCGGCCTGGCCGCGGCCCAGGGCGGCCATGGTGGAGGTCCAGGCGGAGGCCGCGAGCAGGACCGGGTCCTCGGTCTCCTCGGCGGCCACCATCGCCCGGTCGGCGGCCCGCGCTGCCGGCTCCGGCTCGCCCACGCAGTACAGGAACCGCTGGGCCAACTGGAACACCTCGGCCAGGACCGTCCAGGTGGCGCGCCGCTCAGGCGGCTGCGCTGCGCGGTGCACGCCGAGGGCGTCGCGCAGCAGCCCGGGAGCCACGACGCCCAGCGCCGTGTACGGCCGCACCGACCGGTGCCAGGCCGACCACGCCATGGCCAGCCGACGCCGCAGCCGGTCGACCTCGACGGACAGGTCACCGGCTGGCTGGGCGGGGAAGACCGGGGTCGAGAGCACCTGCCGCAGGGCGGGCACCGCCTCGTGTCGGACCCGGCCACCCTCGGCCAGGCTGCAGGTCATCCCGCCCAGCCGGTCTTCGGCGATGAGACCCAGGTCGCGGACACCGAGCACGCGCGCCAGCGTGACCAGGGTGGAGAGCTTGTCCAACCGCTGCTCGCCGCGCTCGACCTGGCGCAGCCACTCCTCGGTGCGCCCGCACAACTCGGCGCAGGCCCGCAGGCCCAGCCCGCGGCGCAGCCGGAGCGCGCGGACACGCCGGCCGATACGCCGGTCCGCCTCACCGTCATCGTTGTGCTGCGTCACCATGGCACGACCTCGGGCCTCGGACGTAGGGTTCGCGTGGAACCACGGTAACCACGCGTTGCGCCGCAGGAGGGCGACAACGGGTGATCGGTGCAGCGAGGAGCGCGGCGGGACATGACGAACGGCAGGCCGGTTCTGTACGTGATCGCGTGCGGAGGGCGGCCGGCCGGAGAGCTACCCGACCTCGTGACGCACGCTCAGCAGGAGGGCTGGACCGTCTGCGTGGTCGCGACCCCCTCGGGGACGAAGTTCATCGACTCCGCCAGGCTCGCGGAGCTGACCGGGTATCCGGTGCGCAGCGACTACAAGCGCCCTGAGGACCCGGACGTCCTGCCTCCGGCCGACGCGATGGCGGTGGTCCCGGCCACCTTCAACACGATGAACAAGTGGGCCCAGGGCATCAGCGACACCCTCGCCCTCGGGCTGCTGAACGAGGCACTCGGCCTGGGGCTGCCGATCGTGGCCGTCCCCTGGCCCAACGTCGCCCTCGCCCGCCATCCGGCCTTCGGCAACAGCGTGGCCCTGCTCCGGGAGTGGGGCGTGAAGGTCGTCCTCGACCCGGAGCGGCTCCCCGCCCCCGACTCGGGCCAGCCGGGAGCCGCCATGTTCCCCTGGGAGGACTTCCACAAGGAGCTCCGGACGATGCGCACCATCTGATAGAGGCTAATTCCGGAGCGTTTCGTGGAGACCGCGGCCTCCACGAAACCCGACGCGGTTCAGGCTCACCCTTTCTCTTCGGGATGGATGGCGTGTTCTTTCAATGGAGGAGCAGGCGGCGTGTGGAAGGCCAATCCTGAGATCCGTCCCGACTGGATCACCGGACCGAACTGCACGCCTCCGCTGACGACGTTGCGCACGGTGTTCGTTCGCGGGCTGCGCAGCTCCGAGTCCAAGGCGCCGAGCAGGCGCAGCAGTTCGGCGGCCGTAACGGGGTCGGACAGCAGCAGACGACGCAGCCGGAGCCGCCACTGGGCCTCCACGTCAGCCGCCATGCCGCCGTCACCTGCGTCACACGCGGCCATGACCTCACCGCGGGAGATCTCCAGATCGAGGAGCAGGTCTTCCGCCGCGTGCTTGCCGACGAAGAAGCGCGTAAGTCTCTCCTTCACCTGTGTCCAGGAATCCGTGACCATCAGTCCGATCAGCGTCGCCGCTCCCGAACCCGCCAGAGCGGCAAGCTCTGCTTCCACGATCCGCCTCCGAGAAACGTCGTCAGGGCCGACATGGTGAATGCTGTGATGCGGCTCATCCGAGATCACCGACCGGCGGTCCCTCGCCGGGCCTCCCGGAGGGAGGGGCCTCATCATCTGGCATGAAGTCGTCAGGCGCGTCGAATCTGCGTATTAGATCGTCGGCGACGCCCTGCTTTCCGTACTTGGTGAGGTATTCGGCCACCTGCCTGCTGAACAGGGCACGCTGCGGGTCGCCGTCCGGAAAGTCAGCGGACTTCAAGAAGGTCGCGAAGATGTCGGCGGCGGAAGAGTCGCACCTCAAGCCGGATGTGCCCGGCTCGCCGTCGTCCGCCAGCCGGGGGGAGGACTGCCACTGGGTCAAATGGCGAAAATGCTCGGGAACCTCCTGGTTGTTCGCGGCGGAGGAGACCTGGGCAAGGATGCCTAGGTCCTCCACCACCTTCTCCACCTGGTCGTCGTTCCTGGCGAGCCACCAGACCACGGCGCTACCGGGATCCTTCAGCACGTCCTTCCCCAGGTACTCCCGTCTGCTCTGTTCGTAGGTCCTCTCGTGCTCCCAGACGGCTTTCTCCTTGCGTATCTCCGCGAGTTTGTCCAGCCGCTGCCGGTCGTGATCGGAGAGGGTGAGTACGACCGACTCGGCCATCGCCCGCACGCGTTCCGCGGTGTCCGGTTGCATCGTGCCCAGCGCGCCGTTCAGTTCGTGCTGGACGAGCGAGGCTCTCCCCGGAGGCCGGTCCCTCGTGATGGCCATGGCGCGCTCCAGGATCGCGTCGACCGCCAGGTTGCCGAGGTTGGCACCCGCCTCGCCCGTCGTTCCGCCGAGGGGAGACCAGCGCACCGTCGCCGAGAAGAGAAAGTCGTAATCCTCCTCCTGGCTCGGCAGCGCGACGTCGACGACCCGATGCTCCCGGTTCTCCACCGGTGGCGGGAGGAAGTACGTCGGCTCCGCCGGAGAAGCGGCATGCGTCCCGTGACTGAGGTGTCTCACGATGAGGAACCCGGCGCCGGCCACCGCGGCGAGCGCCGCCCACATCCAGGGCGGAAGCGGGGCGAACACGATGAGACCGATGAGGAGCAGTCCCGCGAAGACGGCGAAATACATCGTGATCGTTCTACGGCCGGAGCCCATGGTGTTGTCCTTCCAATGCGTTGTCACGGTGACGGCTCACCGGTCTCGGAGACCCAGCGCAGCGTCGATCTTCTGCCGGACGAGGGCGAGGAACGGGGCGCGGCGCTCCCGCCCGTCCGCTGAGAGATCCCGGGCTGCGACGTACAGGAGGGCCAGGAGATCCGTACGTTGCCTGCCGCCCCTGATGAGGACGTCGATAAGGGGCCCGCGCTGTGCCTCGCCCTCGAGGGCCGTTCGGAACCAGTGCTGTGCCTGCGCCCGCCAGACCTCGTACGGGCACATGAGGAAGACAAGGTGCCATCCGGCGGCCAATTGCTCCTGCACGCCGGGGTCGGACAGCGGGGAGTGCGTGTGCGGTCCCGGTGCCGTGAGCGGCGCCGGATCGGCGAGTTCCAGGAACAGGCCGGCGTCGAACCGCCGCCATCTCTCGCTTTCCGACTGGAGCCGCTGGACCAGTCGCTTCAGCATCCAGACGCGTAGTTGCGCGTCAGAGCCCACCAGTCGGGCGAGTGCATCTCGGGCGTGTACGGTCCCGGCCTCCCTGCGGGCCAGGTGGTGGAGCCGGACCAGAGCCTGGTCCGGGTGGTGCACCGCGATCACCTTCCAGCACGTCACGGCGAGCACCTGGGTGAATTCTCGGGAGACGGGGGTGGTCTCCGCCGCATCGAGGATCTTCCGGCGGAAGAACCGGCTGTGCACCTCGTCCTGGAGTCCGTGGTGTAGCGCTCGGACTGCGGCTTCCAGCCGGAAGCGGGTTACGGGGGCTCCGGTGCACTGCCGCACGAGATCCATCAGCATGTTCGGGTGTCCGTCGTGCAGACACTGCCGGGCGAACCGTTCGACCAGTTCGTCGCGGTCGCTCTGTTCCAGGCCGGGCAGGTCCACGATGCCGGCGACCCACTTCTGGAGGGGGTCTCGCAACTCCGGCCAGTGGGTCCAGAAGTGGGACCGGACCGCGGAGTCGTATCCGAACTTGTCGAACCTGACCCGGCCGGAGGCATCGGCCGATGCGCCGATCTCCTTGAGGCGTACGGTGAGGTCCGTGTGCTCCAGCAGCGGGAGGTCGGCCTGCGGGTGCTTCACCTTTCGGAGGAGCGCAGCGGTGGCGCGGTGAACGATCTCGGCGCGGGTTCCGTGCAGCATGGCTGTGGCCAGCAGCAGCGCTCGTTGCGGCCCTTCGCGCAGGGTGGTGAGCTTTTCCGTAACACGTGTGCCCTGCCGGTTGTCCAGCACGGCCAGGGCGTCCTCGCACCAGGCGGCGAATCCGCCCTCCGATCTCTCCCGCGCCTCGACGACGAGCTCGGCGAGGTCCGCGATCTTCCGCATCGAGGGCGTCCCCGCCAGGAAATCCGAGAGGGGTTTGGAGATGGAGTCGGTCTCGGTGACCGGGATGTCCGCCGCACGCAGGTAGCGCTGGAACACCGTCTGCTCGGGTGGGCGGGTGATCTCGACTCGGAAGGCGCTGAGATCCGGTTGAAGCCGCCCGGCCGTCCCGGCCGGGAGCACCACCACCAGCCGGGCGGCGTGCTCGTGCGCGGCCACCCGGAGATCGTGGAGTTCGCCCCGAACCTTGGACCAGGTCTGTTCGTCGGCGGGTGCCGACAGGTCCACCAGGATCAGAGCGCTGTCTCCGACCTGGTCGAGGTCGAGACAGCGCTGCCCGCCATCCTCGTCCGGCAGGATTTCGTGGAACGTCTCGTGTCCGGAGTGCAGCTCGTACAGGAGCATCCACGCCGCGCTCCTCCGCCCCGCGCCCGGTGTTCCGTCCAGGAAGACGGTGCCGTTGCATTCCAGGATCCGGCGGGCGCGGGCGAGACCCGGCGGGGGGACGAAACGCTTCCGGAGCCAGGCCAGCTGGTCGTCGGCGATGCGCCGGGGGTCCTTGCCGGCGGCCTGCGCCAGCTGCGTGAACGATATGTGCTGGGTCACGTACTGGTCGCCGTCGCCCGTGTGCGTCGCTCCGTAGTTGCTCTCGACAAAGGTGCCGGACCGCTCGTTCAACGCTTGCCCTCTTCGTCCTCGCGGGAGTTCCCGAACCGGTGGCCGATGCCGCCGTGATTGTCTCCGGCGACATACGTCGCCCCGTCGCCGGAGAAGTGCTGGGAGTCGCGGTAGACGTTGCCGTTGCCCAGATGGGCGATCCCGTGGTTGTTCTTGATGCCGGTCCCGACGTCCCCGGCGGTGATGTCGCGGCCCTGGAGGACCGGGCCGTGCACGTTGTCCGCCGCGTTGGAGACGGAGCCGGAATCGGGGGCCCCCGGTCGGGGAGCAGGACGGACGACCGGCCCGAGTGACGGGATCCACTCGGCGATCCTGGTGAACAGGCGTCTGAGGCCGGCCTGGAGGTCCTCCATGTCCAGGCGTTCCGACTGGACCTCGGCGAGCCACTTCAGTTCCAGCGGAAGATCCGCCGGATCCAGTCGCCGGGCTCCCGGTCCTTCCAGGACGGGTACAACCGGTATGCCGAAGGTGAGCGCCTCGAGCAGCTCCCGGCGGACCCAGTCGTCCTTGTCGCGCAGCCTGGGGGAGCGGGCCCAGGCCGGGCCGATGACGGCGAGGACGACGGTGGCGCGCCGTACGTTGCCGAGCAGTTCCTCGGGGAAGCGCTGACCGGGCCTGATGGACCTGGTGGCGCGGAAGACGTGGTCCTCTCCTCCGAGGATTCCGGAGAGCTCCCTGTCGATGAGGAGGGCGGTTTTCTCCCCGTCGCCGGTGCGGTAGTTGATGAACACGGTGGCCATGTGGGGTCCTCTCTACGGGGTGATGATCTGGACGGTCGTACCGAGGTCGGGAGCGAGCTCGCGTACCGACCGGTTGCGCGGATGACGGGCCAGGACGCGAGCGAGGCTGCGCAGGTCCGGGGCGATCGTGGCCGAACCCACCGTGACGACGTCACCGAGCAGCCTGCCGGTGAGGGCACACGCATGATCGACTTCCCCGGCCGCCGCGTGGGCGAGCGCGCAGCGCACCCCGTAACGGACCCGGGTACGCAGCGCCTGGGGTGACACCCGCTTCAACTGTGCTTCCATGATTTCGGCGGCCTCGGCCGGCCGCCCCAGGTCGTACAGGCACCAACCAGTGATCATCTCGGCCGGGTCGGTCAAGTTGGTGGTGCCGATGACAGGTACGTCGGGGTCGGGGACATGGCGGGTGAGGAGCGTCCGCGCCCGGTCCAGAGCGCGCATGCAAGCCTCGTAGTCACCCGCGAGCGCATGGCCCTGCGCCTCCCTCTGCGCGGCCAGGCCGCGGATCCGCGGTGGCAGCCTGCCGCTCTGCGCCTGCCTGGCCAGCTCGACGGTCTGCACCGCATCCTCGCGGTAGAGCGTGACCAGCGCCCGGCGGACCAGTCCGTACGCGGCCAGGTCATGGTCGCCGCCGGCGGCCGCGAGGTCGACGGCACGTTGCGTCCACCACAGCGCCGCCTGCTCGTTCCCCGTCTCCTGCACCAGCCAGCCGACGTACTCGGCGTACCGGGCACCGAGTCGCAGCAGCCCTTGGCGGGTCCGGGAACCGGCAGGGACGGACAGCTCCCGGAGCGTATGGGTCTGTGCGATGAGTGCGGGGAGCAGGAGGCCGGGACCGACCGTCTGGCCGAGCCGCCGGTAATGGTCGAACAGTGAGCGGGACGTTCCCAGAAGCGTCGGGTCCTCGATTCCAGCCTGGTTGGCCGGTCCGCCGATGCTCATCCCCGCGATCGAGACCGCACCGGCGGCCATCGCCTGCCTTCGGCTCATAGGCTGGAACCGGTTCTGTCCGTCTACGGACAACTGCATCAACCACACCTCGTCGTCACCGTTCTCCTGGGCGGGTTCTCTGTCAGGAGGTGGCCCGCAGACCAGAGCGGCGAGCCTCCCTCCGGCATCGAGTACGTTGTCGCAGAGACGAGCCAGTTCGCGGCTCGGTGCTTTGATGCCTCGTTCGACCTTGCTGATCTGGCCTTTGCTGTAATGAACCAGTTTGGATAAATCGGTAAGGGTGAGATCGGCGGCGAGGCGCCGTCTGCGAAGTTCCCTGCCGAAATGGACCGGCTGCTCGACCACACGAACCTCCGTCGCTGTCCGCCCGTGCAGTCTTGAGCCGGTGCGCACCAGCCTGCGTCATCTGCTCTCGGGGAGACAAGACTCGTCCTGGGGTTTCCCGTTTCCTCCTTCGAAGGAAACGGGAGGCCGTCATTCCTGTCCAGATTGATCCGAGGGCTCCGTGTGACTTCTTCCTGTTCCTAGAGGGCGTTGTCTTTCGATCATGGTCTTCAGTAGCCGGGTTGAAGTCCGGGCGGCCGAAGGGAAGAGGCGGGTACCGGGTTTCACATAGGATGGCCCGTAAATCGGGTAGGAATACTTGTTCGTATGTTGCGAGAAGAGTGGCCGACTGTGACTAAAGGAGTGGCCTATATAAGAGGTTTGGGGTGTGGAATTATGGTCCTTGATTTTCTTAGGGGCGTCTGAGTGACGATCGACCACGCGTCGTCTCCGGCGGTGGTTGGGTGTCCGGGGGTTGGGCGGCTCGGTGCGGTCGTTGACTGACGAGACCGTGACGGGCACGGTAGCCGGTGTGCCGTGATATCCGGTGGGGCACGTGGTGGGCACGGACGGGTGTCCGTGCCCACGTACGGGTCGTCAGCAGCCGTCACCGGAAATCGCCGCTGACGTGCGGAAACGGCCTCATCCGGCACCGCCGATCATGGTCTGTCACGGGGCGAGGCACGCTCATAATCCCTGGGTCGCGGGTTCGAGTCCCGCCCGCCCTACCCCTTGTGACCTGCGGCGATTCCGTTTCCTTGATCGTTTCCGTGTCCGCTTTTTCGCCTGGTGGGCACACGGTGTGGGCGGCTCGCCGATGAAGGGGCTCGCCTGAAGGGGCATCTGCTCATCCTGAGGGTGAGTCGCTCTGGGACGGTGCGGGGCTTTGGGTGCCACGCGAGGTGCGCTTCCCGGCTCGGTGAGGCTGCCGGCCTTGGCGCGAGGGCCTGGCTGGACGCACCGTGTTCCGGAATGCGTGCTGCTCGCAGGACGGGTTCCCAGGAGGAGACATGACCGATCCGGAGCGGGTCTTCGTCCGTGGCAACGACCGTCTGGACCGGCTCCTGGCAGACCCGGGCATCGCGGCCGAGGTCGCCCAGGCGCACGAGGCGGCCGAGGAGATGGACCGTGCTCACACGCGATGATCCGTAAGACTGGGCAAGATGGCCCGGGTCGAGGTGGTCAGGTAATCCGGGGCCACGGCCTTCGCGGAAGCGGCGGGGTGGTTCGGCCTGTCACATGCTCGTCTGAGGGAACGGTGATGATGTCATAGCGCGGAGGTCGCGTCGGTGTGGGTGAAGTCGTCGCCCTTGAACAGCAATGGTTCGTGTCTGTCCCGCGCCAGCGCGTAGGAGAAGCAGTCGCCGAAGTTCAGTCCTGCCTTGTGTCCGCTGCCTTTGCCGTAGTCCCAGTAGGCGCGGCGGGCGATCTGTGCCTGCTCCGGTGTGACGGGCAGGATCTCGATCCGTATTCGGGCCAGAAAGTCGTCCAGAAGCCGGGAGGCGGCTGGATCGCGGGTTCGTTCCACTACGGCGGCCAGCTCCACGTAGGTCGCAGCCGACATCCGGCGTGTCGGAGCGTCCTGGATGGCCCGGGCGAAGTCGGTGGCGTCCGGCTCGTCGTTCAGGATCGCGACGATCGCGCTGGTGTCGATGATCATGTGGGGAGTCCGGTCTCCGGGTCGTAGAGGAAGTCGGTGGACAGATCCGCCGGACCGATCCGGGAGCGGATCTTCGCGGCGAGGGCGAGGAGGTCGTCGGCCATCGCGTCATCCTGAGTCGCCTGGCGGTGGGCGAGCAGCCGCTCGCGCCGCTCCCGGAGCGCGGAGATGACCGCCGCGGTCTTGCTCTCCCCGGTGAGCGCGCTGACTTCGGCCGCCAGGCGGTCGGCCTCGGGGTTCTTGATGTTCAAACTCATGGCCGCTCCTTTCTACCTTTACTACCCTATTATTCTACCCTTTACAGCAACCGGTGTTCTCGTTTCGCGGGCCGCCCCAGCCACCCTCGAACCGAGTCGGGCTGCGGGTGATGCGGGATGCCTCGGGGATGACGGCGCCGGGGATCGTGGCGCACGGCTGCCGTTGAGCCATCCCTGCGCCGGACGCCGGATCGAGCCGCTCCTCGCTCTACTGCGTCAGTCCCGATCCGGGAGGCGCTCGTCCTGAGACCTGAGTCCGTTCCCCGCTCGCGGTGCGCCGGAGGCGCTGTCGGCCCACTGCCGTCCGGCGGACTGGTCGTATGGCGATCGGGCATCAGGCGCCGGCGGCGCTCCGTGCGCAGGACGTCGAAGCCGCGCGGATGGCCGAGTCCGCGCTGGACTCCCTGACCGGCGGGGAGATCCTGAACGGCGGAGATTCCACTGCTGGCGCTGCACGACTTCCCGGAGCGGAAGGACCCGGGTGACGTGACCTTGGTCTCCTCCGGATCCCGGCCCGGCTCGGCTCGGCCATGTGCGACGGGAGGCGTCGGAGGAGGAGGTGGAACCGGAAGAACGACCGGATCACCGGGTCTTCCGAGAGCAGATGATCGGACGTTCCGGAGATGTCGAAAGACAGTGGCAGATATAGATCTGCCCTGGTTTTACCTCCGGGTGCCAGGGCAGGCGCCACGGATGTTACGGATCACTTTCACGGCCGTAGCTCTGCTCACCGGGCTGCTCGCCGTACCTTCGGCCTCGTCGGCCTCGTCGGCCTCGTCGGCCTCGTCGGCCTCGTCGGCCTCGTCGGCCTCGTCGGCCTCGTCGGCCTCGTCGGCCTCAACGGTCACTCCCACGAGCCCGCCCGCCCATCCGTGTGCCGCAGCCGCACAGCGGTGCGAGGGCCGGATCCGGGTGCCGCTCGACTGGAGCGACCCCGCATCGGAACGGATCGAGGTGGCGTTCGCCTGGGTCCCCAGGAAGGGTGCCACATCCACTGTCCTCGCCAACCCCGGAGGGCCGCTGCCGGCGCTGCCGATGCTCCCCGTGCTTGAACGGACGGTCGACCGGCAGAACCTCCTGGTCGTCGAACCGCGCGGACTGGGTGCGTCCAGCCCGCTCGACTGCCCTGAACTGGATCTGAACCGTCCGGAGAGCATCGCCGCGTGTGCCGCGCACCTGGGCCCGCGGAGCCGGTTCTTCACCACCGACCAGGCCGTCAAGGACATGGACGCGGTCAGAAAGGCCCTGGGCCTGCCGAAAGTGACGTTCTACGGCATCTCCTACGGAACCCTGTTCGCCCAGGCCTACGCCGCCCGCTTCCCGGACAGCACCGCCGGGGTGTTCCTCGACAGCCTCGTCCCGGTGGGGAAGAACGGCTACGCGATCGAGCCCATCCGGGCCAGGACCGACCTGCTGGAGCTGACCTGCCGCTCGTCCCGGGACTGCGCGGCAACCTGGTCGGCGCTCGTCCGGCGGCTGCGCGACCGGCAGGACCCGGCGATCTCCATGCTGACGCTGCAGAGCCTGCTGCCCCGCCTCCACGAGCCGGTGTTCGGCCGTGAACTCAACGCGGCCGCCACGGCCTATCTGCGCGGCGACCCGCTGCCGCTGCGCCGCCTGGCCAAGGCCGTCGCCGCGGCCCCGGTCCAGCCTCTGCGCGGACCCGGCTTCGCCGGCATGCTCTCCTACAAGTGCGGCGACGCGGCGTTCCCGTTCGGCCGGAACGCCACGACCGCCGAGCGTGAGCGCCGGCTGAGCCGCTTCTACGACAAGAAGCGGCCGATGAGGCCGTTCACCGTCGCCGAACTGGGCGGGACGACCGGGTGGGCCGACTGGTGCCTCCACTGGCCCACTCCCCGCGACAACCCGCCGGTCCCGCGCCGCGCCGACCATCCTGACGTGCCGACCGTGACCGTCGCCGGGGACTACGACACCCACACCCCTGCCGAGGTCGCCCGGCACTTCCCGCACGGCGAACTGCTCCGGGTCATCGGCGGCGGGCACAGCACGACGCTCGGCGTGGACTGCGCCCGCCAGGCGCTGCGGTCGTTCCTCGCCCAGGCCGGCGAGCTCCCGCGCTCCTGCGACGTGTCGAGCCACCGTGCGCTCGCGGCCTTCCCGCGGACTGCGGAGGACCTGCCGGCCGCCGGTGACCTCGACCGGCGCGTCGTCGCCGGATTCGCCGCCGCCTCCGACGCGCTGGTCCGGCGTGACCCGGGTTCGGCTTCCTACCGGAGGTTGACGGAGGAGCCCGGTCTGCGCGGCGGACGACTGGTCTTCGACGACAAGGCGGCGAGCATCCGCCTCGAGGACGTGCGTTTCGTGAGCGATCTGGCAGTGAGCGGCCGGATCGTCCTGAGCCCGGACCGCACGGCCACCGCCCGGCTGACCGTCGGCGGTGCCGAGGTCGTCCTGTCCTGGCCCGCGTTCCGTCCGCTGGACCCCGTACCCGTCTCCGGCAGCTTCGACGGCCGGCCCTTCACCGCGCGGATCCCCGTCCGGTGAGCCGGTCCTGACACGATCCGAAGAGGCCGTCAGGGCCGGCAGGGCGCTCGCGGGGGAACGGCAACCGGTGATCGCGTTGCGCATGGATCCGGCGGACGCCCGGCTCGCGGCCCGTGGCCGCGGGCCGGCCCTGGACGGCTTCGAGGAGCTTTCGCCCGCGCTCCCCGGGATGCCCGGAGCGGATCACCACGCCGGTCCCGACCGCCGCTGCGATCAGACGCTCAGACTGGCCGCACTGGGCCGGGACGAGGCCGCGCTGGACGAGATGCCCCTTCTTCTCGCGGATGTGCGGGCCGCAGCAGGCGGACATGATGCCCTCACGTCGGAGCCCCGCCGTGGGATCACCGAACCGATGGCGAGGATGGGCGACCATCGGGAGGCCCGTGTCCGGCTGCGTGCGCCGCCGCCCGACATGGTCGCAGCCCTGGCAATCCGGAGACCGGGAACGTACGCGTGCCGCCGGAGAGTCTGGACCGGCGTGGCGACTAACTCGCGATCGTCATCATGAGCTGCGCGGCCGTCGGTCTCGCCCCGGGCTCTTTGCGGAAGCAGGCCGCCAGCGGATCACGCAGCGGTGGCGGTACGGCAAGCGGATCGGGCTGGCGATGGGCTATGGAATCGTAGATCTGGAACAGGGTCGCGCCGTTGAAGGCCAGGCGGCCGGTCGCCGCGAAGTACATGGACGACGCCCAGCTGAAGATGTCGGACTCGGGGCCGACCCGCAGGCCGGAGATCTGCTCGGGTGACATGTAAGCGGGGGTTCCTTTGATACCGCCGGATGCCATGGTCACCTGGTCCAGAGCCTTGGCGATGCCGAAGTCGATGACCCTGGGGCCGTCCGGCCCGATGAGGACGTTGGCGGGCTTGAAGTCGCGGTGCACGACCCCGGTGGAATGAATGGCTTCGAGCGCCGCGGAGGTCGCGATGGCCGGCCGGACCAGGCCGCCGCCGCCGAGCGGGCCGTCTTCACGCACGAGCCGTTCCAGGGAGCGGCCCGGGACGTACTCGCTCACGATGTAGGCGCTGTCGCCTTCGATTCCGGCGCCGATGACCTGGGCCGTCGAGAACTGCGGGACACGCCGCGCGGCGGCCACCTCACGCAGGAATCCCTCCCGCTCCTTCGTGCCTCCGTGGAACCACGCGTGAAGCACCTTGACCGCCACCTGCCGGCCGTCCGGTGCCATTCCGATGTAGACCGCGCCCTGACCGCCCTCGCCCAGCTTGTGCAGCAAGGCGAGCCGCTGACGCTGCGCATGTTGCCGGCATCGCCGCCGTACGAAGGGGAGGTTCCCCAGGGGTCTCAGGAAAAAGGAGCGCCGGCCGTGGGGAACGGCATCGGGGCCTGGAACGGGCCTGAGACCGAGGTGCTTGACGACGTCCGCGGGAAGGCAGGCGGGGAAGGCGGTTGCGGCTCCGCTGGACGAGGACGGAAAACTTCGCCACGGAGCACGAGGGCGTGTACGGCGCCACCTCCCCACAGCCCCGCGATCCAGATCCATAGCGCGAGCTCGTTGCGCCAGGCGCCCGCCGGGAAGTCGTGGATTCCGGCTGTCGAGACGAATGCCACGAGCGTGACGCCGTAAATGCCTGCCGCGATGCCGTGGGCGCGGCTCTTCAGGCGGATGGCTGCGGATCCGATGACCGCGAAGGTGAGAAGTCCGAACGAGAACGCTGGTATGAGAGCCCACAGGATGCTCAGCACGAGGATGAGAGGGGAGACGCGACGGCCGGTCTTTTCATCCGGGTATGGAAACCGGTGGTTCGTCGCGTTCTCGGGGGACATGAGGGAATTCTGGGACGGGGGCCGTTCTTGGACCCCGGTGAACGTCGGCATGATCCTGTATTTTCTGCAGCGGGCATATGAGCTCCGTCGCGAAGGATGACGGAGGTTGGACAGCCGGGTCATCGGCGGGCGTTATGAGCTGGATCCGTTGTTCCGGTGCAGAGGCGGGATGGGGGAAGTCCGGTTCGGCGTCGACAAGCGCCTGGTCCGCTCCGTGGCGGTCAAATCCATTCGCGTCGACCGTCTTCCGGATGGGAAATCCGGCAGGGAGCTCATCCAGCGTTTCGTCCGTGAGTCGCGTATCACCGCCCGCCTGGAGCATCCCGGTGTGCCCGCCGTCCACGACTGCGGCACACACGGGGATCAGCTGTACCTCGTCATGCAGCGGGTCGAGGGGTGTCCGGTATCCACTCTCCTGGATGAGACCGAGGTTCCGGTCGCCTGAGCTGCGATGATCGCCGCCCAGGCCTGCTCGGTGCCGGTGGCCGCGCACGCCGGCTCTCTTGTGCACCGCGACCCCAAGCCGGGCGATCTCATGCTCTGCCCCGACGGAACGGTCAAGGTGCTGGACTTGGGCGTGGTCGCCGCGCTCTCGCCGTCGGCGACCCGCATCACCCGGACCGGCGTCACGATCGGCACCCCGGAGTACATGGCGCCGGAGCAGGCCATGGCCGGATCCGCCGAACCGCGGAGTGATCTGTACGCCCTGGGCGTGGTCCTCGACGAGATGCTCTCGGGAGAGAACCAGTTCTGCGGGGCCGCGCCTCTGGCGTCCATGCAGAATCACATAGGGCGGCCACCACGTCCTCTCAGGAATCGGCGGCGGGACGTTCCGGTGGGCGCGGACGGGCGTCCGTGTCCACGTACGGGCCGTCAGCAGCCGTCACCGTCAACCGCCGCTGACGTGCGGAGACGTCCCCGTCCGGCACCGCCGGTCCCGGGCCGTCCCCGGCCGGTCTCCCTTCCGCGCCGCCACGATGATGAGCGCCCCGGAGAGGACCCCGGCGAAGAACGGGGACGGCACGAGGAGGACGCCCCCCAGCACGCACCACGCCGCGAGACCCCAGCCGATTCCCTCGGGCACGGCCACGCCGCGCCCGGAGAGGTGCCATGTCAGGCAACCCAGGAGGATCAGGGGGACGGCGAAGCTTCCCGGGCCGGCCCAGAAGGCGACGTCGTTCTGCAGGGACCGCACCGTCCGGGCGGCGCCTCCGTCCGCGAGTGCGAGCGGGACCGCCGCCCACATCCCCCGGTCCACCCAGCCGATGACGTCCTCCCGGGCGACGAGCGCCAGCAGGGACAGGTGCCCTGCTCCCAGCACGAGCATGATCCCGCTCGCCCAGCGGAGCAGCCGCTTCCCGGGTTTCATCGTGACGTCCCTTCTCCGTGCTCCGCCTCGGCGTGGGCGCGGTCGCGCCAAGCCCGCTCCCATCGCCGGGTCAGCGCCGGGTAGACGATGAGATGCCGGAAGGGCGCGATGGCGGCCATGTAGAGCCGTCCGAACCATCCGTTGGGCTTGACGAGGACGGCCATCCGCAACTCGTGGTCGCCGTCCGCTCCTTCCACCCAGCCGAGGTGCATCACGGTGTGCACGGTCTTGTTCGCCAGTTCGCGTGCGGACTCCGTGTCGAGCTCGTAGACCGCTTTGAGCGGCATGTTTTCGTTGTCCGGCCCGCGGGGCGCGCAGCGGACGTCACCGGGCAGGCGGTCGCGGAGCGAGGCGACCCGCTCGCCGACGCCCGCCGACGGTTCGTCCCAGCCGAGGAGTGCGCCGAGCCTCCAGCGGACGGCGAACAGGAACCTCACCGGCCGGGGCTGCTCGGCGAGCCCGCCGGCGGCTCGCATCGCCGCGAGCATCACCGGAAAGTCACCGGGCCCGGCTCCGGGGGTGCGGAACGCCCACACGTCCTCGACCGAGAAGTCACCCGTGAATTCGTGGACGCGCCACGGGCGGGAGGTGTGCGCGGTCGTCGGCAGCCTCACGGGAGCTCCTTCCCGGCCGTCGCGGCCATCATGGCCATCAGCGTCATCCGGTCCAGCCTGGGCGTGGCGGCGGGGTCCAGTTCGCGGTAACGGCGGTGGAGGTTGACCACGATCCGCTCGGCGTCCAGCCAGGTGGCGTACTCGCCCAGGTCGACCGTCTCGACCGTCTCGACCGCCTCGGCGAACGACAGGCCGCGGGCGTGGGCGGCGTCCGCCTGCTCGACCACGTGGGTGAGGTAGCCGCGCACCGCGCGGATGCCGTCGGGGTCGGTCACCGGGCCGTGACCGGGGATGATCGTGCCGGCGCCGGTGGCGAGCATCCGGTCGCAGGCGGTGATCCAGTTGGCGATCGGGCCGCTCCACACGATCGGGGTGCAGCCGACGAACAGCAGGTCGCCCGTGAAGAGCACGCCCGCGTCCGGAACGTGCACGACCGAATCGGCGCCGGTGTGGGCGGGGCCGAGGTCCATCACGCGCACCTCGCGGCCGCCGACGTCCAGGGTCAGCTCCCGCTCATAGGTCAGGTCGGGCAGTCGTGGCCGGATGCCGCTGAAGTCGAAGGCGCCGAAGCGCTCGCGGAAGTAGCCGGTCGCCGGGCCGATGTCCAGCACCTGGGCGGCGGTCAGCATCTCCGGAGGCATCTCATGCCGCATCTCGGTGTGGGTGGCCTCCGCGGCGATGATCCGGACGCGCTCGCCCAGCAACTGACTGCCGTGGGTGTGGTCGCCGTCGGAGTGGGTGATGACGGCGTGGGTGAGGGGGTGCCGATCGGTGATCGGGCGCATGGCGTCGAGCATCTCGGTGGTCAGCGGCAGGTCGAACAGGGTGTCGACCAGGAGGGAGGCTCCCGCGCCGGTGATCAGGCCCGCGTTGCTCCAGCCGTACCCGCCGTCGGGCAGCAGCCAGGCCCACACGCCCGCGCCGACCTCGTGCAGGCCGCGCGTGTAGGGCAGCCGCGACGGGGCGCGGTTGACGCGCGGGCGCGGTGGCCGCCGTCCGGGGTCGTGCCGGGGCGTCAGGGGGTACGGCGCGGCGGTCGCGCGGACGGTCTGGCGGGTGCGGCCCAGCCCTTCGACGGTCAGCTCGACCACGTCGCCGTTCCGCAGCCAGCCCGGGAAGGCGGCCGGATCGGTGAGGGACAGGTGCTCGACGAGGCAGCAACCGGGCACCGTGCCCGAGCCGAACACGTCGCCGGGCACCAGCTCCACGCCGCGTGAGGCGTAGGAGACGACCTCGCCGAAGCTCCAGTCCATGGTGTCGGTACGGCCCGAGCCGATGCTCGTGCCGTTGACCTTCGCCTCGACCCGCAGGGCGAGCCTGCCGCCGCGGCGGTAGGGCTCCAGCTCGTCCGGGGTGACCAGGTACGGCCCGAGCGTGGTCGCTCCGTCCTTGCCCTTGGCCTGCCCGATCGCCAGTGGCGCCTCGCGCATCTGCAGGTCCCGCGCCGACCAGTCGTTGTAGATGGTGTAGCCGATGATGTGCTCCTCGGCCTGCTCCGGGGTGAGGTCCCGGCCGCCCGGCCCGATGACCGCGGCGATCTCCAGTTCGAAGTCGAACCAGGCACTACCGGGGGAGATCTCCACGTCGTCGTAGGGGCCCGTGATCGTCGAGGGGCAGGCGAAGTAGAAGGCCGGCAGCCGGTACCAGGCGTCCTCGAGCGTGCGGGGCGAGCCGGTCGCCTGCCGGCAGTTGCGCATGTGGTCCAGGAAGCACAGGCAGTCGCGGACCGAGGGCGGGCGGGGGATCGGCGCGCGCAGCCTGGCCTCGGCCAGCGGAACCGGCCATGCTCCCGATGTCAGGGCCGCCTCCCCGGCCGCCCGCAGCTCCTCGGCGCCCCGGCCGATGAGCTCGACCAGGCTCACGTCCGATGCGACGGGATGGATCCGGTCCTCGCCGATCACGCCGACGCGGTCTCCGGCGTCCGTCGCGTAGGTCACCCAGCGCATGGAGGGTCTCCTAAAGTTCTGTGTTGGTTAACACAGGCTATATCAGTCAGCATTCGACTTGCCGTCCGGCATACCTGGTTAGATGGGCCGCATGGCGACGCGACGTATCGAGAGGACTCAGGAGAGCCGCAGAGTGCTGGTGACGGCCGCCGCCGAGCTGTTCGCCGAGAAGGGGTACCGGCAGACGAGCTTCGTCGACATCGCGGACAAGGCGGGCATCAGCCGCGGCTCCATTCCCTGGCACTTCGGCAACAAGCTGGGCCTGCTGGAAGCGGTGGTCGACGACCAGCTCCAGGCCGTGCTGGCCGGTCTCCCGCCGCGTCAGGGAGAGCTCCCCGGCGACTCGCTGGACCAGGTCGTGGACTTCATCCGCCTGCCCGCCGCGCGCCTGTTCATCACCCTGCTCGCCGAGGCGGTGGAGGTCGGCTCGCCGATCCGCGAGCACTACGCCCGGCTGCACGCCATGCTCCGCCAGGCGGTACGGGCCCGGATACCGGCGGAGTCGCTCCCTCCGGGAGTCGCCTGCGAGGCGTTCACGGTCCTGCTGGTGGGGGCGGTCATCGGCGTTCACGCCCAGTGGCGGGTCGCTCCCGAGGCGGTCGACCTCGAGGCCGTGCGCGCCACGATCCGCGCCCTGCTGCCGGCGGCCCCCGGGCGGGATGATCGGGAGAGGGAAGTGTGAGGGGGCGCCTCCTCAGGCGTCATCCATGCGGCTCAGACGGATCTCACCCATGACCGGGCCTGGTCGGCGGGCATCGCGAGTTCGTCTTCGACCAGCCGTACGGCCTCCTCCTCACGGCCGCGGACCTTGAGCTGCCGGACCCGTCCGGTCAGCTCCAGCGCCCGTATCGGGTCCGTGTAGCCGGGTACTTGTTTTTGCCGTGTCGCTTTGGCCCACATGAGTGCAAGAAGAGTGAAAAATGCAATAAAAGCGAAGATAATACCGAAAATTCCCCATAAGTCTTCCATGCTGGAGAGCCTAACGGCCGGAGTCCTCGCTTCATGAGATCCGGACCGGTCGCACTCCGGCACTCTTTCCCGCAGCCCGCATCCCTACCCGGATGCCGGTGAGGGACGGGTTCCGGGGCCTGATGAACACGGTCCTCGCCGTACGAGCGCCGCACCGTAGGGGCTCACGTCCGTGCCGCCCGGAGACCGGCCCGCCGGAGCGGTCCCGCGGCGATGCGACCGATGCGACCCGGAAGGGCTTCGGAAGACGGCCTGCTCCTCCGGCCTCGCGCCGGTGAGATCACGACGGGGCCGGTCCACCGCCTCCTCATCACCGGTCGATGCGGTTCAGCCACGCGTCCTGGGCATCGGCCGGCCTCCCCGCCGGCGGTAACGGGACGAACCGGCACGCGAACAGAAGGCCCGCGTCCTCGCCGTCACCGCGAACACGGTGGTGCCATGCGTCAGCGCCGTCCGGGTCGGCCATGAGCTGGAAGAACGTCGTCCGCCGAGGCTGCCCGGTATCGGCACGCGGCCTGTGGTCCACCGCGATGGGCCGGATGGCGGAGATGCCTGTCAGACCGGTCTCCTCCGTGACCTCCCGCGGTCCCGGCAGGCCCGCGGCGGGGACCGCGCCGCGCGGCCGCGGCCGGTGCCCGCCGGTCAGCCGTCCGCCCGCGTCCGCGAGCGCCACAGCAGCCAGACGAAGTACGGCGTGCCGAGCAGCGAGGTGACGAGCCCGGCGGGCACCTGGGCCGGGGCGATGACGGTGCGCCCGAGCGTGTCGGCCAGGCTCACCAGCAGGGCGCCGAGGAGCACGGCCACCGGCAGGACGCGGGCGTGGCCCGAGCCGACCAGGGCGCGGGCGGCGTGCGGGGCGATCAGGCCGACGAAGCCGACCACGCCCACGGCGGAGACCGCGGTGGCGGTCAGCAGCACCGAGCCGCCCAGGGCGGCCAGCCGTACCGGCTCCAGGGGGACGCCGAGGACGCGGGGGGTGTCCTCGTCGAGGGAGAGCAGGTCCAGGTCGCGGCGGAGCCAGGCGATCAGCGGGACCACCAGGAGCAGGGCCAGCGCGACCGGGATGAGCTGGACGGGAACGCGGCCGTAGGTGGAGCCGGACAGCCAGGTCAGCGCCATGGCGGTGTTCCAGGGGTCGGCCTTGACGATGATCATCACGGTGACGGCGGTGCACGCGGCCTGCACGCCGACGCCGATCAGCACCAGGCGGTCGGAGCTCAGCCCGCCGCGCCACGACAGCAGGTAGACGATGGCGGCGGCGGCCAGCGCCCCGGCCATGGCCGCCGCGGACATCGGCCAGATCCCGGCGAGCGGCACGAGGGCCAGCAGTGTGATCGCGCCCACGCCCGCGCCGGCGGTCACGCCGAGCATGCCGGGCTCGGCCAGCGGGTTGCGGCACACGGCCTGCACGGCCGTGCCCGCGGCGGCCAGCGCGGCGCCGGCGAGCACCGCGGCGAGGACGCGGGGATAGCGCTGGTCGAGCACGAAGGTGAGGCCGCGGCCGGTCCGCCCGTTCAGCCAGTTGACCAGGTCGCCGCCCAGGACCCAGGTGTCGCCGCCGAGCATGCCCAGGAAGACCGCTCCGGTGAGCAGGGCCGTGCAGGCCGCCACCACGGTCAGGAAGGCGGCGCGCGAGCGGGCCGCGACGCGCACGACCGGCGGCTGCCGGGTCGGTCCGGCGTCCCGGTAGCGGCGGGCCAGCCACACCATCACGGCGGCGCCGAACAGCGTGGTCACCACGCCGGGCGGCACGTCCACGCCCGCCTGCCCGCCGAAGGCGGCGCGCAGCGCGATGTCGGAGCCGAGCACGATGAGCACGCCGACGAGGCCCGCCAGGGGCAGCGTCGTGCGGTGGCGGTGCACGCCCGGGAGCAACCGGACGATCACCGGCGCGCACAGGCCCACGAACCCGACGGGGCCCGCGACGGTCACGGCGGCGGCGGCCAGCACGACGGCCAGGAGCGTGAGCCCCAGGCGCAGCCGCCTGACGTTGACGCCGAGCACCGTGGCGGTGTCGTCGCCCAGGCCGAGGATGTCGAGCTTCGGCCCGGCCAGCACGGCGGCGGCCAGGGCGAGCAGGATCAGCGGGCCCATCTGCGTGACGGCCTCGAGGTCGCTCTGCACGAGCGAGCCGCTTCCCCAGGCGAACAGCCCGCTGGTCTCCTCCTCGAAGAGGATCATCAGCAGGTTGGTGAGCGAGTGGAGGGCCAGCGCGGTCGCCGAGCCCGCCAGGATCAGCCGGGTCGTGCCGGTACGGCCGCCCGCGGCCAGCGCCAGCACGAGGGCGGCCGCCGCCAGCCCGCCCAGCAGGGCGAGCAGGCCCGACAGCGCCAGCGGCAGCGTCAGGCCGAAGGCCGCCGCCCCGGCGACCGCGAGGTAGGCGCCGGAGCTGACCGCCAGCGTGTCGGGCGAGGCCATGGGGTTGCGGGAGACGGCCTGCAGCAGCGCGCCCGCCACGCCGAGGGCGACGCCGACGGCGACCCCGGCCAGCAGGCGCGGCAGCCGGGAGGCCAGCAGGATCCGGGCGGCCTCGCTGTCCCCCTCGCCGAAGGGCAGCCGGAGCAGGTCGAGCGCGCCGATCGACGACGTGCCCTGCGTCACGTGGACGGCGGCGGCGAGGACGACCGCCGCCAGTGTCAGGAGGACCGCACCGGCGCCGCCCAGCCGCCGCAGCGGCGTGGCGGGCGGCGCCGGTGGGGCCTGGACCGGGGTGCTCAACCGGTGTAGGCCTTCACGAGGGCCTCGGCGTACTGCTTGGACGACAGCGGCCCGCCGAAGGTCCAGATGCCGTCGGGCAGCTTGGTGACGTGCTTCTTCTCGACGAACGGCAGCTTCTTCCAGATGGCGTTGGAGGCCAGCCCGTCGGCGAAGACGTCGGCGCCGTCGGAGGCGTTGTAGAAGAAGCGGGTCTCGGGGTCCTTCAGCGCGGTCAGGCCCTCGACGTCGGTGTTGCCCAGGCCCCACATCGGGTCCACCTCGCCCGTCCAGGCGTTGGTCAGCCCGAGGCCGGTGGCGACCTCGGAGACCAGCGAGCCCTTGCCGAACATGCGGATGGCGATCTTGCTGCCGTCCTTCCAGCCGTCGGCCATGGCGAACGGCTTGCCGGCGAAGCCCGCGGCCTCCAGCTTGGCCTTGCCGTCGGCCAGCGTGGCGTCCAGGTCGGCCAGGAGCTTGTCCGCCTCGGCGGTCTTGCCCAGCGCGGTGGCGATCATCTTGAGGTCGCCGCGCATCCGGCCCAGGTTGTCGCTCCCGTCGCTGCCCTTGGTGACGAGGACGGGGACGAACTTCTCCAGCTGCGGCACCAGCGCGGAGTCGCGCTCGGCCTCCATGACGACGAGGTCGGGCTGGAGGGCGGCGATGGAGTCGACGCTCGGCTCCTGGCGGGTGCCGACGTCCTTGACCGAGGCGTCCAGCTTGGCGGCGGTCACCCAGGTGCCGTAGCCCTTGGTGTCGGCGACGCCGACCGGCATGACGCCGAGGCCGACCACCATCTCGGCCTCGCCCCACTCCAGGGCGACCACCTTGGTGGCGGGGCGGTCGAGGGTGATCTGCTTGCCGCGGCTGTCGGTCACGGTGACGGGCGTGGCGGAGGCCGTGCCGCCGGAGGCGGCCGGTTCCGGAGCGGTGGTCTCGGTGGTGCCGCAGGAGGCGAGCACGGCGACGGCGGCCACGGCCACGAGGGCGGTGCGCAGGGGGTTCATGTGGTTCCTGTCAGGTTGTGGCGGGGACGCTTCTGGTGTGCCGGCCGATCGGCCGGGTGGTCACCGTCCCCGTCCTCGGGTCGTGCGTGACCTCGATGCGGATGCCGTACACCTCGGTGAGGAGCTCCTCGGTGAGGACCTCGGCGGGCGGCCCGTCGGCCCGGACGCGGCCGCCGTGCAGCAGGACGACGCGGTCGGCCAGCTCGGCGGCCTGGTTCAGGTCGTGCAGGACGACGCCGACGGCCACGCCGTGCTCGTCGGCCAGGTCGCGCACCAGCTCCAGCAGCTCGATCTGGTAGCGCAGGTCCAGGAAGGTGGTGGGCTCGTCCAGGAGCAGGACGCCGGTGTCCTGCGCCAGGCAGGTGGCCAGCCACACGCGCTGCAGCTCGCCGCCGGACAGCTCGTCCGCCGGGCGGTCGGCCATCTTGGCGACGCCGGTGAGCTCCATCGCCCTGGCGACCATGGCCTCCCCGTCGGGGTCGCCCGTCCGCCACCGGCCCCGGTAGGGGTGCCTGCCGTACCCGACGACGTCCCGGACCCGCACGCCGGACGGCGTGGGACGGCTCTGCGCCAGCAGCGTGACCCGCTTGGCGAAGTCACGGGCCGGCATGTCCAGGGCGGACACGTCGCCGCCGAGCGTCACCGTGCCCGCCTCCGGGCGGTGGAGCCGGGCCAGCGCCCGCAGCAGGGTGGACTTGCCGCTGCCGTTCGGGCCGACCAGGGCCGTCACACGTCCTCGCGTCAAGGTGATGTGGCCGTTCTCGACGGCGGTGGCGCCGTGGTAGCTGAGACGCAGTCCGGCTCCACGCAGCGAGATATCCTCGGTCACGTGGATTAGGTTAGGCTTACCTAGCCAAATGTCAACTTCGCCCTGTTCGATCGTGGTTCGCCGGTCCGGCGACGGCGGTGGAGGGCCCCGCCGCCGGCGGCGCGGTCACAGCAGGCGCAGGAAGTCGCCGAGGATCTCGTTGAAGGCGTCCGGCCGCTCCATGTTGGGGTAGTGGGCGGCCCCGTCGATCGAGACCGCACGGCCGTCGGCGACGGTGCGGGCGAGGCGTTCGGCCATCCCGATGTGGTCGGGTGAGTCGAGGGCGCCGTTGACGGCCAGCACGGGAACGTCGATCTTCGAGGCGCGCTCCCACGTGTCGCGCACCGGGACGAGCAGGTCGGGCTCGCCGGCGGTGTGCTTGGACATGGTCTCCCTGGTCATCCGGCGAAGGCGCTCCACGACCCCGGGGTCGAGTTCGTCGAGGGCGCGGTGCGGGCCCGCCGCGAAGAGCGTGAACGCCTCCACCGAGGCGTCCAGGTCGCCGGCGGCCATGGCCGCGTGCCAGGTGGTCCGGATCCGGGTGGTCCAGGGGTCGGTGAAGTACGGCTCGCCGGTCCCGGCGCCGCTGACGATGACGGCGCTGACCAGTTCGGGGTGCTCCAGCGCGGTGTCGACCGCGGTGCTCGCCCCCATGGAGACCCCGGCCAGGATCGCGGGGCCGGTGTCTAGGCGGCGCAGGAGCGCGGCGAGGTCGTCGGTGAGCCGGTACGGCCCGGTGGCGTTGGCGGAGCGGCCGTGACCGCGGGCGTCGGGTGCGATGACGCGGTACCGCGGGGCGAGGGCCGGGATCTGGTCGTC
Organism: Planomonospora corallina; assembly: GCF_042650625.1. Taxonomy (NCBI): domain Bacteria; kingdom Bacillati; phylum Actinomycetota; class Actinomycetes; order Streptosporangiales; family Streptosporangiaceae; genus Planomonospora; species Planomonospora corallina. The sequence goes on from NZ_JBHSBM010000017.1 coordinate 329,344, forward strand.
CCACATGCGGTGGTCCAGGAAGCCGCCGTGCAGCGCACGGTCAACGACGCGGCCGCGCGGGGCCTGGTCGAGTCCGTTCCCAACCCGGCGCACCGCAGGTCCTCGCTCATCCGGCTGACCGAGGAGGGCCGGGCCGCCATCACCGCCGTGATCGCCCGCGAGCGCGCGGTGCTGAGCCGGGCCGGCGGCGACCTGACCGACGCCGAGATCACCGCCTGCCTCCGGGTGCTCTCGCGCCTCCTCCGGTTCCTCGACGACGTCGACGTGGACTGACCGGGCCGCCGAGGCGGCCCGGACCGCCGAGGCGGGCCGGCGGCGCGGCCCCGCTCCTAGCTCGCGAGGGCCAGCATGAGCTGCGCGGCGGTCGGCCTCTCCCCGGGGTCCTTACGGAGGCAGGCGGTCAGCGGACCACGCAGCCCCGCCGGTACGGCGCGCAGGTCCGGCCGGTGGTGGAGCACGGCCTCGTAGACCTGGAACAGGGTCGTGCCCTCGAAGGGCGGGCGGCCGGTCGCCGCGAAGTACATGGACGAGGCCCAGCTGAAGACGTCGGACTCGGGACCGACCACCAGCCCGGAGACCTGCTCGGGCGACATGTAGGCGGGCGTCCCCTTGAAGCCGCCGGTCGTCGCGGTCGCCTGGTCGAGGGCCCGGGCGATGCCGAAGTCGATGACCCTGGGGCCGTCCGGCCCGATGAGGACGTTGGCGGGCTTGAAGTCGCGGTGCACGACCCCGGCGGAGTGGATCGCCTTGAGCGCCGCGGAGGTCGCGATGGCCAGCCGGACCAGGCCGCCGCCGTCGAGCGGGCCGTCCTCGCGCACGAGCCGTTCCAGGGAGCGGCCCGGGACGTACTCGCTCACGATGTAGGTGGTGTCGCCCTCGACGCCCGCGTCGATGACCTGGGCCGTCGAGAACTGCGGGACGCGCCGCGCGGCGGCCACCTCGCGCAGGAACCTCTCGCGTTCCCCCGCGTCCCCGCGGAAGCGCTCGTGGAGCATCTTGACCGCCACCTGCCGGCCGTCCTGGGCCGCCGCGACGTAGACGGAGCCCTGACCGCCCTCGCCCAGCTTGCGCAGGAGCGTGTAGCCGCCGATGACGCGCATTCTCTCGGCGCCGCCGTACGGGGGGCGGGCGCCGCGCGCGCCGCCGTGCGGAGGGGAGGTCTCCCACGGGTCCCAGGAGGAGAACGGTCCGGAGGGCGGCCCGCCCGGGACCCGGGACGGGCCGGCGGCGGTCCTCACCGGAGACGGAGACGGAGATGGAGGCGCGGACGGGGGCGGGGTGAAGGCGGCGGGCGGAGGAGGCTGCGGCCCGCCGGGCCCCGGGTGCTCCCAGGCGGGGACGGTGGGGGGAGAGGGCCGCGGTCCGCCGGGCCCCGGGTGCTCCCAGGGAGGGGCGGAGGCGGCGTGCGGAGGGGGGCGCGTCCCCGCCGGGCGGGGGCGGAAGACCCCGGCCCGCAGGACGAAGGCGTGCGCCGTGCCGCCCCACCACGGCCCGAGGGTCCAGGTCCACATCGCGAGCTGCTCGTGCCAGCCGCCCTCGGGGAGGATCCCGCCCCCCACCAGCACCAGGTAGGCCGTGAACACGGCGGCGTACAGGCCCGCCGCGACGCCCTGCGCCCGGCTGCGCAGGCGCACGGCCGCGGACGCGATGACCACGGGGGTGAGGAATCCGAGTGAGAGCGCGGGCACGAGAGCCCAGGCGACGCTCAGCGCGAGCACGGCCGGAGAGAACCGGCGCCCGGCCGCCTCCCCCGGACGGGGAGGCCGAGGGGGCACGGGACTCTCGGAGGACATGGGTGAATTTTAGGAGCGGCCGCCTCCCGCGGAGGCCGCGACCGGCGGAACGGGCCTGTGGTTTCCTGGGTGGGCGAGAACGCAGGACAGGACGTCGGGTCACGGAGGACGGCAGGGGTTGGAGAAGCCGATCATCGACGGACGGTACGAGCTGGACCCGCTCTCCCGGTGCAGGGGCGGGATGGGGGAGGTCTGGTTCGGCCGCGACAGGCGCCTGGACCGCCCGGTGGCGGTCAAGTTCATCCGCGTCGACTTCCTCCCGGACGGCCGGCCCGACGAGGAGCTCACCCGGCGTTTCGTCCGTGAGGCGCGCATCACGGCGCGGCTGGGGCACCCCGGCGTGCCCGCCGTCTACGACTGCGGCACGCACGGCGACCGGCTCTACCTGGTCATGCAGTACGTCGACGGCTGCTCCGTGGCGACCCTGCTGGACGAGACCGAGATCCCGGCGCCCTGGGCCGCGCTGATCGCCGCCCAGGTCTGCTCGGTGCTGGCGGTCGCGCACGCCGGGGCCCTCGTGCACCGCGACCTCAAGCCGAGCAACCTGATGCTCGGCCCGGACGGCACGGTGAAGGTGCTGGACTTCGGCGTGGTCGCCGCGCTCTCCCCGACGGCGACCAGGCTCACCGGGACCGGCGTCACGGTCGGCAGCCCGGACTACATGGCGCCGGAGCAGGCCGAGGCGGGTACGGCCGGCCCGTGGAGCGACCTGTACTCCCTGGGGGTGATCCTCGACGAGATGCTCTCCGGGGAGAACCAGTTCCGCGGAGTCACCCCCCTGGCCTCCATGCACAACCACCTGGAGAGGGCTCCGCGCCCGCTGCGGCACCGGCGGCCGGACGTCCCGGAAGGGCTGGAGCGGCTGATCCTGCGGCTGCTGGAGAAGGAGCCCGGCAGGCGGCCCGCGTCGGCGGCCGCGGTCTACGAGGAGCTGATCGGCTTCTGCCGGGACATGCCCGCCTTCCCCGGCTACGTGGACGCGGCCTCGCCCTCCCCGGTCCGGATGTACGGCAGGGCCGTCGGGATGGTCGGCGTGCCCGGCGGGGACCGTACGGCCCGGTCATGACCGGGCCGGCTCCCGCTGCGGGGACGTTCCGCGCGCGGGGGCGGTGCCGCCGCGGCGGCGGGCCGGGAGCCGGCTGAGGTGGAGGAGGCTCAGGCCGAACAACAGCACGCCCAGGGGGACGTGCAGGGTCTTCACGTGCGCGATGCCCAGCGCCACCTGCGCCAGCACGAACCCCAGGAACCCGGCCGCGTACAGGACGGGCCGGGGGGAGCCGCCGCCCGGCCGCCACGCCAGGACCGCGGCGACCAGGTGCAGCACCGCCACGGCGAACACCGTGTACGCCGAAGCGCTGTGCAGCACGTGTCCGCTGGGGGAGGACAACAACAGACCGGCGGTGACCGGTGCGGCGAAGAGGGCCACGGTCTGCAGGGCGACCACGACACGCAGGAACACGGGTGACTCCTTGACGGCTGCGGGGCGGGTGAGGCGGGAGAGGAGAGGGAGGAGCGTGCGGGTGAGGCGGCGGTGAGGCGGCTGCAGCGGGTACGGGGCGGTTCTAGTGGCGGTGTCCCGCCGTCCAGGGGCGGAGCTTGTCGGGGTTGCGCACCGCCCAGATGCGCGTGATCCGGTCGCCCGCGACCTCGAAGGCCATCACCGCCGTGGTGACGCCGCTCCGCTGAGCCACCAGACCGGGCTGACCGTTGACCGCCCGCTCCAGGATCGTCATGCCGGGCGCCGTGTCGGCGATGGCCAGGGCGTAGCGCGCGATCCGCTCGCCGCCTTCGATCGGGTGGCGCACTGCGCCGGCGAGGCCGCCGCCGTCGGCGATCATCGTGGCCTCGGGGGCGAGCAGGCCGACGAGGGCGCCGACGTCCTTGGCCTCCCACGCCCGTTTGAAGTCCCTGATGACTCCGGCGCTCCGGGCCGCCGGAGCCGGGGGAGCCTGCGCGGTGCGGACGCGGCGCCGGGCCGAGGAGGCCAGCTGGCGGCAGGCCGCCGGGGTGCGGCCGACGATCTCGGCCACCTCGGCGAAGGAGTAGCGGAAGACGTCGTGCAGGACGAACGCGACGCGCTCGGCCGGGGTCATCGACTCGAGCACGACGAGGAAGGCCATGCTGACCGACTCGTCGAGGGTGACACGGTCGGCCGGGTCGCCCGGCCGGCCGTTGATCCACTCCGTGCGGTCGGGCAGCGGCTCGGGGATCCACTCGCCCACGTAGCTCTCCCGCCGGGCCCGTGCCGAGCCGAGCAGATCCAGGCAGATGCGCCCGGCGACCGTCGTCAGCCAGGCGCCGGGGGACGCGACGGCCTCCTGCTGCCGCCGGGACATGGCGTACCAGCGGGCGTAGGCCTCCTGGACGACGTCCTCGGCGTCGGCCAGGGAGCCGAGGAGCCGGTACGCGAGGTTGGTCAGGTGACGCCGCTCGCGGATGATCGCGTCCAGGCCCGGATCGGGCCGGCCGTCTCCTGGTCCGGATGGGGCGGTCATGGTGTCATCGGCTCCCTCGGTGCGGTTGTGCTCACCAGTCCGACGAAACAGCGTGCCGGACTGTGAGGCCGGCCGTCGCCTCACATCACCGGCGGCTGTGTCGTCGGACTCTCGAGACACCATCCGGCACGCGGGAGAAACCGGCGACCCCGGCCGGGACGCGGTCACCGCCGGAGAACCGCGCCGGAACGTGTGATCGGTCCCGCGGCAGGCCGCCTCGTGACGGAGGGTCGGCCCCGCCGGACCGCGACTCCCGGGAGCGCCGCGGAAATCGAGAGCACCGCGGAAATCGAGAGCACCGCGGAAATCGAGAAAGGAAGACCTCGCGATGGCCACGCCCATGACGGCCGAGCAGGACGGCCTCCGGTCGCGTCTGCCCGACCCCGCCCAGTTCTTTCCCGAGGTGGCGACGATCGCCACGGCCATGACCGAAGCCGTGCGGAACGGTGCGATTCCGCAGGCCACCGTCGGCCTGGTACAGCTCCGCGCCGGGCAGATCGTCGGCAGCACGTACCACACCGTCCGGCAGACCGGCATCCTCCACAGAGCCGGAGAGACACAGGAACGCATCACCGCCGTGGCGTCATGGCGGGACGCCCCCTATTTCGCCGACGCCGAACGGGTCGCGCTGGAGCTCGTGGAGGCCGTCCTCACCCCGAACCCGTCCGGGGAGCGCGTCCCCGACGAGCTGTACGCCAGGGCGTCGGCCCACTACGACGACAAGGCGCTCTGGACGCTCACCCTGGCGATCGCCCAGATCTGCTTCTTCGTTCCCGTCGCCCTCATCGCCAAGCCGATCCCCGGCAGGCCCCCCGGGCGGAACTACGGCAGGTGACACTGCCCGCGTCCAGGGCGGGGAGCGCAGTCGTACCCCGCCCCGGACGCGGCCGGCTCCGAGCGAGTGGCCGAGCCTTCCCGAAGGCGCACTCGGCGCCGCTGGAGGGCGGAAACGTGAGAAATGCTACCTTTCTGGTTGATTCTGCACCTCCACTACACTTCCGGGGTGACCGAGACCCTGCCGCCGTGCCCCGAGTGCTCCAGCGAGTACACCTACGAGATGAGCCCCCTCCTGGTCTGCCCGGAGTGCGGGCACGAGTGGGACCCCGCCTCCGAGGCATCCCCGGGGGCGGCCGGGTCCGGAGAGATCAGGGACGCGGTCGGCAACGTGCTCGCCGACGGCGACACGGTCACGGTGGTCAAGAGCCTCAAGGTCAAGGGCAGCGCGACCGGGATCAAGGCGGGCACCAAGGTGCGCAACATCCGCCTCGTGAACGGCGTGGACGGCCACGACATCGACTGCAGGATCGACGGCATCGGTCCCATGCAGCTCAAGTCCAGCGTGGTCAAGAAGGTCTGACCGGAGCGCCGTCAGGTGGCGGCCGGGGAGGAGCCGCCGGAGGCCAGCAGGTCGCGGAGGGCCCTGGCGCGCGTGAGGACGCCGCTCCTGCCGCCGCGCGCCGCGAACGCGTTCAGCGCCGGGATCTCCCCCCGGGCCCGCGACCAGGACGCGAGGCGGGCCGCCAGGGCGAGCATGTCGGCGTGGACCCTGGTGGGGCGGCCGCCCCCGGCGGGCAGGAGGGCGGGCAGCGCCGCGGCGAGCACCCGCCACATGGAACGGGCGGCCCCGGCGGCGGCCTCGCGCTCCACCGCGTCGACCAGGATACGGAGCGTGATCTCGCCCCGGAGCACCCGCTCGGCGAGCGCCGCGCCGAGCTCCTCGGCGGGGAGGGCGTCGGTGGCGGCCAGGCTCCGCAGGGCGCGGAGCGTGGAGCCGGGATCGCGGGGGACGAGCGGCCCGGGGAGGAGCCGGTGCGCGAGCAGGACCGCGACGGCCCGTCCGGCGGGCCCCTCGGCGGCGGCGAGCTCGACCAGGCGGCACGAGTCCATCGACGCGCCCCGGTCCGGCACCGGCTGGTGGGGGACGAGATGGGCGGCGACCACTTCCCGGTGGGAGGGCAGGACCGCGGCCCACCAGTCCATGAGCCCGCCGAGATGACCCCCGCCCGCCGGGCCGACGTGCCGGGGCTGCTGGGCGAGCAGGTCGTCGACGAGCGGCAGGCCGGTGGGCTCGGCCCGCACGGTGGCGGCCATCCGGCCCCCCGGACCCGGGCCGTCGTCTTCTCCGGACCAGGTCACCTCGACGACCGGATCGGGCAGCCCGCCGCCGGCCATCCAGCGGGCGGCCAGCCGGCCCTCCTCCGAGCTCAGCTCCGCGGCCCGCGCGGCCGCCTCGGGGCCGATCCGCCGGGGCAGCCGGAGCAGCGCCTGCTGGAAGTCGGCGGGCAGCGGTGCGGCGCCCGCCGCCTCCAGGATCTCCAGCCTCGCCACCAGCTCGGCCGGGTCGAGCAGGCCGTTGGAGAGGGTCGGCGTGGCGAGCAGCAGCGGCGGGAGCACCCCGGCCCGCAGCGCGGCGAGGACCTCCGCGTGGCGGAGCAGGACGAAGCGGTGCAGGGGCGAGACCCGCTCGCGCCGGGGCAGCCGGTCGGGCTCCTCGGCGGG
>NZ_JBHSBM010000017.1:336148-338573 GCF_042650625.1 Planomonospora corallina
CCCCCGCCCGCCAGCCCGCGCCGGGTCCCGGCGGAGAACGCGGTGAAGGCGTTCGTGTACGCGCGTCCGTGACTCGCCAGCTCGGCCGCGAGGGCGGTCATCCAGTCACCGGGCTCCCGCCACTCCTCATTGAGCAGCCGTCCCTCCTCGCCGCCGGCGAGCGGGGCCAGGCACGCGCGCAGCGACTCCCGGTCCCGCGCGGCGAGCCGGACGAAGGCGGCCAGGCAGCGCTCGGCCGCCTGCCAGTCGCCGCGCGGGTACAGGTCGGCCAGATATCCGGGGGTGTCCGGAGGGCCGGCCAGCGGGACCGGGCGGACCGGCGCGGGCAGCGCCCGCGGGACGAACACCTCCTCCTCGGGGGAGACGCCGCTATCGGCCCCGGCCCCGGCCCCGTTCCCGGTTCCGGCCCCGGTTCCGGGCTCCGGTCCCCCGGCGGGCTCGCCGCCGATCACCGCGGCCAGCCGGTCGCGCGAGGCGGGCGGGAGCGGCTCCACGGCGGCACGGAGGGCCTCGGCGCCGAGCGGGGTGAAACGCCCGGCGTGCCGTACGGCGAGACGCACGGCACGCTCCTGCACGGCCCGCGCCTGGTGGCCGAAGGCCGCCGCCAGCGCCGGAGCGAACGCGTCGGCCCGGCCGGGCGCCCGCCGTACGGCCTCGTCCCACCAGCTCAGGCCCGCGCGGACCAGCCCGGTCTCGGCCCGGAAGAGCAGCCCCTCCAGCGCCTCCGCCACGTCCTCCGGATCGAGGCCGGGGAGCCGGCGCAGGTGCCTGAGGGCGGATTCGGCCACGAGGGCCGGCGCGGTGGGCAGCAGCCGCAGGTAGTCGACGGCGTGCGGCCCGATCTCGGCGGGGGAGGGGGCGAGCAGTTCGTGGAGGTGGGCGAAGAAACGCAGGTCGGGTCCTTCGCCGCCGCGCAGGAAGCGGCGCCGGCAGCCGCCGAGCAGGAGGGCGCGGTCCACCCGGCCCTCGGCGGCGAGGGCGCACAGGGCGCCGAGCCAGGAGTCCGGGCGGGGCGCGTCCGGCCGCTCGCCCCGCAGCACCCGGCCGACGCCCTCGGCCTCGAAGATCCGGGGCAGGAAGTGGTCGAGCAGCGGGTCGGTCCGCAGCTCGCCGAGCCGGGCCCCCAGCGACACCCAGCCGGCCACGAGCGGGTCGTGCTCGGGCGGGGTCACGCCGGTACGGCGGAGCAGCGCGAGCGCCAGCGGCAGGTTCCCGTCCCGGAGGGGGAGGCTCCGGCGGCCGTCGCGGACCCGGAGCGCGAGCCGTACGGCCAGGTCGGCCTGCCACGCGACGGGCCGTGCGGTGATCGCCGTGAGCAGCGGGGCGGCGGCCGGGTCGCCGTGCAGGTCCCAGCCGCCGAGCTCCCCACGGTTGATCCAGGCCGCCGCGGCCGCCGCGCCGCCGATCACGCCGGCGCCCGCGACCCGCATCGGCCCGGTCCAGTCGGGCACCGGCGGCAGCCGCCACCAGGGACGGTGCCAGGTCGCGGCCCAGGCGCCGCGGTACTCCTCCTCGTCCCGGAAGCGCCCGGCGGCGTGCAGCCGCTCCACCTCGGCCCGCCGGGCGGCGCACTCACGGTCCATCAGGTCGCGCTGCTCCTGGTGCAGCCGCTCCGCCCGCGCCCTCGCCACCGCGACGTGCCCGGGCAGCTCATGTGCGACCGCACGCCGCCCGGCCCCGTCGAGCGCCGCCACGGCCGCCGCGACCCCGGCGGCGTCCCCGGCGTCGATGAACTCCCGGACCCGCTCCCAGGCGGTCGGCTGGACGTCCTTCGGTTGCATGGCGGCGGCTCTCCACGGTCGCGGGTGCGGGACGGAGCCGTGATCGTCTCAGGGGCCACCGACGTTTCCGCCGGACAGGACGGCCACCACGGGACCGGCTGGCAGCGCGTCCCGGTGGGCGAGGTAGGCCGCGGTGGTCACCGCGCCGGAGGGCTCGGCGCGTTCCCCCAGCTCCCGCTCGAGCAGGCCGGCGGCGGCCACGATGGCGTCCTCGCTCACGGTCACCATGTCGTCCGCGTACCGGCGGATGTGCTCCCAGGCCAGGGCGCCCAGGACCGGGGCGCGCAGGCCGTCGGCCCGGGTGCGGTAGGTCTGCTGCACCGGCCACGCGGTGCGCCGGCCGGAGCGGAAGCTGGCCGCGCCGTCGGCGGCCAGCTCCGGCTCGACGCCGATCACCCTGATCGCCGGGTCGGCGGCCTTGGCCGCGACCGCGATGCCGGCCAGCAGGCCGCCGTTGCAGACCGGCACCAGGATCGTGCCCGCACCGGGCAGGTCCCGGACGATCTCGATCCCGGCGCTGCCGTGCCCGGCGATGACGTCGAAGTCGTCGGAGCGGACCACCGCGGCGGCGAGCCGGTCGGCCAGGGCCAGGCAGGTGACCTCCCGCAGGGCCGGCGGCGCGATCACCACCTCGGCGCCGTGGC
>NZ_JBHSBM010000017.1:338601-363414 GCF_042650625.1 Planomonospora corallina
CGGGCGGCCGCCACCTTCAGCTCCGGCGCGGTGTCGGGCAGGACCACGGTCGCCCGCAGGCCGTGCTCGGCGGCGGCGTACGCGATGGCCTGGGCGTGGTTGCCGGAGGACTGGGCGATGATGTGCCCGACGCCCCCCTCGGCGAGCCGTCCCACCGCGTTCACCGCGCCCCGCACCTTGAACGAGCGGGTGGGCTGCCGGTTCTCGGGTTTGACCCAGAGCCGTTCGCCGGGCAGGCGCAACAGCGGCGTGCGCCGTACGGACGGCGCGATCCGGGCCGCCGCGGCGGCCACGTCGTCCATCGTCACCAGGCGGGTCCGCCCGGCGCCGGCCGCGCCGGCCCCGGCCGCCGGGCGGATCCGCCCGGCGCCGGCGGTCTCGGTCGTCGTCACGGGGTTCATCCGTTCAGCACCTTCTCCTGGATCGCGTCCAGGTCGGCCTCGGCCTCGGACGGCGGCGCGGCGTCGGGCACCAGGTCCTCCAGATCGTGCAGCGGGCGGTGGCGCAGCCCGAGCAGGCCCCACGCCACCAGGAACACGCCGCTGGCCAGCAGCACCGCCGCCGCCCCTCCACCGGGGCCGGAGGCGTACCGCCCGGCCCAGTCGGCCAGCGGGCCGGCGGCCAGGAAGCCCAGCGGCTGCATGGCCGTGGCCAGCATGACGTTGACGGCCAGGACCCGGCCCTGCAGCTCCGGCCCCACCTTCACCTGGATGATGGACAGCCAGTGCGCGTTGCCGATGCTCATGCAGGCCAGCCGGACGAACAGGCCGGCCGCGACCAGCCACACCGCCGGCCAGACGCCCATCAGCACCACGCCGATCCCGGACCCGACCACGAAACCGATCATTCCGGTGGCCCGGCGCCGGGTGCCGCCCCAGACCAGCACCACCCCGGTGCCCACGGCCGCGCCGAGGCCGCCGATCGCGGTCACCGCGCCCAGGGTGGCCGAGGAGCCGAGGGCCAGCACGACCGGGGTGATCAGCACCCACATCAGGGCGGTGCAGAAGTTGACCACCGAGAAGTAGAACGCCATCACCAGCAGCGGCCGGCGCCGGCGGAGGAACCGCCAGCCGCCGGTCAGCGCCGCCTGGAACGTCTCCTCCCGCCGGTGGAACAACCGGTCGGGGAAGCGGACCGCCAGCAGGGTCGCCACCCCGACCGCGAACGTCGCCGCGTCGACGGCCACCACCGCGGACAGCCCGAACATGCCGATCAGCGCGCCGCCGGCGAGGGGCGCCACCACGTTGCCGGCGCCGAACCCCAGGTTGGCGATGGCGTTGGCCTGCGGCAGGTACGGCTTGGGCACCAGCTGCGCGATCGCGGCCAGGTAGGCGGGCTGCTGGAACGCGGTGACCACCGAGGTGACGCCGACGATGAGGCACACGTTCCACAGCGCCAGCCGGTCGGTGGCCAGCAGCAGGACCAGCGCCACCATGGCCAGCCCGGAGACGGCGTCGCAGGCCAGCATGACGCGGCGCCGGTCCACCCGGTCGGCCAGCGCGCCGCCCAGCGGGGTGAGCAGCACGGCCGGGATCTGGGAGAGCATCGTGACGAGGGCCAGGTCGAGGATCTCGCCGCTGCGCTGGTAGGCCCAGACGCCGAGGGCGAACGAGCTCAGCGCCGTGCCCACCGCCGAGACGAGCTGCCCGCCCGCCACGGTGTAGAAGGGCCGCAGGTTCCTGCGCTCGGGCGGGCGCACCGGATCGGGCAGCCGCCCGGCCGCCCAGCGCCGCAGGTGCTCCATCACCAGGGCGGCCAGCGGTTCGGCCTGGTGCCGCAGGAAGTAGTGGCCCGCGCGGGGCAGCACGGCCCGCTCCACCCTGGGCGCGAAGGCCGCCCACTCGGCGTACCGCTCCTCGTGCAGCTCGGTCGCCCGGTCCCGTTCCCCGACCACGCACAGGATCGGTGCGCGCAGCGGCGGCCCGTCCCCGGCCAGCTCGCGGCCGAACCACTCCTGCGCCTGGTCGGCGTCGTGGCGCATCGCCCGCACCGCGGTCCGCTTGGCGGCCTCGTCCATGTCGTCCAGGAGCCCGCCCGAGGCCCGCAGCGCGTCCCGGAACATCCGGTCGGAGACCCAGCGGTCGCCGCGGAAGAGCCGCTGGACCAGGCCGGGCAGCCCGGCGCTGGGGAAGCTGCCGGCCGCGATCACGCCCAGGACGGGGACGCCGTCCGCCTCCAGCCTGCGGGCCAGGGCCACCGCGGGCGCGGAGCCCACGCAGTGGCCGTAGACCGCGATCGGGCCGGACGCGGTCTTGGCCACCTCCGCGGCCAAGGCCTCCACCAGCTCCTCCAGCGGCAGCGGCTCCTCGTCCGGCCGGGCCGGGTCGTGGCCGGGCGGTTCGGCCGCCAGCACCTCCACCCGCTCGCCGAGGGCCCAGGCCATCGGCTGGTACACCGCCGCCGAGCCGCCGCCGTACGGCAGGCAGACCAGGGTGAACTCGCTGGTGCGGCCGCCGCCCAGGCGGTGCAGCAGCCCGCCGCCGTCCTGCCGGTCCAGGAACGCGGCCAGCTCGGCGACCGTGGGCCGGGTGAACAGGTCGATCACCCGCAGGCCGTGCCCGATCTCCTTGACCGCGCGCACCGCGGCGAAGGAGTCCCCGCCCAGGGCGAAGAAGTCGTCGTGCGCGCCGACCTCGGCCACGCCGAGCACCTGGGCCCAGACCCGGGCGACCAGCTCCTCGCCGGGCGTGGACGGCGGCACGAACTCCGCGGCCTCCGGCCGCGGCTCGGGCAGGGCGGCCCGGTCCACCTTCCCGTTCGGGTTGAGCGGGAGCCGGTCGAGCACGACGAGCTGCGCCGGGACCATGTAGTCGGGCAGCCGCTCCCGGAGCGCGGCCCGGACCCGCGGCACGTCCACGGCGCTCCCGGCCGACGGCGTCACCCAGGCGGCGAGCTGCCGGGCCTTGCCCTCGCCCACCGGCAGCACCACGGCCTCGGCGATCTCGGGCAGGGCGCGCAGCGCGGTGGCGACCTCGCCCGGCTCGACCCGGTAGCCGCGGACCTTGACCTGGTCGTCCACCCGGCCGCGGAACTCCACCCGCCCGTCGGCGGTGACGCGCAGCAGGTCGCCGCTGCGGTAGCAGCGCCCCCGGCCGGTCAGCGGGTCGAGCACGAACCGCTCCGCGGTCAGCTCGGGCAGGCCGATGTAGCCGCGGGTGACGCCGGGGCCGCCGACCACCAGCTCGCCCGGGACCCCGACCGGCACCGGCCGCAGATCCGCGTCCACCAGGTGCCCGTACACCCCCGGCAGGGGCCGGCCCAGCGGCACGATCCCGGTCCGGTGCCCGGCCGGGACCTCCTCGGTGTCGCAGACCAGGCAGATCATCGTGGACTCGGTGTGCCCGTAGTGGCTCTGGATCCGCAGGCCGGGCCGCGCGGCCCGGGCCCGCTCCACCAGGTCCCACGGGCACGCCTCGCCGGCCAGGATCAGCAGCTTGCCCGGCAGCACCGCGGGCAGGTCGCCGCCGGAGGCCAGCAGCTCCAGGTGGCTGGGCACGCACTTGACGACGTCGACGCGGTGCTCGGCCAGGTAGCCGGCGAAGGCGGCGGGGTCCATCGCGGTCTCGCGCGGCACCAGGTGCACCGTGCCGCCCGTGGTCAGGGCGCCGAAGACGCAGGTGAGCCCGAAGTCCGCGGCGGGGGTGGACACGACCGCGTACGACCCGCCGGGCACGCCGATCCGCGGCAGCATGCCGCGCAGGTAGCCGAGCACGCTGCGGTGCTCGGCGGCCACGGCCTTGGGCGTGCCGGTGGACCCGGAGGTGAAGATCACGTGGTGCAGGTGCTCGGGCCGCACGTCGACGTCGGGCCGGGTCTCCGGCGCCGCCGGGAGCCGGTCCAGCTCCAGCACCTCGCGGCCCGGACCGATCCGGCCGGCGAACTCGGCCGTGGTGACCACGGCCCGCACCCCGGCGGCGTCCAGCATCGCGGTGATCCGCGCGGCCGGGTAGGCCGGGTCCATCGGCAGGTAGCCGCCGCCGGACTTCTGGATGCCGAACAGGGCGCAGGCCAGGCCGGCGCCCGGCTCCAGCAGCACGCCGACCGGTTCGTCGGCGCGCACCCCGGCCTCCAGCAGCAGGTGGGCGATCCGGTTGGCGGCCGCCTCCAGCTCGGCGTAGGTCAGCGCGCGGTCCGCGCCCACCACGGCGGGCGCGTCGGGGGTGGCGTCCGCCCAGCGCTCGATCAGCCGGTGCACCGGGGCGTCCGCCGCGGGCTCCGGCGGCCCGCCGGCCGGGGACGGCCCGGCCGCAGGTACGGCGGGCCCGCCGGCCAGGATCGGACCGGTCACCGGCTCCAGCGGGACCGCGCCCACCGGGGCGTCCAGGTCGGCCAGCATCCCGTCCAGCAGGGCCAGGTACCACCGGGTGAAGCGGGCCGCGGTGGCCTCGTCGAACAGGTCGGTGCGGTAGTCGAGCCCGCCGCGCAGCGGCCGGCCGGGGCCGCCGTCGACCACGTGCCAGCTCAGGTCGAACTTCGTCGTCCGTTCGGGCAGGCGGATCTCGCCCGTCTCCAGGCCGGGCAGCTCCGGCAGGTCCGCGCCGGTGACGTAGTTCAGCATCACCTGGAACAGCGGGGTCGCGGCCAGGTTCCGCTCCGGCCGCAGCCGGTCCACCACCCGGTCGAACGGCGTGCTCGCGTGGGCGAGGGCGCCCAGCGCGTCCTCCCGGACCCGGGCCAGCAGCTCACGGCCGGTCGGGCCGCCGCCGACGTCGGTGCGGACCACCACCGTGTTGAGGAAGCAGCCGACCACGCCCTCGGTGCCGGGATGGTCCCGGCCGGAGACCGGCACGCCGACCGCGACGTCGGTGCCGGCCGCCAGGCGCGCCAGCAGGGCCTGCAGACCGGCCAGCAGCACGATGAACGGCGTCGCCCGGTAGGCGGTGGCCGCCGCCCGGACCCGCTCGCTCAGCTCCGCCGGCAGCTCCAGCTCCACCGAGGCGCCGTCCGGATCGGCCACCGCGGGGCGGGGCCGGTCGGTGGGCAGGTCCAGCACCGGCGGCAGGCCGGCCAGCCGCTCGGCCCACCAGTCGAGCTCGGCCAGGTCGGGGACCGGGGCCACCTCGGCGTACTGGGCGGGCGGCGGGTCCAGGGGCGGGCGCAGCCCGAGCCGTGCGGCGTACAGCGCGGACAGCTCCGACAGCAGCAGCTCCCGGGTCCAGGCGTCGGTGGCGATGTGGTGGAAGGTGAGAGAGAGCACGTGCTCGGCCCGCCCGTCCCCGGTGGTCTTCTCACCGCCGGAGAGGCCGCCGGAGACGTCACCGGAGAGGCCGCCGGGCCCGTCGACCGCGAGCAGCACCGCCCGCATCGGCGGCTCGGCGTCCAGCGCGAACGGCGTGGCCAGGTGCGCGGCCACCTCCTCCTCGACCCGCGCCGCCTCGACGCGCACCGTGGACACCGGCACCTCTCCGGCCGGTCGTGCCACGAGGACCGGCTCGGGGCCGGAGTCGTCGATCACGCTGCGCAGCACCTCGTGCCGCTCGGCCAGGTCGCGCACCGCGCCCAGCAGCGCGTCGGTGTCGAGCGGCCCGCGCAGCCGCAGCGCGAGCGGCACGTTGTAGGCCGTGCTCTCCGGCTCCAGCTGCGCCAGGAACCAGAGCCTGGCCTGCGCCCCGGAGAGCGGGACCGGCCCGTCCGGCCGCTCCCGCCGCGCCCGGGCCCGTTCCGCGGGGCGGGGCAGGGCGGCGGCCAGGTCGGCGAGGACCGGGTGCTCGAACAGCAGCCGCACCGGGACCGGAGCGCCCAGCCGCTCCCGCAGCCGGCCGGCCACCCGGGTCGCGGCGAAGGAGTGCCCGCCCAGGGCGAAGAAGTCGTCGTCGGCCCAGACCTCCGGCGCCTCCAGCACCTCGGCCCAGGCCTCGGCGACCAGGTGCTCCTGCGGCGTCGCCGGCGGCACCCGCACCGCCGGACCGGCGTCGGGGACCGGCAGCGCCGCCCGGTCCACCTTGCCGTTCGGGGTGAGCGGCAGCGCCTCCAGCACCCCGATCGCGGCCGGCACCATGTAGTCGGGCAGCCGCTCCCGCAGCGCGGCCCGGACCGCGGAGACGTCCACGGCGTCCGCGGCGGTCCCGGCGCCGGGCGTCACCCAGGCGGCCAGGCGCCGCCGCGCCCCGGCGCCGACCGGCTGCACGAACGCCTCCGCCACCTGCGGCAGGGCCCGCAGCGCCGCGGTGACCTCACCGAGCTCCACCCGGAACCCGCGCACCTTCACCTGGTCGTCGACCCGGCCCAGGAACTCCACCAGCCCGGCCGGGTTCACCCGCACCCGGTCCCCGGTGCGGTACCAGCCGCCGGCGAACCGCTCCGCGGTCAGGTCGGGCCTGCCCAGGTAGCCGCGGGCGAGGCTGGGCCCGCCGATCCACAACTCTCCCGGCACGCCGGTCGGGAGCGCCCGCCCGGCGGGGTCCGCGACCCGGCACACCACGTCGGCCAGCGGCCGGCCCAGGACCGCCGTGCCGGGCGGCGCCTCGGCCGCGTCGCAGGCCAGCACCGAGACCGTGGTCTCGGTGGGCCCGTAGTGGATCTGCACCGCCAGGTCCGGCCGGGCCGCCCGCACCCGCTCCACCAGGTCCGCAGGCACGGCCTCGCCGGCCAGGACCAGCAGTTTGCGGGGCAGCCCCTCCATGCCCAGCGGCTCCAGCTGGCTGGGCACCATCTTGACCACGTCCACCGGGTGGGCGGCCAGGTAGGCGGCGTACGCGGCCGGGTCGGTGGCCGTCTCGTGGTCGACCAGGTGCAGGGTGGCGCCCGAGGTGAGGGCGCACAGCACGTTGGTCAGCCCCAGGTCGGCCGCGGCGGTGGACACCAGGGCGAAGGAGCGCGCGCCGGCGGGGATGCGCCCGGCCACCGCGCCCAGGTAGTGGGTGATCTGCCGGTGCTCGACCGCGACCCCCTTGGGCGTCCCGGTGGAGCCGGAGGTGTAGATCACGTACGCCAGGTGGCCGGGCGGCACGGCCACGTCCGGGCGGTGCTCCGGCCCGTCCGCGGCGGCGGCGACCTCCGCCTCGGTGAGCACGATCCGGGCGCCGGCGTCGGCCAGGACGGCCTCGGTCCGCCGCGCCGGGTAGACCGGGTCGAGCGGCAGGTAGGCCGCGCCCGCCTTGAGCACCCCGAGCAGGGCGACCGCCAGCTCGGGCCGCCGCTCCATCAGCACCCCGACCGGCTCCTGCGGCCGCACGCCGCGCTCCAGCAGCCGGTGCGCCACCTGGTTGGCCCGCCGGTCCAGCTCCGCGTAGGTGAGCGGCGCGTGGCCGGGCGAGGCGACCGCGGTCGCGCCGGGGGCGGCGTCGGCCGCCCGCTCGACGAGCGTGTGCAGCGGCACGTCCACCGCCGGGCCGTCCCCGTCCGGGCCGTGCAGGTCGGGGCCGGCGGGCAGCCCGACCGGCGCGTCCGGCTCGGTGAGCATCCCGTCCAGCAGGGCCAGGTACCAGTCCGCCAGCCGCCGGACGGTGGCCTCGTCGAACAGGTCGGTCCGGTAGCGCAGCTCACCGGAGAACCGGGTCCCGTCGTCGCCGAGCTCCAGGTTCAGGTCGAACTTGGCGGTCGGCGACGTCAGCGGCTCGGCCCGGACCTCCACCCCGGGCAGGCCGGGCGGCACGCCGGTGTCGTAGACGTTCAGCATCACCTGGAACAGCGGGGTGACCGAGAGGTTCCGCTCCGGCTGGAGCCGTTCCACGATGCGCTCGAACGGCGTGCGGGCGTGGGCCAGCGCGTCCAGCGCGGCCGCGCGGGCGCGGTCCAGCAGCTCGGCGCCGGTGGGGTCGCCGGAGGTGTCGGTGCGCACCACCAGGGTGTTGATGAAGCAGCCCACCACCTGCTCGGCGTCCGGATGGTGCCGCCCGGCGTGCGGCACCCCGACGGCGATGTCGTCGCCGCCGGACACGCGCGACAGCAGGGCCTGCAGACCGGCCAGGAACACCATGAACGGCGTCGCGCCCGCCACCGCGCGCACCTTGGCGGACAGGGACGCGGGCACCTCGACCTCGACCGCGGCCCCCTGCCAGGTGGGCACCGCCGGGCGGGGCCGGGCGACGGGCAGCTCCAGCACCGGCGGCAGGCCGGCCAGGTTCCGCTCCCACCAGTCCAGGTCGGCCTCGGCCCGCGCGGCCTCCCGGTCGGCCTCCCGGGCCTCCCACGCGGCCACGTCGGCGTACTGCAGCGCCGCCGGCTCCGGCTCCGGCTCCGGAGCCAGGCCGAGCCGGGCCGCGTACAGGGCGGCCAGGTCCGCCAGGAGCAGCCGCTCGGACCAGGCGTCGGTGGCGATGTGGTGCAGGGTCAGCGCGAGCACGTGCTCGTCCCCGCCGAGCCGGAACAGCGTGGCCCGCATGGGCGGCTCCGCGTCGAGCCGGAACGGGCGCCAGGCCTGGGCGGCCAGCTCCCGCTCCAGGTCCGCGGGGGCCGCGTCCACCACGGAGACCGGCACGCTCGCGGCCGGCCGCACCCGGGCGCCGTCGACGACGCCGCGCAGGATCCAGTGCCGCTCGGCCAGGCCCGCCACCGCGGCGGTCAGGGCGGCGACGTCCACCGGCCCGCGCAGCCGCAGCGCCAGCGGCACGTTGTAGGCGGGGGTGTCCGGCTCCAGCTGGGACAGGAACCACAGCCGCTCCTGGGCCGGGGAGAGCGGCATGTCCGCCGCCCGCAGCGCGGGGATGCCGACGGGACCGGCGGTCTCCGCCGCCACCCGGGCCGCGGCGAACCGGGACCGGACCAGTTCGGCGATCCGGTCCTGCTGTACCTCGGTCATGCGTCGCTCCCGTCCATCAGTTCGTTCATCAGCAGTTCTTCGAGTCCGGCGGCGAAGTCGGCGAGCACGGGCCGCTCGAAGAGCAACCGGACGGGGACGGCCAGGCCCAGCGTCTCGCGGAGCCGGCCGGCCACGCGGGTGGCGGCGAAGGAGTGCCCGCCCAGGGTGAAGAAGTCGTCGTCGGCCCAGACCTCGGGCCGTTCCAGCACGGCGGCCCAGACCGCCGCCGCCAGGTGCTCGGCGTCGGTGGCCGGCGGGACTCGCCCGGTCCGCGGGCCGTCGGCGGGCTCGGGCAGGGCGTTGCGGTCGATCTTGCCGTTGGGCAGGGTCGGCAGCTCCGGCAGCGCGATCCACCGCCGGGGCACCATGTGGCCGGGCAGCCGGGAGCGGAGATGCCGTTCGACCGCGGCCAGGTCGGCGGTCTCCGGCACGACGTGGCCGACCAGGTGCGCCTGCGCGCCCTGCCCGGCCACGGTCACCGCGCCCTGGACCACCTCGTGCAGGACCGCCTCGATCTCACCCGGCTCGATCCGGTACCCGCGCACCTTCACCTGGTGGTCCTTGCGGCCGTGGAACTCCAGCGTCCCGTCCGGCCGCCACCGCACCAGGTCCCCGGTCCGGTAGCACCGGCCGCCGGGGACGAACGGGTCGTCGGTGAACGCCGCCGCGGTCAGGTCGGGCCTGCCCCGGTACCCGCGGGCGACGCCGGCGCCGCCCAGCAGCAGCTCGCCGACCGCGCCCGGCGGCACCAGCCGCAGCTCGGAGTCGACCACGTAGGCACGCTCTCCCGGCATCGGCCGCCCGATCGGCACCCGCCCGGCCTCGTGCGGGCGGACCCGGTGCAGGGTCGAGGTGACGGTGGCCTCGGTGGGGCCGTAGGCGTTCCACAGCTCGCCGACCCGGGCCAGGATCTCCCCGGCCAGGGCCGCGTCCAGCGCCTCCCCGCCGACGACGGCCCGGAGCGCCGGGTCGCCGGACCAGCCGGCGGCCAGCAGCATCCGGTAGGCCGTGGGCACCAGGTCGACCACGGTCGCCCCGCAGGCCGCGATGAGCCCGGCCAGCGCGTGCCCGTCCACGGCCGTGGCACGGTCCACCACCACGCAGGTGCCGCCGGCGGCCAGCACGCTCCACAGCTCGGAGGCGGAGGCGTCGAAGGCCAGGGGCGCCACGGCCGGCTGGACGTCCCCGGGGCCCAGCCGCAGCGCGGCGGCCGTCCCGGCCACGAGGGCGGCCAGGTTGCCGTGGGTGACCTCCACGCCCTTGGGCGTCCCGGTCGAGCCGGAGGTGTGCAGCACGTAGGCCAGGTCCCCGGCCCGCACCTCCGGCAGCTCGGCGGGCGCGCCGCCGGCGGCCACCAGGTGGTCCAGGTCCAGGGCGGGCAGGCCCGCGGGGGCCGCGCCGCCCCGGGTGAGCACCGTGCGCACCCCGGCGTCCCCGGCCAGCAGGCGCAGCCGCTCGGCCGGGTGCCCGGGGTCCAGCGGCAGGTAGGCCGCGCCGGCCCGCCACACCGCCAGCAGGACCGCCGGCAGCAGGTGGTCGCGCGGCAGGCAGACGCCGACCACCTCGCCGGGCGCCACCCCGTGCTCCAGCAGGGCCGCCGCGGCCCGGCCCGACCAGTCGTCCAGCTCGGCGTAGCTCAGGGAGGCGCCGTCCGGTCCGACCACGGCCGTCCCGGCGGTGCGGGCGGCCAGCGCCCGCGGCACCGTCGGCAGGTCGCCGGGCGGCTCCGGCCCGGCCGCCGCGGCCAGCAGGGCGGCGCGCTCGTCCGGGGTGACCAGCTCGAACGCCGCCGGCGGCCGGTCGGGGTCCGCCAGCGCGCAGCGCAGCAGCCGCACCAGCCGGTCCAGGTACGCCTCGGCCTCCGCCGCGCCGAGGCGGGCGGTGGCGTACTCCAGGTGCAGCTCGGCGCCGGCCGCGGTCCGGTTGACGAGCACGCCGAGCTCGTGCCCGGCGGCGCCCGAGCCGAGTTCGGTGAGCAGCTCCAGGCCGCCCAGGCGGACCGGCACCTCGGCGTGCTGCATGGCCAGCAGCACGGGGGAGCGGGGCAGCTCGGCGGGCGGGATCTCCTGGTGGACCAGGGCCCGCGTGGTCGCGTCGGCGGCCTGCCGGACCAGGTCGCGGAAGGTCGGCGCGCCGGCCGGGCGCAGCCGCACCGGCAGCGTGTCCACCAGCGGGCCGATGACCCCGGTCAGCTCCGGCCGCGCCCGCCGTGCCGCGACCGCGCCGACCAGCGTGTCGGGCTCGCCGCCGGCCAGGGCCAGCGCGGCCAGGTACACCGCGAACGGGGTGGCGCCGCACCGGCGCGCCAGCGCGTCCACGCCGGCGGTGAGCTCCTCGGGCAGCGGCCGGACCACCCTGTCCGCGGTCAGGTCCGCGGGCGCCGGGTCCGCCGCGGGCGCGCCGGCCAGCTCGGTCCGCCAGAACTCCCGCAGCCGCTCCAGGTCCGGCTGCTCCCGCTGCTCCCGCAGGGCCACGTCGCCGACCTGGACCGCGGGACCGGGGACCGGCTCGCCGGCCAGTCCGGCGGCCAGCTCGGCCATCAGCACCCCGACGGAGCCGCCGTCGAAGGCGAGGTGGTCCACCACGACCACCAGCTCGGCCTCCGCGCCGCCCGGCCGGCACAGGTGGGCGCGGAGCAGCGGCACCTCGCCCGTCACGTCGAAGACGTGCGCCGCCGCGGCCCGGGCGACCTTCTCCGGGTCCTCACCGGCGGCGTGCTCGACCAGCGGCACGGGGACCGGCGGGTGCACCACGGCGTACGGCACGCCGTCCTCGCCGACGGAGACGGTGCTGCGCAGCACCTCGTGCCGGCGGACCACCGCGTCCAGGGCCGCCCGCAGCCGCGCGGTGCCGGGCAGGTCCCGCACGCGCAGCCGGACCGCCAGCGTGGTGACCGGGCTGCCGGTGTGGAGCTGCCTCAGGGTCCAGAACTCGCGCTGCATGCCGGTCAGCGGGTACAGGGTGCGGCCGCTCCGCCGTACCGGCTCCGGCCCGGCCTGCCGCATCCGGGCGGCCAGCCCGGATGCGGTGGGCTCGGTCAGGAAGGCCGCCAGGGGCACGGTGCGCCCCAGCCTGCGGGACAGCTCGGTGACGACCTTGGCCGCGGCCAGGGAATGCCCGCCCAGGTCGGCGAAGCGGTCGTGCACGCCGACCTCCGGCAGCCCCAGCGTCTCGGCGATCACCTCGGCGACCAGGCGCTCGTCGTCGGTACGGGGCGCGACCGGCGCCGCCCCGGCGGGCCGGGAGGCGCCGAGCCGGGGCAGCGCCGCACGGTCCACCTTGCCGTTGGGGGCGAGCGGAAGCTCCTCGGCCACGCCGATCCGGGTGGGCACCAGGTGGTCGGGGAGCCGGGCGCGCAGCCAGTCCCGCAGCTGCTGCTCGCTCACCCCGGAGGCCGCCACATGACCGGCCAGGTAGGAGATCCCGTCGTCGTCGGCCGCGGCCAGCACGACGGCCCCGCGCACCGAGGGGTGGCGGCTCAGCACGGCCTCCACCTCGCCCGGCTCCACCCGGTAGCCGCGGATCTTGACCTGGTCGTCGGCGCGGCCGGCGTAGCGCAGCTCACCGCCGGCCCGGCGGACCAGGTCGCCGCTGCGGTAGACCCGGCTCCCGTCCGGTTCGGTGCGGAACGCGTGCGACTCGCGCCCCAGGTAGCCGCGGGTCACTCCCGGCCCGCCGATCCACAGCTCGCCCACCTCCCCGTCCGGGACGGGGTTCCCGTCCGCGTCACGGACCGTGAGCACCGCGCCGGCCATGGGCCCGCCGAGCGGCGGCTCGCCCTCGTGGTCCCGGCCCACCTCGGCGAACGTGCAGGCGGTGGTGCACTCCGTCGGGCCGTACAGGTTCACCACCCGGCGCACTCCGGGGTTGGCGTAGATCCGCCGCACCAGGGCGCCGGTCAGCGGCTCACCGCCGGAGATCACGGTGCGCACCCCGTCCGGCAGCGGTTCGCGCAGCAGTGCCGTCAGGGCGGAGGGCACGCCGTTGATCATGGTGACCTCGTCCCTGGCCGGCAGGCTCGGCAGCGCCAGCAGGTTGTCGGCCAGGATCACCGTCCCGCCGGTGATCAGCGGCAGGAAGAGCTGGCTGATCGACGCGTCGAAGCAGATCGAGGAGGCGGCCAGCGTGCCGCCCAGTTCCTCGGCGGTGTAGGCCGACGCCTCCCAGCGGAGCAGGTTCATGGTGTTGCGGTGCTCCACCACCACGCCCTTGGGCGTCCCCGTGGAGCCGGAGGTGTAGATGACGTACGCCGCGTCGCCCGGGTCCCCGGCCACCCGCACCGCCTCGCCGTCCGGCGCGGCCTCGTCGACGAGCACGGCCCGGGCCCCGGTCAGGGCGGCGGTACGGCACAGCGCGGCCGAGGTGAGCACCGCGGACACGGCGGAGTCCTCGGCCATGAACCGCAACCGCTCGGCCGGGTAGGCGGGGTCCAGCGGCACGTAGGCCGCCCCCGCCTTCCACACCCCCACCAGTGCGGGGATCAGCCACTCGCCGCGCTCAAGGCAGACCCCGACCAGGTCACCGCGTCCGATGCCCCGGCCGGCCAGGGCGCGCGCGACGCCGTCGGCCCTGCGGTCCAGCTCGGCGTAGTCGATCCGGCCGGTGCCCGCCACGACGGCGGTGCGGTCCGGGGTCCGCCGGCTCTGGAGTTCTATGGCCTCGTGGACGCGCATCCCGTGGGCCTGGGTTCCGCGGGTGTGGGCTCCGCGGGCGTGCGCCTCCCGGCCCTCCCGGCCCTCCCGGCCCTCCCGGCCCTCGTGCGGCCCGCCGGAGTTCCCGGCCGCCGCACGGTGAAGCCCACCTCGCCGGTGCTCCTCCGGCCGCTCGCCCGGGTCTGGTTCCCCGGTCTCCCATGCCGTGCCCAGCTCGGTGCGTACATCACCGGTCACTTTGTCCTCTTTCTGGGCAGGACGATCCGGATCACGAAAGTCCTGCGAGTTGCGTAAATGATCACCCCTGTGATCGCGAGTGTGATTTGCGCAACTTGCAGCCGTCTTGAAAGCGGGTTGCAGCCGGAGCGGGCACCGCCCTCACCCGTCACGGCCGGGGCGAGTCGCGGCGGGGGAGGAGGGGAGGGTCCGCCCCGGTCCGCGGGCGTGGTCACCCGGCGGTGAGGGCCTGCTCGAAGGCGGTGTAGGCGTCCGGGGTGAACAGCACGAAGCGCACCTCCCGCACCCGGGTGGCGGCGGCGCGCACGGCGCCGACCGCGATCCGGGCGGCGCCGTCCAGCGGCCAGCCGAAGACCCCCGTGGACACCGCGGGGAACGCCACGGTGGCCGCGCCCAGTTCGTCGGCGACCCGGAGCGACTCCCGGTGACACGAGGCGAGCAGGTCCGAGCGGTCCTCCTCGGGGGAGAAGACCGGCCCGACGGTGTGGATGACCCAGCGGGCGGGGAGGTCTCCGGCGGTGGTCGCCACCGCCTGGCCGGTCGGCAGGCCCCTGCCGTAGCGCGAGGCGCGCAGCCTCCGGCACTCCTCCAGGATCGACGGGCCGCCGCGCCGGTGGACGGCCCCGTCGACCCCGCCGCCTCCCATCAGCGAGGAGTTGGCGGCGTTGACGACGGCGTCGACGGCCTGCGCGGTGATGTCCCCCTGCAGCAGTGTGATCCTCATGCGGTCAAGTCTGGTGGCGGGCCGCCGCGCGGATCCCGGCGGCTCGTGTCTCAGGTGGCGTGCTGCCTGCTCCGCTCCCGGCCGGCGGCGGCGATGACGCTGTCGATCAGGCCGGGGAAGAGCACGTCGAGGTCGGCGCGGCGCAGGGAGTTCAGCTTCGCGGTGCCGCGGTAGACCTGGGTGATGACTCCGGCCTCGCGCAGGACGCGGTAGTGGTGCGTGCCGGTGGACTTGCTGACCGCGAGGTCGATCTCCGAGCAGGCGACCCCCCGGCCGACCTCGGCGAGGAAGCGCACCACCTCCAGCCGCGCGGGGTCGGCGAGGGCGTGCAGCACCGCCTCCAGCCGGATCTCCTCGAGGCTCGGGTGCTCCAGGATCCGCGTGGACATCGGCCTCCCCCTCCTGCGCGGCACTCCGCCGGCCTCGCTGATATTACGATATCCATCGTAGTTTGACATCTATCGTACTACGGTGTTTATCGTATAAGGGCTGGATCACCAGCGCCGAGCCCCGGACGAGCGAGAGGTCCCCATGCTGTTCGATCCCATCACCCTGCGGTCCCTGACCATCCCCAACCGGGTCTGGATGGCCCCGATGTGCCAGTACTCGGCCGCCGTGGACGGACCGGAGGCGGGCGTCCCGCACGACTGGCACCTCGCGCACCTCGCCGCCCGGGCGGTGGGCGGCGCCGGGCTGATCCTCACCGAGGCCACGGCCGTCGCGCCGGAGGGCCGGATCAGCCCCGCCGACCTGGGGCTGTGGAACGACCGCCAGGCGGAGGCGTTCACCCGGATCACCGGCTTCCTGGAGCGGCACGGCGCGGTGCCCGGCATCCAGCTCGGGCACGCCGGCCGCAAGGCCTCCACCGACGTGACGTGGCGCGGCGGCGCGCCGCTCGGCCCGGCCGAGGGCGGCTGGCGGCCGGTCGCGCCGAGCCCGCTGGCGTTCGCCGAGGGGTACCCGGTGCCCCACGAGCTGACGGCGGAGGAGATCGGGCGCATCGTCGGCGACTTCGCCGCGGCGGCGGAGCGCGCGCTGCGGGCGGGGTTCAAGGTCGTGGAGGTGCACGGTGCCCACGGCTATCTGATCGGCGAGTTCCTCTCCCCGCACAGCAACCGCCGCACCGACGGCTACGGCGGCTCGTTCGCCGGCCGTACCCGCTTCGCGCTCGAGGTGGTCGACGCCGTGCGGGCCGTCTGGCCCGAGGAGCTCCCGGTGTTCTTCCGCATCTCGGCCACCGACTGGCTCACCGAGAACCCCGAGGACGAGCGGGAGGGCTGGACCGTCGACGACACCGTGCGCTTCGCCAAGGAGCTGCTCGCCCACGGCGTCGACCTGCTCGACGTCTCCAGCGGCGGCAACGCGCCCCGCGCGAGGATCACCACCGGCCCCGGCTACCAGGTGCCGTTCGCGGCCCGGGTCCGCGCCGAGACCGACCTGCCGGTGGCCGCCGTCGGCGAGATCACCGACCCGCACCAGGCCGAGGAGATCGTCGCCTCCGGCCGGGCCGACGCCGTCCTGCTCGGCCGCGAGCTGCTGCGCGACCCCTACTGGCCGAACCGGGCCGCCCGCACGCTGGGCGTCCCGGCCCGCTGGCCCGACCAGTACCACCGCGCCGTCTGAGCGGCTCCGCGCCGGGCCGCCCCGGATCCGGCCGGACGGGCGGGTCCTACAGGGCCGGGCCGCCGGGAGAGGCCGTGGCCGAGGCCAGGGCGCGCAGGGCCTCGCCGTCCAGGCGCATGACCTCGATCTCGTCGAGTCCGCGGGCGTCCAGACGGCGGTAGAAGCGCAGGGCCGGGTCGTTGGTGCGCAGCACCCACCACTCCAGGCGGCCGCAGCCGCGCTCCACCGCGAGCTTCGCGAGGTGGCCGAGCAGCACCCGGCCCAGCCCGCCGCCCCGGTGCTCGGGCCGGACGTACAGGTCCTCCAGGTGGATGCCGGGCCTGCCGACGATGGTGCTGTAGGTCGGATAGAACAGCGCGAACCCGACCGGCTCCCCGCCGGCCTCCGCGATGACGGCCTCCGCCACCGGGCGCGGCCCGAACAGCGCCTCCGCCACGTCCCGCGGCCGGGCGGTGACCTCGCCGGGGAACTGCTCCGCCTCGGCGAGTTCGACGATGAAGCGGTGCAGCACGTCGGCGTCCCCGGGCTCCGCCGGACGGATGAGCGGTTCCACGGGAATCACCGGGGACACGGTCGCAGGGGATTCGATCTTCTCCACCCGGGCATTGTGCACCACTCCGCCCGGTGGCCGTGGTGCCGCGGACCCGGTCGCCGGGGACGCCCGCGCGGAGGAGCGCCAGGCAGGGGTCGTGCACGGTCACGGCCAGCAGCGCGCCCTGGCGGCGGACCGTGACGCGCAGGACGTCCTGGCGGCCGTCGCCGGTCCCCAGGCGCCGGCAGCCCGGTCCCGGTATCCGAGGGTCGGGTGTCCAACGGGATGATCGAGGGCCCCGCCGAAGTGAAGATCACCTTTGATGAGTCCGAGGACAGGTCCACGAAGGGCCTTCGGCCCAAGAGCATGTCCTTCCCCGCCAGGTTGACCTGGGTGCGCGAGCCGATCGGTGATTCAGGGCGGTACGGGGCCGCACCCGGTTCGACGAGGCCACGGCCGTGCCGCTTTCCGGGGACCACGGGTGAGGCAACCCCGAAGGTTGGTTCTTCGCGGGACACGGTCCCTTCCGCCGGAGCGTCGGCCCCGGCGGCCTGATCCGGCTCCCCGGGGTCGACGAGGACGTGCCGCCCCGGGTCGTGGACGAGGAGCCGTACGAGCGGGGTGGGCTACGGCAGCGGCGACGACGCCCTGCTCACCGGCCTGTCCGGGATCGACTCGCCGTACTCCGGCCGGGCCGAGGAGATGCGGCGCCGGCTCACCGTCCTGGAGCGCGCCGTGCTGCGCGGGCGGGCGGGCCGCGAGGAGCGGCAGGAGCACGAGCGTCTGCGGGAGACGCTCACCGGCTCCCTGGCGTCCCGGGTGGACGAGGTGGCCTCGAGGATCGCCGACGCCCCATGATCCGCATCCGCCGTACGGCGCTCCCCCGGATACGGCCGACCGGCTCCGCGAGCGCACCGGCAGGCTGCGTGCGGCCGGCGCCGACTGCGCGAAAGCGCGGGCCGAGTTGAAGTCCGCCAGGGCCGTCCGGGCCGGACCAGCCGTACCCGAGGCCGCGGACCTGGTGCGACCCTCCGGGACGCGGAGTCGGGTCACGCGTTCGCCCGCGAGCGCGCGGCCCGGTCCCGTCTCGCCGGAGGCGTCTTTTCGCGGCGGCGGCGGTCCGTGGAGGGGCGTCTCACCGGGCGGTACGGGCGGAAGCCGACGGTGCGGGGGGAGATCAGCAGCCTGGTGGGCACGGACGGTGCGGGGAGCCGCTCCAGCGCGTCGGCGAACGCCGGCTGCGGCGAGCCGTCGCCGATCTCGTTGACCTCGTCGCAGAGCGCCTGCCAGAGCGCCGCATGCCGTGCGCAGAGTGACCTGAGGGCGGCTGCCCTGACCGTGGTCGTGCCGGTTTCGTCGGCTTTCCGGAGAACCTCGAGCCACTCGTCGATGTGCTTGACCGGGGACCGCGGATCGGCCCCGTCCACCATGGACTCCAGGCGTTCCAACGCGCCGTCGACCGTCCCGGGAATCCGCTCCACGGCGTCCTGGGCGCCCTGGGAGGTGAGCCACGGGTCATCAGGCCGGGAGAAGAAGATCTCGTCGAAGGTCGACACGTGCGACGAGATGTCCACGTCGCCCAGCACCGCCGGGTCGGCGACCCTCCGGGTCTTCTCGATGAGACTCCGCCGGTCGAGCCAGTTGCGCGCCTGGCTGCACGCGAGGTGGTGGACGCACCCCCACAGTTCCCGTTCGTTCTGGAGCCAGGTCGTCACGGTCGCGATGCCGACCGGACCGCGGCCGGGTCTCCGGTCCCAGCTTCCCCTCATCGCGGTGGCGATCCCCGTCAGCAGGCGCCGGTAGTAGTCCGTGATCTCGATCCTCGTCGGCGGGATGTCCTGCGGCCGGAGATGGTCATGGGTGGCGTACGGATAGACCTCCCTCTCGAAGCGGATGAAGGCTCCATGGGCCCGTAGCGGGGCCAGGTCGGGATCGTCGGTGAGCATCCACGAACGGGTGATCTTCACGAAGCCGGTCTTCTCTCTCCGCACCGCCTTCTTCAGCTCGCGCACCGCCAGCGCGGAGAACTCCTCGGGCCAGCCGAGATACCTGCCGATGCGTTGCTTCATCGCGAGGGCGTAGAGGCAGGCGGCGTTGTAGTTCTCCTGCCAGTCCTTTCTGATCAGGCGCCTCCAGTCGTGCTTGGCCTGCCTGACCCGCCACCGGAGCTCCTCGGGGGAGACCTGGGATCGGACCATCTTCCGGACCTCCCGGTAGAAGTCATCGCTCCACCCCAGCGCCTCCGCCGGCGGCAGGGGCGGCCCCGCGAAGGAGCCGGGACCGGTCTCGGACAGGTGGTGGTCGTGGTAGGCGTCCCAGGCCAGAGCGAGCCGGAGCGGCGCCCAGATGTCACGGAACATGCGAACGCTGGCCTGGGTGATGATCCCGGCCTGGGTCGTTGCTATCTCACCCCGGCGGATCCTGGGGCTGCAGCGGGCGATCAGGTAGTCCTCGGAGAGCCGGTACGCCTCGGCCAGGCAGGCCCGCTGGAACACCAGGGCGACCTCGCTCTCGTCCCCTGTCTTGAACACCTCGCTGAGCCGCTCCCGGACGTCGCGTTCGACCGCATCGGTCAAGGGATCCTCATCCCAGTGGACGAGATCGACCGCGGTGCGCCAGTACCGGTCGACGAGGTCCGGCGTCAGAGACTCGCGGATCTGCCTGCGGATCTCCGGGCGTCCGAAACCGTCGTCGCTTCTCTTGCACCACTGGTGGGCGGTCAGCTCCGACGTGCCGAGGACGATGGCATACCGCTGCCGTGCCTGCAGAGCACCGGGATGTCTCCTCAGGTACCTCAGGCATGCGATGGGCGGGCCCCCTTCCGGCAGGGCCCACAACCTCGCGGTCGCCCGCTCCGTGGTCTGGCCGGCGGCCACGAGAGCGCCGTGGTACGTCTCCAGGGCGTCCAGGTAGAGTCCGAGCTTCTCCTGCGTGAGACCGATCTGGACGCGCAGGAACAGGTTCGTCGGGTCGAGCTGCACCGCCTTGTAGTAGAGGGAGAGCGCCTCGTCGAACCTGCGGCCGCGGGCGAGTTCCGTCGCCTCCTGGTAGGCCTCGAACAGGTCGACGGGGAGGCTCCGCCCCTGCCAGCCCCGCCAGGGCAGCTCCCGGCCGGCGCGTATGACCGGCACCAGCGTCGCCATCACCCAGTATCCGGCCCGGTGGACCGTCTGCTCCCAGGTGCGTCCCCACACCGTCTCCACATGGCTGCCCCGGGTCGCATACGAGGTGACGGTCACCGTCATGCCGAACCGGGGTTCCGGCTCCCGTACCCGCAGCACGCCGCTTATCTGGTAGGCGAGCTTCGGCCTCAACCGGCTGAAGAGGCGGAGCATGCTCGTGCCGAGTTTCTTCGGCTCGAGATCGATGTCCCCGACCAGGTCCAGGAAGCTCTCCGCCGGAGCCTCGGCGGGGACCACGGTGGGAGGGTAGAGATTGCTCTCCGAGAGCGACTTGCGGAGCTGCGCGGTGAGGTCCTCGACCGGAGGGTGCGGTTGACCGTCGACTGTGGCGTCGACGAGTTTCCTCACGTCCACCGCGCCCGGTTTGTAGGCGTTGTACATGATCATCGCCCTCCGGAGCGCGTGGAGGAAGGCGACGACGAGGACGGCGCAGACGATGCGCAGGCCCCAGGGATCGGGGTCGACGCCTCCCATGAGGACCCATCGGATGCCGCTCACGATCCTGGACGTCACCTCGGTGATCCACAGCGCCGGCGGACTGAAGTCGTCTGCCGTGTGCCATATCTGGTGGCCGCCGCCGACGAGGGCGAGCAAGGAGACGAGCCCCACGGCCACGCCCCCGGCCACGGCCGCCCATGCCCTCGGACGGGGAAACGGAAGGGTCGACCGTTCGGCCCGGGACAACGGTCTGCGACGGAGTGGCATGTCCATCCTCCAGCCCCATGGAAGCAGCCTCCATCAACCCCTATCTCTCGTCCGCGGTGGAGGACAGAGGGTGTTCTCGGACATGAGCCTGGTTTTGGAGAATCCGTGAGAGGAAGCGGGATTGTCTTTCCCCGGCCCGCCCTCCCGGAGGGGATGCCCAGGGCCGGGGATCGCGTTCCCCGCTCCGCCGCGCGCGTCCCGTACTCCTCATGTCCGCCGGACCGGTGCCGATAGGACGGTGATGCGGATCCGGAGAAGGGCGGCGGCGTGCTGGCTATCGTGATCGATGACTCGAGTACCATGCGCCGGATCATCCGGGGAGTCCTGACGCGCCTGGGCTTCTCGGTGTACGAGGCCGCCCACGGCCAGGAGGCCCTCGACCTGCTGGACGAGATCCCGACGACGCCGGACGTGGCGCTGGTCGACTGGAACATGCCCGTGATGGACGGGCTGGAGTTCATCCGCCGGGTCCGCAAGATGGACGGCATGCGCGAGATGTGCCTGATGATGGTGACCACGGAGAGCGAGCAGAGCAAGGTCGTGCGGGCGCTCGCCGCCGGCGCCCACGAGTACGTCATCAAGCCGTTCACGCCGGAGACGATCCACGAGAAGCTCGTCTACATGGGCCTCGACTGCCGTCCGGCCGGGGAGGGCTGAGCCGCCCGCCGGAAGCCCCGGCGAGGTGCCGGCCCCGACCGGGTGGCCGTCGTTCCGGTACGGCGGGTGACGCCGGACCCGCCGCCCGCCGCCGCTCCGGTGCGGCGGGCGGCGGCCGGGATCAGGAGACCGCGCCGTCCAGGATCGGGATCAGCTGCTCCTCCTCGTAGGCCAGGTGGCGTTCGAGCTCCTCGATGAGCCGCTCGACCTCCGGGAGCACCCGCGACCGGTCCGTGCCGTCGGCGGAGACGACCCGCTGCAGCTCGTCGAGCAGGGCCGCGATCTTCCGGTGCTCCTGTCCCAGCCGGTCCAGGACCGGGGCGAGGTCGGGGCGCTGCCCGGCGAGGGCGGGGAACATCCCGTTGTCCTCGTGGGTGTGGTGCTGGTGGATCCCCTGGCAGACGGTCAGGCAGTTCACCCGGAGCTGGGCGCCCAGTGCGGGGCCCGAGCGGGCGATCTCCTCGCGGACCAGGGCGAGCTCCCGCCGGAAGGCGTCGTGGATGAGCTTGAGCGCCTCGCCGAACGAGGACACGCCGCTGATGTCCGGCGGGCCGGAGGGGACCTCCTTGAGCGCGACCACGGGGATGACGCGCTCGGTCCCGGCCTGGTACTCGGCCCACCCGGGGTCGGCCTCGGCGGCCCGGGCGAAGAGGCGGTCGCGTTCGTCGCCCTCCAGGACGGTGGCCTCGGCCTCGTAGGTGAAGACGCCGTCCTCGACCGTGACGCGGGGGTGGGCCACCAGGTTGCGGAACCAGTCCGGGTCCTTCGGCGAGCCGCCCGCCGAGGCGATGATCAGGATGCGGTCGCCGTCGGGCAGGTAGCCGACCGGGGTCGTGTGCGGGGCGCCCGAGCGGGCTCCGGTGGTGGTCAGCAGGATCAGCCGGCCGCCCTCGAAGGGGCCGCCGACCTGTCCTCGGTTGGCGCGGAACTCATCGATGATCTTCTGGTTGAAGTCGTTCGGCATTCTCTGGGTTCTTCTCCTGGATAGGTCGGTCCCGCGGGCCGTTCGCGGGCATGACGGATCACCGCCCGGAGGGGACGGGACGGATCTCACCGCGGGACGGCCTCGGCCGCGGTGCGGATGATCGGGGAGGGCGTGGCGGACGCCCGGGGACGGCTCGCGGAGCCCGGTGACCTGCGCGTCCCGGCCCGCCGCGCGGAAACGGAGGCGCCGTGCGGGACGACGGGGAGACACCGGGGGACGCCTGGGGGGCGGCGCGTGCGACGGACGCGAGGTGCGGCACGTGGAACGCGGGGGAGATGCGGAAAGGGGGAGGCGGGGATCTGGCCCGCCCGGAGCTCACGCCCGGGCCGGGTGCCTCACTCGCTCGTGGCCCATGGCCGACCCGGCAGTCACGATCTAGACCCTAACGCCGCGAGCGCGCCGGGGCAATGCCGTTTCCGCGCCGCTCTCCGGGACGGTCCGTGGGCCGTCGCGGCGCCGTACCGCCGGGAGGAGCGGAGGTGGCGGGCCCGGTCAGCCCTGCCCCGCCAGGAGGGTGGTCGTGCGGAGCGCGCCGTCGTAGCTGCGTGCGCCGGAGAACGCCCCGGCGGCCTCGGCCAGCCCGTCGAGCACCGTGATCGCCCGCGCCCGTGCCGCGGCGTCCAGGTTGCGGGCCAGCGTCACGTGCGGGAACCACCGTCCCGGCGTGTGCAGCGGATTACCGCCGCAGGAGCCGCCCAGCACCCGCCACACCTGCGCGTGTACGGCCAGCAGCCGGGCCTCCGGCACCACGCCCCAGGCCAGCACCCGTGCCCGGCCGGCGAACAGCAGCAGCGGTCCCAGCCTGACGGGCACCGGCAGATCACCGAACGCCTCGGCGAACGCGGCCGGCGCGTCGGGCGGCAGCCGTTCGCAGACCGCCAGCGTCAGGTGGGGGCGGTTGGTCGGGTGCGAGTGGCGCGCCTGGCTGGGCAGCCCCTCGGCCGCCAGCCTGTCCCAGACCGCGCGCACCGCCGAGTCGAGCACGTCGTCGCAGGTCAGCTCGATGGTGTGCATTCGGCAACGGTAACGGGTGCACCGTGTCCGGTCCTGGACGGCCGCTCCGGAGAGCGGCGACCGGATCGGCGGATGCCGTTGACAGGATCGGCGGCGCCTCTTATAAAAGACTTTTGTTATAAAACAAAAGTGTTATGAAGTGTGGTCCGGCCGGCTTCGCACCCGCGGCGCCGACCGGTGGGAGACGACGACCGGGAGATCGCTGATGTCATTCGACGGGACCACCGAGGCGCCGGTGACGGTCACGCGGGAGAACGCGGAGAGCCTGGTGTCGCGGGCGCTCGACCAGACCGGCGCCCTCATCGCGCGGATCGGGCCCGAGCAGGCGGCGCTGCCGCCCCCTGCCGCTCCTGGGACGTGCGGGCGCTGGTCGACCACGTGGTGGACGAGATCCGGCAGTTCGCCGCGGTGACCGCCGGAGGCGAGCGGCACCATGACGGTGCCGACGTCATCGGGGACGACTGGAGCGCCGCCCACCGGGCGGCCGCGGACGAACTGCTGGCGGCCTGGCGGAGGTCCGGGGCCCTGGACCGGCCGCAGCGCCCGCCCTTCAGGGAGATCCCCGCCCTGTGGGCGGTGGGCCAGCACGTCACCGAACTGGTGATCCACGCCTGGGACATCGCCAGGGCGACCGGGCAGCAGGCCGACCTGGACCCGGAGCTGGGGCTGGTGGCCCTGCGGTGCGGGAGGGAGACCCTCCGGCCGGAGTTCCGGGGGGACGAGACCGAGGGACACCACATCGCCGCCGAGGTGCCGGTGCCCGATGACGCGCCGCTGTACGACCGGATCGCGGCGTTCGGCGGGCGCGATCCGCTCTGGGGCCGCTCCTCGGGGGCGTGACGCCTCCGGTCCGGAACCGTCCGGCCGATTCCTTCCGCCGGATGCGAGAACCTTCCCCGCGAAGCGGTCGTCTCACCGTGCATGGGACCGGAGCACGGATGCGGAGGAGTCACCATGGCGGGTACGGGACGGACGACGGGGCGGGCGGCGGTGGCGGCCGGGGTGCTCGCCGCGGTCGTCCTCGCGGGCGGCGCCGCGGAGGCGGG
The DNA here is from genome assembly GCF_042650625.1 of Planomonospora corallina. NCBI lineage: Bacteria > Bacillati > Actinomycetota > Actinomycetes > Streptosporangiales > Streptosporangiaceae > Planomonospora > Planomonospora corallina. The sequence continues at coordinate 362,699 of NZ_JBHSBM010000017.1, forward strand.
CACGGGGACGGCGGGTACGGGGACGGCGGGTACGGGGACGGCGGCCGGGACTGGCCCGGGAGCGGCCACCTCCGCGGGGACCTTCACGGGGACGGGGGAGACCGGCCGGAAGCTGCCGAGGAACTTCCTGCTCTACGAGGCCCGGGCCCGCAAGCCGGTGAGGTACCCGGAGGAGGAGAAGTGGACGATCAGCGACCGGCATGAACGCCTCAGCCTCACGCCCTGCGGCGTGGGCGGTTCCAAGGACCGGAGCCGGGTGAGCACCCGGACGGTCATCTACACGGCGCCGGAGTTCTACCAGGCCGAGCAGGTCGTGATCCACCGCTCCGAACGGGCCGCGCGCGCGGCCATGGCCGACCTGCGGAAGCGGGTCGGCAGATGCGAGACCGACGAGAGCGGTCAGGTGGTCACCAGGGGCTGGACGGAGAAGGTCAGGATGGGGGACCAGGCCGTCCGGGTGATCGTGCAGAACTACGCCCGCAGGGACGGAGGCCCCGCCATCGGCGGCCAGCGGGGCGTCGTCGTGCGCGAGGGCCGCGCCCTGGTGAGCTACATGTACGCCGGGGAGTACAGCGAGGTGCGCGCCTCGGACTTCCGCAAGCAGCTGAAGGACGCCAGGAAGATGGCGGTGAAGGTCTGCTCGCTGCCCGGCGTCTGCTGACCGGCCGCCCGGCGTCCGCCGTCCCTGCCCGCCGACCGGCGGGCAGGGACGGCGG
>NZ_JBHSBM010000017.1:363456-410088 GCF_042650625.1 Planomonospora corallina
CGCCCCCCGCGGGCCCGGTCAGCACCTCACCCAGTGTCCGGGGCCGGTCTCCCTGATGGAGCTGGTCACGTGGACGTTCCACAGGCCGAGGTTCTGGCCGGAGCCCCTGGCGTGGGCGAAACCGGCCTGGTGGTAGGCCCGGCCCGCGACCACGTGCGCGTAGTTGCTCGCCGTCACGCACGCCGGGGTCACAGTGGGGGTCACAGTGGGGGTCGCCGTGGGAGTGGCCGTCGGCGTCACGGTCGGGGTGGCGGTGGGCTCGCCCCCGTCCGCGCCGCCCAGCGCGCGGACCATGGCGAACAGGGCGGTGACCTGCCTGCCGGCCTTCTCCGCGTAGGCGGTGTCCCCGCCGTACGCCCACCAGTTCCAGCAACCACGCGGATTGTCGGAGGCGGTCGTCGCCTGCGGGTAGAGCACGATCATGCGGTTGGTGTCGGCGTACTCGTTGAGGTACGCCGTCTCCATCAGGGCGTCCCCCACCAGCCCGTAGTACTGGTAGCAGCCGTGCAGCGCGACCATCAGCCGGCACGGGCCGGACCCGCAGTCCCGGGGGACGTAGGCGAAGCCCTCCCCGCCCATGCTGACGGCTGCCGGGTCCCCTCCCGGGACGTAGGGGCCCTGGTCGAACCGGACCAGCCTCCCCGTCAGGGACTCGGCGGCGGGAGCGGGGGCGGCGCCGAAGAGGTGGCCGAGCATGTCCCCGACCGGGTCGCCGTCTCCGCACCGGTTGACGTACGGCGAGGCGGTCGAGGAGCAGGAGTTCGGTCCCAGCGGGCTCACCCAGGCGTGCCCGGCGCCGGAGTCGCTGTCGTAGACGACGTCGGCGCCGAGGAGGCGGTAGTAGGCGGCCAGGTCGTCGTTGACCGGCTGCTCCACCGTGCCGTCCGCGGTGCCGTGGTAGAGGTACACCCGGGAGCCGGCGAGCCCGGACACCGGGTCGATCCTGCCGGCCGAGGAGAGGCTCCGGGTCTCGGCCGCCAGCTCCGCCGGGGTCCTGCGGGGCAGCAACGTGTCCATGCAGGCGTTCAGCGCGTACCCCAGGTTGCCCTGGGCGCACCGGTAGGCGCCCGCCGCGAAGATCCCGGCGCCCCTGAACACCGTCGAGTGGGCGACGTGCAGCTGGTTGGCCATGAAGCCGCCGGACGACAGGCCCGAGACGTACACGTCCGTGATGTCGTGGCGCTGGAGTGTGCCCTGCACGGGCGGGGGGACGGCGGCGGCCGCGGCCGTCACGCCGGTCACGGCCGCCGCGACCACCGCCAGGGCGGTCGCGAGTGCTCTCGTCAACTTCATCGGATGCCTCCGGGTGGGGGGATGCCCGTCATCCTGAATCCGCCGGAGGCCCCGGCCCAGGTGGCGCACCCTCACTCTTCGGGGCGGCGATGTGGCGTGGATCACCATCATCGGGCGCCGGCGCCGGGGCGCGGCCGCCGCCCCGGGCCGGCGTTCACCGGCCCGGGGCGGCCCCGGTCACGTGTGTGCTGTGATCGTCCAGTGGTGGCCGTCCGGGTCGGTGAAGTGTCCGGTGTAGTCGCCCTGATCGGTCCGCGCCGCCGCGGCGGTGACCCGCCCGCCGGCGGAGTCCGCGGTCCGGAGAAGGGCGTCGACCTCGTCGCGTGAGGCGGCGGTGTGGGTGAGGACGGCGGCGGGGAAGCCGCTGCCGTGCTCGTCGACACCGGCGTCCTCGGCGAGCGCTCCGCGCGGCATCAGGCCCAGGCGCCAGACGCCGCCCGCGATGGTGAAGTCGACGAACTTGTCTCCGTAGTCCCGGTCGGCGCTCATGCCCAGTGCCTCGTAGAAGACCTTGGACGCCTTCGGCCGCGCGACGCCGAGGTAGATCGCCGTCTCGATCGGCTTCACCGGTGCGCGCACGGGCCCGGTGTCCTTCTTGGAGGCCGCGGCGAGCTTCCACACCGCCCCGTCCGGTGCCCGGTAGACGGCGGCGAACTCGCCGAAGAGCCGCTTCCTCGCCGGTTTGACGACCGTCGCGCCACCGGCGGTGGCGGCGCCGAGGAGGGCCTCGACCTCGCCGGGCCGGTTGACGACGGAGGACAGGACGTAGCCGCGGAAGCCGGAGGCGGCCGGGCTCGTTCCGGCGTCGCCGGCGAGTGCGTCGATCCGGCGCAGGAGGAGACGTCCGGTGCCGTGCAGGTCCAGGCCGGCGGTCTGCTCGTCGCCGGTGGCCGCGGGGGAGAACACGGTGGCGTAGAAGGCGTGGGCGGCCTCCACCTGAGGCACGCCGAGGGTGATGATGCCGGCCGAGAGCGCCATGGGGATGATTCCTTCGTGAGGTCGGGCCTTGATGGTCCCGGCGGGGTCTTCGGGCCCGGTTCAGGGGAGCTGGTTGACGCGGACGAGGTTGCCGGCCGGGTCGCGGAAGGCGCAGTCCCGGACTCCGTACCCCTGGTCCATGGGTTCCTGGACCACGTCCGCGCCGGCGGCCTCCAGACGCTGGAAGAGGCCGTCGAGGTCGTCGGTGGCCAGGGTGATCGCGGTGTAGGCGCCCTTGGTGATCAGCTCCAGGACGGTGCGCCGCTCGTCCTCGGTGACGCCGGGGTCGGCGGCCGGCGGGTGCAGCACGATGGAGGTTCCGGGCTGTCCGGCCGGCCCGACGGTGATCCAGCGCATGTCCTCGTAGCCCACGTCGTTGCGGACCTCGAATCCGAGGATGTCGCGGTAGAAGGCCAGAGCGGCCTCGGGGTCGGTGTGCGGGATGAAGGCGTGGTGGATGGTGATGTTCACGCCGCTCACGCTAGGCGTGGCCGCGGGGTGCGCGCTTCTTGATTCCTGACCGGTCTGGTCACCTGCTTGGCCAGGCACGGAGGGATGCCCGCCGCCGCCTGCGAGTGGTCACGGCGGTAGACGCTCGGGGGCACGCCGACCAGCTCGGTGAACCTCGTGCTGAACGTCCCCAGCGAGGACGCGCCCACCGCGAAGCAGACCTCGGTGACGCTGAGGTCTCCGCGGCGCAGCAGCGTCATGGCCCGTTCGATCCGCCGGGTCATCAGATACGAGTACGGCGACTCACCGTAGACGCGGCGGAACTCCCTGCTCAGGTGCCCGACCGACATGTGCGCCCCACGGGCCAGCGCCCCGACGTTCAGCGGTTGGGCGTACTCGCGGTCGATCCGGTCGCGGACGCGGCGGATGACGGCGATGTCGCGCAACCGCCGCTCCTGCGTATGCCTGTCGGCCATGGGGGCCATGGGGGCCATGGTCGCACGCCGCCCCCCCGCGTGCGTCGGCCGGGCACCGGCCGAGGAACGCCGGCCGAGGAGCACCGGCCCGTACTGCGGACCTTCCGGGGGGACACGGTCTAGGCGGGCTCGTCGAGCAGGGCGGCGAGAACGGCGGCGTGGCTGTGCCGGACGTCCCTGGTCGAGGTCAGCAGGGTCACCGTTCCGTCGCGGAGCAGCTCGCGGAGCCTGCCGAGGGCGGCACCGCGCTCGTCGTCGGTGAGTTCGTCGAGATAGCGGTCGCGGAACTCCTCGAACCTCTCGGGCGCGTGGCCGTACCAGGTGCGCAGCCCGGAGGAGGGGGCGACCTCCTTGAGCCACAGGCCCAGGTGCGCCTCCTGTTTGGACAGGCCGCGCGGCCAGATCCGGTCGACCAGGACCCGGGCGCCGTCCTCGGTGGAGGGCGGGTCGTAGACACGGCGCAGCCGTACGCGTGATGACATCGTGTCCGGTCCTTCCTGTCCGGAGCCGTCACCGTGAGGACGTGCCCGGCTCCGCGGCGGGACATGTGCGGGAACGCCATGGCCACGCCGGTCACGGCAGCTGCCCGATGCCGGAGGCCACCGCGACGGCGGTCAGCACGGCGCCGGCGCCGAGCCAGGACCCGCGCCCCGCCACGGCGTCCAGCGGGCGGTCGCCGTCCCCAGCAGCGCGGCCCCGAGCCCGCACAGCGCGGTGCGGCGCGCCCGGCCGGCCGGCGCGGTGGACAGCAGCTCCTCCACGCCGGCCCTGCGCGGAGCGGTGGCGCGCAGGTTCGCGGCGAAGAACACGGACACGGCCCAGGGCAGCACCGGATAGAGGGTGAGCGCCCGGAAGGCGACCCGCGGCCCCTCCCACGGCTCGTCGGGCAGCCCCGCCACCGTCACGAGGAACCCGGCCAGGGCGAGCGGGTGGAACAGCGACAGCCGGGCCTCGGCGAGGGCCGGCGCGCACACGGCACGGACACGGCGCGGAGCGCGGGCCGGGCGCGCGGGGGAGGCGTGCCCTCGGCGCGGGCCCCGATCCATGATCGTGACGGTGGGGCGGCGCCCGTCCGGCCGGATACGATCAGCCGGACGGGACGGGATCCGGACGGAGTCCGGGCGGAGCCGTCCCGGCCCCGGAGCCCCTCCCAGGAGCCGCGCGATGCCGACCCTCCCCACCGCCCTCCCGCGGAAGCCGGCCACCGGGCCGGGCGGAGTCCCGGCGTCCGCCGTCGACGCGGCGATCACGGCCGCGGTGGCCGCCGCGACGCTCTGGGCCGGGCTGCGGTGGGCCCACGGAGGAGCGTGGGCCGCGGTGCTGGGGCTCGGCGCGTCGGTGCCGCTGCTGTGGAGGCGGAGGGCGCCCGTCCGCACCGGCGCGGTGGTGGGCGCCGCCACGACCGGGCTCGCGCTGGCCCACGCGGTGCCGCCGCTGCCGTACGGCGCGCTGGTGTCGGTGTACACCGTGGCGGCGCTGAGCCCGCGGCGGCGGCGGCTGGGGAGCCTGGTGGCCGGCGGGGGACTGCTGATCGTCTCCCTCACGGTGCCGGGCGAGTCGCCGGACTCCTTCGGCTATGTCGGCATGGCGTTCGCCGCCGCCTACGCGCTGGGCACCGGCGCCCGGGCGCGCGGAGCCGAGATCGCCGTGCTGGANNNNCCCCCCCGCCTGGAGGAGGAGCGCGCGGCGGCCGCCGCCCGCGAGCGCACCCGCATCGCGCGCGACATGCACGACGTGCTGACGCACTCGGTCGGCGTCATGGTCGTCCAGGCGGACGCGGGTTCCCTGGTGACGCGCACCGACCCCGGGCGGGCGGAGGCCGCGTTCGAGGCGATCGCCCGGACCGGGCGCGAGGCGGTCGGCCAGCTCCGCCGTGTGCTCGGCGCGCTGCGGTCGGACGACGGCGGCTCCGGGCCCGCGGGTTCCGGGTTCGCGGGTTCCGGGTTCGAGCCGGCGCCGGGACTGGACGCGGTGGACCGGCTGGCCGGACGGTTCGGGGAGGCCGGTCTGGAGGTGGCCGTCGAGTGCCGCGGGAAGAGCGGGCCGCTCCCCGCCGACGTCGACATCGCGGCCTACCGGCTCGTCCAGGAGGCGCTGACGAACACCCTCCGGCACGCGGGAGGAGGCGCCACCGCGCGGGTCCTGCTGCGCAGGTCGCCGGACGCGTTGCGGATCGAGGTGACCGACGACGGCTCCGGCCCGGACGGAGCCGCCGTCGCCGGACACGGCCTGATCGGTATGCGGGAGCGGGTCGTGGCCTGCGGTGGCACGCTGCGGACGGGGCCCGGGCCGGACGGGCGCGGGTTCGCCGTCGTCGCGACGCTGCCGCTCGGAGAGGAGACGCCGCTCGGAGAGGAGACGCTGCCGCTTGGAGAGAAGCCGCCCTCCGGAGAGGAGACACCGTCGTTCGGAGAGGAGGGGACCGCCGATGCCGCGCGTGCTCGTCGTCGATGACCAGGACCTGTTCCGCGGCGGCTTCTCTCTGATCCTGGACTCCCAGCCCGGCATCTCCGTCGTCGGTGAGGCGGCCGACGGCGCCGAGGCCGTCCGGCGCGCGGTCGAGCTCCGCCCCGACGTGGTGGTGATGGACATCCGGATGCCGGGCGTCGACGGGGTCGAGGCGACCGCCCGGATCTGCGCGCGCACCGACGCCAGGGTCCTGGTGCTCACGATGTTCGACCTCGACGAGTACGTCTACGCCGCGCTGCGGGCCGGGGCGAGCGGGTTCCTGCTGAAGGACGCGCACCGGGACGTCCTGGTCGAGGCCGTCCGCGTGGTCGCCGCGGGCGAGGCGTTGCTGGCCCCGACCGTCACGCGGCGGCTGATCGCGGACCTGGCGCGCAGGGGCGGCGCCGTCCCCCGGCTGAGAGCCCGGCTCGGCGAGCTGACCGCCCGGGAGCGGGAGACCCTGGAGCAGGTGGCGCGGGGGTGCTCCAACGCGGAGATCGCCTCGGCGCTGTGCGTGAGCGAGCACACGGTCAAGACCCACGTCAGCAACCTGCTGGCCAAGCTGGGGCTGCGGGACCGGGCGCAGGCGGTGGTCTTCGCCTACGAGTCCGGCCTGGTGGTGGCGGGCACTCACTCCCCGGAATGAGCGCGGGTTCACTCCCGGCGGCGATCCGCCCGGGCGCGCCGGCGGGCAGCATCGCAAGCCCGTCCTTCCCGAGGAGATTCCGATGCGCCCGCCACCCGTTCCCGCCGCGGCCCTCTCCGCCGTCCCCGCGGCCGTCCTCTCCGCGGCTCTCTCCGCGGGCCTGCTCTTCCACGGCACCGGGCTCACCCCGGTCCCCTGGCTGACCTGGCTCGCGCCGCTCCCGGTCCTGCTGCTCGCGCCGCGGGCGCCCGCTCCCGCCGCGGCCGGCGCGGCGTTCGCGGCCTGGGCCGCCGGCGGGCTGAACATGTGGAGCTTCCACCGGGAGCAGCTGGAGACGCCGCTTCCGGCCGCGGTGGCCGTCGTGACCGCTCCGGCGCTGCTCGCGGTCGCGGCGGTGCTGGCCTTCCGCGCTCTCGCGCGGCGGGGCCGGCCGGGCCGGGCGGCGCTGTCCGTGCCCGTGATCTGGGTGAGCGGCGAGTACCTGATGTCGGTCCTCGGACCGCACGGGGCGCTGTGGAGCCTGGCCTACACCCAGGCCGGCGTGCTCCCGGTGATCCAGCTCGCCTCCCTCACCGGCGTGTGGGGCGTCACGTTCGCGCTGACGGGCGTGCCGGCGGCCGCCGCCGCGCTCTGCGCCCCGGGGGCGGCGCGGCGCGCCCGGCTGGGCACCGCTCTCGTGGCGCTGCTCCTGCTCGCCGCGGCGGCCGGGTACGGGGCCGTGCGGCTCGCCGAGCCTCCGGGCCCGCGGCGGACCGTGGCGCTGCTGGCCGCGGGGCAGCGCGGCGACTGGGCGCCGGTGGACACGCCGCGAGGACGGCGGAAGCTCGCCGACGTGCTGGCGCGCCTGCGCGCCCTGCCTCCGGGCACGGAGACGGCGGTGCTGGCCGAGGGGGCCTTCGTCACCGACACGGCGAACCTCGCGCGGATCACCGGTCCGCTGGCGGAGCTGGCCCGCGACCGGCGGCTGGACATCGTGGCCGGAGTGATCGTCACCGACGCCGCCCGCAACACGGCCGTGCTCCTGCCCGCCTCCGGAGGCGGGCCGCGGGTCTACCACAAGCGGCACATGGTGCCCGGCGTCGAGCCGTACCGGCCGGGGGACCGGATCCTGGTCGCCGGCGGTTCGGGCGTGGCGATCTGCCGGGACCTGGACTTCCCGGGCCTGGCCCGCGAGTACCGCCGGAGCGGCGCCCGGATCATGCTCGTGCCCGCCTGGGACTTCGACCGCGACGCCTGGCACCACTCCCGGCCCGCGGTGGTGCGGGGGGTGGAGAACGGCTTCTCGGTCGCACGCAGCGCCGCGAACGGCGACCTGACGGCGAGCGACCCGTACGGGCGCGTGCTCGCCGAGCGGGGGGCCGGGAGCCGCGCGCTCACGACCGTCGTCGCGGCCGTCCCGGCCGGCGGGACGGGCACCCTCTACACCCGCTGGGGCGACTGGTTCGCCCGGCTCTGCCTGGCGGCCGCCGCCGTCGCCGGAGGCTCCGCGGCCGTACGGCTCGCCCGGGCCGCGCGGCCGTCCCGCGCCTCCCGGAAAACTGAACGACGTTCGGATTTGCTCTCGACGGACCGGGAGAGGGCCGCGATGATCGGGGCACAGGCGGATCCCGGTCCCGTGGAGGGAAGCTGATGGCGAACAGCCCCCGTATAGCGATCATCGGCGCAGGCTTCGGCGGCCTGGGCATGGCCATCCGGCTGAAGGGAGCCGGCGTCGAGTCCTTCACGGTCTACGACGGTGCGGAGGACGTCGGCGGCACCTGGCTGGCCAACACCTATCCCGGCCTCAGCTGTGACGTGCCGTCCTACCTGTACTCCTTCTCGTTCGCGCCCTCGACGCGATGGAGCCGCCGCTACCCGGAGCAGGCCGAGATCCTGGCGTACCTGCGGCGCTGCGCCGGCTCCTACGGCCTGCGCCCGCACCTGCGGCTGAACACCGAGGTGACCGCGGCCCGCTTCGAGGACGGGACGGGGACCTGGCGGCTGACCCTCGCCGACGGGACCGAGCAGGAGGCCGACGTCGTGGTATTCGCGACGGGCCAGCTCAGCCGCCCCCTCCTGCCGGACATCCCCGGCGCCGGGGAGTTCGCCGGGACGGCGTTCCACTCGGCGTGGTGGCGGCACGACCACGACCTGACCGGCCGCTCCGTGGCGGTCATCGGCAACGGCTCCACCGCCGCCCAGTTCGTGCCGAGGATCGCCCCGGCGGCCGGGAAGCTGACCACCTTCCAGCGCACCCCGTCGTGGGTCGTGCCCAAGAACGACTTCCCCTACCGGCCCTGGGCGCGCCGGCTGCTGCGGTACGTGCCCGGGCTCCGGCGGGCCTACCGGTGGTCGCTGTTCTGGCGGCAGGAGGTGATGATGCTGCCGATCGTCTTCCCCGCCCTCGGCCGGATCGCCGAGCGGCGGTGGGCGGGCGCGTTCCTGCGCGAGGAGGTGCGCGACCCGGAGCTGCGGCGCAGGCTCACCCCGGACTACCCGATCGGCTGCAAGCGGGTCGTCATCGCCGGCGACTACTACGCCGCGCTCACCCGCCCCGGCGTGGAGCTGGTGACCGAGCCGATCGAGCGGATCACCCCCACCGGGATCCGCACCGCCGACGGACGCCTGCACGAGGCGGACACGCTGATCTACGCGACCGGCTTCCGCGCCACGGAGTTCCTCGCGCCGGTCGAGGTGACCGGCCGGGGCGGGCGCAAGCTCGCCGAGACGTGGAGCGACGGGGCGTTCGCCTTCCTCGGCATGATGGTCCCCGGGTTCCCGAACCTGTTCATGATGTACGGCCCCAACACCAACCTCGGCCACAGCTCGATCGTGCTGATGCTGGAGCACCAGGCCGAGCACATCCTGCGCTGCGTGCGGCTCATGACGCGCCACCGCCTGGCCTGGATGGACGTGCGGGAGGAGGCGATGGCGGCCTACGACCGGCTCGTCCAGGAGGCGCTGAGCCGTACGTCCTGGCAGGGCGGCTGCACCAGCTGGTACAAGACCGCCTCCGGCCGGGTCACCAACAACTGGCCGTTCAGCACCGTGCGGTACGGCAGGATGACCCGGCGCCCCCGGCCCGAGCACTACCACGTGAAGGCCCGGTAGCCGCGCGGTGCGGTCCGTCCCCGCAGCACTCGGCGGCCGGACGGAGATAGGGGCAACCTTTACGCGGCCGTCGTTGCCTCCTTGGAGTCCGCTGCCCGAGGCTGGAACCAGAGGATTTGCGGGACAGCGGCCTCCGAGGGATCTCCGCCCCGCCCGCCGGAGATCCTGAGACGGCCGGCGCGGTGCGGCCGGTTCCTCGCCGCGGCCGCGCGGGCCATGCCCTTCCTCCCGTTCGTCACCGCGGGTCGCGGACCGAGGACGCGTGAGGAATCCCTGGAACCACATCGAGGGCGTACCCATGGAGATCTTCCGGAAGAAAGCCGTCGCCACCGCCCTGGGGGTCGTCACCGCGGCCTCAATGCTCACCGCGGACGCCGTGGCGGCCGAGACCGCCCCCGACGTCGCGAAGATATGTGGTGCGGGGTTCAGGAAGGTCGCGGACAGAGAAGTCGTGGACTACGAGCCGGGATCCCGGGTCCTGGGAAAGGTCCACCTCCTCCACCGGAAGAGGACCGGCGAGTACTGCGCCGTGACCGTGAAGTCGGCCGCTCCGGGGAAGCCCGCCGCGATGCGGGTCGGACTCGGATCGATAACCGGCACCCGGTTCGACATGGAGGAGATGGCCGGCAGGTACAAGAGCCACATCGGCCCCCTGACGAAGAAGATGAAGATGCAGCCGAAGGTGAGGTGCATCCGCTTCTCCGGGACGATCCAGATCTCCGGCCAGGGTTCCGTCACCAACGAGGGCAACTACGGCCCGTGTCCCGGAGGAGGAACGCCCAAGAGGAAGACCGTGCGGAGACCGCCTCGCGGACGGTAGGGAACCGGTGGATCCGCCGGTCCGGCGCCGTGGGCCACGGGTCCAGGGCGAAGGCGACCGGCCAGGCGTGATCGAGGAGGGCCGGCGGAGTCCTCCGCGGAGGTCCGCCATGGCGGGAAACGCGCGGGGGCCGGTTCTCCGGTCGCAGACCGTCAACGATCGGCCGCTCGAAGGGACGTCTCCTTCCAGCCCGTGGTGATGCTTATGAGTCCGTAGCGGGTCACCATGTCGTTGAATTCCTCATCGGACATCTCGCGGTGGTCCTCCCCTTCTCTGAGGACGGCCACCTCGGGAAGGACGCCCTCGTTCACGTACTGCCGTATGAGAAGGAAGCGGGGATACCTCGTGAACTCCGCGACGGAGTTGTTCTCGTGGATCCTGTCGCGGAACTCGATGAAATCCGACTCGTTTCCGCGCCTCGCGGGATCCTCCCAGGAGAGCTCCACCGGATCCCACAGGTCGCCTTCGATGCTCATCCTGTCCTTCCGCGAGATGAGGGCGAACGCCTGGAGTTGTGCGATGTCGTAGGAGGCCGCGGTCGGGACCTCCACCAGATGGTGGACGTTCACCTCCTCTCCCGGGTTCAGCCACTCCCCGAACACCTCCATGAACTTCGCCTTCCTGACCAGGTCGAAGTACTTGATCTCCGTGTAGCGGGAGACCGGGTAGCCGTCCGCCGCGTCGGACCGCCAGTTCTCCCTCTCGCGCTCCTTCCGGTGGACGGCCGCCTTCCTTCCCAGGACCTGGTACTCGTTCGCCAGGACGTACACCCCCACCTCGCCGTTGTTCGCGATCTTCACGTTCACCGGCAGTGAGATGATCCCGGGGTGGCGCACCGGGGTGCCGAAATCCGCCTCCAGCACCACGTGCGTCGACTGCTCGTACGGCTCGTACAGCTGGGAGTAACCGAAGTCCCCGACGGCGACGAGGGTGGTCACCAGCGCTGCGATCCCGAACTTCCCGGGTGCCGGAATCGGGATGCCCGTCCGGTGGACGGCGTAGAGCGCCCACGCGGACCCGGCGACGAGGGCCGTCCAGCAGATCGTGGGCAGGCTCCTCTCCCCGTCCCTGATGATCGTGATCATCAGCAGGAAGTTCACCATGAACGCGATCCCGGTGCCGGTCAGGACGATCAGACCGGAGTGCTCGTAGCTCCTCCGGAACCAGTGGTCGACGGCCGCGACCGCCGACAGGGCCGTAACCGCCGAGGCGATGACGAAGAGCGCCCCGGTGAACCTGCCGGTGAAGGCTAGAGCCTCGCCCAGATTCTCGATCCCGAAATAACCGACGAATCCTGACGTCACCAGAAGGACGGATATCACTCCCGTGGCGACGGTCAGTCGGGGGAGAGGCTTCTCGCGTTCCTTCATCCGACCTCTTCGCGCGGCTTTTTCAGACATATCCGGCTCTGCAATCGAATGTGGTTCCCGAGCGCCGAACCGGGAAAACCCGCCGCCATCATGATTTGGACCGGAATCCCGGATCGTTGGACGGTGCTTGACCTCGGTGGACCGCGGGAGCGGCGGCCCGTCCGGATGGCCGGCCCATCGGCGCGGTGAGCGGCTTCGCGAGTCCCGTCTTCTCCCGGAAGATGACGCTTCTCCCGGAAGATGACGCGGACGCCGGCGTGCGACCGGTGTGCGCGGGGCGCCGCAGGCGCGGGAAGCGGGGAGGCGGCTGGACTCCGCATGGGCCGGGCATGGGAGATTGCCGCCCGCCGGCCGGGTAGGGAGCGGCCATGAGAACGCACTGGCTTTTCACGGACGGCGGGTGGCGGGCGAGCGCGAGCACCGCCGCGATCGCCGTGGACGATCCCGCGACCGGCGAGCGCGTGGGCGAGTGCCCGCGCGGCTGCGCCGAGGACGTCGAGGCCGCCGTGCGGTCGGCGCGCGCGGCCGCCCCCGGCTGGGCGCGCGTCGCCCCGGCCGAGCGCGGCGCGCTGCTGCGCCGCGCCGCCGCCCGGATCAGGGAGCACGCCGGCGAGCTGGCCCTGCTGGTGACCAGGGAGATGGGCAAGCCGCTGGCGGACGCGCGCGGCGGCGTCGAGGCCGGCGCCGGGACGCTGGAGCAGTACGCCGAGCTGGGCCCGCTGCACGGCGGGCGCAGCCTGCAGGGCGGCTGGGGCGCCACCGACCTGATGGTCCGGGAGCCGCGCGGGGTCGTCGCCGTGATCACACCGTGGAACGACCCGGTGGCGATCACCTGCGGCCTGGCCGGCGCCGCCCTGGTGACCGGGAGCACGGTGGTGCACAAGCCGTCGGAGCGCACCCCGCACACCGGGGCCCGCCTGGTCGAGCTGCTCGCCGAGGACCTGCCGCCGGGCGTGCTCGCCATGGTCGCCGGGGACGCGGGCGCGGGCGCGTCGCTCGCCGTCCACCCGGGGGTGGACCTGGTCGCCCACGTGGGCTCCACCCGGGCCGGGCGCGAGATCGCCGCCGTGGCCCGCTGCCGGGTGCTCCGGGAGAACGGCGGCAAGGACCCGCTGATCGTGGACGAGGGGGTCGACCCGAAGTGGGCGGCCGCGCAGGCCGCGCTCGGCTGCTTCGCCAACGCCGGGCAGATCTGCACCTCGGTGGAGCGGATCTACGTGCACCGCTCGGTCGCCGAGCCGTTCACCACCTGTCTCGTCGCGGCTGCCGAGGCGCTGCGGATGGGCCCCGGCCTCGACGAGGCGACCACGCTCGGCCCGCTCGTCGACCGGCGGCACCGCGAGGCCGTGCACGAGCACGTGCGGGCGGCGGTGGCCGCGGGAGCGCGCCCGCTGACCGGCGGCCGGATCCCCGACGGCCCCGGCGCCTTCTACCCGGCGACCGTGCTGGCCGGCTGCACCGACGACATGGCGGTGATGACGGAGGAGACGTTCGGGCCGGTCGCGGCGGTCCGCGTGGTCGAGAGCTTCGACGAGGCGATCGCGTGCGCCAACACCGGGGAGTACGGCCTCGCCGCCACCGTGCTCACGCCCTCGCTCGCCCACGTGCAGCGGGCCTGGCGGGAGCTGCGCGCCGGCACGGTGAAGGTCAACGCGGTCTTCGGCGGGGCGCCGGGCGGCGCGGCGCAGCCCCTCGGGGCGAGCGGAGAGGGCTTCGGCTACGGTCCCGAGCTGCTCGACGAGATGACCCACACCAAGGTCGTGCACATCGCGGCCCCCTGAGCCCTCCCCGGGCGGGCCTCTCCGCGCCCGCCCCGGCCCCCGGGCCCTCCTCCCGCACCGCCCCGGCCCGGACGCGCCCCGCGCACCCGGGCCGGGCCGTTTCGCGGTCTCCCTGGCCAGACAGTGAGTGTTGCCGTACGTTGAGTGAACTCGACCTGTCTCTCCCGCAGGGGGTGGCCCGTGGAAAGCTCGGACGGCAGGGTCGTCGTCCTCATCGTGATCGCGTTCATCGCCTTCTTCGTCGGGCGGCGCTTCCAGCGGACGAAGGACACCTGGGCGGGGTGGGGGACGGCGATCAAGGAGGCGAAGACCGCCGCGGACAAGATCCCCAAGGCGAAGGCGGACGCCTGGTCCGCGGTCCGCGGCATGGCCGTGGTCGGCGTGGGGGCGCTGATCCTGATCGCGATGGTGGCCAACGCGATCAGGTACGGCTGAGCCGCGCTCCTCCGCGTGATCCCCGCAGGGGCCCGCGTCCCGGCGCACGGGACGCGGGCCCCGCCGCGCGGAGGCGCCCGGCCCGCCGCGTGGAGGCGCCCGGGGCCGCCGTGCCCGGGGCCGGGAGCGGGCTCAGGCCGACTCGCGGACGACCAGCTCGGCGGGGAGGACCACCGAGTCCGCCGGACCGCCCTCCAGCAGACCGAGCAGGAGGCGCGCCGTGGCCACCGCCTGGTCGCCCATGGGGCTGCGCACCGTGGTGAGCGGGGGGTCGGTGTAGAGCGAGGCCTCGATGTCGTCGTAGCCCACGACCGCCACGTCGTCGGGGACCCGGCGGCCCGCCTCGCGCAGGGTCCGCAGCGCGCCGATGGCCATGAGGTCGTTGGCGGCGAACACCGCGTCCAGCGCCGGGTCGTCCTGGAGCAGCTGGCGCATGGCCTCCACCCCGGAGACCCGGGTGAAGTCGCCGAGGGCGACGATCGACCGGCGGCCGGTGCCGCGCAGCGTCTCCCGGTAGGCGGTGAGCCTCTCCTGGGAGGCGGTCATGTCCAGCGGCCCGGCGATGGTGGCGATCCGCCGCCGCCCCTGCTCCAGCAGGTGCCGTACGGCCTGCGCGGCGCCGCCGAGGTTGTCGTTGTCGGCGTACGGCACGTCCACCGGCACCCCCAGCCGGCCGTGGGAGACCACCGGCAGGCCCAGCCGGGCCAGCACGGCCGGCAGCGGATCGGCGCCGTGCATCGACACGAGCATGACGCCGTCCACGTGCCCGGCCGAGACGAACCGCTCCACCCGCCGGTGGCTCTCCGGCGAGCCCGCGAGCATCAGCACCACCTGCTTGCCCGCCGCCTCCAGCTCGCGGCTGGCGGCGCGCACGACCATGGAGAACATCGGGTCGTCGGAGACGAGCCCGGCAGGGGGGTCGGAGACGATCACGGCGACCGCGTCCGTGCGCTGGGTCACCAGGCTGCGGGCCGCGGGGTTGGGCACGTAGCCCAGTTCCTTGACGGCCCGCATGACCAGCTCGCGGATCTCCGGCGTGACGGTGGCCTGGCCGTTGACGACCCGGGAGACGCTCGACTTGGACACTCCTGCCCGGGCGGCGACCGCCTCCAGAGTGGGTCGTTTCATTCCGGTCCACGGACTCCGTTCCGCTGGATGACGTCGCGGTACCACAACGCGCTGTCCTTGGGGGTGCGCCGCTGGGTCTCGAAGTCGACGTGCACGATCCCGAACCTCCGCCGGTAGCCCTCGGCCCACTCGAAGTTGTCCAGCAGTGACCATACGATATAGCCGCGCAGATCGGCGCCGCCCTCCAGGGCGGCGTGCACGGCGCGCAGGTGCCCGTCCAGATAGGCGATCCGGTCGGCGTCGCGGACGCGGCCGTCGTCGCCCACGGCGTCGTCGAAGGCCGCGCCGTTCTCGGTGACGATCAGGCCGATCTCGGGATAGTCGGCCGCCAGGCGCAGCAGCAGGCGGGACAGGCCGGTCGGCACGATCGGCCAGCCCATCGCGGTGACCGGCGCCTCGGCCGGGCCGAAGCGCACGTCCTCGGTGCCGGGCCAGGCCGGGTTGGCGGGCTCGCCGGGGCCGGCCTCGACCACGCACGGGTTGTAGTAGTTGATCCCGACCAGGTCGATCGGCTGGTGGATCGTCTCCAGATCGCCGTCGAGGATGTGCGCCGTGCCGCCGTGCCGTTCCACGATCTCGAGCACCTCGGCGGGGTAGTGCCCGCGCAGCGCCGGGTCGAGGAACTGCCGGGTGAGCAGCGCGTCCACCCGGCGCACCGCCTCGGCGTCGGCCTCCGTGACGGGGGCGCCGGGGTCGTGGACCTGGGCGGGGGTGACGACCGGGGAGGAGTTGATCACCAGGGTGATCTCCTCGGCCCCCGCCGCGCGCAGCGCCCGGGCCGCCAGCCCGTGGCCGAGCAGCAGGTGGTGGGCGGCGCGGAAGGAGGCGGCCGGGTCCTGCACGCCGGGCGCGTGCACGCCGGAGGCGTAGCCGAGGAAGGCCGACACCCACGGCTCGTTGAGCGTGGCCCAGTTGCGGACCCGGTCGCCCAGCCGGGCGTGCACGAGCTCGGCGTACTCGGCGAACCGGAAGGCGGTCCCGCGCTCGGCCCAGCCGCCGGCGTCCTGCAGGGCCTGCGGCAGGTCCCAGTGGTAGAGCGTGGCGTACGGGGTGATCCCGGCGGCGAGCAGCTCGTCGACGAGCCGGTCGTAGAAGGCGAGGCCCGCCGGGTTGGCCGGGCCGGAGCCCGTGGCCTGGATCCGCGGCCAGGCCACGGAGAACCGGTAGGCGTGCAGCCCCAGCTCGGCCATGAGCCGCACGTCGCCCGGGTAGCGGTGGTAGTGGTCGCAGGCGGCGTCGCCGGTGTCGCCGCCGGCCACCTTGCCGGGCGTGTGGGAGAAGGTGTCCCAGATGGAGGGCCCGCGGCCGTCCGCCGCGGCGGCGCCCTCGATCTGGTAGGACGCCGTCGCGGCGCCCCAGACGAAGCCCGCGGGGAAGTCCGCCCGCCCCTCGGTCAGGTACGAGGGCGCGGTCCCCCGGGTGTTGACGACGGTCATCCCTTGACGGCTCCTTGCATGATTCCTCCGATGATCTGCTTGCCGAGCAGGCCGAACACGATGACCAGCGGCAGCGTGCCGAGCGCGGTGCCGGCCAGGCCGAGCACGTAGTCGTTGACGTAGCCGGCGGCCAGGGTGGACAGGGCGACCTGCACCGTCGGGTTCTCCGGGGTGAGGACGACCAGCGGCCAGAAGTAGTCGTTCCAGGCCGACATGAAGGTGAGCATGCCGAGCACGGCCGCCGCCGGGCGGGCGACCGGGAGTACCACGTGCCAGAACAGACCCCAGGTGCTGCAGCCGTCGACCCGGCCGGCCTCCAGCAGCTCGGTCGGCAGGGCCCGCGACAGGAACTGCGTCATGAAGAAGACGCCGAACGCGTTGACCAGCGCGGGCACGACCAGCGCGTACATGCTCCCGGTCCACTCCAGCTTCACCATGAGCATGTAGAGCGGGATGATGCCCAGCTGCGAGGGGACCATCATGGTCGCCACGGTGAGCAGCAGCAGCGCGTTGCGGCCGCGGAAGCGCAGCTTGGCGAAGGCGAACCCGGCCAGGGTGGACAGGAACATCACCGCCAGGGCGATCGACCCGGCCACCAGGACGGAGTTGAGCATCGCCAGGGCGAAGGGCACGGTGTCGAAGACCCGGGCCACGTTGGCGAAGAAGTTCCCGCCGGGCAGCAGCGGCGGCGGCACCTCGGCCAGGGCCGCGTTGTCGCGGGAGGCCACCACGACGCTGTAGTAGAGCGGGAGCGCCGAGAAGAACGCCACCGCCAGCAGGGTGAGATAGGTGAGCCGGCCGGCGCCGCCGGCGCGGCGCCGGACCCGTCCGGGCTTCGCCCGCGCGACGGCGGTCACGTCAGGCCTCCCTTCGTGCGGCGGGTGAGCAGGTAGTTGACGCCGGCGGCCAGCACGATGAAGAGGAACATCATCCAGGAGATGGCCGAGGCGTAGCCGAAGTTGAGCTTGGTGAAGTTCTCGTAGATGAACAGCGCGAGCGTCTGGTACTGCCGGTCGGGCCCGCCCGAGACGCTGTAGGTGCCGAACAGCAGCGGCTCGGCGAGGATCTGCATGGCGCCGATCGTCGAGGTGATCACCACGAAGACGATCGTGGGTTTGATCATCGGGATGGTGATCCTGCGGAGCTGGGTGAGCTCGCCCGCCCCGTCGATGGTGGCCGCCTCGTACAGCTCGCGCGGTACGGCCTGCATCGCGGCCAGGAAGATCAGCGCGTTGTAGCCCGTCCACCGCCACATGATCATGACGGAGATGGCGGCGTGCGAGCTGGCCGTGCCCTCGTTCCAGGCGATCGGGTCCACCCCGGCCAGGGAGAGCACCCAGTTGATCAGGCCGAAGTCGCGGCCGAACAGCTGGCTGAAGATCACCACCACCGCCACCACGCTGGTCACGTTGGGCAGCAGCAGCGTGACGCGGAAGAGCGTCTGCGCCCGCAGCGGCCGGTTGAGCAGATGGGCCAGCCAGATGGCCAGCACCAGCTGCGGCACGGTGGACAGCACCCCGATGGACAGGGTGTTGAAGGTGGCGTTCCAGAAGTAGTCGTCGGCCAGCAGCGTGCTGAAGTTATCCAGGCCGACGAACTCGTGCTCGTCCTCCAGCAACGTCCACTCGTGCAGGCTCACCCAGGCGGTGTAGGCCAGCGGGAAGAGCCCGAAGGCGGAGAACAGCAGGAAGAACGGCGTCACGTAGGCGTAGGGCGAGCCCTTGGTGTCGAGGCGGTGGACCCACTGGCGGTACAGGGCCCGGCGGGGGCCGTGGCCGGCCCGCACCGGCCTGCCCGGTGGGGCCGCCGCCGGGCGGTCCGGTGCGCGCGTGGCCATGGCGGCTCCTCTCGGATCGTCGAGGGATTACTTGATCTTCTCGATGTCCTTGAGCGCCTGGGCCCAGGACTCGTCGGGCTTCTGCTTGCCCTGCTCGACGCGCTGCAGGGCGTCGCCGAACGCCTTGAAGATGTCGCCGGCCTTGGGACCGACCTTCTGCGGCTTGAGGGACTTGGCCGCGCCGGTGAAGATCTTGCCGATCGGGGCGTTGCCGAAGTACGGGTTGACGTACTCGGCCACGGCGGGGTCGTCGTAGAGGGCGGGCAGTGAGGGCAGCGCGCTGGCCTCCTTGAAGAGCTTGATCTGGCTCTCCTTGCTGGTCAGCAGGTCGATCAGCTCGGCGGCCTCCTTGGGGTGCTTGCCCTGCTTGGGCAGCATCAGGTGGGTGCCGCCCTGGTTGCCGCCGCCGCCGGGCACCGCGGCGATGTCCCAGGTGCCCTCGCCGGGCTTCTGGTCCTTGATCGTGCCGGTCTTCCAGGCGGGGCAGACCATGGTGGCGAAGCTGCCCTTGGCGATGCCGGTGTTCCACGGCGGGCTGAAGGCGGCGAGCTTGGCCGACAGGCCCGCGTCGATCATCTGGACCGACAGGTCGAAGGCCTTCTTCACGTCCGGGTTGGTGGCGGCGACGACGTTGTACTGGTCGTCGTAGTAGCCGACCGGGGCCTGCTCGACCATGGCGCGGAAGTGCTCTCCCGAGCCGTCGGTGAACGCGGCGCCCTCGACCTTCGCCGCGGCGAACTTCCTGCCCGTCTCGATGTACTGCTCCCAGGTGGGCCAGAGCTTCGAGACCTCGTCGCGGTCGGTGGGCAGGCCGGCCTTCTCGAACAGGTCGGGGCGGTAGCACATGGCCAGGCCGCCGACGTCGGTGCCCAGGCCGAGGAGGGCGGAGCCGTCGTTGGAGACGCCCTGCTGCCACTTCCAGTCGAGGTACTCGCCCTGCCGCTTGTCCAGGCCGTAGTCCTTGAGGTTGTGGAACTTGCCGGGCAGCGGGGTGAAGGTGGCGACGTAGCCGCTCTCCACCGCCACGACGTCGGCGGCGCCCGCCCCGGTGGCCAGCTGCGTGACGAGGTTGGTGTGGTGGTCGTTGAACTGCGCGCGGCGCTCGACGATCTCCACGTTGGGGTGCGTCTTCTTGAACTCCTCGTACAGCGGCGCGAAGTGGAAGTCGCTGAACAGGCCGACGGTCAGCTTGATCTTCTCGGCCGGGGCGCCGGAGGCGGTGTCGGCGGCGGTGTCGCCGCCGCTGCCGCAGGCGGCCGCGGCCACGGTCAGCGCGACGGCGGCGAGCATCGGGGCGAGGGGGCGGAGCTTGCCCATGGAACCCTCCCAGGGTCCAGAAAAACGATCATGAAGAGAGCGCTCCCTGGAGAGGTTGTTCTCTCCGGCGTCGCATGTCAACGCCCGCCGGGGTAACGATCGCCGTTACCGGGCGGGGTCCGGGATCCGCTGATCAGGAGAACGCTCCCTCAGGACTTCCCGTGTAAGAGCAGATAGAAGCGGGTGATATGAGATCTTTGGAGAATCGAGGGAGCGCTCCCAGAGGTAGTCGGACATCTTCCGCTGGGAGTGCGGATCGTTACACGACGGTTAGCCGCGTGCTTGACAAAGGATCGGGGGAGGGGGGACTCTCTGCTCCGAGAGCGCTCCCCGGAGCGTGTCCCCCTGCTTGACCCCTGCTGGTCCCTGTCGAGGAGGCGCCGTGCGCCCGTCCCGGAGCCCCGGCCGCGTCCCGCCGGCTGCCGCTCACCGCGGCGGCGGCGACCGGCCCGCTCCGCTCGCGGTCGCGCCCGCCGTCGCACCCGGCGCGGACGCCCCTCGGCCGTGTCCACCGTTAGGGCCCCGGCGGTCCGGCCCTTCCCCGGGTCGCCGGCCACTGATCCCCGGGGCGCCGTTGCGGAGCGGCGCCCCGGGGTATCACTGTCGACATGGCCAGAGAACCGGACGAATTAGCAAATATCAACCCATTCGATCTCTTCGACGCGGAGGCCGCGCGCCTGGACCGCCACTTCTCCCGGCTCGACGCCGCGGGTTGGAACCGCCCCTCCCGGTGCGCGGGCTGGTCGGTGCGGGACGTCCTGGCCCACCTCGCCGGGGAGGAGCTCTACAACCACGCCTGCCTGGACGACGACATCGCCGGGTTCCACGCGATGCTGGAGCGCGAGGGCGTCGAGGGCGGGCTGAACGGCTTCAACGACTGGTGCGTGCGGCGCCGCCGAGACCTGCCGGTGGAGGACGTGCTCGCCGAGTGGCGGCACCGCAACGGGGAGACCCGCGAACGCATGCGCGCGCTCGGCGGGGACGCGCTGCTGCCGACCTCCGCCGGGCCGTACCCGGTGGGCCTGCAGGCCTTCCACTACGCCTCCGAGTACGCCACGCACGCCGACGACGTGGGGGCGCCGGCGGCGGAGGAGGAGTTCGACCACCGGATCTGGTGGCGGACCGAGGTGGGGGTCTTCGCGCTCTGCGAGCGGGACCCGGGGGTCCAGGTCGAGGTGACCGCCGAGCGCATCTGGGTGTGCGCGCACGGGGTGTGCGCGCAGGTGCCCGCCCCGGTCTTCGTCGAGGCGACGGTCGGCAGGCTCCCGGAGGACCACCCGCTCGACCGCGAGCTCGACGACAGGCTCGACCACGAGCTCAGGGACGAGCTGCGCTGTCTCGCCTGAGCCTCGCCTGGGCCTCTCGCCTGGGCCGGGTGCGGGCCGGGCGGACGAGGACGTTCCGCCGCCGCGCGCCGGTGGGGCTCCCGGCGGGACTCCGCGCCGGCGAGACCCTCAGCGGAACTCCTCGTCGTCCTCCCCGGTCGGGGTGGGGCCGATGCCCAGAGTGGTGTCGGCCAGCTCGTCGTCCGGCACCCGGCCGGTCGGCGGCTGCCCCGCCGTACCGCCGGGGCCGCCCCCGCCCGAGGTGCCGATCCCGCCGGTACGGCCGGCGATGTCGGCGTCCGCCTGCTCACGGGAGATCTTCCGGGGAGCCCGGACGCCGGGGGTGCGGTCCTTGAAGCGGGGGTCGTCGCCCGCGTTCGTGGCGAGTTCCTCGGCGAGCTGCTTGGGACTCTTCTTCTCCTCAGCCATGGCGCATGCCCTACCCGGCGGATTCCGCCTCACGCACGCTTTTTGTTCACTTTTATCCCGCTTTAGCGGGTTATCCGGCCATGAGCGGGAACGGGATCGGTCCGCAGGAACACCGCGCGGGGGAGGGTCTCCGGCGCGCGGGCGAGGAGGTGTGCGATGGCACTCATCGAGCGGGACTGCGTCCGGCGGCTGCTGGAGTCTTCCGATCCCGACACGGCCCTGGTGTTCGTCCGGGGCGACTGCATGGTCCTGTCCGACGCGCAGATCGACGAGGAGCACCGCAGGCTCGTCGTGGCGCGCCGGCGCGACCTGGACCGGCACCTCGGCGGGGGCGGCACCATCACCGAGGAGCAGGTGGACCTGCTGCTGGAGCGGCTCGAGAACGCCGTCCGGGACCTGAGCGGCTGAGTGCCGCGGCGGTGCCCCGGGTGCGGCGGCATCGTGATCACGGAGCCGTGTCGTCTCTCCCCCCTCGGGTAGGTATCCGCAGATCCCGGCCGTGTCATGCAGGTCCGGGCCCGGGACGGCAGGACACGGCCGGAGCCAGGCCCGTCCCGGGCGGGGAAGATCGGGGGACCAACCCATGGACGATGACGTGAGGACCGGCCGGGATCGGCCGGGAGGCACGGTGATGGACAGGCCGCTGCGGGTGGTGGGACCCGACTACTCGGGGCCCGGCGTCGAGGCCGAGACCGCCCCGGACCGTTCGCGGTCCGCGCCCGGCCCCGGCCGGGCCCGCGGCGGCGAGGGCCGGGAGGGCCGTGAGGGCCGTGAGGGTTCTGACGGCTACGTCACCCTCTACACCGCCCGGGCCTCCTCGGGAGGCGGCAGGGCCGGCCGGGTGGCGTCGGACGACGGGCTGCTCGACCTCGAGATGAGGGCGCCGCGGCAGCTCGGCGGCCCCGGCGGCGCGCCCAACCCGGAACAGCTCATGGCCGCGGCGTACGCGGCCTGCTTCCACAGCTCCCTCGAGCTCGTCGCCGGGCGGAGCGGTGCGGACACCGCCGACGCCTGCGTCGAGGCGGCCGTGGAGCTGCGCAAGCGCGGCAAGAGCGACGACTACGCGATCGGCGTCGAGGTGACGGTCCGCATGCCGAAGGTCGACCGGGACACCGCCGAGCGTCTCGCCGGGCAGGCGCACCGGCACTGCCCGTACTCCAAGGCGCTGCTGGGCGGCGCGGAGGTCGAGGTCCGGGTCGCCTGACAGGTCCGCCCGGCCGGGCCTGATCCCCGCACCGGGGAGCCCGGCGGCGGGCGGGACCGGTCCGCGCCCCAACCGTGTTCCAGGAATCACTCCAGGAAACGGCAGGGGCGCGGACCGCGCCCCTGACACGGGTAGGCAACCCTTCGTCGCGATGGCGTCACGGCGGTCTCCGCAGGGGAGGCCACGCCTTCACCGGCGACGGCAGGGGGATCACATGCAACGCAACACGGTCGTGCGCGCCGTGCACGACATCGGGACGGCGCTCTGGTTCGGCGGCGCGCTGATGGGCGCCGTCGCCTTGAACGGGGCCGCCTCACAGGTGAGCGACCGGCGCGAGCGCACCCGGGTGGCGAACGCCGGATGGAACCGGTGGGCGCCGGTCAACGCGCTGGGCATCGCCATGAACCTCGTCGGATCGGCGGGGCTGCTGCTGGCCAACAAGGGCAGGGTGGCCGCCCAGCAGGGAGTGGTGGCCAGTTCCGTGGCGAAGGGGGTCGTGACCGGCGCGGCGCTGGCCGCCACCGCCTACAGCAGGAAGCTCGGCGCCGAGCTCGACCGGGCGGGCGACGTGCCCGCGGAGGGCGCGGTGAAGCCCGACGAGGACACCCCGCGGGAGATCGCGCGGGTGCAGCAGCGGTTGCGCGTCATGCAGTGGGTGGTGCCGGGTCTCACCGGCGCCCTGGTCGTGCTGACCTCACTCCACGGTGAGCAGCAACGGCCCGCCGAGGTGGTCCGGGGCGTGGTGCGCCGGGCCTTCTCCTCCTGCTGACGGCCCCCAGGACCCCCAGGACCCCAGGACCCCCAGGGACCCCCAGGGCTCAGGGCCCTCAGGGGCGGCAGGCGGGTCTGCGGACCTCGGTCATCGCCGGGACGGCGGAGGTGGACGGCCCGGCGGAGGCGGAGGTCCGCAGCGTGCACGAGCGGTCCGGCAGCGCGAGGGTGAGGACCACCAGTACGGCGGTCAGGATGAACGTGGCGGCGACGACGCAGACGAACTCCCGGCGGCTGGCGTTGTAGCCGAAGCGCTCCCAGCGGCCGCCCTCGGGACGGGCCGCGTTCAGCGCGTCCATGCGGGAGGCGAAGGCCCGGTCCTGCCTGCGCAGCGCCTGCTCGATCTCCGCGAGGATCTGGTTCTCGCGCCGCGACAGGCTCATGGCGTGTCACCGCCGGGCGGAAGCCCCGCGCGGCAGGACGTCTGGGCGGTCGAGGTGGCGCTGCTGAGAGGTGACATGGCCGTCCAAGAGAGGAGGGGGAGCACCTACCGGCTGTTTCTCCAGCCAGTAGGACGAATTCCCCTCCGTTTCGTGATCACGCCACGCCCGCATGAGGATCGCCGAATTTTGGCACCCGAATCAGAACAAGGAGTGGAATCTCACCTTTTCATGGTGTTCGTCTGGGATCGCTCCGGACGGACCACCGTGCCGCCCGCCGCTCGCACGGACGGCACGGAGAGGCCGGCGGAAGGGTCAGGGGAGCGGACGTCCCGTCCCCTCCCCGGGGAGGTAGCCCCCGTCGTCGGCCTCGGTCCGGCCGGAACCGCCGTCGGGGTCGTCGGTGTCCCCGGCCACCCAGTCCAGGTCGGCCCCCACGTGCCCGCCCGGAGGCTCCTGCGGCCGGGTGCCGCGGGGCGCGTCGTCCTCGGGCCCGGTCTCCACCGGCCCCCTCGCCCGCCGGGAGGCGTCCTCCGGGTCGTCGAACGGCCCCTCGAAACCCTCCGGCATGGGGGAGGGGCCGGGACCGGCGACCGTCTCGACGTGGTCGCGCTCGTCGGTCCGCGCGGCCACCGAGCCCGCGTCCGAGCCGGCCGTGCCCGGCTGCTCGTCGTCGCGTCCGGCCATGAACCCCATCGGCCTGGACCAGCCGCTCCTGGGCGCGGCCTCGTCGCGGGGGCTCCCGCCCGGCTTGGCGTTGGAGCCGCGGATCGAGGCGGGGCCGATGTCACCGCCCATGTCGTGCAGCTCCGGGTCGAAGGTCGTGCCCTTGTACTGCTCCTTCTCGGCCGCCTTCCTGCGTTCCTGCTCGCCCATCGTCCTCCTGTCTCCTTCCGCGCTCATTCGGGCTCCACCCGCATGGCGGCCTCCTCGGCCGTGTAGCCGCCGAGGTCCGGTCCCACCTCGTCGGCGACCATGTCCTTCTCGGTGTCGGAACGCAGGCCCTCGTCGGTGTCGACCAGGCGCCCGGCGGGGCGCGGCTCGTCCCACACGGCGCCGGACGGCTCCTCCGGCTGGGCCGACCAGTCCGGGCCGACCTCGTCGTCCCGCTCGTATCCGGTGTCGAGATCGGAACCCACGCCGAGCCCGCTCGTCTCGCTCACCCCGCCGTCGAGGTCGTCCGGGATCTCCGGGTCCAGCCCGCCCCCGGCGCCGGTCCCGCCGGCCGCGCCGGCCGCCGTCCCGGCACTCTCGCCGGTCCCGAACACCGGCTGCTCCTCGGGGACCTCCCGGTCCAGGCGGCCGTCCAGGGACTCGCCCTGGATCTGCTCGTCGACGGTGGTCCCGAACTCCTCGACCGCGACCGGATGGTCTCCGGGCAGCGGGGCCTCCTGCGGGTCCACCGCCCACTGCTGCTGCGGAGTGCCGTCCTGGAGGTCCGGAATGCCCTCGTCCTCGAACCGCGAGTGCGGATCCTGCTCCGGTATGCGCTCGCTCACAGCGACTCCTTCCTGCTGTTTCCCCCTACCGTCTCCCGCTGCCCAGCGGGCTGTGGTGGTAACAGCCGGAGCGGAGTCAGATCTCCTCGGAGGGCTTGGTCGGGTCGAGCTGGCGCGGCTGCGCCTGGGCGGCGATCTTCGGGTGGTGCAGGTCGAAGGCGGGCCGCTCGGAGCGGATGGTGGGGATGGAGGTGAAGTTGTGCCGGGGCGGCGGGCAGGAGGTGGCCCACTCCAGCGAGTTGCCGTAGCCCCACGGGTCGTCCACGGTCACCCGCGGCGCGTGGCGGGCGGTCTTCCAGACGTTGTAGAGGAACGGCAGGGTGGAGGCGCCCAGGATGAGGGCGCCGATCGAGGAGACCATGTTCAGGTCGGTGAAGCCGTCGATCGGGCTGTAGTCCGCGTAGCGGCGCGGGAAGCCCTGCGCGCCGAGCCAGTGCTGGACCAGGAAGGTGGTGTGGAAGCCGATGAACAGCAGCCAGAAGTGCCACTTGCCGAGCCTGTCGTCGAGCATCCGGCCGGTCATCTTCGGCCACCAGAAGTAGAAGCCGGCGAACATCGCGAAGACCACGGTGCCGAAGACGACGTAGTGGAAGTGGGCCACCACGAAGTAGGAGTCGTGCACGTGGAAGTCCAGCGGCGGCGAGGCCAGGATGACGCCGGTCAGGCCGCCGAACAGGAAGGTGACCAGGAAGCCGACGGCGAACAGCATCGGCGACTGCAGTGTGACGTGCCCCCGCCACATGGTGCCGATCCAGTTGAAGAACTTCACGCCGGTCGGGACCGCGATCAGGAACGTCATGAAGGAGAAGAACGGGAGCAGCACCTGCCCGGTCGGGAACATGTGGTGCGCCCAGACGGTCATCGACAGGCCCGCGATCGCGATGGTCGCGCCGACCAGGCCGACGTAGCCGAAGACCGGCTTGCGGCTGAAGACCGGGATGACCTCGGTGATGATGCCGAAGAACGGCAGCGCGATGACGTAGACCTCGGGGTGGCCGAAGAACCAGAACAGGTGCTGGTAGAGCATCGGTCCGCCGGTCTGGGGGTCGAAGATGTGCATGGCGAGGTTGCGGTCGGCGTACAGGGCCAGCAGGGCGGCGGCGAGCACCGGGAAGACCATCAGCACCAGCATCGAGGTGAGCAGCACGTTCCAGGTGAAGATGGCCATCCGGAACATCGTCAGGCCCGGGGCGCGCATGCAGATGATCGTGGTGATGAAGTTGACCGAGCCGAGGATGGTGCCCAGACCGGCCATCACCAGCCCCGCGATCCACAGGTCGCCGCCGGCCTGGGGGGAGAAGGTGTCGTCGGAGAGCGTCGTGTAGGCCGTCCAGCCGAAGTCCGCCGCGCCGCCGGTGGTGAAGAAGCCGGACATCGCGATGAGGCCGCCGAACAGGAACAGCCAGTAGCTGACCATGTTCAGCCGGGGGAAGGCCACGTCCGGCGAGCCGATCTGCAGCGGCATGATCACGTTGGCGAACCCCGCGAACAGCGGGGTCGCGAAGAGCAGCAGCATGGCCGCGCCGTGCATGGTGAACAGCTGGTTGTACTGGAGCTGGTTGACCAGCTGCATGCCCGGCTGGGCCAGCTCGGCGCGGATGACCAGCGCCATGATGCCGGCGAGCGTGAAGAACACGAACGAGGTGATCAGATAGAGGTAGCCGATCACCTTGTGGTCGGTGGAGGTCAGCCACGACGCGATCACGGCGCCCGTGCGGCGCCGGTGCACCGGGGCCAGCGGCGAGGTCAGCGGCTCCTCTGCGGGCTGTCTGTAGGTGGTCATCACTCGTCTCCACGTGGTCGGTGCCTCACCGGGAACCGCGGGGAACACCGGCGGCGCGGTCGCACACTGTGACGAGCTAATTACCCATCGAATTCATGCCGAATCTCACCCGCTCGGCATCGGCGGTGGATCTGCGAGGTTTGTCGGGCAGGACACCGGCGAGGAGTCGAGCAGGACACCGACGAGGAGGAGACATGTCGCGACCCGATGGGGAGGACCGGCCGCTCGCCGACCGCCGGGAGCACCCCGAGGTGCACGACGAGCCGGACATCGCGGGTGAGGCCACGCCTTCTCCCACCGACCCGGCCAACCAGCCCGAGGACGATCCGGACCACCGGGTCTACGGGCAGGACGAGGGCTACGAGAGACCGACGGAGACCTGAACGCGGCGGGGCCCGGCCATCCGGCCGGGCCCCGCCGTGCGGTCAGCGGTCGGAGGGCTCCTCCACGTCGTCCGGCGAGTCGGCCCCCGGAGCGTGCGGGTCCACCCACACGCCGCCCTCGGGGTCCACCTCGGGCTGGGCGTCCGGCGACTGGGCGAGCGGGCTCTGCAGGTCCCGGCAGCCGCCGGGGTTCTGCGGGCCCGCGTCCGGGCGCCGGCGGTCATCCGAATCGGACGTTCTCAGGTCCGGCATGGTGTCCCCCCACACGAGTCGGTCGGTACGGCCGGGCGCGCCCGGCCGGCCGTGTTCTCCCAGGTCAGGTCATCAGAGCCGGGCATACCCGAAAGGGAGGGGCGCATGCGCCGGACCGGGGAGGGGCAGGCCGGCGGCGCCGGATCAGGGGGCCTGGACGAAGTCCCGGACCAGTTTCACGAACTCGTCGGGCTTCTCGAAGAAGGCGACGTGGCCCGCGTCGATCTCCGCGTAGGCGCTGCCCGGTATCGCCGCGTGCAGCTCGCGGCTGCGGGCCACCGGCACGGTGGCGTCCTGCGCGCAGCCGACGACCAGCGTCCGGGCCCGGACGAGCGGCAGCAGCGGGCCGATGTCCACCCGCGCGTCGAGGTCGACGTGGCGCAGGGTGCCGGGCGTGGGCGGCACGTTGGAGACCAGCTCCTCGACCCCCTGCCGGCCGATCGCGTCGAGGAAGCCCCGGCTGAAACCGGTCATCGTCAGCAGCCGGCCGAACGCGTCGGCGTCCAGGTCCCCCAGCCGCCGCAGCAGGGTGAACAGGTTGCGCATGTACTCGTCGGCGTCCGTGCGGGTCCATCCGGCGACCATGACCAGCCGCCGCACCAGCGCGGGGCGGGAGGCCGCGACCGCGGCGGCCACCGGCGCGCCGAGGGAGAAGCCGAGGACGTCGGCCGTGCCGGCCCCGGCGTGCTCGATGACGGCGGCGACCTGGTCGGCCAGGCCCTCGACCGTGAGGGGGCCTCCGCCGTCGGCGGTGCGCCCGGCGCCGGACAGGTCGGGGGTGATCACGGTGTGCCGGTCGGCGAACCGGTGCACGAGCCGCCCCCAGGTCAGCCCGGCGCCCGCGGAGCCGGTGCCGTGCACCAGGACGAGGGCC
This sequence comes from Planomonospora corallina, assembly GCF_042650625.1. Taxonomy (NCBI): domain Bacteria; kingdom Bacillati; phylum Actinomycetota; class Actinomycetes; order Streptosporangiales; family Streptosporangiaceae; genus Planomonospora; species Planomonospora corallina. The sequence continues at coordinate 391,862 of NZ_JBHSBM010000017.1, forward strand.
GGTCCGGTGCCGGCGCGGGTGTAGTGGACGCGGGTGTCGCCGGCGGTGACGGTGGGCATGGCGGTCTTCTCTCTTCCCGGGTGTGACGCTCTGGACACCGACGACGATGCCGCCGCGGCACGCCGGCCGGGAGAGGAGCGCTCTGCCGGGGACCGGCGGTCCCTGGATGGGGGACGGGCGATCCGGGATGATCTCCGTATGCCCATGGACCGCCGTGAACTCGCCGACTTCCTGCGACGCTCCCGCGAGCGGCTCCGCCCGGCCGAGGCGGGGCTGGCCGAGGGGGCCAGGCGCCGCACGCCGGGGCTGCGGCGCGAGGAGGTCGCCGGGCTCGCCGGGATGTCGGCCGACTACTACACCCGGCTGGAGCAGCGCCGCAGCCCGCAGCCGTCGGAGCAGATGCTCGCCTCGCTCGCCCGCGCGCTGCGGCTGGACGCCGACGAGCGCGACCACCTGTACCTGCTGGCGGGCCACCGCCCGCCCGCCGGCCACCGGGCGGGCGAGCACGTACGGCCCGGCCTGCTCCGCCTGCTCGACCAGCTCACCGGCACGCCGGCGCAGGTGGTCGGCGACCTGGGGGACGTGCTCGCCCAGAACGCGATGGCCCGGGCCCTGCTCGGAGGGGTGTGCACGGTCTCCGAGCACGGCCGCAACCTGGTGTGGCGCTGGTTCACCGATCCCGCGGCCCGTGCGGCCCATCCCCCGGAGGAGCACGCGCTGCGCGGCCGGGTGCACGTCGCCGACCTGCGGGCGGCCGTCGCCCGCAGGCCGGGGGACCCGGCCGCGGCCCGGCTGGTCGGGCGGCTCCGCGCGGCCAGCGAGGAGTTCCGCTCGCTGTGGGAGCGGCACGAGGTCGGCGTGCGCCGGTGCAGCCGGATGCGGCTCCTGCACCCGCTGGTCGGGCCGGTCGAGCTGGACTGCGAGGTCCTGCTCGCCCCGGAGGAGGACCAGCGCCTGGTCGTCTTCACGCCCCGGCCGGGGACGGGCGGCGCGGAGCGGCTGGAACTGCTGCGGGTCGTCGGAGGCGAGAGGTTCGCGCCCGCGGGCGGATGACCGCGGGGGAAGCGGAGGTCAGGCGTGCGCGCCGCCCGGTCCCCGCCCCTCCTGCAGCCGCCGTTTGACGGGGGCGTAGTGGGCCTCGACGGCCCGGGTGAACGCGGCGACGTCGCCGGCCGCGGCAGCGCGGACGATCGCGTGGTGCGCGTCGACGGTCTCCCGGACCGACTCGGGGGACACCTCCAGCGTGCGCGCGACGATGGCGTGCACGTCCCAGAAGGCGGCGGTCAGCTGGGTGATCAGCTCGTTGCCCAGCGGCTCCATGAGCAGCAGGTGGAACTCGCGGTCCTGCTCGACGAAGGACTCGCCCCGGGCCGCCCGCTCGGCCATCTGGTCGGCGAGGTCGAGCAGTTCGCGGCGGAGGGACTCGTCGAAGGCGGCGACGATCGGTCCGGCCAGTCCCTGCTCGATGGTCTGGCGGACCTCGACCAGCTCGGACAGGACCCGCAGGTCGTCGGCCCGGCTGAGCAGCCCCCGGAAGGTCAGGCTCTCCACGAGCGCGGCGAGGGAGAGCCGGCCGACGTAGGTCCCGTGGCCGTGCCGTACCTCGACGATGTCGAGGGCGGTGAGGGTCTTGATCGCCTCGCGGACGCTGGAGCGGCTGGCCCCCACGGCGTCGCACAGCTCCGCCTCGGTCGGCAGCGGGTCGCCCGGCCCCAGGCGGTTCTGCAGGATGTACTGCTTGATGCGTTCGGCGACCTCGTGCTGGCGCAACATCGTTCCGCGCGTACGCCGCGGGACGGACTCGATCTCGACCAACCTCTTGCCCTTTCCTGGGGTGCCCTCTACATTCCCACCATATCGGCATCAGACATCAGACGTCATATGATTGCCGTTGACCCCCCTACGGCCTCCCGGACGGCCGAGATCACGAAGGAGTGGACGACGTGAATCATCCCACCGCCGCGCCCATGGACCGCCGCGGGTTCCTGCGGTTCGCCGGGGCCGTGAGCGCGGCCGCCGCGTTCACCGGCTCGCTGGCCGCCTGCTCGGGCCCGGCCTCCACCGGGAGCGCGGCGCCGTCGGCCGCCGCCGACACCATCGAGGCGGGCATCTCCTACGCGCTGTCCACCGGCTTCGACCCGATGACCTCCTCCGGCGCCACGCCGGTCGCCGCCAACATGCACGTCTTCGAGGCACTCTTCGACCTCGACCCGGTGACCCGCGCGCCGTACGCCGCGCTCGCCGCCGGCGAGCTGGAGAAGACCTCCGACACGGCCTACAAGGTCACGCTCCGCGAGGGCGCGACCTTCCACGACGGCTCCGCCGTGACGGCCGAGGACGTGGCCTTCAGCTTCCAGCGCGTGATGGACCCGGCGAACGCCTCGCTCATGGTGCAGTTCATCCCGTTCGTCGAGAGCGTCGCCGCGGCCGACGCCAGGACCGTGGAGATCAAGCTCAAGTACGCCTTCCCGCTGCTCAAGGAGCGGCTCGCGGTCGTCAAGATCGTGCCCAAGGCCATCGTGGAGAAGGACAAGACGGCCTTCGACGCCAAGCCCGTCGGATCGGGCCCGTACCGGCTGATCGAGGCCACCAAGGAAGACAAGATCGTCTTCGAGCGGTGGGACAAGTACAACGGCACCCGCCCCGCCAAGGCCGAGAACATGGTCTGGCGGCTGCTGTCCGACGCCTCGGCCCGCGTCACCGCGCTGGAGTCCGGCCGGGTCGCGGCCATCGAGGACGTCCCCTACATCGACGTGCAGAAGGTCGCGCAGAAGAACAAGCTGGAGGCCGCGCAGTCCTTCGGCCTGCTCTTCCTGATGTTCAACTGCGCCGAGAAGCCCTTCGACGACAAGCGGGTACGGCAGGCGCTGCACTACGCCATCGACACCGAGAAGCTGATCGGCACGGCGATGCTCGGCAACGCCGCCGCGGCCACGGGCTACGTCCAGGAGACCCACCCGGCCTACGCCAAGGCCTCGACCGTCTACGGCTACGACCCGGACAAGGCCAAGGCCCTGCTGAAGGAGGCCGGCGTCTCCGGCCTGAACGTCACCATGGTCACCACCGACGCCGGCTGGGTGAAGGACGCCGTCCCGATCATCAAGGAGGGCTGGGACGCCGTCGGCGTGACCACCACCCTCGACATCGGCCAGTCCGGCGGGCAGTACACCAACAAGATCGACCCCGGGAAGTTCCAGGTCCTGGTGGCGCCCGGCGACCCGTCGGTCTTCGGCAACGACATGGACCTGCTGCTCCGCTGGTTCTTCGACGGCCTCTGGCCGGAGAGCCGGTTCCGCTGGAGCGGGACCGCCGAGGCGAAGAAGGTGCTCCAGCTCCTGGACTCGGCCGCGAAGACGGACGACGCCGCCGAGCAGAAGAAGCTGTGGGCCGAGGCGGTCGACGTCATCGCCGAGGAGGCCCCGCTCTACCCGATCCTGCACCGCAAGCTCCCCACCGCCTGGAACGACAAGAAGCTCACCGGCTTCAAGCCGATCCCGACGACGGGCCTGTCCTTCCTCGACGTCGGCCCCGCCTGACCTCCGCGGCAAGAAAGACACCATGTTCGCGTTCCTCCGACTGGCGGCCAGACGGCTGGTGAGCCTGCCGTTCATGCTGCTCGGCATCACCCTCCTCGTCTTCGTGGTCCTGCAGTTCTCGCCCAACGACCCGGCGTACAACGCCCTCGGCGAGAGCGCGAGCCCCGAGGCGAGAGCGGCCTACGCCGCCGAGCACGGGCTGGACGACCCGCTGCCGCTGCGGTACGCGCGGTTCCTGGGGCAGCTGGCGCAGGGCGATCTCGGTTACACCGCCCCGCCGGCCGCCCCGGTCGCCGACCGCATCGCCACCGCGTTCCCGCTGACCGTCCAGCTCACCCTGCTCGGCCTCGTGCTGGCCGTCGCCGGGGCCCTGCTGCTCGGCGTCACCGGCGCGCTCTTCCGCGACCGCTGGCCGGACCAGCTGAGCCGGGTGCTGTCCATCGCCGGCGTGGCGATCCCGTCCTTCTGGCTCGGCATCCTGCTGATCCAGGAGTTCGCGCTCGGCCTCGAGCTGCTGCCGACCGGCGGCTACGTCAACCCCGCCGACTCCGTCTCCGGGTGGCTGCGCTCCCTCGTCCTGCCGGCGGTCGCGATCGCCGTGCCGGTCGCGGCCTCGCTGGCCCGCCTGGTGCGCACCTCGATGGTCGAGGAACTCGACCGCGACTACGTGCGCACCGCCACCGGCAACGGCCTGCCCCGCTGGATCGTCGTCCGCGGCGCGCTGCGCAACGCGCTCATCACCCCGCTGACGGTGCTGGGCCTGCGGGTCGGCTATCTGCTGAGCGGCGCCGTGATCGTCGAGACCATCTTCGACCTGCCCGGCATGGGCAAGCTCATCCTCGACGGCGTCACCAACGGGGACGTCTCCCTCGTCCAGGGATCGGTGCTGACGATCGCGCTGACGTTCCTGCTGGTGAACCTCGTGGTCGACCTCCTCTATCTCGTCGTCAACCCGCGAATCCGGGTGGTGTGACCGTGTTCCGATCCCGACTCGCGTCCCGGCTCTCCCGCCCGGGCATCCGTTTCCGGCGGCTCTCCCCGGCCGCGGCCGTCTCCCTCGCCATCCTGTCGGTGGTCGGGCTGCTGGCCCTGCTGGCCCCGCTCATCGCGGGCGACCCGCTCGCCACCGGCGTGCCGGCCACCCCGCCCGACGCCGCGCACTGGCTCGGCACCGACCGGGCCGGCCGCGACATCCTGGCGCGCCTCCTGCACGGCGCGCGCTCCTCGCTCCTGATCGGCCTGGGCGCCACCGCCCTGGCGGTGCTCGTCGGCGCGATCCTCGGCAGCCTCGCGGCCACCTCCCGCAAGGCCGTCGGCGAGGGCATCATGCGCGTCCTCGACGTGATCATGGCCTTCCCCGGCATCGCGCTCGCCGCGGTGCTGGTGGCGGTCTTCGGCCGCAACCTCCCGGTGCTGATCGGGACCATCGCCTTCCTGTACATGCCGCAGCTCACCCGGGTGGTGCGGGCCAACGTCCTGGCCCAGTACGGCGAGGACTACGTGGCCGCCGAACGGGTGATCGGCGCCCCGCGCCGGTACATCCTGGTCAAGCACGTCGCGATCAACTGCGCTGCTCCGATCATGGTCTTCGCCACCGTTCTGGTGGCGGACGCGATCATCTTCGAGGCGAGCCTCTCGTTCATCAACGCCGGCATCCAGGACCCCGCTCCCAGCTGGGGCAACGTCCTGGCGTACGGCCGGCAGATCGTGCTCTCCGGCGGCTGGTGGGCCACGTTCTTCCCCGGCCTGGCGATCCTGGTCACCGTGCTGGCGCTCAACCTGCTGGCCGAGGGCCTGACCGACGCCTGGGCAGCCCCCCGCACCGCCCGGCGGAACACGCCGGACCCCGCGGCGGCGGTCGCCGTGCCGGTACCGGCCCCCGCCGCGCCCGCCGAGCGGACGGACACCGAGGAGGGTACGGCCTCCGCGGCCGGCGAGGACGGGCCGCACTCCGGCACGGACCCTGGCACGGACCATCACCCGGCCCCGGGCACGGAAGCGGAGGTGGACGCCGCGCTCGCCAGGCTCGCCGCCGTCACGGCAGCCCGCCCGCCCCGCGTCGCCCCCCTGGACCCGGCGGCGGAGACCCTGCTGGCGGTCCGGGACCTGACGATCCGCTTCCCGCAGCGCTACGGCGACGTCCCCGTCGTGCAGTCGGTCTCCTTCGACGTGCGCGCCGGCGAGACGCTCGGCCTGGTCGGCGAGTCCGGCTGCGGCAAGAGCCTCACCAGCCTCGCGATCATGGGCCTGCTGCCGCGCGGCGCGCAGGTCACCGGGCGCATCGAGTACGGCGGGCGGGACATCCTCGCCCTGCCGCCCCGGCAGCGGCGCGCCATCTCCGGGCCGGAGATCGCCATGGTCTACCAGGACGCCATGTCCTCGCTGAACCCGTCGGTCCTGGTCGGCGTGCAACTGCGCCAGCTGACCCGCAGGGGCGGCACCCGGAGCCCCGAGGAACTGCTCGAGCTCGTGGGCCTGGACCCCCGGCGCACGCTCCGCAGCTACCCGCACGAGCTCTCCGGAGGACAGCGCCAGCGGGTGCTGATCGCGATGGCGCTGTCCCGCAGCCCCCGGCTGCTGGTGGCCGACGAGCCCACCACGGCGCTCGACGTGACCGTGCAGGCCCAGGTGGTCGAGCTGCTCGCCGGACTCCGCGACGAGCTCGGCTTCGCCATGGTGCTCGTCTCGCACGACCTCGGCCTGGTCGGCGAGCTCGTGCACCGGATCGCGGTGATGTACGCCGGCCAGCTCGCGGAGGTCGGCACGACCCCGGCGCTGCTGTCCGGGGTCCGCCACCACTACGCGCGCGGCCTGCTCGGCTCCGTGCTCTCGCTGGAGGCCGGCGCCACGCGGCTCCACCAGGTCCCCGGCGTGGTGCCCGCACCACGCGGTTTCGGGCCCGGCTGCCGCTTCGCCGGGCGCTGCGCCGCCGCCACCGGCGCCTGCCGGACGACGCGGCCGGAGCTCGACGGAGACCCGCACGTCCACGCCCACGCCTGCTTCCACCCGGTGACCGCTCCCGGGGCCGCCACCGGCGCCGCCCCTGTGACCGCCGGCCGGGCCGTCCCCGGCGCCGCCGGTGAGGCCGTGCGTGAGACCGCCCCCGAAGGAGGACGGAGATGAGCTCCCAGACGGCCCAGGACCGGCCGGAGACCGCCGGGCGGCAGGACGGCCGCGAACCCGTGGTCGCCCTCGACGGGGTGCACGTCGTGCACGCCGCCCGCAGCGGCGGGCTGATCCGCCGCGACAGGGTGTACGCCCTGACCGAGGCGACGGTCTCCGTCGGCCGGGGCGAGATCCTCGGCGTCGTCGGGGAGTCCGGCTGCGGCAAGTCCACCCTCGCCAAGGTGGTGGTGGGCCTGCAGCGGCCCACCTCCGGGACGGTGCGCTTCCGCGGCGAGGACCTGTGGTCCCTGCCGGCCGCCCGGCGGCGGGAGACCTTCGGCCGCTCGGTCGCCATGGTCTTCCAGGACGCCTCCACCGCCCTCAATCCGCGCCTGCCCGTCCGGCGCATCCTGCGCGACCCGCTGGACGTGCACCGGCGCGGCACCCCGGCGCAACGCGAGGCGCGGGTGCGCGAGCTGCTCGACCTGGTCGGGCTGCCCGGGCACACCGCCGACGCGCTGCCCGGCGGCCTGTCCGGCGGCCAGCGCCAGCGGGTCGCCGTGGCCCGGGCGCTGGCGCTCGAACCCGACGTGATCGTCGCGGACGAGCCCACCAGCGCGCTCGACGTCTCCGTCCGCGCCCAGGTGCTCAACCTCCTCGTCGACCTGCGCGCGAACCTCGGGCTCGGCCTGGTGTTCATCTCCCACGACATCCAGACGGTCCGCTACCTCGCCGACCGGATCGCGGTCATGTACCTCGGCCGGATGGTCGAGGAGGGGCCCGCCGCCGAGGTCTCGGAGCGGGCCCGCCACCCCTACACCCGGGCGCTGTTCTCCGCCACCCCCAGCCTGCTCGGCGGGACCGAGCGGATCGTGCTGACCGGCCCGGTGCCGTCCGCGACCCACCCGCCGTCGGGCTGCCCGTTCCGCACCCGCTGCTGGAAGGTCACGGACGAGTGCGCCGCGGCCTTCCCGCCCGCCACCGCGGCGGGCCCGGACAGCACCCACACCTGGCACTGCCTCCACCCCGAAACCACCCTTAGGAGCACCCCGTGAGCCCCGTCAAGCCCCGCTTCGGCGGCGTCGTCCCCCCGGTCGTCACCCCTCTGACGCCGGACGGCGAGGTCGACGCGGCGTCGCTGGAGCGGCTGGTCGACTTCCTGATCGAGGCCGGGGTCACCGGCCTGTTCGTGCTCGGCAGCTCCGGCGAGTCGGCATTCCTCACCGACGCCCGGCGCGACCGGGCGCTGGACGTCGCGGTCCGCGCCACCGCGGGCCGGGTCCCGGTGCTCGCCGGGTGCATCGAGACGTCGACCGCCCGGGTGATCGAGCGGGCCGAGGCGGCGCTGAAGCTCGGCGCCGACGCGACCGTGGTGACCGCCCCCTTCTACACCCGCATCCATCCCGTGGAGATCGACCGCCACTTCCGGGCGGTGCGCGCCGCGGTGGACCTGCCGATGCTCGCCTACGACGTGCCGGTCTCCGTGCACAGCAAGCTCGCCGCCGAGCTGGTGCTCGCGCTGGCCGCCGACGGGGTCGTCGACGGCCTCAAGGACTCCAGCGGCGACGACGTCGGCTTCCGCCAGGTGGTGCTCGGCGCCGCCGGCCTGCCGGGTTTCTCCGCGCTGACCGGCCACGAGGTCGTCGTCGACGCCATGATGCTCGCCGGCGCCGACGGCGTGGTGCCCGGCCTGGGCAACGTGGACCCGCACGGCTACGTGCGGCTGGTGCGCGCCTGCGAGCAGGGCCGCTGGGCCGAGGCGAAGACCGAGCAGGACCGCCTGACCCGGCTGTTCAGGATCGTCGACGCGGTGGACCCGGCGACCGCCGGCGGCAGCACGCGGGGCGTCGGCGCGTTCAAGACGGGACTCGCCCTGCGCGGCGTCATCGCGGGCGCGACCGTCTCGGCGCCCATGCGGGAGCTGACCGCCGAGGAGACCCGCGCGGTGGCCGCCCGCCTGGAGGAGGCCGGGCTCCTGTGACCCTCGTCGTCGGGGTGGACATCGGCGGCACCAAGACCGCCGCCGGGCTGGTGGACGAATCCGGCGCGCTGCTGGCCGTACGGACGGCGCCGACGCCCGCGGCCCGGGGTCCGGAGGCGGTCCTGGGGACCGCCGCGGACCTGGTCCGCGGACTCGTCGCGGACACCCCGGGCGGGCGGGGGGCCGCGGCGGTGGGCGTCGGCAGCGCCGGCGTGGTGGACGCGCGGCGCGGCACGGTCGTCTCGGCCACCGGCACCATCGCCCGCTGGGCCGGCACCGACCTGCGCGGCGAGCTGTCCCGCAGGCTCGGCCTGCCCGTCGCGGTGGACAACGACGTGCACGCGCACGCGCTCGGCGAGCAGTGGCGCGGCGCCGCGGCGGGCCACCGCGACGTGCTCCTGGTCGCGGTCGGCACCGGGGTCGGCGCCTCCGTCGTCCTCGGCGGGCGCGTGCGGCACGGCGCGCACTCCGTGGCGGGCCACGCCGGGCACCTGCCCGTGCCCGCCGCCGCGGGCCGCCCCTGCACCTGCGGCGGGAGCGGGCACGTCGAGACGGTCGCGGCGGGCCCGGCCCTGCTGGCGGAGTACCGCCGCCGCACCGCGGCGGGGGACGGCACGGGCCGGACGGGCGCCGGGGCTCCGGGCGGGATTCCGGACAGCGGCCCGGGCAGCGGCCCGGACAGCGGCCCGGGCGGTGTCCGGGGCGGGACCCCGGACGGGACTCCCGGCGGGGTCGCGCACCTGGCCGGCGTCGCCGGGCTCGCGGCGGACGGCGACCCCGTCGCCTCGGCCGTGCTGGCCGAGGGGGCGGCGGCGCTCGGCGAGGCCGTCGGAGGCCTCATGAACGTCATCGACCCGGAGGTGGTCGTGGTCGGAGGAGGCGTCGCCGGATGCGGCCCGGCGTGGTGGGACGCGCTCCGGGCGGCCGTGCGGGAGCAGACGCTCCCCGCGCTCCGTGACGTCCCGGTCGTGCCGGCCGCGCTCGGCGGCGACGCCGCCCTGCTCGGCGCCGCCCGGCTGGCGCTGGCGCTGGAAGTGACGGGGTGAACCCGCTGCTCGCCGCGGTCCGCGGCCGTCTCATCGTGTCCTGCCAGGCCTACCCGGGCGAGCCGCTGCGCGACCCCGGCACGATGTGCCGGATGGCGCGGGCGGTCGCGGCCGGAGGGGCCGCGGGCATCCGGGCCCAGGGCCTGGACGACCTGCGCCTGATCAGAGCCGCGCTCGACCTGCCGCTCATCGGCCTGTGGAAGGACGGCGACGGCGGCGTCTTCATCACCCCCACTCTCGAGCACGCCCTCGCGGTGGCGGAGACGGGCGCCGACGTCGTGGCGCTCGACGCCACCGGCAGGCCCCGGCCCGACGGGCGCACCCTCGCCGAGACCGTGCGGGCGGTGCACGAGCGCACCGGGCGTCTGGTCATGGCCGACGTCTCGACGTACGAGGAGGGCGTCGCGGCGGCCGAGGCGGGCGCCGACGTCGTGGGCACGACCCTGGCCGGCTACACGCCGTACTCGCGCACCGGGCCGGGCCCCGACCTCGACCTGGTCGCCCGGCTCGCCCGCGACCTGCCGGTCCCGGTGATCGCCGAGGGGCGGATCCACACCCCCGGGCAGGCCGCCGAGGCCCTCCGGCGGGGGGCGCACGCGGTCGTCGTCGGCACCGCCATCACCCACCCGGCCAGCATCACCCGGTGGTTCGCCGGGGCGGTCGCCGACGCGGCCGGGCCGGGGGAGTGACGGGCGACCGGGGCCCGGCCCGCCCCGGTCCCACCCGTCCCGGTCCCACCCGTCCCCGTCCCCACGCCCGCCGTCCGCCTGCCGTGTCATCCCTCCGGTAGGCGGACACCGCCTCCGGCGGCGCGTTCGATCCGCTCGATATCCCTGCTTTCCGGTCGAATCTTGTCCCGATCCGATGGCGACGGGTTCAATGGTCCGATCGATTCCCCGGGAGAGCCATGATCGACGCGCATCATCACGTCTGGGACCTGTCCGTACGGGATCAGGACTGGATCACCGGCCCGGAGCTGGCCCCGCTGCGGAGGAACTTCGGGATCGAGGACCTCCCGGCCGAGACGAACGGCGTCACGGCCACCGTGCTGGTGCAGACCGTCACCGCGGCGGAGGAGACCCCGGAACTGCTGGCCCTGGCCGCAGGGCACCACCTGGTCGCGGCGGTGGTCGGCTGGACCGACCTGACCGCGCCCTCGGCGGCGGACGACCTCGCCGCGCTGCGCGCCTTGCCCAACGTCACCTGCAAGCTCTCCGGCCTGGTCACCGAGGCGGACCGGGCCACGTGGACCGTCGCGGACCTGCGCCCCTACGCCGAGGTGGTCCTGGAGGCGTTCGGGCCCGACCGGGTCATGTTCGGCTCCGACTGGCCCGTCTGCCTGCTCGCCGCGCCGTACGGGAAGGTGGTCGAGACCGCCGGAGCCCTGCTCGCCGGGCTCTCGGCGGACGAGCGGGCGCAGGTGTTCGGCGGTGTCGCGGCCCGGGTCTACGGCATCGGCCGGGCCGCCGGCTGAGACGGGCGCGTCAGTCAGGGGAGGGCGGGCGCCTCCTCGGCCAGCACGGCGGCCGGGATCAGGGCGATCGCGCTGATCCCGCCGTAGGGAGAGTGGCGCAGGGTGACCTGCACCCCGTGCCGGGAGGCGAGCACGGCGACCACGAACAGGCCGAGCCGGTCGCTGTCGGCCAGGTCGAACTCGGGATGCTCGGCCAGGCGGCGGTTGAGGCCGGCCAGCTCCGCGTCCGGGATGCCCAGACCGCGGTCCTCGACCTCGACCGCCAGCCCGGTCGCGGTCGGCTCGGCCCGCACGACCACCCGCGTCTGCGGCGGGGAGAACACCGTCGCGTTCTCCACCAGCTCCGCGATCAGGTGGATGACGTCGGCCACGGCGGAGCCGGCCAGCGAGACCTGGGGCGCGGGCAGCACCCGGACCCGGGCGTAGTCCTCGACCTCCGCCACGGCCGCGCGCAGCACGTCCACCACCGGGACCGGCCTGCGCCAGCCCCGGCCGGGCGCCGCGCCGGACAGGATGATCAGGTTCTCCGCGTGGCGGCGCATCCTGGTGGTCAGGTGGTCCAGCCGGTACAGGTCGGCGAGCGTCTCCGGCTGCTCCTCCTGGCGCTGCATCGACTCCAGCTGGGTGAGCTGGCGGTGGAGCAGCGACTGGTTGCGCCGGGCCAGGCTGACGAAGACCTGGCTGACGCCCCTGCGGAGCCGGGACTGGTCGGCGGCGGCCTCGTAGGCGGTGTGCCGGACCGTGTCGAGCGCCCTGCCGATGTCGCGGATCTCCGGCGTCCCCTCCAGCCGGGGCAGCGGCTCCTCCGGCACGTCCTGGCCCTTGCGGAGCCGCTCCACGAGCTGCGGGAGCCGTACCTCGGCCAGCTGGATCGCGACGTCCCGCAGCTCGCCCAGCTCGGCGGCGAGCCGCTTGGAGAAGCGGAAGGCGAGCACCACCGAGACGACCAGCAGGATCAGGCCGAGGCCGCCCGCGACCGCGATCTGGACGAAGATGCCGATGGCGGCGGGCGTGACCCGGGCGACCAGCAGGTCCACCACCTGGACCTGGCCGCGCTCCACCGCGACCCAGACCTGCTCCACCGGTGACAGGTCGACCGGCAGCGCGCGGGAGGCCAGCACCTCCGTCTCCAGGTCGAGGAAGTGCCGGTAGTGGGCGGAACCGCCGAGCTTGTCGTACGGCGCGCGCAGCTCGGCGTCCAGCTTGGCCATGGCCTGCCGGTACACCAGACGGCGGGTGGCGACCATCTCGGTGAACTCGGCGTGCTCGGCCTCGCTCAGCGATCCGCCGGACCCGGCGGCCGACAGCAGCGCCCGCTCCCGGGCGAGGATCTCCTTCATCTGGCCGAGCGCGGTGACCGACCGGGCCTGCTGGTAGATCGAGCTCTCCGGGACGAGGATCATCCGGTCGTACATCTCGAACGTCAGGTCGATGATCCGGTTGTAGGACCGGATCACCCGGACGGTGTCCGCGCTCCGGGAGTCGACCAGGGCGCGGGCGGCGGGGAGCTGGTCCAGCTCGGAGAAGAGCGTGGTGAGCCGGATCTGCATGTCCGCGCTGATGGTCTCCCTGACGCTCTCGGAGCGGGCGAGCCTGCGGAAGGCGGCGAGGGACTGGTCGGACTCCAGCCGCTGCCGGACGAGCGTGTCCTGGTCGGACCTGCCGTTCAGGTAGCGCACCGAGTGCAGCCGCTCGTTCTGCAGCTCGATGACGGCCCGCTCGGAGGGGGTGGCCACACCGTCGACCAGGGTGGTGATCTCCAGCAGCCGCATCCCGTCCCCGGCGGTCAGGCTCGCGGCGAAACCCCAGAGCGCGACGAGGGAGACGATCGGTACCAGGAGAAGGGCGGTGATCCGGAAGCGGATCGGCCGGCCGGGATTGTCCATACGTCGCCTCGGGGGGAGATTCATGATGAAATGCGCGATCAGAGATCGTGCTGAGGCTACACCCCCCGCAGCCGGTCGGTCAGTTCCACCTGCGTTCCTCTCTCGGAGGCTTCCGTGCGGCTACCGCGCACCCCGTCCGGCTGGACCATCGCCGTCTTCGGCCTGCTCGCCTTCCTCATGGGCCTGCTCGGGCTGATCTCGCCCGGAACGATGCTGGAGATGCTCGGCTTCGAGGTGCTCGAGAGCCGGGAGCCCGGCGACTACACGCTCGTCTACCTGGCCGCCTCCTCCATGGCGGCGCTGAACATGGGCGTCTACTACATGTGCGCCGCGGCCGTGGACTTCCGGCCGTTCTTCTTCTGGACGGTCCCGTTCCGCCTGCTCACCTTCACCGTCTTCACCACGCTCGTGGTCACCGGGGCCGCGCCCGCGAAGTTCCTCGGCGTGGGCCTGTGGGAGGGTCTGGGCGCGCTGATCACCGGGGCGGCGCTGTGGTGGGAGGCGCGCCGGGCGCCGGCCCGGCAGGCCGCCTGAAGAAGGCCGCGATCCGGCGCGGATCCACCGGGCCGGCGAGCAGGGAGAGCATCTCGTCCCTGCGCGCCGGGTCCACCTTGAACGGGTGGCCGAACACGCGCGGGCCGGTCCCGTCGGGCAGCAGCCGGGTCAGCATCAGGTCGCCGGGAAGGGCCTGGCCGGACAGCAGCTCGTCGGTCAGCGTCACCTCGTTCCCGGGGTCTCCGGCGTTCCCGGGGTCTCCGGCGTTCCCGGGGTCTCCGGCGTTCCCGGGGTCTCCGGCGTTCCCGGGGTCTCCGGCGTCCACGCCGCCGGGCCCGCGGCCGCCGCGGGCGTCCCGCACGGTGACCTCCCGCCCGGCGACGCGCAGCACCTCCCAGAGCCGGAGCGGGACCGCGCGCCACGACTCCAGCAGCGCGACCTCGTCCTCACGCAGCCAGACGCCCCGCGCGTCCAGGAACTCGCCGACCACGTCGTGCTCGAACAGCGCCAGGTCGGCCAGGGCGTACTCGGCCACCCGCACGCTCCGGGACACCAGGTCGTCGAGCAGGTGGCGGCGGGCCGGCCGGTAGAGGTATGCGGTCATCCGCCGGAACAGGTGCGCGGCCCGCTCGGGCAGCTCCTGCCCGGGATCGGTACGGCAGGCGGCGTACTCCTCGGCGTCCCGCCGGGCCGGCTCGAGGCCGGGGTCGAGGGAGAGCGCCTCGGCGACGAGGCCGGAGGCCTCGAACGAGCGGCCCTCGCCCTCGGCGGAGCGGGCGGCCAGCAGCAGGGCGGGGCCGGTGCGGGGGAGGGCCTTGACGAGCCCGGGCGGGAGCGGCTCCCGCTCCACCTCGTCGGCGACCCGGGCCAGGACCTCCGCCGACCGGGACAGGGAGGCGACCACCTCGGACAGGTCGGCGCCCTCGTGCAGGGATGGGAACTCGCTCATCCCTCCATCCTCCTCCAGCGCGCCGGTCACCGGGGCCACCCCGGCGGGGAAGCCGTCCCCCGTCCTCGCCGGGGTGGCCTCCACTGGCCCCGCCCCCGCCCCCGCCCCCGGCGCTCCGCCCGCGCGGCGGGGCGGGCGCACGGCGGCGCCGCCGCCCCGGGGAGGGGACGGCGGCGCCGCTCTTTCAGGGGGGTGCCGCGCGGGAGCGCGGGGCGGACGCGGCTACGGCGTGGTCACGCCGACGGTGAAGGCCCCGGTGCCGCTGTAGGCGTGGACCCGGACCCGGTAGGTGCCCGAGGTGCCGTTGTAGGTGATGGTCTCGTCGGGGCCGGAGCTGGTGCCGCTGGCCACGTTCACCCAGGACAGGCCGCTCCGCTTCTGCAGGTAGAGGTCGAAGTCGACGCCGTCGGGGCCGTCCAGGCAGAGCCGGTGGGTGCCGGAGGCGGCGGTGAAGCCACTGCCGTAGAGGTTCTGGCCGGAGCTGGTGGCGGTGCCGCTGAGGGTCTGCTCGTAGCCGGAGCAGCCGGGGGGCGGCGGAGGCGGCGGGTTCCCGCCGCCGTCGCTGGTGGCCAGGGTCAGGCCGTAGGCCGAGAGGATCTCGTTGACCGGCTGGTGGTAGGTCGTGCCGCCGGAGGTGCAGTTGCCGGAGCCGCCGGAGGTGACGCCCTGGGCCTGGTCACCGGAGATGTAGGAGCCGCCGGAGTCGCCGGGCTCGGCGCAGACGGTGGTGCGGGTCACACCGGTGATGGTGCCCTCGGGGTAGGTGACGCTGGTGTTGTGCTGGCTGATGGTGCCGCAGTGGTAGCCGGTGGTGGAGCCGGCGCGGCAGATGGAGGAGCCGACGGCCCGCTGGGTGGAGCCGCGGACCGGCAGGATGCCGGAGTTGTAGGCGTTGACGACGCCGGTCGGGGTCCAGTTGGAGTTCACCTCGACCCAGGCGTAGTCGTTGCCCGGGAAGGACGAGCCGCGGAAGGTGCCCTGGGCGACCCGGTTGTGGCCCTGGGTGGCGGTGCCGACGTCGCCGCAGTGGCCGGCGGTGACGAAGCCGCCCTGGCTGCCGGCCTTGGTCACCGAGAAGCCGACCGAGCAGCGGCCGCCCATGTAGTAGGCGTCGCCGCCGCGCACGTCGTAGAACGGCTTGGGCTCCTCGGCGGTCTGCTCCACGTGGACGAGGGAGGCCTCGGCGCCGCTGGCCTCCACGAAGGCCTCGGCCTCCGCGGTGTCGCGGGCCAGCACGACGACGCGGTTGTTCTGGAGGTCGACGTACCAGGAGGCGATCGACTTGGGGGAGCCCTCGGCCTTGGCGTCGAGGGCGCCCTTGGCCGAGTCGAGGGAGGCCAGCGAGTGCTGGACGAGCTTGGCCTGCGCGCCGGTCCTGAGGATGGCGGAGACCTTCGCGGAGTCGTTGGTCGCCACGATGAGGTCGGAGGTGGCACCGGTCACCCAGGCTCCGGCGAACGCGGAGCCGAGCTGACGGGCGAGCACCGGCTCGACCTTGGCCGCGGCGGCCTCGTTGACCAGCCGGGCCTTGGCCTGGTCGGCACTGATGCCGAGGTCGCGGGCCATGGCGTCGACCAGGCCGGGGGTGGGCGCCGGGGCCTTGGCCGCCATCGCCTTGGCCTCCGTGTACAGGGCGGTGATCGTGTCACCGGGACCGGCCTTGCCCGGCGCGAAGGCGTCGTCGGGCCCGGTCTGGGCGGTGGCGGGGGTGGCCACCAGCGCGAGGGCGAGTGCGAAGCCCGCCGTCACGGCACTTCTGCGGAGCATGTACCTCTCCTCATGTCGGGGGGTGCGCCGTCAACGTAACGGCGGCCACATGGGGAGCGGATCTACCAGTTGGCCCCTATCTCCGCGTTATGGGCCTGGTCAGAAGATCGTCCCTGGCACGGGCGGGAGACCCGCGCCGTACCGGGGGCCGTGGACCCGCGGCGATCCGCCGGTCCACGGCCGGGGCCGGGTCAGGACAGGGCGCCGAGCACCTGCGGCGCGGGGCCGGAGTCCCGGGGGAGGAGGACGGAGCCGGGGGAGCCGGAGTCCTGCGGGGGGACGGGAGCGGGGGAGCCGGAGTCCTGCGGGGGGACGGGGGGAACGGACAGCCAGTCGGCGTACGGCCGGCTCCGCCGTACGGCCTCGGCGTGGGCGGAGCGGGCGTGCTCGGCGATGAGCGGGGCCACCCGGGCGACAGGCGACTCCGGGTGCCAGCCGATCAGGTGCCGCCAGCGCAGCGGGGCACCGGCCAGCGGTACCAGCCCCAGCCCGGCGGCGGGCTGGAAGGTCGCCTGGCAGAGCGCGACCGCGCGGCCGACCGTGGCCAGCTGCAGGCACGTGTGCACGTCGGTCTCGTAGACGGTCTTCGGCGTGAAGCCGGCCCGGGCGCAGGCCGCGGCGAAGCAGTCGCCGAAGCAGCCGTCCCCGGGGGCGGCCGCCCACTGCTCACCGGCCAGCTCGCCCAGCTCCACCTCCCTCCGGCCCGCCAGCGGATGCCCGTCACCGAGCATGACGAAGACCGGGTCGACCGCGATGGTCGCCCAGGCGGCGGGACCGTCCACCGGCGGAGGGCTGTCCCCGCAGGCGCCGATGACGGCGAAGTCCAGCCGGCCGGTGGTGAGCATCGTGTTCAGCTCCCTGGCCGACCAGGAGGTGTAGGTCGTCACGGGTGTCGCCGGCCACGCGGTCGCGAGCCGGTCCAGCAGCCCTCCCAGGATCGGCCCGTTGGTGGCGCCGAGCCGGTAGCGGGGGATCCCGCCGCCGGCGTTGGCGAAGCGCACGGCCTCCTCCTGGAGCTCCCGGGCGGCGGGCAGCAGCACCCTCGCCCGGGCCAGCACCAGCTCCCCGAGAGGCGTCGGCCTGGCGCCGTTGTGGTCGCGGTCGAAGAGAGATCCTCCCAGTACCCGCTCTATTCGCTTGAGCTGGGCGGTCAGCGCAGGTTGGGCCAGTCCGAGGTGGGTGGCCGCTTTGGTGACGCTCCCGGCCTCGGCGACCGCGCGCACGATCCTGAGGTGTCGGAGCTCTAGATCCATACCGGGAAGGTAAGGCCCTCACGGTATGGCCGCAATGAAAACATGTCATGAAATCTGACTCATTTTCGTGGAACCGTTCCAAAAGCCGGGCATCACGGCGGAGGTGAGGACCCGCCCTGGCGGGGTAGGCGGGAACCATGACGATGGGAATCGATCCGAAGGACCTGCCCGAGGAGGACCTGGTGCGCGAGCTGCGCCGGCTCCACGCGACCCGGACGGACACGTTCCTGCACGGCTCCGCCGACGCGCTCGCCAACCACACCACGCGGACCGAGGAGCTCGAGGGGGAGTACCTCCGCCGCCACCCCGAGCGCCAGGTCGATCCCGAACGGCTGCGCGAGGGAGCCCGGCAGCGCTGAGCCGGGGACCCGCGCGGACGGGCCCGGTGTTCCGAGCCTGAGGTTCCTCAAGGAGGTACGGCCATGCGAGACCTGCGAGGACTGCGAGAAGGCGCCCGCGACGTGCAGACCCTGTCGCGCGACGACACGACCGTCTACGAGGCGGTGGCCTACCTCGCCGTGGACGGCCGCGTCGCCGGGACGGCGGAGGTGGCCCACGTGGCGGACCTGCCCGAGGAGACGGTACGGCGCAGCCTCGCCGTACTGGAGGAGAAGGGGTGCGTCGAGCCCGGGGACGGCGGGTACGTCCTGGGCCCCCACGACTGGGAGGTCGAGCGCTGACCGCCGCGCCCGCCGGGGCCGTCCTCGACCAGGGGGCCCGGCGGGCGCGGGGGGG
>NZ_JBHSBM010000017.1:410121-410832 GCF_042650625.1 Planomonospora corallina
GGCGTCCTCCGCCCGCCGTACGCGGTGCCCGACCGGGCCCCGTCCGCTACCCGGGCCGCCGGTCGGTCCTGCGGCGCGCCGGTTCCGTCCGGCGGGCCGCCCACGCCACGGCCCGCTCCGCCTGCTCGCCGAGGCCGGGCGCCCCGGGGCGGTTGTCGATCTCGACGTGCGGGACCACCGGGGGCTCGTCCACCCGGATCGCCCGCAGGTACTCGTCGAAGCGGGTGAGTTTCCCGGCGTCCCTGGGCAGGCCCCGCCGCGTCAGGCGGGCGCGGAGGGTGGGGCCGTCGGAGCGCACCCAGACCAGGTGGACCGGGGGCCCGCCCAGTTCGGCGACCCAGGCCGACCACAGGCCCGCCTCGTGCACCTGGGAGGTGAAGGGCCCGTCGAGCAGGACGGGGCAGCCGTGGGAGCGGATCTGCCGGGCCAGCGCGGTCAGCCCGGTGTACTCGTACTTCTTTATGTGCTCGTCGTACCAGGGGCCCTCGCGCTCACCGGGGTCGCGGCCGGCGGCGCGCAGGGTGGCCGCCGCGAAGCCGCCGTAGGCGGTGTCCTTGTCCAGCAGCGCGGGCACCGGGTCGAGCCGGGCCAGCAGAGCCGCCGCCACGGTGGACTTGCCCGCGCCCGGCGGCCCGCTGACGACCCACAGGGGCGCGCTCAGTCCCATATTCGCTCAGTCCCATGTCCGCTCAGTCCCATGTCTTCCGCACG
>NZ_JBHSBM010000017.1:410858-424257 GCF_042650625.1 Planomonospora corallina
GCCGAGGCCGGCGTCGAAGGCCGGGCGCCAGAGGGACGGGTCGAGGACGTTGACGCCGAAGACCGCGACGGCCGTCTCGTCGGGGACCACGTGGGCGACCGCGGCGTCCCCGAGCCGGGCGAGCTCGGACCGCAGGGCCGTACGCGGGGTGAGGTGCGCCAGTGGTTCCACGACCACCACGGCGGAGCAGCCCTCGGCCAGGTCCGCGTTGGTCGTGGAACGCACCCCGCCGTCCATGTAGTGGCGGCCGCCGATCTCCACCGGCCGGAACACGCCGGGCACGGCGCAGCTGGAGGCGACCGCGGAGACCAGCGGGATCCCGGAGGCGCGCTCCCAGACGGTGAACCCGCCGGTGGCGGTGTCGACCGCGGTGACCAGCAGACGCCGCTCCGGCCACTCCTTGACCGGCAGCCGCTCGCCGATGGTCTCGATCCTGGCCCCGGTGTCCCGGACGGAGAGCGCCAGCGTGCCGAGCCGCCGCCGGGCCTCCTGCGGCTCGACCGACGGGTCGTACAGCGCGGCGAAGGCGGTCATCACCGCCTCCATGTCGACCGCGGGGACCGTCGCCTCGGTCTCCGACTCGGCCTGCGCGGCGACCGCGCCCTCCAGGTCCGCCCCGGTGGCGACGAGCGTGCCGACCACCGACCCGGCGGAGGTGCCGATCACCACGTCGGCCTCTCCCAGATCCACTCCCTCGCGCCGGAGGCCGGTGATGATCCCGGCCTCCCAGCCGATGCCCGCGATGCCGCCGCCGCCCAGAACCAGTGCTCTCGTCATGCGGCATTCCTACCCCACCGCGGCGTACGGCGGTGCCGGGTCCCGCCGGCCGGTCCCGCCGGGCCGTACGGGGAACCCGCGCCCGCCGGTCCCGCGAGATGATCGGGTCCGGCCCGGGTGAAGATCTGTGCTGAGGTGCGGGTGCCCGTCGTGGGGCCGGCAGCCGA
The DNA here is from genome assembly GCF_042650625.1 of Planomonospora corallina. Classification (NCBI taxonomy): domain Bacteria; kingdom Bacillati; phylum Actinomycetota; class Actinomycetes; order Streptosporangiales; family Streptosporangiaceae; genus Planomonospora; species Planomonospora corallina. Next base: position 411,803 of record NZ_JBHSBM010000017.1, read on the forward strand.
CCTCAAGTTTGCTTGAGGTCGAGTTAGGATGAGGGCCGTGTCCCAGAGCACGGAACTCACCGTCGGCCAGCTGGCCGCCCGCAGCGGGGTCGCGGTCTCGGCCCTGCACTTCTACGAGGCCAAGGGGCTGATCCGCAGCCGCCGCACGGCGGGCAACCAGCGCCGCTACACCCGCGACACGCTGCGCAGGGTCGCCTTCATCCGGGCCTCCCAGCGGGTCGGCATCCCGCTGCGCACGATCCAGCACGCGCTCTCCGCGCTGCCGGACGGGCGCACCCCGAACCGGGAGGACTGGGCCCGCCTCTCCGAACTCTGGCGGGCCGAGCTGGACGACCGGATCCGCCAGCTCCAGCGCCTGCGCGACGGACTGACCGAGTGCATCGGCTGCGGCTGCCTCTCGCTGAACCGCTGCGCCCTGGCCAACCCCGGCGACGTGCTCGCCTCCCGCGGCCCGGGCTCGCGCCTGGTGGTCACGCCGGAGGAGAGGGCCGCCGGCAGCCGGGAAGGGTGAAAGTTACATCGGTGCTCCGGTTCCACCTGCTCTTTGTTGGTTTACTGTTCAAACTTATTGACGGTCCGCCGGCCGCCGTGTGAGCCTGCGGGCGCTCATGCACGCGCATCGGCGGCCCGCGGGCCGCAGTTCCCGCTCCCCGGTCGTGCATGACGGTCTGTCCATTGCTCTGCGGAGGGAAGCCGTACATGCGAAGAAGACTGTTCAGCGTGCTCGCCGCCGCGGCGGTGACGTGCGCGGCGGTCGGCACGGCCGCCACGGGCGCGACCGCCTCGGCGGCCGGCCCGGCCACTTCCTCGGTCACCGCCCCGGTCACCCTGGCCGCCGCCGAGACGAACGAGTGGAAGAACGTCCGGATCGACGGCGGCGGGTTCGTCCCGGGGATCATCTTCAACCAGAAGGAGAAGAACCTCGTCTACGCCCGCACCGACATCGGCGGCGCCTACCGGTGGGACCAGTCCACCAGGAGCTGGATCCCGCTGCTCGACTGGGTCGGCTGGGACAAGTGGGGCTACAACGGCGTGGTGAGCCTCGCCACCGACCCGGTGGACCCCGACCGCGTCTACGTCGCCGCCGGGATGTACACCAACGACTGGGACCCCAACAAGGGGGCGATCCTGCGCTCGGCCGACCGGGGGAAGACCTGGAAGGCCACCGAGCTGCCGTTCAAACTCGGCGGCAACATGCCCGGCCGCGGCATGGGCGAGCGGCTGGCCGTCGACCCCAACGACAACAAGGTCCTCTACCTCGGCGCGCCCGACGGCAACGGCCTGTGGCGCAGCACGGACTCCGGCGCCACCTGGGCCGAGGTCGCGAGCTTCCCCAACCCCGGGGACTACGCCCAGGACCCCGACGACCCGAACGGGTACCTGGACCACCGGCCCGGAGTGGTCTGGGTGACATTCGACCCGGCCTCGTCGCCGGCCGGAACGGCCACGAAGAAGATCTACGTCGGCGTCGCCGACAAGGAGAACACGGTCTACAGCTCCTCCGACGCCGGCGCGACCTGGACCCGTGTCGCCGGGCAGCCGACCGGCTACATCGCCCACAAGGGCGTGCTGGACCACACCAGCGGCACCCTCTACATCGCCACCAGCGACACCGGCGGGCCGTACGACGGCGCCAAGGGCGACGTGTGGAAGCTCGACACGAAGAGCGGCGCGTGGACGCGGATCAGCCCCGTCCCGTCCGACTCGCAGGACGCCTACTACGGCTACAGCGGCCTGACGATCGACCGGCAGAACCCCGGCACGATCATGGTGGCCACCCAGATCTCCTGGTGGCCCGACGTGATCTTCTTCCGCTCCACCGACGGCGGAGCGACCTGGACCCGCATCTGGGACTGGGGCTCCTACCCCGAGCGGACCAAGCGCTACACGATGGACATCTCCTCGGCGCCGTGGCTGACCTTCGGGACGAACCCGCAGCCGCCGGAGGAGACGCCCAAGCTCGGCTGGATGACCGAGTCGCTGGAGATCGACCCGTTCGACTCCGACCGCATGATGTACGGCACCGGCGCCACGATCTACGGCACCGAGGACCTCACGAAGTGGGACGACGGCGGGAAGATCACGATCAAACCGATGGTGAGGGGCCTGGAGGAGACCGCGGTCCTCGACCTGATCAGCCCGCCCAGCGGCGCGCCCCTGGTCAGCGCCCTCGGCGACATCGCCGGCTTCCGCCACACCGACCTGGACAAGGTCCCGGCGATGATGTTCACCGCCCCCAACTTCACCTCGACCACCAGCCTCGACTACGCCGAGACCAGCCCGGACATCATGGTCCGCGCGGGCAACTTCACCGACGCCGACCGGCCGAACGACAGCCACGTCGCCTTCTCCACTGACGGCGGCGCCAACTGGTTCCAGGGCGGCGAGCCGGGCGGGATCAACGAGGGCGGCACCGTCGCGGCCGCGGCCGACGGCTCCCGGTTCGTCTGGGCGCCCAAGGGCGTGGCCGTCCACCACTCCGTCGGCTTCGGCAACGGCTGGACCGCCTCCACCGGCATCCCGGCGGGCGCCGTGGTCGAGTCCGACCGGGTGAACGCCAGGAAGTTCTACGGCTTCGCCGCCGGCAGGTTCTACGCCAGCACCGACGGCGGCGCCACGTTCACGGCCACCGCCGCGACCGGTCTGCCCGCCGAGGGCAACGTCAAGTTCAAGGCCGTGCCCGGCCGCGAGGGCCACATCTGGCTCGCCGGGGAGAACGGCCTGTTCCGCTCCACCGACGGCGGCGCCTCCTTCACCAAGCTCTCCGGCATCACCGAGGCGGTGAACGTCGGCTTCGGCAAGGCCGCGGAGGGCCGCACCCACCAGGCCGTCTACACCGTCGCCACGATCGGCGGCGTGACCGGCGTCTTCCGCTCCGACGACACCGGCGCCACCTGGGTCCGGGTCAACGACGACCGGCACCAGTACGGCAACATGGGCGAGGCGCTGACCGGCGACCCCCGCGTCTACGGCCGTGTCTACCTCGGCACCAACGGCCGCGGCATCGTCTACGCCGACACCGGCGGCGACACCCCGCCCCCGGACGACACCACCGCGCCGTCCAAGCCCGGCAAGCCCGCCGCCTCGGCGATCACCTCGACCGGCGCCACCCTCACCTGGGCGGCCTCCACCGACGAGACCGGCGTGGAGGGCTACGACGTCTACCGCGAGGCGGGCGCGACGGACGTGAAGGCCGGCTCGGCCTCCACGACGTCGTTCGCCCTCACCGGGCTGGCGGCCGACACCTCCTACACCTACTACGTCGTGGCCCGCGACGCCGCCGGCAACGCCTCGGCCCCCTCCGACCCGGTGACCTTCAAGACGGCCACCGGCGGCGGGAACGGCGAGGGCGGCTGCACCGCGGCCTACAGGGTCGCCAACTCCTGGCCCGGCGGCTTCCAGGGCGAGGTGACGGTGAAGAACACCGGCACCGCGGCGATCAGCGGCTGGACGGTGAAGTGGACCTTCCCCGACGGCCAGAAGATCACCCAGCTCTGGAGCGGTGAGCACACCCAGACCGGGGCGGACGTCACCGTCGGGAACGCGAGCTGGAACGGCAGGCTGAACGCGGGCGCCTCCACCTCCTTCGGCTTCGGCGCGAGCCGGAGCGGAGCCAACGGCGTGCCCGCCACCGTCACCTGCACCGCGGGCTGATCCCGGCACCCCAGGAGGAGAGAACAGGCATTAACCAAAGAAACCGGCCGGATCGGTCGAACTGATCCGTGTTCCCGGGACTCTCACCGAAAGGGTTCCCGGGACTCTCACCGAAAGGCCGAGCGACCCGGCCCCGTGCCCTTCCGCGGCACGAGGCCGGGTCTCGTCCGCTGGGAGGAGCGTCGCCCGCGTACGCCCGCCTATCCTGGAACGGAATCTGAACCGCATGGGGGAGCACGTGGCCATCTCAGACGGAGTGCGAGACACCCGGGACGGAGGCGGGATGCCGGAGACCGGCGACGCCGAGGCCGTGAAGGCCGAGGCCGCCGAGCGCTCGCCCATCCGCTCCGGCCTGCACGGCAGGCTCGACGCCATCAGGGCCACCCGCGCCGGCCACCTCACCCTGAAGGTCGTCATCGGCACCATCGGCGGCGTGCTGGTCGTCGGCGGGCTCATCATGGTGCCCTTCCCCGGCCCCGGCTGGGCGGTCGTCTTCGCCGGCCTCGCGGTGCTGGCCCTGGAGTTCCACTGGGCCCACAAGCTGCTGGAGTTCGGCAAGCGGACCCTCTCGGCCTGGATCGCCTGGCTCGGCAGGCAGAACCTCGCGGTCAAGGGCCTGGTCGTGCTGGTCGCCGCCGCGACCGCCAGCGCCATCGTCTACTTCGGCCTCAAACTCAGCTTCGGCCTCGACCTCATCGTCGAGGCGCAGAAACTCCTCATCCGCTGAGCGCGGAGCGGCCCGGAGCGTCCTCCGGGACCGTCCGCGCCGTCCGCGCCGTCCGCGCCGCCCAGGCCGCCCGCGCCGCCCGCGCCGCCCAGGCCGCCCGGGCCGTCGCCCCTGCCCGGCCCGGCCGTACGGCCGGGCCGGGCAGGGGCGGTACGCTCGAAGGCGCCCGGTCCGGCAGGGCCACCCCACCTCACAGGAGACGACGCACCTTGCCCGAGCCCCTGCCCGAGCGGCACGAGCCCACCGTGTCCGAGTCGCGTGAGCCCGCCGTGCCCGAGTCACGCGGCCTGGGCCCGGACGCCCTGCGCGCCGACTGCGAGCGCTGCTTCGCGCTGTGCTGCGTCGCCCCGGCCTTCGCCGCCTCGGCGGACTTCGCCATCGACAAGCCCGCCGGGCGGGCCTGCCCCAACCTCCAGCAGGACTTCCGCTGCGGCATCCACCGCGACCTGCGCGAGAAGGGCTTCACCGGCTGCACGGTCTTCGACTGCTTCGGCGCCGGGCAGCAGGTCTCCCAGGTCACCTTCGGAGGCGAGGACTGGCGGCGGAACCCGGGCACCGCGAAGCGGATGTTCGAGGTCTTCGCGGTCATGCGCCAGATCCACGAGCTGCTCTGGTACCTCACCGAGGCGCTGACGCTGCCGGCCGCCCGCCCGCTCCACGGCGAGCTCGCGCGCCTGCGCGACGAGACCGAGCGCCTGGCCGGCGGCGACCCCGACGCCGTCCTGGCCGTGGACCTCATGGGGCACCGGAGCCGGGTGAACGAGCTGCTGCTGGGCGCGAGCGAGCTCGCGCGGGCCGAGGCACTGGGCGCAAGGAAGGACCGCCGCAAGGAGCGCAGGGGGGCCGACCTCATCGGGGCCGACCTGCGGGGAGCGGACCTGCGCGGCGCCAACCTGCGCGGGGCGTACCTCATCGGGGCCGACCTGCGGGGAGCGGACCTGCGGACGGCCGACCTCATCGGCGCCGACCTCAGGAACGCCGACCTGCGCGGCGCCGACCTGACCGGGAGCGTCTTCCTCATCCAGTCGCAGCTCGACGCGGCCAGGGGCGACGCGAGCACGAAACTGCCGCCCGCGCTCACCCGCCCTGCGCACTGGGAGACCGGTGCCCGGCGCGCCGGAGGCCCGGCGCCCGGCGGCGATCGAAGGCCCGGCGCCCGCCGGGGCGGGAGCCCGGCACGCGGCGGCCGGAAGCCCGGCACGCGGCGCTGAGGAGCCGTACGGACGACCGCCGCCGTCACCGGATGTCACAGGACGCCGCGGCCGTTACACGCCTGTGACGCGATCCGGCGGGCGGCGTAACGGACGGTGGTGACCCTGGTGGACATGAGTGAGACGGAACGCGAGCGGTCCGCCTCGGGGTGGACGCTCAACAGGGAACTGCTCAACGTCGGAGCGGTCATCGTCGCCGCGGGCATCGCCCACCTCGTGATGGGCCTGATCGGGCACGGGAAGCACGGTCCGGTGACGCTCCTGCTGCTGGGCGGGGTGCTGGTCGCGTCGGCGCTGGGCCACCGGTTCTACGAGGAGCGGCGGCACCGTGCGCAGCCGGAGGCGGAGTGCGTCCGGTGCGGGGAGACCCGGTGACGCCCTTGTGAGGTCTGCCGATTCGTTATAGATCTCGAATCATGCGGATCCTCCGGCCTAGGCTGCGGCCGTGCCTCTGACTCGCGGGACCCACCGGCTGCTCCGCGGCGGGGTCGCCGCGACCGCGCTGACCGTGCTCCTCGCCGTGCCCCTCGTGCCCGCGCACGCCGCCGCGCCGGCGGACATCCGGCTGCCCGGCACCTCGGTGACCGTGCGCGAGGAGACCACGGACCCGGCGCGGGTGACCGCCTACAGCCTGAAGGGCGCGGCCTACCTGCGCCGGGGCGCCGGATTCGTGAAGCGCTCCGGCGACACCGAGGTCACGGTCGCCCCGAAGGGGGCCCGGGCGCTGGCCGTGGCGGCCTCCTACCGCGACGGATACGACTCGGTCGTCCTGATCGACGTCGCGACGGGCAAGGGCACCCGGATCCGCACGGTGGACAAGCCCCTCGTCGCGAACTCCGTCCGCTGGGCGCGCACGGCGGACAAGGCCGTCCTGACCGTGCGGCGGAAGACCGCCTCCGGCTGGGCCACCACCGGGTTCGTGATCGTCGACGCGACCGCCCGGACCGCGCGGCAGGTGACCGCGGAGGGGGTGGACCCGGCCGCGGTCTTCCGGTGGAGTCCGGACGGCACCGAGCTCGTCTCCGGCCACCGGGGCGGCACCCGCTTCCACGGCCCGGACGGCTCGGTCCGGCGCACCCTGACCGGGACGGGCACGCCGGTCGGCGGCGAGGACGCCTTCTCCCCGTCGGGCCGCCGCCTGGCGACGTGGTGCCCGTCCTCCTACGCCGAGCACGTCTGCGTCTGGGAGCGGACCACCCGGGGCGCCGCCGGGCTCGCCGCCCGGGTGAACGTCCGGCCGGAGAGCCTGTGGGGCTGGTGGGACGAGAAGCACCTGGTCGCGGTCCTCGCCTCGGGGGGCACCCGCCGGGTCGTCCTGGTCGACCTGACGGGCAGGACGGTGCGGACGCTCGCCGCGCTCCCCGCCGCCGACTGGGAGAAGAAGATCTATCTCAGCTACACCCGCAAGTGAGCCCCGGCCGCACCCGGGCGATCCCGTGCCCGCCCGCGCCGGGCGGAGGACCGGTGGTCAGAGGTAGAGGCCGGTGCCGTTGTCGGTCTGCTGGGTGGCGATGGCGTGCAGGTCGCGCTCGCGCATGACCAGGTAGGTCCGGCCGTGGACCTCGACCTCGTACTGGTCCTCGGGATTGAACAGGACCTTGTCGCCGACCTTCACCGAACGGGCGTTGGCGCCGACACCGCAGACCTGGCCCCAGACGAGGCGGTTGGCCATCTTCACGGTCGCCGGGATCACGATGCCCGCGGTGCTGCGCCGTTCCTCGGACTCCTGCTCGGTCCTGACCATGACGCGGTCGTGGAGCATCTGGATCTCGAACTTAGGGTCAGCCACGACAGCAGTTTAGGAGACGGACGGCGTCTCCTCGGCGTCTCCCCGGTCCGTGAGCGGCCCGGGACCCGTCCGAGACCTGTCCGCGCGGTGAATTCCCGGTGCGCCGGTGCGGGGTAGGCTCACCGTGCATGACGGACAATTCCCCCGATTCCTCCTCGCTGGTCGACGACTTCATCGACTGGTACCTGAACGCGAACCCCGTCCACGCCTCCCTCGCGGGCGCGCCGGGCCACGACCGGACTCTCGGCGACTTCACCGAGGCGGGCATCCTCGCCCGGGAGGCGGAGTCGCGGCACTGGCTGGAGCGGCTGGAGGCCGCCGAGGGCGGGGGATTCGAGGAGCGGATCGACCGCGAGCTGATCGCCTCCACCCTGCGCGGCTCGCTCGCCTTCGCCGACTGGCCCTCCTGGCGGCGCGACCCGTCCCACTACGTCGGCGCGGTCTTCGCCTCCATGTTCAGCCCCTTCCTGAGCCGGCTGGCCCCCGAGGCCGAACTGGTGGACGCCGCCGTGGCCCGGCTGGCCGAGGTGCCCGGCGTGCTGGCGGCCTGCCGCGGGAACCTGGACCCGGCCCTGGCCGCGCCGCTGCTGGTCGAGCGGGGACTGGGGCAGGCGCGGACCGCGCGGCGCTTCCTCACCGTGACCGTCCCCGGCCTGGTCGGCGACGAGAAGCTGCGCGCCCGGCTGGCCGAGGCGGCCGAGCCCGCGGCGGCGGCCTTCGACGACCTGGTGGAGTTCCTCGCCGGATTCGAGGCGACCGGCACCTGGCGGATGGGCGAGGAGCTCTACTCGCGGCTGCTGCGCGAGCGGGAGCTGCTCGGCTACGGGGCCGCCGAGCTGCGCGAGCGCGGCCGGGCCGCCTACGACGAGCTCGACGCGGAGATGCGCGAGGTGGCCCGGCGCCTGACCGGCGGCTCCGACGACTGGCACGCAGCGATCACCGCGCTCCAGGACGACCACGCGCCGACCCTCGAGGCCATGCGGGCCGAGTACGAGGCCGAGACCGAGCGGGCCCGCCGGTTCGTGCGCGAGCGCGGCCTGGTGACCTTCGCCGAGGGCGAGGAGTGCCGGGTGGTGCCGTCGCCGGAGTTCCAGCGGCCCGTGCTCGCCGTCGCCTCCTACATGGCGCCGCCGCCGCTGTCGCCCTCCCGGACCGGGCACTTCTTCGTGCCGTTCACGCCGGAGTCCTTCACCGAGGAGCAGGTCCGCCAGCGGCTGCGCACCAACGCCCGGGCCCAGATGCCCTCGATCGCCGTGCACGAGGCATACCCAGGCCACCACTGGCACCTGTCGTGGATGGCGGGCAGCCCCCGCCGGGCCCGCAAGCTCTTCCGCACGCCGTACTTCGCGGAGGGGTGGGCGCTGTACGTGGAGAAGGTCATGCGCGAGGAGGGCTACTTCGCCACGCCCGCCCAGGAGCTCGCCCACCTGGAGTTCCGTCTCTTCCGCGCGGCCCGCATCATCGTGGACACCTCGCTGCACTGCGGTGACATGAGCATCGAGGAGGCCGAGCACTTCATGACCACGAAGTCCTCGCTCACCCCGGGCACGGCCAAGGGCGAGGTCGACCGCTACTGCGCCTGGCCCACCCAGGCCCCGTCCTACCTGACCGGGGCGCTGGAGATCGAGCGCATCCGCGCCGACTACCTGGCCGCGGGCCGGGGCGACCTGCGGACCTTCCACGACACCCTGGCCGGCTCCGGCGGCCTGCCCCTGGGCCTGGCCCGCCGGGTGGCGCTGGAGGGGTGACCCGGGTGCCGAGTCCGAAAAGCTACCTATAGGTAACCGAAGTCACATGGGCTCTCCGCACAATCGGTGAGGCGTCACTTGTGCAATGAAAGGTCATCTCTGTGCGGATAGCTCCGTTCGCCCGCTTGTCCCGCCCGCTCCGCTGGGCGGCCCGGGTCCTCACCGTCCTCCTCGTCCTGGCGGTCCTGCTCGCCGGGACGGTCACCTGGACGGTCCGCCGCTCCTTCCCGCAGCTGTCGGGCGAGGTGCGACTGCCGGGCCTGGCGGCCTCGGTGACCGTGCTCCGCGACGGGCACGGCATTCCGCACATCTACGCCGACACCGCCGGTGACCTGCTGAAGGCCCAGGGTTACGTGCACGCCCAGGACCGCTTCTGGGAGATGGACTTCCGGCGCAAGACCACCGCGGGCCGCCTGTCGGAGCTGTTCGGCGCCTCGACGCTCGACGTCGACAAGGTCGTGCGGACCCTCGGCTGGCGGCGCACGGCCGAGGCCGAGCTCGCCGTCCTCAAGCCGGAGACCCGCCAGGCGCTGGAGGACTACGCCGCCGGCGTGAACGCCTGGATGGCCCAGCACGACGGCTTCGCCGAGAAGAGCCTCGAGTACGGCGTGCTCAAGCTCACCGCGGCCGGCTACGAGCCGGAGCCCTGGACCCCGGCCGACTCCCTGGCCTGGCTCAAGGCCATGGCCTGGGACCTGCGCTCCAACATGGAGGCCGAGCTGAACCGGGCGCTGGTCGCCGCCCGTCTCCCCGCCGAGCGGGCCGCGCAGCTCTACCCGGGCTACCCCTTCGACCGCCACCAGCCGATCGTGACCGCCGGAGCGCCCGCCGCCGAGGAGCCCAAGGGCGGCCGGCCGGTCGGGACCGCGGCCGCCGCCGAGGCGCTGGACGGGGTCGCCGCGCTGACGGGCGCCGCCCCCTCCCTCCTCGGGACCGCCGGCGGCGACCCGGCCGGAATCGGCTCCAACTCCTGGGTGGTGGGCGGCGCCCACACCGCCACCGGCAAGCCGCTGCTGGCCAACGACCCGCACCTCGGACCCCGGCTGCCGTCGATCTGGTACCAGGCCGGGCTGCACTGCCGTACGAAGAGCGCTGCCTGCCCCTACGACGTGGCCGGCTACACCTTCGCGGGCCTGCCCGGCGTCGTCATCGGCCACAACGACAAGATCGCCTGGGGGTTCACCAACCTCGCCCCCGACGTCACCGACCTGTACCTGGAGCGCACCCAGGGCGACACCGCCCTGGCCGGGGAGACCTGGGAGCCGATGCAGGTGCGCACCGAGCAGATCAAGGTGGCCGGAGGTGAGACGGTCGAGCTGAAGGTCCGCACGACCAAGCACGGCCCGATCGTCTCCGGCGTGCTCGGCGACGCTCGCGAGGCCGTGCCCGGCGCCGCGGCCCGCCTGGGCGAGAAGGCCGAGGGCCTGGAGGTGGCGCTGCGCTGGACCGCGCTCGACCCCGGCCGGACCGCCGACGCGATCCTGCTGATGAACCGGGCGACGAACTTCGAGGAGTTCCGCGAGGGCGCGTCCTTCTTCGAGGCCCCCGCGCAGAACCTGGTCTACGCCGACACCGCCGGCAACATCGGCTACCAGGCCCCCGGGAAGATCCCGGTCCGCTCGAAGGGCGACGGCACCATGCCCGTGCCCGGCTGGACCGGCGAGCACGAGTGGACCGGCTTCGTCCCGTTCGAGAAGCTGCCGTCCGTCTACAACCCGCCGGAGGGCTACATCGTCACCGCCAACAACGCGGTCGTGCGCCCGAGCGACGAGCTGTTCCTGACCGAGGACTGGTCGCACGGCTACCGCTCCCAGCGGATCGTGGAGCGCATCGAGGAGGAGACCGCCAAGGGCAAGGTCACCTCCGAGACGATGCGCGCCCTGCTGATGGACGACCGCAACAACCTCGCCCCGGTCCTCGTCCCGCACCTGCTCCGGGTCGGCGCCCCCAACGACACGCTCAAGGGCTGGGACTTCGGCCAGGGCCGGGACTCGGCCGGGGCCGCCTACTTCAACGCCGTCTGGCGGCACCTGCTCGCCCGGACGTTCGAGGACGAGCTGACCGACCCTCTCCGGCCCGGTGGCAACGACCGCTGGTACGAGGTGGTCCGCGCGCTCCTCGACGCGCCCGAGGACCCCTTCTGGGACGACGTGCGCACCGAGAACGCCGCCGAGCGCCGCGACGACATGCTGAAGGCCGCCATGGCCGACGCCGACGCCGAGTTGCGAGGGCTGCTGGGCGACGACCCGGCCGAGTGGGCCTGGGGCGACCTGCACACCCTCGACCTCACCCACGAGACCTTCGGCACCAGCGGCATCGCGCCGGTCGAGTGGCTGTTCAACCGGGGACCGCTGCGCACCTCCGGCGGCAAGGACACCGTGAACGCCACCGGCTGGGACACCAGCGCCGGCTACCAGGTCAACTGGGTGCCGTCGATGCGCATGGTGGTGGACCTGACCGACCTGGACCGCTCGGAGTGGATCAACCTGACCGGCGCCTCCGGCCACGCCTTCCACGCCAACTACGACGACCAGGCCGAGCTCTGGGCGGACGGCAGGCTCACGCCGATGCGCTTCACCGAGCCCGCCGTACGGCAGGCCGCCGCCGACACGCTCACCCTCACCCCATGAGTCCCTCCACCGGGGCGAGCCCCGCGTAGGCCCTGTGCGGGTCCCACGTGGGTCCCGCGCGAATCCTGCGTGACGCGTGGGTCACACGTGAATCCTGCGTGAGCCCCGCGTGAGCCCCGCACCGGCCCCGGCCCCCGTCCGGCGGGAGGGGGCCGGGGCCGGGGCCGGGGCGGAGGACGCGTCGCCGGCCGTCCGCCGTTCCCCGGCCGTCCCCGGCCGGGGAACCGGCAGGACCCGTGTCGGCAGGCGTCCGGCCCGGGCCCTATGCTCTCCGCTCATGAATCCGCTGAGCCGTTTCCTCCAGGTCTCCTTCATCCTGCTGGGGTTCGTCTTCCTCGGTCTCGCCGTGCTGCGGGCGGGAGACTTCGGCGACTCCGACAACGTCACCTTGGAGAGCTCGTCCGCTCTCATCTGGGACTGCAAGCCGAAGGGCGGTGCCTCCGATCCCGGGGAGCAGAGGTGCGAGAGCGTGAAGCCCCTCGACGTCCGCCTGATCGGGGAGGTGGACAACGAGGACTTCCAGTACGCGGTGGTGTTCGGCCTGACCGGCATAGGGATGCAGGCGGCGGCCGCCGCCGTCGCGGCGGGAGCGCGCCGGACCGCCGGCCCCGGGACCGCCGTCCCGGTCCCCGGCCCGGCGGCGCCGCCGGTCCAGGGGCCGTCCGGCCCGGTGGCGCCCCGGGGCCACGGGCCGGG
>NZ_JBHSBM010000017.1:424264-464719 GCF_042650625.1 Planomonospora corallina
CGGGACCGGTGCAGCCCGGCCGGTGACCGCGCGCCCCGGGCCGCTCCCGGCCGGAGGCCGGTGCGGGCGGACGGGCCGGTCAGGCCGGTGCAGGCGGGCGGGCCGGTCAGGCCGGTGCAGGCGGGCGGGCCGGTCAGGCCGGTGCAGGCGGGCGGGCCGGTCAGGCCGTGGCGCGGGTGCGGCGGCGGGCCTCGGGGACGATCAGCGGGGTGCCGCTCTGCGGGTCGGGGATGATCTCGCAGCGCAGGTCGAAGACCTCCTGGACCAGCTCCGCGGTGACGATCTCCGCCGGGTCGCCCTCGGCCACGATCCGGCCCGCGCGCATCACGATCAGATGGGTGGCGTAGCGGCAGGCCTGGTTCAGGTCGTGCAGCACCGCGACCAGCGTCCGGCCCTGCTCGTGCAGGTCGGCGCAGAGGTCGAGGACCTCGATCTGGTGGGCGATGTCGAGGAAGGTCGTCGGCTCGTCCAGCAGCAGGATCGGGGTCTCCTGCGCCAGTGCCATGGCCAGCCAGACGCGCTGGCGCTGACCGCCGGAGAGCTCGTCCACGCACCGGTCGGACAGGTCGGCCACGCCGGTCGCCGCCATGGCCGAGGCCACCGCGATCTCGTCCTCCTTCGACCACTGCCGCATCAGCCGCTGGTGCGGGTAGCGGCCCCGGCCGACCAGGTCGGCCACGGTGATGCCGTCCGGCACGATCGAGGTCTGCGGGAGCAGGCCGAGCCGGCGGGCGACCTCCTTGGAGGGGAGCGAGGTGATCAGGGAGCCGTCGAGGTGGACCGCTCCGGCGCAGGGCTTGAGCATGCGGGCCAGCGCGCGCAGCGTGGTGGACTTGCCGCACGCGTTCGGACCGATGATCACCGTGAAGGAGCCGTCCGGGATCGCCACGTCGAGGCCGGTGGCGACCACGCGGTTGTCGTAGGAGAGCGTCAGGCCGCTGCCCTGCAGTCTCAACGTCGTTCCTTCCGGAGCAAGAACACCAGGTACGTGCCGCCGATCGCGGCGGTCATGATCCCCACGGGCAGCTGGGCCGGGGCCAGCAGGCGCTGCGCGGCCAGGTCGGCCGCCACCAGCAGGACCGCGCCCGTCAGGGCGGAGGAGACCATGGTGACGCCGGGGGAGCCGGTGATCCTCCGGGCCAGCTGCGGGGCCGCCATCGCGACGAAGACCACCGGGCCCGCGGCGGCGGTCGCGACGCCGCAGAGCAGCACGCCCGCGGCGACGGCCGCCGCGCGCACCGGCTCGACCCGGATGCCGACGGCCCGGGCCGAGTCGTCGCCCATCTCCATCATCCGCAGCGGGCGCGAGAGCAGCGCGCAGACCGGCAGGAGCAGCGCCACCACGGCGGCCACCGGGAGCGCGTGCTCCCAGCCGCGCCCGCTCAGGCTGCCGGTGAGCCAGGCGCCCGCGGTGGCGGCGTCGTTGATGTTGGCCCGGGTGAGCAGGTACCAGTCGGCGGAGGTGAGCAGCGCGCTGACGCCGATGCCGACCAGGATCAGCCGGTGGGCCTGCACCCCGCTGCGGAAGGCCAGCGCGTAGACCACCGCCGCGCAGGCCACGCAGCCGAGCAGCGAGCCGCCCGCGACCTGCCAGGCGGTGCCGCCCAGCACGACCGTGAGGATGCCGCCGGTCGCGGCGCCGGCGGTGAAGCCGATGAAGTCCGGGCTGCCCAGGGGATTGCGGGTGAGGCTCTGGAAGATCGCCCCGCTCAGCCCGAACGCCGCGCCCACCAGCAGGCCGGTGACGACCCGGGGCGCGCGGAGCCTGCCGACGATGAGCTCGGCGGCCGGGGTGCCCTGGCCGAGGAGCGCGTCGACGATGTCGGGGACCGGGACGGTGAACTCGCCGGTCGACAGGGCGGCCAGGCTGACGGCGATCCCCGCCGCGATGAGGGCGGCGCCGGAGACGAGACCGCGCGGGGAGAGCCGGAGGGACCAGGAGGCGACGCGCAGGGCGATCACGGCGCCGCGCCGCCGGGGGGAGATCGGGGTGGTCGTCATAGGGCGGCGAGCCTCCTGCGCCGGGCGAGAAGGATGAACACCGGCGCGCCGACGAGGGCCCACATGATGCCGACCTGGATCTCCCCGGGCCGGGCGACGACCCGGCCGAGGATGTCGGCGCCGAGCAGCACCACCGGGGTGAGCACGACGGTGTACGGCAGGAGCCAGCGCTGGTCGGGACCGGTGAGCAGGCGTACCGCGTGCGGCACGACCAGCCCGACGAACCAGAGCGGCCCGACGGCGGCGGTGGCGGAGCCGCAGAGCAGGGTGATGGCCAGCGCGGTCAGCCCCCGGGTGCGGCCGATGTCCACGCCCAGGGAGCGTCCCGCCTCCTCGCCCAGCGCCAGCGCGTTGAGCGGCCAGGCCAGCAGCAGGCCGAGGAGCAGCCCGGCGAACATGAACGGCGCCAGCCGGACGGCGACCTCGGCGGTGGCCCCGGCCAGCGATCCGGTCAGCCAGAACCGCATCCGGTCGAAGGTGGCGCTGTCGGCCCGCAGGATCGCCGAGGAGGCCGCCTGGAAGACCATGCCCAGGGCCACGCCCGCCAGCGCCAGCCGTACCGGGCTCGCGCCGGACCGTCCCGCCGAGCCCAGCGCGTACACGGCGACCGCGGCGAGCGCCGCCCCGGCGAAGGCGAACCAGACGTAGGCGGCCGGGTCGGAGACGCCGAGCAGGCCCAGGGCGACGGCCACGCCGAGCGCGGCGCCGTTGTTGACGCCGAGCAGGCCGGGGTCGGCGAGCGGGTTGCGGGTCAGACTCTGCATGAGCGCCCCGGCCAGGCCGAGGGCCGCGCCCACCCCGGCGCCGAGCAGCGTGCGCGGCACGCGCACGTCCCGGACCACGGTGTGGTCGGTGGAGCCGTCGAAGGCGGTCAGCGCGTCCAGCACCGTGGCGAACGGGACGGAGCGGGACCCGACCGCGATGCCGGCCAGCACCAGCAGCGCCAGCACGCCCAGGCCGCCCAGCAGCCCGGCGGCCAGCAGGGCGGAGCGCCGCCGCTGCCGGGCCCGTGCCTCGCCCGAGGCGACCGTGATCACGTCGGCCGTGCCCACCGGGCCTCCTTTCTCCCCATATGCGATGCGCTTAGGCAAGGCTAATCTAAACAGGGAGTGCTCAGCAGGGGACCGGGGGCGGCTCAGGCGTAGGCGCCGCGGACCTCGACGATCTCGGCGAGCGGGAACTCCAGATAGTCCCCGGCCTCCTCGCACCAGGCGTCCAGCACGCCGCTGCGCAGCTCGCCGTGGCTGATCGTGGCGGTCAGCCCGTCGGCCAGCGTGATCGCCGCCCGCACGCCCCGGTCCACCACGAAACCGAGCAGGGACTGCTGGGCGGTCGGCAGCCGGGAGGCCATGCGCCCGATGACCGCCCAGGTGCGGCCGGCGGGCCGGCCCTCCTCGCCGCCGGAGGCGAGCAGCCGCCGCGCGTGCTCGAGGGGGTCGGGCACCGGCTCGGCCAGGGAGTGCACGGACTGCTCCAGCTCGGCCACCTGCCCGCCCGGCAGCAGGATCAACCGGCCGCCCTGCGGCTCCTCGGGCCGGGTCCGGCGGACGGTGATCTCCCCTCCGTCCTCGACCGCCACCGGGGCGTAGCCGCTGTCCCGGAGTGCGGCCAGGGTCCGGTCGGCGGGCACCGCGCTGGCCAGCACGGTCGGGGCGAGCAGCCGCAGGCCCAGCCGGGCCAGCCGCCGGTGGGCGGCGATCTCGGCCAGCAGCACCGGGTCCGAGGCCTGCACGATGCAGGCGACCGTGGTCACGGTCACCTCCCCGTGCCGTCTGGCCACATCGCGCACGAGGTACTCCAGGGGCTGGGGGACCGTGCCCACCTCGGCCAGCTCGGCCAGCAGCTCGTCGGGGCGGTGCCCGGCGTCCAGGGCACGGCGGACGCTCGCCGCCGAGAAGCGCCAGACCGAGGCGGCGCCGCGCGACTCCCGGTCGGCGGTCCGGTCCAGCAGCTCGGCCAGCTCCGCCGAGGGCGGACCGGTCACCACCGCCGTCAGGTCGGCGCCGAACAGCGCGCTCCGCCGCACGCTGGCCAGGGCGCGGACGGAGCACTCGACCAGGGCCGGGTCGTGCTCGACGCGGGGGCGGGCGTCGTCGGCCTCGTCCCCGGCCTCGCCGTCCAGGGCCGCCAGCGCACGCCCCAGGTCGGTGATCGCGTCGTGGGCGACCAGGCCGAGCAGCCGGGCCTCCTCCAGCACCCCAGGGGCGCACTGGGCCAGCAGCTCCCGGTCCAGGAGGGGGGCGTGCCAGTGGGCGAGGCGGACCAGGCCGCCGGTGTCGGCGCAGGCGGTGTCCGCCGGGAGGCGGGCCAGCACGCCGAGCACCGTCCGGCGGATCCGGGCCACCGCGGGCCCCGCCGGGTCGTCGCCGAGGAGCGTGCCGTACCTGCCGCCGACCCGGCGCAGCGACGAGCGCTCCATCCGCCACCAGGCCGCCAGCAGCACCCGGAGCCGGGCCGGCGCGTCGTCCAGCCGCCAGCGGTCGAACCGCTCGGTGGGCACCAGCCCGCCGGCGGACTCGTCCCAGGCCAGCAGGCGGGCCACCGCGCAGATCTCCAGCAGCAGCCGGGTCTCGTCCTCGTCGCAACCGGTCTCCCTGGCCACCCGGCGGACCTCGCGCACGCCGATCCCGCCCGCCTTGAGCAGCGGCAGCGGGGTCTTGGCGGTGTTGTCCAGCAGCGCGGCGCAGCGCTCGACCACGTGCGGGGCGGCCAGCGTCATCAGGTGGTCCACGCTCTCGGGATCCACCGGGAGCGTGGCGAGGTCGGGCGGGCGGGGGGTGAAGGGCGGGCGGTAGTCGGGGCCGCGCAGGGCCAGCGCCACCTCCCGGGGCATCTCGGCCACGTTCCAGCTGGTGCGGAAGAGCAGACCGTGGTCGGCGGCCCACTTCTCCGGCGAGCCCGGCACGGTGAACCGGCCCCCGTCCACCTGGCGGACCGGCCCGTCCCAGACGAAGTCCTCCAGCAGCCGGTCGGTGCCCTCCGGAGCGCGGGCCAGCAGGGCGGTGACCCGCGAGGGCGCCGTCAGCACCTCGGCGACGCCGGCGGCCATGCGCCGTTTGGGACCGGGCGGCAGGCCGAGTGAGCGGGCGAGCGCGCGCAGGGCGTCCGCGCTGACCGTCCAGGAGTCGAGGTAGCGGGCGAGCGGCGTGCCGAGCCCGCAGGGAGCCGTCCACCAGCGGGCGAGCGCGCCGACGACCCGGACCCGGCCCTCGCCGTCCGTCCAGGCCAGGGCGTGGTCGGCCAGCAGGCCGAGCCAGGGCGCCACCTCCGCCTCCGGCGCGCCGAGGAGCTCGGCGAGCGCCGCGGGGCGGTCGGACTCGCCGGCGCCGTCACCCAGGGTGAGCGCGGCCTCCACGACCTCCAGCGCCGGCAGCGGCAGGCCGCGCAGCGCCTCCATCACGGCGAAGCCGCCGCCCAGCCGCTGCGCCAGGGTGCTCAGGCGGCGCGGCCACGGAGGGTCGATGGCGTCCGGCCGGTTGGCCAGGATGCGGGCGAGCCGTTCCTCGTCGAGGGTTCTCAGCCAGCCGAGCAGGTGATCGTCCATCTCGCAGCTCTCTTACGGAATCTCGCGTGGGGACTCTCCGTGAGCCATGGCCCTCAACGGTAGTGCAGAAGGCATCTCATCAGGGGCTGCACCACGCAGAATGCGACGAGCTTGGCCGAACGGGCGTGGTGTGGCGCTCGGAGGGGGGTTTGCACCGGTCCCGGGTCCGGCGGGCGGGGGTGCCGGACCCGGGACCGGTGGGGCGCCGGATGAGGGGAAGAGGCGGCGCCTTTTTCCGGGGAAGGCTCGGGGTGGGGCGGGCGGGACGCGGTGTCCTCGCGCCGGGGCGCCGGGCTCCCGCGCCGGGAGGCCCGGACCCGGCTGCCGGGTCGGGGTGGTCGGGGTCGGGGGCGGGGTCGTGGCCCGCGGGGCCGGGCCGGACGGGGTCAGGGGCGGAGGACGGCCCAGACGATTTTGCCGTACGGAGCGAGCGGTGCCCAGCCCCAGCGCACGCTCAGCGACTCGACGATGTGCAGTCCCAGCCCGCCGATCTCGAGCGGGGAGGGGTCGCGGAGGGCGGGGGTGCCGGCGCCCGGGTCGTTGAGCGCGCAGGCCACCAGGCGGCCCCGGCGGATGAGCGAGAGCCGGACCGGCTCCCCGCTCCGGGAGGAGGGAGCGAGCCTCAGGCCGTGCCGCAGGGCGTTGGTGGCCAGCTCGGAGACGACCAGTCCCATGTTCTCGGCGAGCTCGTCGAGCCGCCACCCGGCGAGCGCCCCGGCCGCGAAGCTGCGCGCGGAGTGGACCGACCCGGCGTGCGGGGGGAGCACGAAGGTGGCGCTGGCCTCGGCGGCCCCGGTGCCGGCCTCGATGTGGGCATCGGCGCCGGTCCCGGCGGCGGGGGAGCCGGCGGGCGGGGTCAGGAGGTCGCGCGCCGGGTCGGGCCACCAGCCGACGGGCGGCCACCAGTCGAGCGCCGTCCAGGAGGGGCGGGAGGGCGCGGTTCGGGCGGACTGCACGCAGATCATGATGGACCGAACTCCCGTGCATGTGCAAGAGCGGATGCACGTGCACAAGCAGGGTGCAACCGCTACGGTTACCCCTGTTTCGGCAGTCCGTAAAGAAAGGGGATCTTGCTCGCGACAGGGGAGATCCCGGGTCGCGGAATGACACACTGTTGATCAGGAAGCGAGCGAGGAGCACCACGTGTCCATGGACCCCCCGGGTACCGGTTCCACCGTCCGGCGCATCATGCTCGGCGCGAGCCTGCGCCGCCTGCGTGAGGAGAAAGGGCTCACCCGCGAGGCGGCCGGATTCCACATCCGCGCCTCCGAGTCCAAGATCAGCCGTATGGAGCTGGGCCGCGTGGGTTTCAAGACGCGGGACGTGGAGGACCTGCTCACCCTGTACGGCGTGCTCGACAACGCGGAGCGGCGCAGCCTGCTGGAGATGGTCCGCGAGGCGAACACCCCCGGCTGGTGGCACAAGTACGGCGATCTGCTGCCGAACTGGTTCGCCACCTACGTGGGGCTGGAGGAGGCGGCGAGCGTGATCCGCACCTACGAGGTGCAGTTCGTTCCCGGTCTCCTGCAGACGTCGTCCTACGCGCGCACCGTGATCCGGCTGGGCTACCCGGACGTGCCCGACGCCGAGATCGAGCGCCGCGTGCACATGCGCATGCAGCGGCAGGAACGCCTGACGAAGAAGGACGGCCCCCGTCTGTGGGCCGTCATCGACGAGGCGGCGCTGAGGCGGCCGATCGGAGGCAGGGAGACCATGCGTGAGCAGCTCCGGCACCTGCTGGAGGTGGCCACGCTGCCCAACATCACCCTCCAGGTGATGCCCTTCCGGTTCGGCATGCACGCGGCCGAGGGCGGCGCGTTCAGCATCCTGCGATTCCCCCAGTCCGACCTGTCGGACGTCGTCTACGTCGAGCAGCTCTGGGGTGCCCTCTACCTGGACAAGCGTGAGGACATCGATCCCTACCTCACGGCCATGGAGCAGCTGTGCGTGGAGAGCACCACGCCCGGGGGCACCGCCGAGGTCCTCGGCGACCTTCTCAGAGAGATCTAAATGAAGCACACCTACAACGGCATGCCGGCCACGGAGCTGACCGGGGCCCGCTGGCGCAAGAGCCGCCACAGCAACTCGACGGGCAACTGCGTGGAGCTCGCCGAGTTGCCGGACGGCAGCGTCGCGGTCCGCAACTCCCGCTTCCCCGAAGGGCCCGCCCTGATCTACACCCGCGACGAGATCCGCGCGCTGGTGCTCGGGGTCAAGGACGGGGAGTTCGACAGCCTGACGGTGTAACGCCGTTTTCACACACCGGGCCCATGGTTAACCCGGGGGCACCGGCCGTGTAACAGAGGAGGAGGGCCGTCCGGGCAGAGTTCGGGTCACACTCATCTGGGGGCTTGAACATGATGGACCGGACGACCCTGTATCCCGTGGCCGACGACGTGCTGTTCGCACCGGGCGGCCGTGTCGTCATCCGCACCTACGGCGTCGCCCAGGCGCACCGGGCGGACGGCGCGGACGGCGCGGACGCTCCGGTGGCCTACCGCACCTGGGTCACCGGAGTGCGCGACCAGCCGCGCTACTGGTGCTGGAGCCACTTCGAGGACGCCTGCCACGGGCACCGCAGGGTCGTCGAGTGGCTGACCGGCCGGGGCCCGCTGCCCGCCGCGGTGGCCGCGGCCTGAGCCGCCCGCCCCGAGCGGCCGACGCTCCCCTGTACGGCCCGCACCCGCCGCGCCGCCGGCCGGGCGCTCCCCGTACGGCCCGCACCCGCCGCGGTGGTCGCACGGGCGGTCCCCGGTACGGCGGCCGGGCCGGGGACAGAGGCGCGGATCAGGGACACGGACCGGGATCAGGGGCAGGTCAGGGGCACAGGCCGGAGTCAGGGGCAGGAGACGAGCTCCTCGGCCACCAGCCCGGCGCCGATCCCCATCAGCCAGACGTCCTTGGCGATCGCGTTGCCCTCCGGGGTGGGACGCAGGCTCCCCTCCTGCCGCAGTCCCGGTGTCTTGAGGTACAGGCCGAGCAGTCCTCCGGCGAAGGCCGTGAGCGCGAGGCCGGCCAGCAGCGACGGCACGACGGGGACGAGCAGCGCCGCGCCGAGCGCGATCTCGGCCCTGGACAGCAGCCGGGTGAACTCCTCGGGGTCCATGTCCGCGAGGAACGGGTAGGTCCCCGCCGCCATCCCGTGGAGCCCGGTGGCCGTCTCCCTGTCGGCGGAGCCCTTGGCCAGTCCCGAGTTCAGGATGATCGCCCCGGCGGCGGACCGGGCCGGGATCTGGTGGGCACGGGCCAGGATTCTCATGATCAGTCCTTCCGGTGGTGGATCGGACCCGAACCCCGTTTCCTACCCGCCCGCCGCTGCCCCTTCCGGTCCCGCCGGTAGTGCTTTGCGAGATCCCCCTTGACCGACCTCCGCTCCCGGCTCCCACCGCCGGCCCGGCCGGCGGCCGGTCAGACCGGGGCGTTCCAGGTGAGGATCACCGGCCGGCCGTGCTCGAAGCCGAGACGCGAGTAGGTGCCGGTGTCCAGCCGGAGGAAACGGCCCTCCTCGGGATCCTGGCCGATCCAGCGGGCGGCCAGGATCCGCAGGTAGTGGCCGTGGGCGACCAGCGCGACCGCGCCGGTGGCCGCCCGGGCGCGCTCGAGGACCCGGTCGGCGCGGGCGCCGACCTGCGCGATGCTCTCGCCGGGGTGCGCGGCGTCGCCGGGGACGACGCCGTCGCGCCACAGGTACCAGTCGGGGCGGGTCTCGCGGATCGTCGCGGTGGTGATGCCCTCGTAGCCTCCGTAGTCCCACTCCCACATGTCCGGGTCGGTCTCGTAGCGGTCCAGCCCGGCGAGCTCGGCCGTCCGGCGGGCCCGCAGGGCCGGGCTGACCAGCACCAGGCCGAAGCGCCTGCCGGAGATCAGCGGGGCGAGCGCCCGCGCCTCGTCCTCGCCCCGGAGTGTCAGCGGCATGTCGGTGCGGCCGGTGTGCCGCCGGTCCCGGCTCCACTCGGTCTCGCCGTGCCGGAGCAGAATCATCTCGTCCATGGTGGGTCCATCATGCCGTCTCGGCTCCCGCGGACCCCGGGCGAGGGTGCCTCCGGGCCTCCGCGCGCCCCGGGAGCGCCGCGGTGACAGGGGTGCGGGAGGGGTGCGGCAGAGGTGCGGTCCGGCCGGCAGGCCGGTCAGACGCGTCCGGATGCCGGGGGAGTTGGTACCGTTTGTCCGACGCGCAGTGTGTAGCGAAGTCCGGTGCGAGTCCGGCGCTGTCCCGCAACTGTCATGGCCTCCGGGCCGAGCCAGGTCGCCTGCCACCGCGCCGACGCCGTCGACCCTCGCGGAAAAGGGTGGCCCGTCGCGTTCTCGCGGGTCCTCGGTTCCAGCAAGTGAAAGGACCTCCCCGTGCGGCCCGTACGCACCGCCTTCGCGGGCGCTCTCCTGGGTGTGCTGACCCTGGCCGGTTGCGGCCAGAGCGCCACCACCGCCTCTCCGAGCACCTCCTCTTCCTCCTCCGGAGCTCCTTCCGCCGCCGCGCCGGGCTTCCCGGTCACGGTCGAGGCGGGCAACGGCTCCGTCACCATCGGCGCGCGGCCCGAGCGCATCGTCTCCCTCTCGCCCACCGCCACCGAGGCCCTCTTCGCCGTCGGCGCCGGGTCCCAGGTCGTCGCGGTGGACGACCAGTCCAACCACCCCGCCGAGGCGCCCAGGACCGACCTGTCCGGCTTCAAGCCGAACGCGGAGGCGGTCATCGCGCACAAGCCCGACCTGGTCGTGCTCGCCACGGACACCGACGGCATCGTCGCCAAGCTGACCAAGGTCGGCGTCCCGGTGCTGCTGGAGCCCGCCGCCGCCAAGCTCGACGACGCCTACGACCAGATCGCCGACCTGGGCGCGGCCACCGGCAACGCCGCCGGGGCCGAGCAGGTCGTGGCCGGCATGAAGAAGAAGATCGAGGAGGCCGTGGCCGCCGCGCCCAAGGACGCGAAGCTGACCTACTACCACGAGCTGGACACCACGCCCTACTCGGTGACCTCCACCACCTTCGTCGGCCAGGTCTACTCCCTGTTCGGCCTGACCAACATCGCCGACAAGGCCCCGGACCTGGCCGGCGGCTACCCCAAGCTCTCGGCGGAGTTCGTCGCCCAGGCCGACCCCGACCTGATCTTCCTGGCCGACACCAAGTGCTGCGGGCAGTCCGGGGAGACCCTCGCCAAGCGCCCCGGCTGGTCCAAGCTCTCCGCCGTCACCGGCGACCGGGTGATCGCCCTCGACGACGACATCGCCTCCCGCTGGGGACCGCGCGTCGCCGACCTCGTCCAGCAGGTCGGCGAGGCCGTGGGCAAGGCCGCGGCGAAGTAGGTGACCCCGCCGCCCCGCCGCGCCGGCGCGGCCGGCCGCACCGAGGACCGGGTCCCGGCCGCGGGGGAGGACCCGGTCCTCCCCCGCGCCGACGGGTCTCCGGCCGCGGATCCCGCAGCGCCCGCCGAGCTCGCAGAGCCGGCAGCCTGTGGGCCTTCGGCCGCGGAGCCCCCAGCCGGCGGATCTTCCGCCGGTGGGTCTTCCGCCGGCGGACCTTCCTCCGGCGCCCCGCGGCGGGCGGCCGGGCTGCGGCCCGGGCCGCTCGCGCTCGCGCTCGGCGCCCTGCTGGCCGCCGTGGTCGCCGGGCTGCTGGGCGGAGCGGCCGGCATCACCCCCCGGCAGGTCGTGCTGCAGCTGGCCGACTGGCTCCCGCTGGTCTCCGCCGACGCCGGGCTCACCCCCGTCGAGCAGAACCTGCTGCTGGAGCTGCGCCTGCCCCGGGTCCTGCTCGGCGCGGTCGTCGGCGGCCTGCTCGCCCTCGCCGGGGCCGCCTACCAGGGCGTGTTCCGCAACCCGCTCGCCGACCCCTACCTGCTGGGCGCCGCCGCGGGCGCCGGGCTCACGACCACGGCGGCGATCGTCTTCCTGGAGGGGAACGACGTCTCCCTCGTCATCCCGGTCGCGGCCTTCACCGGGGCCGTGGGCGGCGTGCTGCTCGCCTACGCCCTGGGCAACGTCGCGGGCCGAGGCGGCGGGACCGCCACCCTGGTCCTCGCCGGGGTCGCCGTCTCGTCCTTCTTCACCGCCGGCCAGACGTTCGTGCAGCAGCTCGGCGTCGACGAGCTCGAACGCATCTACGCCTGGATGCTCGGCGACGTCGGCGGAGGCTGGGAGAAGCTCACCCTCGTCGCCCCCTACGCGGCCGTCTCGGCGGGCGTGCTGCTCCTGCACGGGCGGGTGCTCGACGTGCTCTCCGTCGGCGACGACGAGGCCGCCAGCCTCGGCCTGCACGCCGCCCGGGCCCGGCTCGCCGTCCTGCTCGCCGCCTCCCTGGCCACCGCCGCGGCCGTGGCCGTCAGCGGGCTGATCGGCTTCGTCGGCATCGTCGTCCCGCACGTCGTGCGCCGCCTGGCCGGCGGCTCCTACCGGGTCGTGCTCCCGCTCTCCCTGCTGGGCGGCGCCGCCTTCCTCGTCCTCGCCGACGTGATCGCCCGGACCGCGCTCGCCCCGGCCGAACTGCCCATCGGCGTGGTCACCGCCTTCGTCGGCGCGCCCTTCTTCGTCGCCGTGCTGCGCATGACCCGGCAGGGGACGGCATGAGCCGGATCCGGGCCGAGGGCCTGGGAGTCTCCCTCGACGGCAGGGAGGTGCTGTCCGGGGTCGACCTGCGGGTGCGCGACGGCGGCTGGCTCGCCGTGATCGGGGCCAACGGCGCGGGCAAGTCCACGCTGCTCAAGGCGCTGGCCGGGGTGCTGCCCTGCACGGGCGAGGTGCTGGTCGGCGACATGCCGCTCCGGCGCCTGCCGCCCCGCAGGCGGGCCCGGCTGATCGCCTACGCCCCGCAGTCCCCGGCGCTCCCGGCCGACATGACCGTCTTCGACTACGCCCTGCTGGGCCGCACGCCGTACATCCCGTATCTGGGGCGGGAGAGCCGCGCCGACCGGGAGGCGACGGCGTCGGTGCTCCGGCGGCTGGGGCTGGAGCCGTTCGCCTCCCGCCGGCTCGGCCGGCTGTCCGGCGGCGAGCGGCAGCGGGTCGTGCTCGCCCGGGCGCTCGTCCAGCAGGCGCCCGTCCTGCTGCTGGACGAGCCGACCACGGCCCTCGACCTGGGCCACCAGCAGCAGGTCCTGGAACTCGTCGACCGGCTCCGGCTGGCCGACGGGCTGACCGTGGTCACGACCCTGCACGACCTGAGCGTGGCCGGGCAGTACGCCGAGGAGATGGCGCTCATCTCGCGCGGTAGGGTGGCGGCCTCGGGAGCGCCCGCGGACGTGCTCACCGAGGAGCTGATCGACGAGCACTTCGGCGCCCGCGTCCGGGTCGAGACCGGCCCCGGCGGCAGGCCCGGAGTCCACCTGGAGCGCCCCCGATGACCGTGATCCCCCCGCCGGGCCGTACCGGGCCCTTCACGCTGGGCCACCGCGTGGAGGACGGGGTCCGGCTGGCCTCGCTGCTGTGGCGGTTCGGCCCCGGCCTGCGGGCGGTCTCCTCCGCGCTGGTCGGCGGCGGCATCGGCCCGGTCGAGTGGGTGCTGAACGCCCAGGTGCCCGGGGGCTACGCACGCATGGACCCGGTCGAGCACCTGCGCGAGCTGGCCCCGCCCGGCCCCGGCGTCGGCATGCTCACCGCCGCCGCGGTGGAGCGCTTCACCCGGGCCGCCGACGGCGGGGCGCGGGCCGTGGCCACGGTCGGCCTGCGCGTGCCCACCTGGGCCGCCTCCCCCGAGGGGGTCCCCGACCCCGAGCTCGCGCCCATGCGCCTCGCCTCCCCGCCCGCCGGTCCCGCGTCCCCGTCCGTTTCCCCTCCCGCAGGGCACGGCCCCGCGCCCACGGCTTCTCCGGCCGGTCCCGCGTCCGCGGCGCCGTACGTCCCCGGCACGATCAACATCGTCGTGACGGTCCCGGTCGCGCTCAGCGACGCCGCGCTGGTCAACGCGGTCATGACGGTGACCGAGGCCAAGACCCAGGCGCTCGTCGAGGAGGGGTTCGCCTGCACCGGCACCGCCTCCGACGCCGTCTGCGTCGTCGCCCCCGCCGAGGGCCCCGAGGAGCCCTTCGGCGGCCCCCGTTCCGTCTGGGGCGCCCGCGTCGCCCGCGCCGTCCACCGGGCCGTACGGCAGGGCGCCCGCGACTGGGCCCACCGTGACGGCCTGAACACATGAAGTGAGGAAATTCCGGGAAGTAGCATGTCGGCGAGGCCGGAGCTCTCCATAATCAGGCGGGTGACGATGATGGCAACGACGGAGCCGGTGACGGAGCCGAAGGACGAGCGGACGGTTCTGGCGGGGAGGCCGCCGTTCACCGTCGACGACCTGCTGCGGTTCCCCGACGACGGGAACCGCTACGAGCTGTTCAACGGGAGCTTGCTGGTGAGTCCCTCGCCTGTCCCCCTGCACCAACTCGCGATCGCGCGCCTCCTGCGGATCCTCGAGGACGCCGCGCCGCTGGAACTCCAGCCGCTGCCGGAGGTCAACCTCCGGGTGGGGCCCCGTGACTTCTTCATCCCCGACCTCGTCGTGGTGCCGGCGGAGACCGTCGAGGCGAACGAGCTGATGTTCCGGCCACAGGACGTCCTGCTGGCAGTCGAGATGGTCAGCCCCAGCACGCAGGGGCGCGACCGGCATCTGAAGCGCTCCGCCTACGCCGAGGCGGGCATCCCGCTCTACTGGCGGATCGAGCTCGACGAGGGGCCGGCGCTGTACGTCCACGAGCTCGCCGACGGCGAGTACAAGCCCGCCGACAAGCACGAGGCGGGGGAGACCGCCGCCCTGACCGCCCCGTTCGAGGTCGCCTTCGACCCCGCCGCGCTCCTCCGCCGCCGGGGCTGACCGCCCGCCGCGGGGGCCGATCCTCCGCCGCCGGGCCTGACTATCCGCCGTGGGGGCCGATCCTTCGCCGCAGGGGCCGGACGGAGGCCGCCGCGGCGGACGGAGAACGGCCCCGCCCCCGCCGGGCGCGTTCCGGGGCCCGGCCGCTGATCGGTTATGGGATCGATGCGCTGTTCACCCGGCGCTCTATTGACTTCCGGCGATAGGTTGCGACCCTGGTCCTATCCCCTAGGGAGTGGCGATGCGGCGGCTCGGAACGGTTCTGGCACTCCTCGGCGGCTGCGCGCTCGCGGTCGCCGCGATGCCCGCCGCCCTGGCGCACGAGCACCCCAGCGGGATCACCGACCTGGTGACCCCCGCGGTGGTCCGCGTCGAGGCGACGGCGCACGTGGAGATCACCCTGCTCGACCACCTCGACGACATCGTCCACATCAAGAAGGAGTACGAGGTGCCGATCGGCAGCGGCACCGGGACGGTCGTCAACCCCGAGGGCGCGGTCGTCACCCTGACCCGGGTCGTGGAGACCGGCAAGGACGTCAAGGTGTACGCCGCGAACAAGATCTTCGCCGAGCACCACAAGGTCGACGTCCCGGCGGACTTCGAGCGGCACAAGCTCGATGACGACCGGCTCGACCGCCACCTGCAGCAGTGCTATCCGCCCGAGAGGTCCACCGCGACCTGCATCATCGAGGCCACCACCGAGATCCGGATCTTCCCCAACATCGCGCCCGCCGACGACGAGGGCTTCCGGGCCGAGATCGCCCGGGCCGGGGACAGGCCCGACAGCCCGGCGGTGCTGGTCCCGGTCGGCCGGGCCGACGGCGGGACGGGCATGCCCACCGCGCCGCTGGGCGCCAAGGTGCCCGACACCGAGGGCGCGCCGGTCGCGGTCGCCGGGTTCACGGGGCGGCCCGCGGCGGACCGGCCGGAGACCGTGGAGATCGCCCACCTGCGCGCCGGGGGCGCCGGCGACGGCGGCCGGCGGTTCAGGGACCCCGAGGGCAAGGCCGACGAGCCGGTGAAGCTGGGCGCCCTCATCGACAGGGGACTGCTCGGCGGACCGGTGATCGAGGACAAGAAGGGCGAGGTCGTCGGGCTGCTGGTGGGCGGCGGCAAGGACGGCCGGATGATCGGCGTCCGGGAGATCACCGCCGCGCTGGCCGAGGCGAAGGTCACCGCCCGGCGCGGCCCGATCGACGCCGCGTTCGAGCAGGCGCTGACCCGCTTCCACACCAAGTACTACGGCGACGCCGTCCCGGCCTTCCAGCGCGTCCTGGACCTCTACCCGGGGCACGTCGTGGCCGCCGCGCACCTGAAGACCTCGCAGGCCAAGCGGGGCACCGCCGAGGACGAGGGGACGAGGAGCGCCGCCGCGCCCGCCGGCGACGGTGGAGGCCCGCCGCTCTGGCCGTTCCTGGCCGGCGGCGGGGTGCTGGTGGCGGCCGTGGTCGCCGGGGCGCTGCTGCTGTGGCGGCGCGCCGCCCAGGACGGGCCGGGCGAGGAGGGCGGGACCGTGGAGACGGGCCCGCCGGTCCCCGAGCCGCCCGTCGGCCTCCCGCGCCGGCCGCAGGCCGACGAGGGCGCCAACCCCACGGTCGTGGTCGGCCGGTCCTTCCCCGCCCTGCCGAAACTCCCCTCCGGCGGGCCGTCCACGGGGCCGGGCGGTCCCGTGCTCGTCGCCCGGGGACCGGGCGCGGACGGCACGGCGGGCGGGAGCACGGGCGGCGCCCGGGGCTCCGGCGCGGACGCCGGTCCGGGGACCGGCGGGACGGGCACCGTGCCGCAGCCCGTCGCGGGCGGCGCAGGTCAGAAGTACTGCACCGCCTGCGGGATGCGGCTGGGCCAGGCCCACCGGTTCTGCGGTTTCTGCGGGCATCCGGCCGAGGTGTGACGGCGCCGGTGAACAACGAGAGAGCGCTCATCGGCCAGGACGTGGCGGGCTATCGCGTCGAGGACGTCATCGGCAAGGGCGGCATGGCCGTGGTCTACCTCGCCGTGGACTCCCGGCTCGACCGCCGGGTGGCGCTGAAGGTCCTCAACCCGCTGCTCGGCGAGGACGACCGGTTCCGCCAGCGCTTCATCCTGGAGTCGCGGACGGTCGCCGGCATCGACCACCCCAACATCATCCCGATCTACGAGGCGGACGCCGCCGCCGACGGCACCCTCTACATCGCGATGCGCTACGTCGACGGCCCCGACCTGCGCCGCCTGCTGCAGGAGCGGGGGCCGCTCCCGGTCAGCCAGGTCAACCGGATCTTCGCCCAGGTCGCCGCCGCGCTGGACACCTCGCACGCGCACGACCTGATCCACCGGGACGTCAAGCCCGCCAACATCCTGATCGCCGGGCACACCGAGGGCGAGCACGTCTACCTCACCGACTTCGGCATCACCAAGCACCGCACCTCCATCTCCGGGCTGACCCAGACCGACCAGTTCATCGGCACCCCCCGCTACATGTCGCCCGAGCAGATCAACAAGGAGACCATCGACGGCCGCTGCGACCAGTACGGCCTGGCCTGCGTGGTCTACGAGGCGCTCGCCGGGCGGCTGCCGTTCCAGCGCGACAATGAGATCGCGCTGCTCTGGGCGCACCTGGCCGAGCCGCCCACGCCGCTCACCACGCTCCGGTCCGAGCTGCCGCCGGAGGTCGACGCGGTGATGGGGCGGGCGCTGGCCAAGGCGCCGGAGCAGCGCTACGCCAGCTGCACCGAGTTCGTCACCGAGCTGCGGGACGCGATCAGCGGCCAGTCCTACCGGATCCAGGAGACCCGGCCGAGCACGCGGAAGGTGCGCGCGTCCCGGCCGGGCGGGCGGCGCATCCTCGTCGGGGCCGGGGCGGCGATCGCGGTGATCGTCGCGCTGGTGGCGGCGCTCGCCGTGGTCCTGCGCGGAGACGACGCCTGGGCCGCCCACCGGGGGTCGGACGCGGTCCCGGTCGCCTTCGAGCACCCCGCCGACTGGACGACGATCCAGCACGCGGACGTGTTCACGGTCTCCGCGCCGCGGGCCGAGGAGTTCCGGACCCTGTTCAGCACGCCGGTGACCGCGGACTGGGCGGCCGTCAACGAGATCATCAGGACGGAGCCGGAGGAGGCCACCGGCGTCTACGCGCAGACGCTGGACACGCTCGACCCGCGTGGCGGGTCCCAGCAGCTCCAGGAGACCCTGCAGTCGTCGCTGCCCGGCACGGTGAGCGTGCTGTCCGAGGTGGTGCAGGTCCGGGTCGGCGGGCGGCCCGCCGTACGGCTGGAGGGCACGATCGCCGACCCGCAGCAGGGCGGGCGGCTGGACTTCGTCGGGTACGCGGTGGAGCGGCCGGACGAGCCCGCGCTCATGATCTACTTCTGCGCGCCGAGCCGCTGCGACGACACGCTGGCGGGCAGGCTCGTGCGGAGCGTGTCCTTCCCGGCCTCCTGAGGGCGCGCGCCCGGGGCGGGCCGTCCGAGGACTTGTGGCCCACTTGTAAGCGACTTGTCTGGGCGGTTTGTCCGGTATGCAATGGAAGGGTGACGGTTTAGTCTCCCGGCATGGCGCTTTCCCTCCCCCTTCTCCGGCTCCCCCGCACGGCGCCGGGCACGGCCTCCGCGAGCGGCGCCGCGGCGCCCTCACCGGTGCGCCCGGGACGGGCCGGCGCCGCGAGGGCGGGTTCCGGACTTCCGCACGGCTCCCGCTTTTTCCGAGGAGGCAGCAGCATGAACGACGTCATCCGCATCGTGATCGCCGACGACCAGGCGATGGTCCGCGCCGGGCTCAGGCTCGTCGTGGAGAGCGAGCCCGGGATGGAGGTCGTCGGGGAGGCCGCGGACGGGCTGGAGGCGGTCTCCACGGCCCGCCGCACGCGGCCGGACATCGTCCTGATGGACATCTCCATGCCCCGCATGGACGGCCTGGCCGCGGCCCGGGAGCTGCTCGGCGGACCCCACCCGCCCAAGGTCGTGATGCTCACCACCTTCGACACCGACGAGAACCTCTACGCCGCCCTGCGCGCGGGGACCAGCGGCTTCCTGCTCAAGGTCTCCCCGCCCGAGCAGCTCGTGGAGGCCGTCCGCGTCGTGGTCGGCGGCGACGCCCTGCTGGACCCGGCGGTGACCACCCGCGTCATCGCCTCCTTCGCCGGCCACCACGAGCCCGTGCCCCCGCCCAGGCTCTCCGAGCTGACGCCGCGGGAGCTGGAGGTGCTGCGCTACCTGGCCCGCGGCCTGACCAACGCCGAGATCGCGCGCGAGCTCTTCGTCGGGGAGGCCACGGTCAAGACCCACGTGGCGCGCGTGCTCATGAAGCTGCACCTGCGCGACCGCGCTCAGGCGGTGGTCTTCGCGTACGAGTCGGGCGTGGTGCGGCCGGGCGCGGCCGTCGGGTAGTAGGAGATCCACTCCTCGCGGCTCATCCGCAGCAAGCGCACGCCGACCGAGCCGAGCGCGACGACCGGGGCGACCCAGAACGGGATGGTCAGCGGGCCGTACTCGAACGCCATGGAGGCGAGGTAGCCGACGGCCACGGTGAGCGGGACCCACCAGTGCGCGGCCCCCGCCCGCCAGACGGCGACGGTGAGCAGCGGCAGGCCCAGCATGGCGAAGACCGTCCACGGCAGCTGGTAGCCGATGAGCATGCCGGGCAGGTCCATCATCTGCTCGAGGTACTCCTGCGCCTGCTCGGGGGAGTGGCGCCGCCCCAGCCACCACTCGACCGGGTCGGTCATCAGCAGCGCCGACATGGTGATGTAGCCGGTGACGGTCATGGCGCCGCTGATGTGGCCGAGCACGACCGCGCGGCGCCGGACCACGTGCAGCAGCCCGAAGGCCGCCACGGCCATCAGCATCCAGCTCCAGTGGTAGAGCACCGACTCGGCCTGGGCGAGTGCCGGGTTGGCGCCGTAGCTGACCGCCTCGCGGTCGTCGCCCCAGGTGCCCGGGTCGATGACGACGGCGACGGCCTGCAGGAGCGGGGCGACGATCAGCAGCACGCCGGAGGCGACGCGCCGGAAGTCGGCCGAATCTCTGATCATGGGGGTTTCCTCACCTGTGCTCGGGGCCTGACCGGCCCGACGCCGAGGAAGGTAGTCGGCGCGGCCGCGCCCGGTCGTCCGCCCCCGGGCTGATCCGGCCTCCCTCTGCGGAGGTAAGAGGCGTCACCCCGGCGGGAGGCGGGCCCGGTACGGCGAGGAGTCCGGGATGCGGACGGCGGCCATGACTTTTTCCGGCGGCTCCCTCCGGACGCCCGGTGAGGTCCATGCCGTTGATCAGTCGATATGCATCCGGAAACTTGACTTTCCCTTTTTACTTACTGTGCGTAATGAATGATGATCAAAATCGGTGTTGACGGGGTGCGGACCCGCTGGTGATCATGTGGGCCGGTTCTTTTATGTCTGCTTTATGACGTGAGCGCCCTTTCATGACGCCGCACGTTTCGCATGTTCTCGGGCGGCTGCCGGAGGGCCGGCAGTGCTCGTTGCGGCCGCAGGAGGTGCCGTTCGTCAACGACGCCGACAGCGGGCGGATCATCGCCCAGGTCGACGCGGCCGCCGCGCCGCCGGGCCGTACGCGGGCCGAGGCCGTACCGGGCATCACCGATCCCGCGGGCGCGCCGTCGGACGGCTCCGTCTACCTGCTGATGTCCTCCGCCGCGGCGACGGCCTCCTCCGGTACGGCGGGCAACTTCGAGGCGACCGACCTGAAGCCGTCGGGCACGTGGCAGACCGGACTGTCGTCCGGCTCCTTCACCTACTCCTATCCGCTGCCGGAACCGCCGTCGCCGTCCGGATCCGGTCCGGGACTCTCGCTGGCCTACGACTCGTCCACGGTCGACGGGATGACGCGGATCTCCAACTCCCAGTCCGGCTGGGTCGGCCTCGGCTGGGACGTGGCGGGGCTCGGCTTCATCGAACGCCGTTACCGGGCGTGCTCCACCGACGTGCTGCCCAAGCAGGCCAAGCACCCCTACCAGGAGGACAGCGGGCACCAGTGCTGGGAGTCGCCGGACGAGAACGACGGCGACGACGCCACCTCGGACCCGACCAACTCGGAGCTGGTGCTGTCCCTGGACGGGAGATCCTCCCGGCTCCTGAAGGACCGCGAGACCGGCCAGTGGAAGACCGAGAACGACTTCGGCTGGCGGATCCGGCTCATCGGCGACGACGGCTCCGGCGGCAGCGGCTCCTCCTGGGAGATCACCACCCAGGAGGGGGACGTGCACACGTTCGGCTCCAGCCGGAGTCGCGCTGGCAGATCCCCTTCATCGGCGACGACGCGGGTGAACCCTGCCACGGCTCCTACCCCGCACCGCCCTCCGGCGGCTGGCCGCTCCACCCTCCGGGGGACTACACCCCCGACGAGCCCGAGCCGGTCCCGTCCTGCACGGGCGTGTGGCGCTGGAACCTCGACCGGGCGGTCGACGCCAAGGGGAACGTCACCGAGTACTCCTGGACCCGCGAGACCAACCAGTACGTCAAGGAGTACAAGACCTGCTGGAACGGGAGCGCCTACGTCCCGTGCAACGTCGCGGTGGAGTACGACCGGGGCGGCTACCTGAGCCGGGTGCAGTGGGGCGCCAACACCAACGTCGCGGGCAGCGCGGCCACGGCCAGGACGGTGTTCAACTCGGTACGGCGCTGCGCCGAGGGCATGGCGGTCGACGACCCGCTGGCCGACCCGGTCGCCGACCCGTGCGCCGAGGCGCCGCCCGCGCCGACGCCCACGGCCAACCCGACCGGGTCGTGGAAGCACGAGTGCTACGACATGGTCTGCACCACCTCCTGGGACGTTCCCGCCGACCTCGACTGCTCCACCGGGAGCAACGCGTGCCTTCCCGGCTCCCCGGTCTTCTTCCTCTCCAAGCGGCTGGATTCGATCGTCACCCACTCCCGGCCCAACGCCCAGGCGGCCTGGGAGGACGTCTCGAAGCTGCAACTGAGGCAGCTCTACCTGACCAAGGGCGACTGGACGTCCTCGGGCGCCGACGACCCGGCGATGTGGCTGGACTACATTCGCCCGGTCGGCACCGCGGGCACGGGTGAGATCAGACTGCCCGCGGTCGAGTTCGACGCGGTCAAGCCGTTCGGGTTCCGCACCGAGTTCTACGACGGGAGCCTTCCCGCAGGCTCCCCGGACGCGGGCGAGCACTCGTACCTGGTCGCGCTGCCGCGCATCGCCCGGGTGCACAACGGGCTGGGCGGCCGGATCGAGGTGAGCTACGGCCAGGAGAACCCCTGCCCGACCAGCGGCCTGCGCGACCAGTCGTGGTCCGAGGCCGGATTCGACTGCTTCCCCCAGTTCCAGTACTGGGGGTGGGCCCGCACCGAGGACGACAGCTACAGCCCGCAGGTCCGCCGCCCGGTGCTGGCCGTGCACCCCAAGTTCCTGGTGAAGCGCGTCGTCGAGCGGGACATGGTCGCCGGATCACCGGCGGTGGTCACCTCCTACGAGTACCAGGGCACGCCGGCCTGGGAGCTCGAACGCAACTATCTGACTCACGAGCTCGACGAGATCACCTGGAACGACTACCGGGGCTACGAGACCGTGCGGACGGTCAAGGGTTCCGGAACCGACCCGGAGGGATACTCGGTCAACTCGACCACGTTCTTCCGGGGCCTGCACAGGGACCACGAGCCCAGGTCGGTCACCGACTTCGAGGGCAACGCCCACCGGGACTTCCGCTGGCTGGCCGGGCAGGTGCTGGAGGAGCGGAGCTGGCGCCGTACGGCCGCGCAGGGCGGCGACGGGGGAGGGACCGGGATCGGGCCGGTCGCCCCCGCGGCACCGGGCCGCGTCGTGCGGGCGGCCACCGCCTCTCCGTCCGAGCGGGCGGTCAAGGAGAAGACGATCGCGGCGGGCGCGGCCCCCGCCCCCGCACCCGCGGCCTCTCCGGAGGCCGCGACGGAGACCGCCGCGCCGCAGGGCACGGAACCGGCCTCCCCGCAGGTGTCCGCGCCCCTCCGGGACAAGGACGCCGCGCTGGCCGAGGCCGGGAAGACCGGTTCCCCCGTGGAGGTGAGCGCCGAGACCACCGAACGGTCGATCACCCATGCGCAGCCCGACGGCCGTACCTTCACCACCGAGCTGTCCCCCGGGCCGGTCCGGGTGAAGCAGGACGGCGCCTGGGCTCCCGTCGACACGACCCTGGTCGAGCAGGACGGGGTGCTGCGGCCCAAGGCCGCCCTGGCCGACGTGCGGATCTCGACCGGCGGGGAGGGCGCGTTCGCCACCATGAGCCACGGCACGGGCGACTCGTTCGGGTTGCGCTGGCCCACGCCGCTGCCCAGACCCCGGATCTCCGGGAACGTCGCGACCTTCACCGGCGCGGCGGGCCCGGCCGACCTGGTCGTCACCGCGCTTCCCACCGGCTTCCGGTACGACGTGGTCCTGCGGGAGCGGCCCGCGGGACCGGTGGAGTACCGCGTCGAGGTCGAGACCGAGGGACTCAGCCTGTCCGAGGACGCCTCCGGCGGGCTGCGGCTCACCGACGAGCACGGCAAGGCCGTGGCCGCCGCACCCGCCCCGGCCATGTGGGACTCCCGGCGGCCCGGCTCCGGCCCGCGCTCCGGCAAGCCCGCCCGGCCGGGATCGGCGGCCCGGGAAGACGGCGGCTCCGATGCCGGCGCCGTGTCGCAGACGCCCGGCAGGCTGGGCGAGGTCTCCGCCGACGTCACCGGTGACGCTTTGGTGATCAAGCCCGACCCCGGGTTCCTGGCCGATCCCGCGACCGTCTACCCGGTCACGGTCGACCCCACGACCACCCTCGGGGTCACCGCCGAGACGTCGATCGGCGACGACGGCGCCGTCTACTCGACCGCGGGGACCCTGCAGACCGGCCGCCTGGTCATGTCCACGGCCACGGGAGAGAAGGAGCTCTACCGGTCCTACCTGGGATTCGACACCTCCTTCCTGAACGGCGCCACGGTCTCCTCCGCCTCGCTGAGGCTCCAGAACGACTACGCCTCCGACTGCAGGAGCACACCGCAGATCGCCGTCAAGCGGGTCACCGGTCCCTGGCGCCCGCTCGGCGCCGACGACCCCGACGGCGACGTCACCGACTGGGACAGCCAGCCCGAGAGCACCTGGTCCGGATACGCCCTCAACCAGGGCTGCGCATCAGGTGCGGCCTGGACCTGGGACGTCACCACGATCGCGCGGGCCTGGGCGGCGGGGGAGCCCGGCCACGGGCTGCTGCTCCTGCTGGACGAGGAGCTCCCCAAGACGCTGCCGGACTACATCGCGGACTTCCACTCCTCCACCCGGCCCGGCGGCACGCCGCCGAAACTGACCCTCACCTACACCGCGGGGACCTCCACCCCGACCCCCACCCCGACCGGTGGGGCGGCTCAGACCCTGCGGCTCCCGCTGAGCGCCGACGCCGGGGTGAACAACTGGGGCTACGACGGAGACGACGACGCCCTGCTCGCGGTGGGCACCTACGACTTCACCACGATGGACCGGGCCGACCTGTCCCGCGCCTACCTCAAGTTCGACACCGCCGCGCTGGCGGGCAAGACCGTGATGGACGCCAAACTGACGCTCACCTCGGCCTCCGGTTACGGCTGCGGTACGGCGACGCAGGGCATCCGCGCCCGCCAGGTCACCGGCGACTGGAGTTCCGGCTCACTGGGCTTCGGCAGCGAACCCGCCACCACGGACCAGGGCGCGACGCTGCAGGACGCCCCCGGCACCTGCACCGCCGAAGGGGAGGTCACCTGGTCGATCAAGCAGATCGTCCAGGCCTGGGCCGACGGCGCCGCCAACCACGGCGTCCAGCTCGCCGGCCATCCCGAGAGCGGCATCATGTACGAGCGCTACTTCGCCTCGTCCCGCTCGACGGACTCCGGGGCGGCTCCCACGCTGACCGTCACGGTGGCCTCGAACACCCCGACCCCGACCCCGACGGTCACGCCTTCGACGACCCCGACGGCCACCCCGACCGTCACGCCCATTCCCGGGACCGGATCCGGCGCGAGCAACGAGACGACCCTCACGCTCGCACCGGTGAGCGACACCACCGTGGAGTCGGTGGGGAACTCATACGACACACCGGACGAGGATGTGCTGATCGTGGGCGGGGAGTCCGTCTCGGTCAACGGCGAATACAAGGTCAACTACAGTCGGTCATACCTGAAGTTCGACGTCTCCGCGCTCGCCGGCAAGCAGGTGCTCGACGCCCGGCTGGAACTGCACAACAACGAGACCTGGTGCCACCCGAACTATCCCGGCGTGTATCTGTCCAGGGTCACCGAAGACTGGACCGCCGGCCGGATGACCTAGGCCGGACAGCCCGACACCCACCTGTGGGACGACTCGGTCAGCGAATGCCGGCCCAGCGGCCCCATGAGCTGGTCGCTGACCTCCACCGCCCAGGAGTGGGCCGACGGCACCGCCAACCACGGCGTGCAGATCTCCAGCCAGGAATGGCTGAACTTCGGCCAGAACTCCTGGATGGAGTTCACCTCCTCGGAGGGCTCGGGCGCCGAACCCCGCCTCACGGTGACCTTCGTCGACGTGCTCCCCACCCCCGCCGGGGACTGGCGCTACGAGGAGCTGGCCGGCACCCGCTACGAGTACGAGCGCGTGGTGACCGGCGACGGCCCGCACGACTACGACCCGGCCCGGGTGCAGCAGGTCCGGGAGGTCTCCCGGGAGAAGGTCTCCGACGGCTTCCGCTACGCGGAGTCCAAGACCACCTACAACTCCGACGGCCTGCCCATCAAGATCAACGACTACGGGCAGCGGGGCGACGCCGGCGACAACACCTGCACCTCCACCTCCTACGCCCGCAACACGGGCAAGTGGATGCTCAGCTACTCCACCGGCGGCCAGCGCCGCGCCGGTGACGACTGCGGCAGCGGCACCCTGCTGGAGAAGACCGTCGTGATGTACGACGGCGCCACCTCTCCGACGGCGGGGACCGTGACGGCCGGCAATCCGACGGAGAGCCGCGTCCACAGCAGCGCCGACGAGTATCTGACGACCAAGACGACCTACGACGGCTACGGCCGCCCGGTCTCGAACACCGACCCGGCGGGCAAGGTCTCCACCACCGCCTACAGCCCCGCCGTGGGCTGGCCGACCGGCGGAGTGAAGGTCACCAACCCGCTCGGGCACGCGGTCACCGCCTGGACCTCCCACCTGCACGGCCAGGTCGTCGGCATCCGCGACGCCGACGGGAACGACGTCAACATCGACTACGACCAGCTCGGCCGCACCCTCCAGCTCTGGACGCCCGAGGAACCGAGAAGCGCCACGGGCACCCCGGCGGCGAAGGTCACCTACACCATCCCCTACGACGGCGGCGTGCAGCAGCCCACCGCCGCGGCCAGGACCTCCGTCAGCCGCCTGCGCTCCGGCACCGGGGAGTCAGCGGTGTGGCTGACCGACCACACCTACGTCGACGGCTGGGGCCGGCCCCGCGAGCGCCAGGCGGCGTCCCCGGCGGGTGGCCGGATGGTCACCGTGACCGGCTACGACGGCCGCGGCCTGGAATCGGCGGCCACCGCGGTGCTGCACAACGGCGGCGCCCCCGGCTCCGGGCTGCTCAACCCGGCGCTCACCGACGCCCCCCAGTGGTCGATGCCGGTCTACGACACCCTCGGGCGCCCGGTGGCCGCGGTGGACTACAGCGGCGCCACGGAGCTGCGCCGTACCGTCATCAAGCACTTCGGGGACCGCACCGAGGTGCAGCCCCCGACCGGTGGCAGGACGGTCACCCACACCGACATCGCCGACCGGGTCACCAAGGTCGAGGAGTGGGCCGACGGGTCGACCCACCACGACACGTCCTACGCCTTCGACCTCGGCGGCAGGCTGACCAAGGTCGTCGACGCCAACGGCAACACCCGGACCTTCGGCTACGACCTGCTCGGCCGCCGCGTCACCTCCCACGACCCCGACTCCGGTGACAGCGAGAGCGGCTACGACGCGGCGGGCCGGCTGGCGTGGACCAAGGACGGCAAGGGCCAGAAGGTCTCCTACGACTACGACGACCTAGGCCGCCCGACCGTCCAGTGGGCGGGGGAGCCGGGGAGCGGCACCAAGCTCACCGAGCGGGTCTACGACACCCTCGCCAAGGGGCAGCTCACCTCCGCCACCCGCTACGTGAACGGCGACGCCTACACCGACACGGTCACCGGGTACGACAGGCTCGGCCGGCCGACCGGTTCGACGCTCTCCATCCCCGCCTCCGAGGGCGCGCTGGCCGGGGAGTACACCTTCACCGCGGGCTACAACGCCCTGGGCATCGCCTCGGAGATCGGCATGCCCGCCGCCGGCGGCCTGCCCGCGGAGAAGGTCACCTCCACGTTCAGCGACCTCGGCTTCGCCAAGGGGCTGACCTCCGACCTCGGCGGCGGCTTCACCTACGTCAAGGACACGGCCTACTCGGCGACCGGCCGGATGACCGAGCGCCTCTACGGCGAGAACGGACAGGTCAGGAGGACCCTGTCCTGGGACGAGCGGACCGGCTGGCTCTCCCGGATCACCACCACCGCCAAGGCGGACACCTCCGCTCCGCGACTCGCCCAGGACGACCACTACACCTACGACCTGTCCGGTGAGATCACCCGCATCCTGGACGCCGCCTCAGCCGTCCCCGGCGTCACCGACGGCCAGTCCGAGTGCTTCACCTACGACGGACTGCACCGCCTCTCGGCCGCCTGGACCACCACCGGCCCCGCCTGCGGGCAGGGCACGGCCGACGGCAAGGGCGTCGACCCCTACAGCCAGTCCTACACCTACGACGCGGTCGGCAACCTGGCCACGCTGACCGACGGCGGCCAGACCTCCACCTACCGCTACCCGGAGGCGGGCGCCTCGGTGGTCCGGCCGAACGCGGTCACCGCCATCGAACGCCCCGGCGGCACCGACACCTACACCTACGACGACGCCGGGCAGATGACCGGGCGCACCGTCGGCGGCAGGACGGGCACCTTCACCTGGAACGAACTCGGCCAGCTCGACAAGGCCACCATCGACGGCCAGGACACCTCGATGGTCTACGACGCCGACGGCGAGCGCCTGATCCGCCGCGCCCCCGGCGGCAGGACCATCCTCTACCTCGGCCCGATGGAGCTGGAGCTGTCGGCCGGGCAGGTCAAGGGCACCCGCTACTACACCACCGCCGACGGCTCCACGGTCGCCATGCGCACCGGTGACCGGGGCGTCACCTGGATGGCCTCGGGCCTGCACGGCTCGGTGCAGCTGGGCATCGACGACGCCACCGGGAACGTCAGCCGGGAGCGCTATCTGCCCTTCGGCGCCCGCCGGGGCGGCGACGACCTGCCCTTCACCGACCGGGGCTTCCTCGGCAAGACCGAGGACGACTCCACCGGCCTGACGTATCTGTCGGCCCGCTACTACGACCCCGCGATCGCCAGGTTCATCTCCACCGACCCGCTGCTGGTGCTCGACGAGCCGCAGTGGGCCAACCCCTACAGCTACGCCGGCAACAACCCCGTCGGCCTGTCCGACCCCACCGGCCTCTCACCCGCCATGAAGGAGGGCGGCGGCGGCCACCCCTGCGGCGGTAGCAAGACCACGAAGAAGTGCCTGGAGTGGAAGAAGAAGGCCGCGGCCAACCTGGTGGCGGGCTCGCAGGCCGACGCTGACCGGTTCCTCGAGGCGCTCCTGTCGGCGGGCAAGGAACTCGTCAAGATCATCGCTGACGAGCTCGGCATCACCGCCGGCCTGGAGTGCTTCACCAAGGGCAACGCCGGCGCCTGCGGAGAGACGGCCCTCAACCTGCTGACCTCCGCCATCGGCGGGCTCGTCGGGAAACTGGTCGCCAAGTACGGCGCACCGTGGAAGTGGGCCACGCTGGCGAAGAAGGCCGAGGAGATATGGGACATCGGAGCCAGGGCTCTGGCGGCCCTCGAAGGCTGGTTCAAGGCGAAGGCCCGCCTGACCACCGCGAAGAAAGCCCTGGCCAAAGCCAACAGAGAGCTGGAAGCCGCTGAGAAGCGGAAGAAGTCCGGGAAGAAGGACGGCTGCAACAGCTTCGTCCCAGGCACTCTGGTCCTGATGGCCGACGGCTCCCGCAAACCGATCGAGCAGGTCGAGGTCGGCGATCTGGTCCTGGCCACCGATCCCGAGACCGGCAGGACCGAGGCCAAGCCCGTCATCGCGCTCATCACCGGCCAGGGCGAGAAGGACCTCGTCCAGCTCACCGTCGACACCGACGGCGACCGCGGCGACGCCACCGGCGTCGTCATCGCCACCGACGAGCATCCCTTCTGGGTCCCCGACCTCCGCGTCTGGAAGAACGCCGGGGACCTCCGTCCCGGAGCATGGCTCCAGACCGGTGCCGGCACCCACGTCCAGGTCACCGCCGTCGCGGCCTGGACCGCCACCGGCCAGCGCGTCCACAACCTGACGATCGACGACGTCCACACCTACCATGTAGGCGTCGGGGCCGCCGATGTCCTTGTCCATAATGATTTCTGTAAGTCTCGGGCTGCGATCAAAGAAGGACAGAGAAGGCTCCCGAAAACGATTGACGAAATTGACTATGACCACATCAGGTCGGGTCACGTAAAGGGTGGATCCAGGGTTAATTCCGGCAAGGACCTGTGGCCTGATGATGTTACGAACGAGGAGATCGCCTCGGTGATTCGCCAAGGGTTGAACAGTAACCCAACGGTCGTCGGATACGATGCGAACACCGGTGTTGTGAAGGTTCATGTCAGGGTCAATGGAAGGAAATATGAACTCCTTGTTAATGCAAATACCCATACCGTCAGATCCGCATATCCTAAAGGGTGACTGAATTGACTTCTGATGACTTTCGGATAAAAATAGATTGCACGGATATGGAGGTCCTTTCTGGTGCCGATGCTCCGATCGTCTGCCGTATCTGGATGGAATTCTCTGGAGCGGAATTCCCTGAGGCGGGGTGGTGGGACTTCCCTGGTTCGGTTCTGGGTTCCATGACTACGGCGCTCAAGGAGATTTCGACAGGAGAACCGGAGGCGGAAGCCTTCTTCTTTGATGGTCCTTATCGCCTGGAGATGCGCGTTCTGGGGGCCTTCTCCGAGGGGCGGGGGCCCACTGGGGCGAAAAACAGGGAGGTTCGGCTTCTGATGGTCTGTGACAGGCCGGATCCTCCTGAGGCGGAGGCCGTAGTCGACGTGCCGATCTCGGTCTTGGCCCGGTCCGTGGAGGCCGCGTTGCTGCAGTTGATGGCGGAGGCCCGACGCCGAGGGCTGACGGGGGCGGGTGTCGAGGTGCTCGGGGACATCATGTCCGCTTTGCAGCGGATTGAGTGAGTGCAGGGTGCCGAGTGAGGCCGTGAGCCTTCCCGGCCCTTCTTCCTTCTCGCCGTGATGACACGATCGCAAGGACGGCTATAACAGCTTCGTCCCAGGCACTCTGGTCCTGATGGCCGACGGCTCCCGCAAACCGATCGAGCAGGTCGAGGTCGGCGATCTGGTCCTGGCCACCGATCCCGAGACCGGCAAGACCGAGGCCAAGCCCGTCATCGCGGCTCTTCGAAGTTAAGCGGGGTTGAGG
The DNA here is from genome assembly GCF_042650625.1 of Planomonospora corallina. Taxonomy (NCBI): domain Bacteria; kingdom Bacillati; phylum Actinomycetota; class Actinomycetes; order Streptosporangiales; family Streptosporangiaceae; genus Planomonospora; species Planomonospora corallina. The sequence continues at coordinate 454,083 of NZ_JBHSBM010000017.1, forward strand.
CATCCGCGACTCTTCCGAGTGGTGGCGCAGCGGGTGCGTAACCGCTGGTTCTCGGGATTGCGGAAGCCGTACGCGTCCCGCCCGACCGTTTTGATCACCCGGTTGGTGCCCTCGGAGCCCGCGTTGGTGATCCCGGTGCGGATGAACGCGCAGATCTCCGGCCACCAGGTCTGCACCGTTGTAGCCAGCCGTTCCAGCTCGGGCAGACCCGAGGCGGCGCACCGGTCGTAGAAGCGGAACAGCCGCTCGGCGATGACATGCCGATCCGGATGCGTGCGCGCCAGTGCCAGCACGTCCAGCAGGTCCTCCTTGGCGTTCCACGCCGCCAGGATCGGTGCCCCGATCCGCGCCGGAAGCCCCAGCAGGTCATCGACCATCGGGTCCAGGTGCTCGCCGTGCATCCAGGCGGCCGAGCGCGTCAGCCGGTTACGCAGCTCCCACTCCCGGTTGCCTTTGCGGCCCCGCCGACCGCGGACCTGCACCGTCACCCGGCGGCGCACTTCGGTGACGGTGGCGTTGGCCAGCTGCACCAGATGGAAGTGGTCAACGACGAGCGTCGCGTGTGGCAGCGCGGCCCGCACCGCCGCTTTGAAGATCGTGCACATGTCGATCGCGACGTAGGCCACCTGCTCTTTCCAGGCCGTGCCGCGCGCCTCCAGCCAGTCGATCACCGTCCGGGCGGTGCGGCCCTCCACCTGTCCCAGCAGGCCCTGGCCCGCCGACAGGTCGACGAACCCGACGTGCCAGCGGTCGGCCGCGGTCGTCCACGCTTGGGCGGTCGCGTTCCAGGTCCAGCGGGGGCGGCCCCGGCGGACCTCGTCGATGCCCAGCACCGTCACCGGCTCTGGTTCGGTCGGCAGCACGCGCAGCGCGTGCGCGGTGAACGCCGCCGCCACCACCGGCCACGACAGGGCATGATCGCGGGCGGACTGCACGATCGTGCGCCCGCCGTCGGCGACCGCCGCCCCACTGGCCCGGCGCAGCCGCGCCGTCAGCCGGGAGCGGGCCGGGATCTGCGGCACCTGCTCGGTGAAGGTGCCGCGTGCGCACGCGGTCTCGTCGCAGTACCAGCGGCGTTTGCGCCAGCGCAGCTCGCAGACGCGTCCGGCGACCGGCAGGTCCCGGGGGCGGGTGGTCACCCACTCCTTCATCCGATGCGCCCGCATCCCGCACTCCGGGCAGAGGCGGGCGCGCTCATCGGTGGTGGCCAGGTGCACGATCGGTCCCTGGCCTGCGCTTTCATGAACCTTTTTCATCCTCGGGCGACCTCGTAGTTCTGCAGGACGGCGATGGCCTTGCACAGGTGCCCGGCCTTGCCGGGGCTGCAGCGGAGCCGCCGGAGGATGCGCCAGCTCTTGAGCTGGGCGTTGGCGCGCTCGCCGGGGCCGCGTAGCCGGGCGTGGTAGCGGTTGGCCTGCTTCTGCGCGACGGGCTTGTTCCGGCCCTTGTACGGCGTGACGACCGGCCCTTCGGCGCCCTGGTAGCCCTTGTCGGCGAGGGTGACGATGCGGGCCCGCTCCAGCGCGCGCAGGATGTCCCAGATGCGGGCGGCGGTCAGATCATGCGTCTTGCCCGGCAGGGCGCCGGAAGTCCAGATGATCGTCCCGTCCGGGGAGGCGATGACCTGGATGTTCATCCCGTGGACGCGGTGCTTGGCCGAGTAGTACGGCCGGTCGGCCCGTACGCGGTCGGTGCGGACGAGCATGCCGTCCAGGACCAGGTAGTGCAGTCCGTCCTTCCTGGCCTTGCGCAGGGCGTGGTCGAGTTTCGGGGAGCGGGCCGACAGCAGGCGCACGGTCTCCTCGACGTAGCGCCAGGCGGTGGCCGCCGAGACGCCGAAGCCGGCGGCGATCTCGGCGAACGTCTCGCCTTTTCGCAGGTAGACCAGCACGAGCAGGGCCTGTTGGCCGGGGTTGAGGCGCCGCCAGGGGGTGCCGATCGTCTTGCGGTGCCGCCGGATGATGCCGGCTGTGTAGGTCAGCGTTGGACGCGACAAATCGACCGCGGCGCGGTAGAACAGCATCTGAAGCTCCTGGTTGTGACGGTGATGGTTGTGGTGATCAACCCGTCTACCAGGAGCTTCTCTACGTCGTTAGGCGAACGCCGTACCCGCGATCATGCTGTGACCAGCCGGCGGTCCACCGGGGATGAAAAAGCCTCACTCATCTGCTGAAGGTTTATGGCCCTCTGTAGGGTGGACGTGGATTCCGGATGGACACCGATGGGTGAGCTCTACTGTGAGCCGCCGCATCTGACGGTTGCGATGTACGGGCGTGGTCCCGAGGCCGTCACCTTCGCGGCGCTGTGCTCGATCATGCCGGAAGTCGGCTGCTCTCCGGTCGGCGCCCTCGAGGTGGCGCCGATCGGTCTCCCGTTCGACCTGCTGGCCGACCTCGGGGCGTCGAGGCGGGTGGTCAAGGCGTCCGGCGACGGGCTCAGGGCTCTTCTGGCCGGGGAGGACGCGGATCTGCGGGTGGTGAAGGCGGCCTTCTCGCACAGGACCTTCGGTCTGGTCGTCGTCGAGTACATCCTCAAGTACGGGCCGGACCGGCATCCGGTCGGGGTGACGACGAGCGCCGGTGCGCTGGGGATGCCGGATTTCACGTGGTCGAAGTCCGACCGGAGGAAAGGCCGGTCGCTGGCCGCCTGGAGCGCCGAAGTCCTGCGGGCCGCCGTGCAGAGATGCAAGCCGCTGTACGGGGCCATCGGGGTGGAGTTCTCTCTTCCGACGCCGCGGCGGCTCGTGGTGGACCATGAGCTTCTGCCGACGGAGGTGTACCTCTCCAGGAGGCTGCTGGACGGAGGCGCCCAATCTGGTGCCGCGTTCCGGAGGTTGTTCCCGCGGGCTTCGCACTGGGACGACGGCACGTTCTTCGCCGCGTGGGGCCCGTACGTCGGCCGGGGGAGCGGGTTCGCTTCGACCGCTTCCATCGCCTCCGCCGCACAGCCGATGATCGCTGCCATGGTGCGGCGATCCGGGAGATGACCTCCGCGCCGTGACGGCACGGCCGCCTGAAGGGCCGAGCCTTGCCGGCGCGAGGTGCCTGACCAGGGTCTCGGGGTATGCCGTCCATGGGCCGCACGATGGTCGCCGGGAGGTGTCCCGAGTGCGGGCTCGCGGGTTTTCCGCTGGCAGCAGGCCTGCGGTCGCCGTTCCAGGGGGTCCTGGCGAGCGCGTGACGATCACCTAATAAGGTCTAGACCAAAGCTGTGAAGTCCGACAATCGGGAAGATACGTAATGCTCCACGAGAAGCTGTCGTCGATCTACGACAACGTCCTTCGCCGCAACCCCGGCGAGACGGAGTTCCACCAGGCCGTCCGTGAGGTGCTGGAGAGCATCGGGCCGGTCCTCGGCAAGCACCCCGAGTACGCCGAGTCCAAGATCATTGAGCGGATCTGCGAGCCCGAGCGGCAGATCATCTTCCGGGTGCCGTGGGAGGACGACCGCGGCGAGGTGCAGATCAACCGGGGCTTCCGGGTCGAGTTCAACAGCGCGCTCGGGCCCTACAAGGGCGGTCTGCGCTTCCACCCCTCGGTCTACCTCGGCATCGTCAAGTTCCTCGGCTTCGAGCAGATCTTCAAGAACAGCCTGACCGGCCTGCCGATCGGCGGCGGCAAGGGCGGATCGGACTTCGACCCCAAGGGCCGCTCCGAGCGCGAGATCATGCGCTTCTGCCAGAGCTTCATGACCGAGCTCTACCGCCACATCGGCGAGTACACCGACGTCCCGGCCGGTGACATCGGTGTCGGCGGGCGCGAGATCGGCTACCTGTTCGGCCAGTACAAGCGGATCACCAACCGCTACGAGTCCGGCGTCATCACCGGCAAGGGCATCGGCTACGGCGGCGCCCAGGTGCGCACCGAGGCCACCGGGTACGGCTGCACCTTCTTCGTCGACGAGATGCTCAAGGCCCGCGGCACCTCCTTCGACGGCAAGCGCGTGGTGGTCTCCGGCTCCGGCAACGTCGCCATCTACACGATCGAGAAGGTCCAGCAGCTCGGCGGCACGGTCGTCGCCTGCTCCGACTCCTCCGGCTACGTCGTCGACCCCAAGGGCATCGACCTCGACCTGCTCAAGCAGATCAAGGAGGTCGAGCGCCTGCGCGTGGACGTCTACGCCAAGCGCCGCGGCGGCGAGTCCTCCTTCGTGGCCGGGCGGAGCATCTGGGAGGTGCCGTGCGAGGTGGCGATGCCGTCCGCCACCCAGAACGAGCTCACCGGCCGCGACGCCGAGACGCTGGTCCGCAACGGCTGCATCGCGGTCGGCGAGGGCGCCAACATGCCGACCATGCCGGAGGGCATCAAGGTCTTCCGCGAGGCGGGCGTGGCCTTCGGCGTGGGCAAGGCCGCCAACGCGGGCGGCGTGGCCACCAGCGCGCTGGAGATGCAGCAGAACGCCAGCCGCGACTCGTGGACCTTCGAGCGCTCCGAGCGCCGCCTCCAGGAGATCATGCAGGACATCCACGCCCGCTGCCTGGCCGCCGCCGACGAGTACGGCATGCCCGGCGACTACGTGGCCGGCGCCAACATCGACGGCTTCAAGCGCGTCGCCGACGCGATGCTCGCCCTCGGCCTGATCTGACGCCGAGGACGCGGGTGGACGTCTCCCCGCGCGGTCCGGTCCTCATCACGGATGACGACGATGTCCTCCGACCGGATCCGCCGGCCCCGAGCCGGGGGATGCCCGCCTGAGCGCGCCCGAAGTGGCGCGCACCCCGCAGGCGCCTGCCCGAGGGCACGGCGCGTGCCCATCCAGAGCCCCAGGGACAACGGAGTCCCTGGCGGACGCCCTTCCGCTCCCGGCGGGCGGCGGCCCTTCAGTCCCGGTTGTACAGCCACATCGTGAGGGTGCCGAAGACCGCGGTGATCAGGGCGCCGCTGAGCAGGACCCACACCGTCTCGCCGGAGGACCAGTCCCCGGCCATCAGGCCGCGGATCGCCGCGATCAGGTGGGTGACGGGATTGATCTCCACGACGACCCGCAGCCAGCCCGGCATGGTCGCCGGGTCCACGAAGGCGTTGCTGAGGAAGGTGAGCGGGAAGAGCAGCATGCTGACGCTGGTGACCGAGGCGGGGCTGCGGAGCAGCAGGCCGAACATGGTCCAGATCCACGAGAAGGCGAACGCGAACGCCACGAGCAGGGCGACGCCCGCCAGGACGCCGGGGACGCCGCCTTCCGGGCGGAAGCCCAGGACCAGGCCGACGGCCAGGATGGCGGCCGAGGCCATGGCGTAGCGGACCAGGTCGCCGAGGATCATGCCGACCAGTGCGGCGGGACGCCAGACCGGCAGGGTGCGGAAGCGGTCGAAGACGCCGCGCTCGATGTCCGCGTTGAGCGCCGTACCGGTCCCCGCGCTGGTCAGCAGCACGCTCATCGCCATCATGCCGGGCAGGACGTACTGGATGTACCGCTCCGCGGACCCGGAGATCGCGCCGCCGAACAGGTAGGTGTACATCAGCGTCATCATGATCGGGAAAGCGGTGGCGTCGATGAGCTGCTCGGGGATGTGCCTGATCCTCAGCACGGCCCGCCACCCGTGGGCGAGCGAGGCGGCCACCGGGCCGGGGGGAAGGGGCCGTTCGCCGGGCGGGAGCAGCGCGGCCGGTCCGGTGGCCGGGGGCACGCCGCTCCCGGGGAGGGTTCTGTCGGACGAGGTGGTGGTCATGGCGGGGCCTCCTGTCAGCGGGCCGGAGCGTGTTCGGTGAGGGCGAGGAAGACCTCGTCCAGGGTGGGGCGGCCGAGCGAGAAGTCGTCGACGGCGATGCCGGACGAGGCGAGCAGGGCCAGCGCCCGTGCGGCCTCCTCCGCGCCCCGGTGACCGCCGGCGGGATCGGACGGAGAGGAGGGCACGGTCGCGGTCAGCACGAGCGGGTCGGGGTCCGGCCGCGCGGCGGCGCCCGGGGCCTCGGTGAGGACGCGCTCGGCGGCGGGGCGCTGCGTCCCGTCGCGCAGCCGTACCCGGACCGCGCTCGCGCCGACCGAGGACCTCAGCTCGCCCGGGGGGCCTTCCGCGATGACCCTGCCGTGGTCGATGACGGCGACCCTGCCGGCGAGCCGGTCGGCCTCCTCCAGATACTGCGTGGTCAGCAGCACGGTGGTGCCCCGGCCGGCGACGGAGCGGACGATCTCCCACACCTGGTTGCGGCTGCGGGGGTCCAGGCCGGTGGTCGGCTCGTCGAGGAAGAGCAGGTCGGGGGTGGTCAGCAGGCTCGCCGCGATGTCGAGCCTGCGGCGCATGCCGCCGGAGTAGCCCTTGACCTGGCGGCCGGCGGCGTCGGCGAGGTCGAACGCCTCCAGCAGTTCGGCGGCCCGCCGCCGCGCGGCGGCCCCGCGGTGGCCGAGCAGGCGGCCCCACAGGACCAGGTTCTCCGCGCCGGTCAGCGTCTCGTCGACCGAGGCGTACTGGCCGGTCAGGCTGATCCGGCGGCGTATCTCGCCGGGCTCGCGCAGCAGGTCCCGGCCCAGGACGCGGGCCCGGCCGCCGTCGGGGCGCAGCAGGGTGGCGAGCATCCTCACCATGGTGGTCTTGCCCGCCCCGTTGGGGCCGAGCAGGCCGTACACGGTGCCCGCGGGGACGGTGAGGTCGATGCCGTCGACGGCGCGGGTGCCGCCGAAGGACCTGGTCAGTCCGGAGGTCTCGACCGCCGGTGCGGCCGTGGTGGATGGCATGGTGTGCCTCCGTGATGGGGAGTGACGAGCGAGGGGAGTGGCCGTACCGGGTCAGGGCCGGTCCGGCCGATGTCCGTGCAGGGGGTGCCTGCGCCGGGGTGGTGGTCAGGCCGCGGCGGGGCGCGGGCCGCGGGCGCCGTCGAGGAACAGGGCGGTCAGGGCCGCGGCGGCCTCGTGGCGGTCGTCGCCCGCCATGTCGATGGCGCGGGCCAGGTGCAGGAAGGCGTTGCAGAGCAGGGCGGGATCGGCGGGGGAGAGCTCGCCGTCGTCGACGGCGCGGCGGAAGCGCTCCTGGACGGGGCTGAGGATCCTCTCGACGTAGACGGAGCTGAGCTCGTCCCGGATGTCGGTGTCCACGTGCGGGAGCGCGTCGAAGATGCGCTGGTCGAAGGAGGTCGCCGAGCCGGTCGGGTCGGCACAGGCCTCGATGACGGCCGTGAGCTGGTCGGCCAGCCCGCCGGGTACGGCCAGCGCCCGGGCCAGGAGTTCGCCGCGCTCGGTGATGGAGTCCAGGGCGACGGCGTTGTAGAGCGTCTCCTTGCCCCCGGGGAAATGGTGGTAGAGCGTCGGCTTCTTGACCCCGGCCTCCTGTGCCACCGCCTGGAGCGAGGTGCCCTGGTAGCCGTGGACGGCGAAATGCGCGGCGAAGACGCTCAGGACGCGGGAGCGGGTGTCGCCGTCGGTGCGGGTGGCGTGCATGGCGGGTCCTTTCGGGTGGGAGGGTGCCTTGCCCCCTCACTCTACCGACCGGTCGGTAGAGAGCAAAACCGCGCGGTCCGACCGCCGATCACCCTGTTCGGTCACGGGCTCCGCCGGCACCGGCAGGAGGCGGGGCTCTCCCGGGCGAAGCCCTCAGTCCTCGACGGGACGTCCGGGCCGGATGCCTTGCGCCCTCAGCGGGCCACGGCCCGGCGGAGGCCGGTGAGCGACGCGGCCAGCAGCCGGGCGCGCCCGGTGGACCCGGCGTAGTCGGCCAGCACCGCGCAGAGGAAGACCGCCAGCACCCGTGCCGCCAGCTCGCGCTCCGGGCCGAGCGGGCGCCCGTAGGCCGCCAGCAGCGCCGTACGGGCCCGTCCGTCGAAACCGGCGTAGGCGAGCGAGAGATCGACGGCCGGATCGGCCAGGCAGAGGTCACCCCAGTCGATGACGCCCGTAGCCTCCCCGTCCGGGCCGACCAGCAGATGCCGCAGGTGCAGGTCGCCGTGGCAGACCACTGCGGGTCCCGGCGGCGGCCCCGCCTGCTCCCCCTCGGCGAGCAGCCGCTCGACGGCCGGATCCGGTGTCCACCCGCCCCGCTCCGCGAGCCGGGCCAGCCGCTCGCGGGCCATCGGCGCCCGCACCCGGGGATCGGCCCGGCGCATCGGATCGACGGGCAGGACGCAGCCGGGCCTGCCGGCCAGTTCGCGGGCCAGGTCCGGGTCGTGCAGGGCGCGCAGGAACGCGCCGATCCCGGTGGCGGCCCGCACCCGGGCGGCCCCGTCCAGCTCCGCCTCGGCCAGCTCCTCGCCGGCGATCAGCTCCGCCCCCCAGAACGGCCACGGGTACGCGCCGGACGGGCGGCCGACCCGGTCCGGCACCGGCAGTGCCAGCGGCAGCCTCGGCGCGAGCACGGGCAGCACCGCGATCTCCCGCTCCACCCCGGGCAGCGCGACGGCCCGGCGGGGGAAGCGGAACACCCAGCGCTCCCCGACGAGGTGGACGGTGTTGTCCCACCCGGTGGCCAGCGACCGGACCGGCGCGCCCCGCAGGTCCGGGAACCGTGTGCCCACCAGCTCCGCCGCCTCGGCCTCCAGGACCTCGTGCTCGGCCTCCCACTCGGGCGCCCTGGGCCGGCCGGGCACGCCTCCCGGGCCGCCGGGAGCGCTCCCCGGATCGTCGCTCGTCACGGCCGTCACCCTACCGGCCCGTGATCATCCAAGGGCCAGATGATCTTTCGCCGACGCCGACGCCGACGCCGACGCCGACGCCGACGCCGACGCCGACGCCCCGGCCGGCCTGCCCGCCCGTGCCGGCCTGCCCGCCCGTGCCTGCCACCGCCGGTGGCCGGGAGGGCAACGGCTGCGGCAGGGCCGGTCGGGCTCCGAGTTCGTCCTCCGGTCCGCGGTGGTGCGCCTGTCCGCCTGGTCCGGCCGGTCGGCGGAGGCGTACGAGCCGGAGGGCGTCCCACCGCCTCAGCCGCGGGTCAGCACGACCTTGAGGGCGCCGGTGCTCATCGGGTCGGAGAACACGTCGTAGGCCCGCATGAAGTCGTCGAACGCGAACCGGTGGGTGATCATCCTGCTGACGTCGAGCTGCCCGGCGTTCAGCATCGTGAGCAGGTCCGGGGTGGAGTAGGTGTCGACCAGGCCGGTGGTGATCGTGACGTTCTTGATCCACAGGTCTTCCAGGTGCAGCGTGACCGGCTTGCCGTGCACGCCGAGGTTGGCGACGTGGCCGCCGGGGCGCACCAGGGTGGTGCACAGCTCGAAGGTGGCCGGCACGCCGACGGCCTCCATCACCACGTCCGCGCCCAGCCCGTCGGTCACCGACCGCACCACCTCCAGCGGATCGCCGTCCGGGGTGAGGGTGATGTCGGCGCCGAACTGCTTGGCGGCCTCCAGCCGGCTCTCCGCCTTGTCGATCGCGATGATGCGGGAGGGGGAGAACAGCCGGGCCGTGAGGATCGCGGCCAGGCCGATCGGGCCCGCGCCGACGATGACCACGGTGTCGCCCGGGCGGACCCGTCCGTTGAGCACCCCGACCTCGTAGGAGGTGGGCAGGATGTCGGCGAGCATGACGGCCGCCTCGTCGCTCGTCTGGGGGGAGAGCTTGTAGGTGGACAGGTCGGCGAACGGGAGCCGGGCGTACTGGGCCTGGACGCCGTCGACGAGGTGCCCGAGGATCCATCCGCCGCCGTTGAGGCACTGCCCGTAGCCGCCGCCGCGGCAGTAGCGGCACGTCCCGCAGGCGGAGACGCACGAGGCGAGCACGCGGTCGCCCTGCCGCAGGCCGCTGACGCCGCTGCCCACGTCGACCACGGTCCCGACCGCCTCGTGCCCCAGGACGCGGCCGGGCTGTACGGCGGGCACGTCGCCGCCGAGGATGTGCAGATCGGTGCCGCAAATCGTCACCGTGTCGACCTGGATGATCGCGTCACCGGGATCGACGATCACCGGATCGGGCACCTCGGTCCAAGACCTCTCACCCGGGCCGCCGTAGACGAGAGCCTTCATCGCTCGTCCCTTCTCCGTAGCGGGTGGGACGGAGTGCTTCCCCGTCCCGTACTTCCACCCTTCGTGCCGGCACGGTCCCATGCCAGAGACCTTCGGCCCGGGGTGGGGGGCTTTCGGTGCGAATCCGGCGTGCGGTCTCGGGAACCGGGCATGCGGCCTCCGGTTCTCCAGGGGCGCGGTGCGGTCCGTGGCGGATGCCGCCGGACGGAGCGGGGACCCGCGCCGGACGGCCAGGCCGTCCGGCGCGGTGCGGTGCGGCGGGCGGGGTGCCGTTCAGAGCACCTCGGCGAACTCCCGGGGCAGCTGGGCCATCACGTCGTCCAGCTCTCCGGGGGTGACCGCGAGGCGGAGCGCGGAGAAGACGGCGGAGACGTCCTCCCGGACCTCGGAGACGTCCGCGCCGGAGCGCTCGCTGACCCGGCGCACGAACTCGTCGAGGCCGAAGTCGTCGGGTGTCTCCCGGTCGGAGAGCAGCAGGTCCTGCATGGACTCGGGCAGCTGGGCGGCGAGGTCGTCGGCCTCCTCGGGGGTCAGGCGCTCCGACAGCGTCTCCAGCGTGGCCTGGGTGAGGATCTCGGCCTGGTCGCGGGAGAGCCCCGACTCGTTGCATACGACTTTGATGAATTCGCCCTCGTTCATGGCGTTTCCTCCCCTCCTGTTCGGTTGGGAGGCGTGCCCGGCCGCCACAGTGCCAAACGGGGCTTGAACGAATCCTGGCGCGGCACCCGTCCCGCGCCCCGGCCTGGGCGCGGTC
>NZ_JBHSBM010000017.1:464770-520641 GCF_042650625.1 Planomonospora corallina
GTGCCGCGGCACCCGTCCCGCGCCGCGGCCGTCCGGGCCCGCGGATGCCCGCGCCCGCCGCCCGCAGGCAGGGGCCGCCGGAAGACGTCCGGCCGAGCGCCGGCCGTACGGCAAGACACGTGTGGCAGATGGGAAAGGATGTGTATATTTTCCTCCGATACGTCCGGTCTGAAGGAGGATTTGTCGTGAGGGCATTCCCGCGGGTGCTGTTCGACGAGGCACACAGCGAGTCGTGGACCATCCGGCGGGAGGCGGCCGAGGCGATGAACCCGGGCCACCCCGACGACAACAGCTACGCCCGCGCCGCCGGGCTGCTCCGCCGCCTGGGCTGCACCGTCACCGCGCACGTCGAAAGCGCTCTCACCCCGGCCGTGCTCGACGCCGCCGACGTGCTCGTGATCGCCCACCCCTCGGACGGCCGCTGGGAGCGCACCACCGGCCTGGGCAGTCCCTTCTTCCCCGCCGAGGAGCTCGACGCGATCGAGGCCTACGTGGCGGGCGGCGGCGGCCTGGTCGTCCTGGCCGAGTGCGAGCAGGACAAGTACGGCAGCAACCTCGCCGACCTCCTCGACGTCTTCGGCGTCCGCGTCGCGCACACCACCGTCCAGGACGTGCGCAACGCCCACAACGGCGTGGCCTCCTGGGTCATGGGCGTGCCCGGCGAGACCGGTGAGGAGGACCTGCTGGCCGGGGCCCGCCGCGCCTGCTTCTACCGCGCCGGCACGCTGACCGGCCCCGAGGACGCGACCGTCCTGTTCTCCACCTCCCCGACCGCCGACCCCGCCGGGGCGCCGCTCGCGCTGGCCGTACGGCACGGCGCCGGCCGCGTCGTCGTGCTCGCCGACTCCGACCTGTTCGGCGACGACTCGATCGGCGACCACGACCACGCCGCGCTCTGGGGCAACCTCGTCACCTGGGCCGCCCGGGTGCCCGGGCGCGCCGGTGCGGACGCCGGGATCTCCGCCGCGGGGGTTCCCGCCACCGGGGTCTCCGCCGCGGGGACCCCCGCCACCGGGACCTCCGAGAGCGCGGGCGAGGCCGCGGAGGAGCGGGCCCGCGCCGCCTTCGCCGCGCTGAAGGACGCCGTCGAGCGGCTCCAGCCGCTCCAGGCGAAGGACGGCTCGATCGAGGGCGACCGCGACCTGGCCACCGCGCTGGTCGGCGAGATCACCGGCCGGATCGCGGAGCTGGCCCCCCGCTTCCCGCACGACGCCGCCTACCTCGACGCCGTCGCCGCCGACTTCGGCAAGTGGGTCGGGCAGGGCCTGGGCGTGCCCGACTTCCTCGACTCGCTGGACGCCTTCCACCCCGACACCCAGCGGATCGACGGCCTGGAGCACCTCGTCGTCTTCCCGATGTACACGCAGAACGGCAGCGCCCGCCGGCACATCGAGGCCGTCTGGATCCGGACCGTCTGGCCGGAGTGGCTGGCCGAGCTGGAGCGCACCCGCTACGACAACCCGCTGTTCGTCCCCGTCGCCTTCGAGGACTTCACCTCCGGCTACGACACCAACTGCGCGGTGCTCTTCCCGGAGACCGTCGCGGTCCGCGAGACCCCGGCCCGCTTCACCTGGGGCGCGATCTTCTGCGACCGGGAGGCCGCCCGCTTCCGCCGGGTCAGCCGCGCCGCCGCCGACACCCTCAAGCTGGCCCTGCCGCCGGACGCCGCCCGGCTGCTGGCCGGCCAGGAGCTGGCCCAGGACACCTTCGTGCTCTGGGACCTGATCCACGACCGCACCCACAGCCACGGCGACCTGCCGTTCGACCCGTTCATGATCAAGCAGCGCATGCCGTACTGGCTGTACGCGCTGGAGGAGCTCCGCTGCGACCTGACCGCGTTCGGCGAGGCGGTGAAGCTCGAGTCCGAGGGCGTGCCGCACGCCCGCTACGTCCAGTACGCGATCCTGTTCGACCGGCTCTTCCGCTTCCCGATCACCGGTGACCGGGTCCGCAACTACGACGGCCTCGGCGGCCAGCTGCTCTTCGCCTACCTGCACCGCAACGACATCGTGCGGTGGACCGACAACCGGCTCAGCGTCGACTGGTCCCGGCTCGCCGACGGCGTCGCGGACCTGCGCGGCGAGGTGGAGAAGCTCTACCGCGACGGCATCGACCGCTCCAAGCTCGCCCACTGGCTGGCCGCGCACGAGCTCGTCGCCGCCTACGTCGAGCCGCACCCGGCCTCCGTCTGGGCGAAGGGCGTCGACGCGCTCCCGGTGGAGGGCTTCCCGAAGGCCGTGGTGGACGCGGTGCTGCCCGACGAGTTCCCCCTGAGCATGTTCTACGAGGCCCTGCGCCGTAAGCTCGGCGAGGTCGTCGACTCCACGAAGGGAATCCGCGCATGATCATCGTCGTCACCGGCGCCGCCGGCCCCGCGGGCCGGGCCGCCGTCCGCCGCCTCACCGCCTCCGGCCACACCGTCATCGGCGTCGACAAGACCGGCGCCGACGGCACCCTCGCGGTCGACCTGCTCGACCACGAGGCCGTACGGAAGCTCGCCGCCGACCTCCAGGCGGAGCACGGCCGCGTCGACGGCCTGTTCCACCTGGTCGGCGGCTGGCGCGGGTCGAAGACGTTCGCCGAGGCGGAGCTGGAGGACTGGGCGCTCCTGCACGACCTGCTGGTGCGCACCCTCCAGCACGTCACCCTCGCCTTCGAGCCGCTGCTGAAGGCGAGCGGGCGCGGCCGCTTCGCGATCGTCTCCGCCAAGGCCGCCGAGCGGCCCACCCAGGGCAACGCCGCGTACGGCGCCGCCAAGGCCGCCGCCGAGGCGTGGACGCTCGCCTTCGCCGACGCGCTGGAGGGCACACCCGCGACCGCGAACATCCTGGTCGTCAAGGCGCTCGTGCACGAGGGCATGCGTGCGGCGAGCCCCGAGAAGACGTTCCCCGGCTTCACCGACGTCGACGACCTCGCCGCGGCGATCGAGGGCCTGTGGGACACCGACGCCAACGGCACCCGAATGGACCTCACCCAGTGACAGACGCGACGAGCGGCGTCCGGACCGACGCCGTGCGCAGGCACGACCCCTCCCTGAAGACCTTCGCCAGCGACAACTACGCCGGGGTGCACCCGGAGGTCCTCGCGGCGATCGCGCTCGCCAACGGCGGCCACCAGATCGCCTACGGCGACGACGTCTACACCGAGGCGCTGCAGGAGACGTTCAGGAAGCACTTCGGCCCGGCGGCCGAGGCGTGGCCGGTCTTCAACGGCACCGGCGCCAACGTGGTCGCGCTGCGCGCGATGACCGCGCACTGGGAGGCCGTGGTCTGCGCCGAGTCGGCGCACATCCACACCGACGAGGGCGGCGCGCCGGAGCGCACGGCCGGGCTCAAGCTGCTCCCGGTGGCCACCCCGGACGGCAAGCTCACCCCCGAGCTGATCGACCGGCAGGCGTGGGGCTTCGGCGACGAGCACCGCGCCCAGCCGAAGGTCGTCTCGATCACCCAGACGACCGAGCTGGGCACGCTCTACACGCCGGAGGAGATCCGGGCGATCTGCGAGCACGCCCACGGGCTGGGCATGCTCGTCCACCTCGACGGCGCCCGCATCACCAACGCCGCCGCCGCGCTGGACGTGCCGCTGCGGGCGTTCACCACCGACGCCGGGGTGGACGTGCTCTCCTTCGGCGGGACCAAGGCCGGGCTGATGTTCGGCGAGGCCGTCGTCGTGCTCGACCCCGAGGCCGTGCGCGGCCTGCGCTACCTGCGCAAGAGCGCGATGCAGCTGGCCTCCAAGATGCGCTTCGTCTCGGTGCAGTTCGAGGCGCTGCTCGCCGGCGACCTGTGGCTGCGCAACGCCCGCCACGCCAACGCGATGGCCCGCAGGCTCGCCGAGGCGGTCCGGGACGTGCCCGGGGTGGAGATCCCGCGCCCGGTCGAGGCCAACGCGGTCTTCGCGATCCTGCCGGGGGACGCCGCCGAACGGCTGCGCAAGCGCTTCCGCTTCTACACCTGGAACGAGGCCACCGGCGAGGTCCGCTGGATGACCGCGTTCGACACCACCGAGGCGGACGTGGACGCCTTTGCCGCCGCTCTGGCGGAGGAAGTAGAATTCTCCGCATGAATCACCGCAGCCTGGGCCTGTGGCGGGCCGCCTTCCGGCGGATCCGCTAGCCAGCCCCGACTGCGCAGAAGAAAACGGCCGCCGTTCACCGGCGGCCTTTTTCGTTTTCCTCACGGCCGGCGGATCCGGCGGTCCTCTTCGACCACACCGATGAGGAGAGACCCATGACCAAGCGCGCCTTCTCGGCCTTCAAGCCGACCGGCCACCTGACGCTCGGCAACTACCTCGGCGCGATCCTGCCCGCCGTACGGCTCCAGGAGGAGGCCGACTGCGTCTACGCCGTCGCCGACCTGCACGCGCTGACGATCAGGCATGACCCCGCGGAGCTGCGCGCCCGCACCCGGGAGGCGGCGACCCTGCTGCTCGCCTGCGGCCTGGACCGCTCCGGGGTCTACGTCCAGTCGCGGGTGCCGGCCCACACCGAGCTGGCCTACCTGATGGAGAGCACCGCCCACGAGGGCGAGATGCGCAGGATGATCCAGTTCAAGGAGAAGTCGGCGGCCCAGGCGGAGGTACGGCTCTCGCTGCTGACCTACCCCGCCCTCATGGCGGCCGACATCCTGCTGCACCGGGCGGAGCTGGTGCCGGTGGGCGAGGACCAGCGCCAGCACCTCGAGCTCACCCGCGACCTGGCGACGCGCTTCAACCACCGCTACGGCGAGACCTTCACCGTGCCCGAGGCCGTGCACCCGCCGCTGGCCGCCCGCGTCATGGACCTGTCCGACCCCGCCTCCAAGATGGGCAAGTCCGAGGGATCGGCGGCCGGCACGGTCTATCTGCTGGACGAGCCCGCCGCCGTCAGACGCAAGATCATGCGGGCGGTCACCGACTCCGGGACCGAGGTCCGCCACGACCCCGAGCACAAGCCGGGGGTGTCGAACCTCCTCACCATCCTCGCCGCCTGCACCGGGCGGCCGGTCGGCTCGCTCTCCCATCCCTCCTACGGCGCGCTCAAGAAGGACACCGCCGAGGCGGTGGCCGAGACGCTGGCCCCGATCCGGCGGCGGTTCGCCGAGCTGTCCGCCGACCCTGCGGAGCTGGACCGGGTCCTGGCGGCCCACGCAGCCCAGGCGGCCGGGCGCGGCGCGGAGGTGCTGGACGCCGCCCGCAGGGCCATCGGCCTGGCCTGAGGAGCCGGCGGGCGGGCCGGTCCGGGGCCCCGGGGCCCCGGGACGGGAGCGGGACCGGCGGCACGGTCCCGGGGCGGGGGAGGGCGGGGAGCCGGACCGGCGGCACGGCCCCCGGGGCGGGTCAGTGCTTGCGGCCGGTCTCCTGCTCGTACTGGGTCAGCTGCTGCTCCAATGCCTTCATCAGCTCGAACACCTGGCTCGGCGGGATGCGGATCCGGCTGACGATCCGGGTGGGCACGCTGACGAAGTGCTGGCCCGAGGACGGGTCGTTGGCCAGCTGCGGCGGTCGAGTGATCACCGCGAAGTCCAGGACGAAGCCATCCTGGGTGTGCCAGACCGAGGCGAAATTGGCGTACTGCCCCATCTCGACCTCGGCGGAGATGCTCACCTCCAGGCGGTTCTCCGGCTCGTCGTTCATGATTCGATCTCCTCCGGCCAGGTCGGTTCCGTGCTGCCCTGGCCGGGGTCCGGCCGCGCAGGGGGACGCGCTGACGCTGTTCAGACGCGGGTGGCGGGACTGGTCGCGGGGCTACTGCCGTATGGACGGCAGGGGCTGGGCGCCCCGCTGCGCGAGCATGTCCTTCATCAGTTTGATCTCTCCGCTCTGGCTGTTCACGATGTGCCGGGCCATCGTGACCACCTCGTCACGATCGGAGAGCCGCAGCAGGCCCTCCGCCATCTCCACACCGCCCTCGTGGTGGCGGATCATGAGCTGGAGGAAGAGGACCTCCTGCTCCTTCCCGGTGGCCTCGCGGAGTCGCTGGAGCTCCTCCTCGCTCGCCATGCCCGGCATCGCGGCCTCCCCGGAGGCGGACCCCGGGGAGGCCTCCGGAGACGCCGCGGTGGACGCGCCGCCGCCGTGGCCGTGCCCGGCCATCCACGCCATCGGCGGGCGGTCGGACGCCTGGGTGAGCTCCCACTGCTGCAGCCAGCCCATGAAGATGCCGCGCTGGGCGGTCTGCGTGACGATGATGTCGTAGGCGAGGCGCCGCAGCGCCTCGTCGGTGCCGCCGTCCCGGGCGATGAACGACATCTCCACCGCCTGGGCGTGGTGGACGGCCATGTCACGGGCGAACCCGGCCTCGGCGGAGGCGTCGGCCGGCTCGCCGGTCCTGCCCAGGATCAGCACCGCGGCGACGGCCGCGGCCAGGCAGGCCAGCACCGCGACGGCCACCCGGCGTCGCCGGGGCTCCGACGGAGTGGGAATCTTCTCAGCGGAGGTCTCCATTGCCGGTCAAGCCTACTCATCCCAGCCAAGTCCGCGTTGTCGCCCATCGCCGATCCCTTATTCTCCACATACGTCACTAGGGAATAAGGTGACCCGGAGTTGTCGCCGGGTGGAGGATCGATGTCGAAGGACAAGGCGCAGGCGCGGCGGGAGACGCTCGCCAAGATGCGCGCCGAGCAGAAGGCCAAGGAGCGGCGGACCGCGCTCCTGATGTGGGGCGGCGGCGGCGCCGTCATCCTCCTGCTCGTCGGTGTGGTCGGTTTCTATCTCGTCGGCCAGTCGGGGAAGACCTCGCTGGACGCGGTCGTCAGCGCCAAGTACCCCGGAAGCCAGCACGTCCAGACCAAGGTCTCCTACAAGGAGAACCCGCCGATGGGCGGGGAGCACCACCCGGCGTGGCAGAACTGCGGCGTCTACGACGCCCCGATCAACAACGAGAACGCCGTGCACTCGATGGAGCACGGCGCCGTCTGGATCACCTACCAGCCGGACCTGCCCAAGGACCAGGTGGAGACCCTCAAGAAGCTGGCCTCCGCCGACTTCATGCTGCTGAGCCCGTACCCCGGCCTGCCGTCCAAGGTCGTGGTGAGCTCCTGGAACAAGCAGCTCAAGCTGGACAGCGCGGACGACCCGCGCCTGCCCAGGTTCATCAAGAAGTACAAGCAGGGGCCGGAGACGCCCGAGCTCGGCGCGTCCTGCGACAGCGACGTGGTCACCACGACCGACCAGGCGCCGATCCCGACGGCGGTCCCGAGCACGCCCGCCCCGGATCCCCACGCGAGCCCGAGCGCGACGCCGAGCGCCACCCCGACCTCCTGACCCCCCGGGTGGGAGGCGCCGCGCAGCCACGGCGCGGCGGACGCCCCGTGCCCCCCGGAGACGGGCGGCACGGGGGCGGAGGGCCGGGGGCGGACGGCGGCCGGGGCCGCCCCGGCCACAGGACGGCGGCGGTGACGACCGCGGAGGCCGTCAGCAGGACGCCCAGCAGGATCTCGACCAGCACGGTGATCGACATGGAGATCGCCTCGATCTCACCGTAGACGGGATTGTCTCCGTACGGTTCCAGTGTCCGCGCACCCCGGTGAACTGGTCAAACGCCCACGACTCCGGCGGGGCCGGCCGCCCGCGCGGCGGGGCCGCACCCGCCGGACGCGGGGAGGGACGCCGGCGCCGGCGCGGCCGCGCCCGGGCCGGGGGTTCCGTTAAGCCCGACGGAACCCCCGGCCCGGGCTTAACGGAACCCCCGGCAGCGCATACCCTGTTGGGGCGAGGGGAGTACTTCCCAAGCGCCGCTCCCGGTCAGTACGGATGCTCAGAGGCATCCCCGGGCGGCCGCCCGCGCGGCGCGGGTGAAGGAGACCTCGAACGGCCACGCGCGTTCGGGGAGACTCATGCCCGCTGGAACACACCTGCTCGCCGCCGATCTCCACACGATCGGCTCACCGAAGATGTGGACGATCAGCATCGTCGTCCTGCTGCTCCTACTCGCCCTGGACGCCGTCCTGACCAGGCGCCCGCACGAGGTGCGGATGCGGGAGGCGGTGGGCTGGTCGGTCTTCTACATCGCCCTGCCCGTGCTGTTCGGCTTCTACCTGTGGGCGGCCCACGGCTCCACCGTCTCGGTGGAGTTCTTCACCGGCTACGTGGTGGAGAAGTCGCTCTCGGTGGACAACCTGTTCGTGTTCATGCTGCTGCTGGCCGCCTTCGCGGTCCCGGCCGCCCTGGCCCAGCGGGTCCTGCTGTACGGCATCATCGGGGCGCTGGTGCTGCGCGCGGTCTTCATCGCGCTCGGGGCGGCCGTCCTGCAGAGCGGCACCTGGGCGTTCCTGCTGTTCGGCGGGATCCTGATCGTCACCGCGGTGAAGATCCTCCGGGACGCGCTGAGCGGCCACGAGCAGCAGGTCGACATCTCCTCCATGCGCACGGTCCGGCTGCTGCGCCGCTTCATGCCGGTCACGAACGACTACCGCGGCTTCCGCATGGTCGTCCACGAGGGCGGGCGCCGCGCCCTCACCCCGCTCGCCGTGGCCGTCACGGCCGTCTTCGCCACCGACATCGTCTTCGCCGTCGACTCGGTGCCCGCGGTGTACGGCGTGACCGAGGACCCCTACCTCGTCTTCGCCACCAACGCCTTCGCGCTGATGGGCCTGAGGGCGCTCTACTTCGTGATGCAGGGGATCCTGACGAAACTGCGCCACCTCAACCACGGGCTCAGCCTCATCCTGGCCTTCATCGGCGTCAAGCTCGTCCTGCACTGGGCGCACGGCATCTGGACGCAGGTGCCGGAGATCCCCACCCCGCTCTCGCTGGGGTTCATCGTCGCGGTCCTGGCCGCCGTCACGGCCACCAGCGTGTACGCCAACCGCCGCGACGAGCGGCGGGCCCGCCAGGCGGGCTCCCCGCCGCCCTCGCCGGTGGGCGGCTGACTCCTCCCGGCGCGGTCCTCAGACGAGCACCTGCTCCAGGGGCAGCGCCTCCAGGCCGTGGGCCTCGGCCACCGGCCGGTTGGTCAGGTGCCCCTCGTGCGTGTTCAGCCCGAGGGCCAGCACCGGGTCGCGGCGGAGCGCCTCCCGCCAGCCCAGCCCGGCCAGGGCCTGGACGTAGGGCAGGGTCACGTTGGTCAGCGCGTGGGTCGAGGTGTGCGGGACCGCGCCCGGCATGTTGGCCACGCAGTAGAACACCGAGTCGTGGACGCGGTAGGTCGGCTCGGCGTGGGTGGTCGGCCGGGAGTCCGCGAAGCAGCCGCCCTGGTCGATGGAGATGTCCACCAGGACCGAGCCGGGCCGCATCGCGGCGACGAGGTCGCTGCCCACCAGCGTGGGAGCCTTCGCGCCGGGCACCAGCACCGCGCCGATGACCAGGTCGGCGTCCAGGACGGCGCGCTCGATCTCGTAGCTGTTCGACGCGACCGTACGGCAGTGCCCCCGGTAGACGGCGTCGGCCTGGCGGAGCCGGTCGACGCTCTTGTCGAGCAGCACCACCTCGGCGTGCATGCCCAGCGCGATGACCGCGGCGTTCATGCCGGACACGCCCGCCCCGATCACCACGACCCGGGCGGCGCGCACTCCCGGCACGCCGCCCATGAGCACACCGCGCCCGCCGCTCGGCCGCATCAGGTGGTAGGCGCCGACCTGCGGGGCGAGCCGGCCGGCCACCTCCGACATCGGGGCCAGCAGCGGCAGGCGGCCGTCCGGGGTCTGCACGGTCTCGTAGGCCAGGCCCGTGACGCCGGACTCCAGCATGGCGCGGGTGCAGTCCGCGGAGGCGGCCAGGTGCAGGTACGTGAAGAGGACCTGCCCCTTGCGCATCCGGTGGTACTCCTCGGGGACGGGCTCCTTCACCTTGAGGACGAGGTCGCCCGCGGCCCACACGTCGTCCGCGCTCGGCAGGACGGTCGCGCCCACGGCCGCGAAGTCGGCGTCGGGGACGGAGGAGCCGGCCCCGGCGTCCCTCTCGACGAAGACCTGGTGGCCCTGGCGGACGAGCTCGTGGGCTCCGGCGGGGGTGAGCGCCACGCGGTACTCGTGGTTCTTCAGCTCGCGGGGAACTGCGATCTTCACAACGCCTCCAGGGGTCGCCGGCAGTCCTCCTCACTGTGCGTTCCCGGGCAGCAGGTCACCATGCCCACAGAGGAAGGGATCACTCGCCGTCGGTTACGGAGTGTCGGATTCCACCGCGTACGGTGATCTCCGTGACGGAGCTTGACCGGCCGATTACGCACTCTTTGCGGAGATCGGTAGGCTCACGCCAGCACACCTGAAGACGCGGGGATTGACGAT
The DNA here is from genome assembly GCF_042650625.1 of Planomonospora corallina. Lineage (NCBI taxonomy): Bacteria > Bacillati > Actinomycetota > Actinomycetes > Streptosporangiales > Streptosporangiaceae > Planomonospora > Planomonospora corallina. The sequence goes on from NZ_JBHSBM010000017.1 coordinate 474,973, forward strand.
GGGAAAGCACTCGGGTCCCGCCGGACCGCCCGAGCCGCCACCGGCTCCCGCCGGGCCGTCCTCGACAGCGCCGGCGGGCGGGCGCCGGGAGGCCGTTCCGGGTGCCGGGGAGCCCCTGCGGGAACCGCACGGCCCGGACATGCCGCACGGCCCGCACACGCCACAGGGCCCGGACATGCCGCACGGCTCGCATGCGCCGCGCGGGCCGCATGCGCCGCGCGGGCCGCACGGGCCCGGCGGCCCCCAGGGCCCGGCGGAGGCGCGGCGGCCCGGAGCCGGACCGGTCCCAGGCGTGCCGGACGGGCCGCGGGCCAGCCGGGCCACCACCGCCGTCCTCGTCGTCGCGCTGGTCCTGGTGGTGCTGACCACCGGTGTGCTCGCCTCCATCGCGGTGCTCATGACCCGCAACCCCGGCGTGCCGCTCGGCGCCCCGCCGCCCCAGCGGCTGCCCGCGCCCATCCACTTCGCCCCGGTCGCCGCCGCGCAGCCGGGGCCCTGCGCGACGGCCGAGGGCGTCCCCGACGACACCGGGCAGACGTGCTACGAGGTCGACCCGGGGGTCGACGTGACCGCGGTGCGGGGGATCGAGCCGGTCCGGGAGGCGAACGGCGCCTACGCGGTCCGCGTCACCTTCGCCCCCGCCTTCCAGGAGCAGATCAAGAGCCTGACCCGGGAGGCGGTCGACCGGCAGATCGCCATCGTCGTGGGCGGCAGGGTCGTGGCGGCGCCCCGGGTCGACGAGGAGGTCACCGAGGACAGCATGCTGATCGCCGGCTCCTTCAGCAGGGAGCAGGCGGAGGCGATGGTGGCCAGGCTGCGCGGCGGCACCGCCGCCTCCTCGCAGCCGCCCGCGGGCGCGCCGACCGGGGATCCGGCCGCGACGCCGCCCACCGGTACGGCCCCCACCGCCGGTACGGCCCCGGCCACCGGGTCCACCGGGTCCACCGGGCCCGCGGCGACGGCCCCGGCCGCCCCGACGTCCGGAGGCCAGGCCACCGCGCCTCCCGGCACGGCTCCCACCTCCGGCCCCACGACCGGCCCCACGACCGGCCCCACGACGGCCGCCACGGGTGGGACCGGCGCGGCTCCCACGGGCGGGACCGCCGCCCGCCCCACCCCGCTGAGACCGGCCGCGGGCGGCAACGACCCTCAGTACCGCACCTGCCGGGAGGCGGTCGAGGAGGGCCTCGGGCCCTACTACAAGGAGACGCACACCGAGTACTCCTGGTACACCGACAAGGACCGGGACGGCGTCGCCTGCGACGACGGCGACCTGGGCTGACAGCGAGGACGCAGGGGAACGCCTCCCCGGAGAGCCCGGCTCCCGGGCCGGCCGGCCCGGGGCCTGCTCGGCGGCCGGCCCGGGGCCTGTTCGATGGCCGGCCCGGGACCTGCTCGGCGGCCGGTCAGCCGAGGACCTGCTCGACGGCGCCGATGCCGAAGTACACGGCGAAGACCAGCGCGACCACCCACAGCAGCCACGGGACCGTCCGGGCCCGGCCCAGCGCCGCCTGGATCACCGTGTACGCGATCACCCCCGCGCCGACGCCGTTGGTGATGCCGTAGGTGAACGGCATGATCACGATCGTGAGGAACGCCGGGATCGCCATGGACAGGTCGCCCCAGGGCACGTTCCTGGCCTGGACCATCATCAGCGCGCCCACCAGCACCAGCGCGGGCGCCGCCGCCGCGGCCGGGACCACCGCCGCGAGCGGGGTGAACAGCAGCGAGAGCGCGAACAGGGCGCCGGTGACCAGGGAGGCCAGACCGGTCCGGGCCCCCTCGCCGACCCCGGCCGCCGACTCGACGAAGACCGTGCCGGCCGAGGCGCTGCAGAGCCCGCCGATCGCCCCGGAGACGCCGTCGACCGTCAGGACGGCCCCCAGCCGGGGGACCCGGCCGCGCTCGTCCACCAGCCCGGCCTCGTCGCTGACTCCGATGATGGTGCCCATCGCGTCGAAGAACCCCGACAGCACGAGCGTGAACAGCACCACCGTGGCCGTCACCGCTCCCGCCCGGGCGAACCCGCCGAACAGGTCCACCTGGCCGACCAGCCCGAAGTCGGGTGCGGAGACCACCGCCTCCGGCAGGTGCGGCACCACGACGCCCCAGCTCGCCGGGTCGACCTCGGCCACCGCGTTCACCGCCACCGCGGCCGCGGCCGTGACCACGATGCTCACCAGGATGGCCGCCGGGAACCGGCGCACGTACAGCACGATCATCAGCAGCAGCCCGAGGCAGAACAGCGTCACCGGCCAGCCCGTCAGGTGCCCGGCCGCGCCCAGCTGCACGGGCGTGCCCGTGCCGCGGGCCACGAACCCGGCGTCCACCAGGCCGATCAGCGCGATGAACATGCCGATGCCCACGCTGATCGCGTGCTTCAGCGCCAGCGGGATGGCGTTCATGATGAGCTGCCGGAGCCCGGAGACGGCCAGCAGCACGATCACCAGGCCCTCCAGCACGACCAGTCCCATGGCCTGCGGCCAGGTCATGTGCGGCGCGGCCTGGTAGGCGACCACCGCGTTCAGCCCCAGCCCCGCCGCCAGGCCGAACGGGGCGTTGCCGACCACGGCCATCAGCAGGGTGCTCACCGCGGCGACCAGGGCGGTCGCCGTGGTGAGCTGCGGGATCGAGAGCCGCGCCCCGGTGACGTCGGCGGCGCCGGCCAGGATGATCGGGTTGAGCAGGATGATGTAGGCCATCGCCATGAACGTGGTGACGCCGCCCCTGACCTCCCGGGCGACGGTCGTCCTCCGCGCGGACAGCTCGAACAGACGGTCCACGGCTCCCCTCTCTAACCCGCGGGGACGGCCCTCTCCTCGGCGCGCACGGCCGTACGGGTCGCCCTCCGGCACGCGGGGGACGACCGCTTCCTACCCGCTCAACGCGATGTCATGGGGACGGATCGGCACCCGGGGCAGCTCCCTGCCGGTCGCCGCCCGCACGGCCGCCGCCACCGCCGGGGTCGAGGAGAGCGTGGGCGGCTCGCCCGCGCCGCGCAGGCCGTACGGGGCGTGCGGGTCGGGGTTCTCCAGGATCGACAGCCGCATCGGCGGCATGTCCAGGATGGTCGGGATGAGGTAGTCGGTGAACGACGGGTTCAGCACCCGCCCCCCGCGCACCTGGATCTCCTCCATCAGCGCCAGCCCCAGCCCCTGCGCCGAGCCGCCGTGGATCTGCCCCTCCAGCGCGAGCCGGTTCAGGATCCTGCCCACGTCCTGCACCGCCGCCAGCTCCACCACCTTGACCAGGCCGAGCTCGACGTCGACGTCCACCACCGCCCGGTGCACGCAGAGCGCGAGCTGGGTGTGGGAGTCGCCCTGCCCGGTGACCGGGTCCAGCGGGAAGGTCGGCCGGTGGCGGTACTCGCGGGTCTCCTCCACCGGGCCGTGCCGGTCGAGGACCTCCGCGAGCGTGGCCCCGCCGGACAGCAGGGTCTCCAGCCGCTCCCGTACGGCCAGGCAGGCCGCGCGGACCGCGCCGCCGGTGACGTAGGACTGGCGGGAGGCCGACGACGAGCCCGCCGAGCCGACCGAGGTGTCGGCGGGCGCGATCGTCACCCGTTCGACGCCCAGGCCGCCCAGCTCGGTGCGGGCGATCTGCTCCTGGACCATGACCAGGCCCTGGCCGACCTCCGCCGCCGCGGTGTGCACCAGCGCGTGCGGCTCGCCGCCCAGCAGCTCCAGGCGGATCCGGGCCGTGGAGTAGTCGTCGAAGCCCTCGGAGAAGCAGATGTTCTTGATGCCGACGCCGTACCCGACGCCGCGCCGCACGCCCTCGCCCCGGGTGGTCCGCCCGGCTCCGCCGGGCAGGTCGAACAGCCCGCCGGGGGACTCGGGCGGCAGCGGCAGCGCGGCCAGTTCGCGGAGCATGTCGGCGAGCGGCGCGGGAGAGTCGATGACTTGCCCGGTGGCCAGCGCCGAACCCGCCGAGACGGCGTTGCGGACGCGGACCTCGACCGGGTCCAGGCCGCACGCCGCGGCCAGCCTGTCCATCTGCGACTCGTAGGCGTAGCAGGCCTGCACCGCGCCGAAGCCGCGCATCGCGCCGCAGGGCGGGTTGTTGGTGTAGACGCCGTAGGCGTCGACGCGGACGTTGGGCACCTCGTACGGCCCGACGCCGAGCGAGGCGGCGTTGCCGACCACGGCGGGGGAGGAGGAGCAGTAGGCGCCGCCGTCGAGCAGGATCTCCGCCTTCACGTAGAGCAGCCTCCCGTCGCGGGTGGCGCCGTGCTCGTAGCGCATGCGGGCCGGATGCCGGTGCACGTGGCCGAAGAACGACTCCTCGCGGGTGTAGACCATCTTCACGGGCCGGCCGGTGCGCAGCGCCAGCATGCACGCGTGGACCTGCATGGACAGGTCCTCGCGGGCGCCGAACGCGCCGCCCACCCCGGCCAGGGCCAGCCGGACCTTCTCCGGCGGCAGGCCCAGGCAGGGCGCGATCTGGTCGCGGTCCACGTGCAGCCACTGGGTGGCGACGAACAGGTCCACCCCGCCGTCCTCGGCGGGCACCGCCAGGCCGGACTCGGGGCCGAGGAACGCCTGGTCCTGCATGCCGACCTCGTACTCGCCGGTGACCACGACCTCGGCGGCGACCTCGGCGGGGTCGAGGCCGGTCCGGACCGGCTGGTGGCGGAGCACGTTCCCGCCCTCGTGGACCTGCGGGCAGTCCGGGTTGAAGGCGGCCCGGCGCGGGTCCGTCACCGCCTCGCGGACCTCGTACTCCACGACGACCGCCGCGGCCGCGCGCCGGGCCCGCTCCGGGTGGTCGGCGGCGACCAGCGCCACCGGCTCGCCCTGGTAGCGGACCTGATCCACGGCGAGCACCGGCTGGTCGGCGCGCTCCAGGCCGTAGAACTTCGCGCCGGGCACGTCCTCGTGGGTGAGCACCGCGACCACGCCCGGCATGGCGAGGGCGGGACCGATGTCGATCGACCGGATCCACGCCGACGGGTGCGGGCTGCGCAGGGTCGCGCCCCAGACCATGCCCGCCAGGTACAGGTCGGAGGAGTAGGCGAACTCACCCGTCACCTTCAGCGTCCCGTCGGGGCGCAGCACGCTCTCCCCGACCCCGCGGCTGTGCCGTGTCTCGATTCCACTCACGACCGCAGTACATCAGCGCAGTTCAGAGCGGGTCCATGGCAGACAGCGCGGAACACGGGGGCCCGCTGTTGGCGACTGTTGCGCTTCTGCGCACCGGGCGGCGCGCGGGCCGTTCCGGAACGGCCTCCGGCGAACGACCCGGAGGAAATGGCGTTCGGCCGCCCCCGCATTCTCGCCGGCTCCACGCGTGTGCGGCTCCGTAATGCGGGGCGGCGCGGCGGGGCCCTGCGGTGAATGGCCGCACGCGCGGGCGGGCGGGAGAGGCCGGGACGGTCGTCCCGTTCGTGAAAGAACCGTCACTCTTCGTTCCGGACGTCGAATCTCCCGGGGAGAAATCCTTCGGCCGGAGAGCCGTCATCCGGGCGCCGGTGTGCGGCCGGAGGATTTCCGGAGGGAAGGGGCGGCGGGAAATGCGCGGGGTCCGCCGGAGCCGCGACGAGAGCATTCAGGAGCTTTCACGGCTGATTACGGCGGCGAGGCGGCCGTGGAAAAGATCGGGCGTCCTGAGAGGCCGGAAATCGGTTTTACCGCGCTCTTGTGCCCGGCAGTGAAATGTGGTTCTCTCTCGCCAGACCGCTGCCGTCGCGAGAGGCGGCGTCCCGTGGGGAAGGGCGAGGACGGGGGTGGAAGATGAGGAGCACGAGGCGGGCGGACGCCCGGCACACCCTGCTGGGAAACCCGAAGGAAAGGGTCGCAGGACGTGTGCCGGGCGTCCCTGTCATACGCCGGCGTCGCACGCCGCGCTTCGCGACGGCAGGTCAGAGGATGTCCTGCTCGCCGCGAGCCGCCGCGGCGGGTCTACTCGGCGTTGTTCCGGGGCGAGAACTGCACCTGAACAGCGGCTCCGTCCCCGGAGGAGGCAGACGGGGCGGCGCTGGCGGCCGTAGCATTGACCGAAACGGCGATTAGAGCCGTGGACAAGGTGGCGAGGGCGGAGATGGCAAGACGTCGACGCACGGGGAGACTCCTGTCGTAGGTTCTGCTGCTCGACCAATATCTTTCAAGGAGCAACGTGGCTGGTCAAGACTTGGTCGGACAGCGTATCAAGGCCATGCGCCGTCAGCGTGGTCTCTCCCAGGCGCAGCTCGCGCATCCCGAACTGTCCGACAGCTATGTTTCCCTCATCGAGAGCGGCAAGCGCACCCCGACTCCCGCGGTGCTGGAACTGCTGGCCCGGAAACTCGACTGCTCTCTCACCTACCTGGTCAACGGCGTGACCGCCGAGCAGATGCGCGAGATCGAGCTGGGGCTGGGCTACGCCCGCCTGGCCATGGAGAACGGCGAGGTCGTCGAGGCGCGGACCCGCTACACGGAACTGCTCGCCGGCGACGGCCTGGCCGGCCTGCCCCAGCTCCGCCAGGAGGCCGAGTACGGCCTGGCGCTCGCCTCCCAGGCCTGCGGTGACCTGGACGCGGCGATCACCCTGCTGAACGGGCTGCGCGGGCGCGACGACTCGGAGATCTCTCCCGAGCGCCGCATCGACATCATGACCCAGCTCTCCCGCTGCCACCGGGAGAAGGGAGAGCTGTCACAGGCGGTGCGGATCGTGGAGGAGATCCTGTGCGGAGAGACGCGGCCCGCCTGGACCGACGGCCTGATCAGGCTCGGAGTGCAGGCGCTCGCCGCCTACATCGACCGGGGTGATCTCCTGCGGGCCCGGCACTTCTCCGCCGAGCTCGTCGCCGCGGCCGAGACGCTCGGCACCCCGCTGGCCCTGACCCTGGCGCACTGGCAGGCGGCGATCCTGACCTCGGAGACCGGGGGCGACGACGAGGCCGCCGCGCACTTCGAGCGGGCCGTGGCCATCCAGTCCGAGTACGGCGAGGCCCGCCGCTACGCGCGCCTGCGGGGCGACTACGCGGCGGTCATGCTGGAGCTCCGGCCGGCGGAGGCCGAGACCTGGCGCGGCCTGCTGACGAAGGTCGAGAAGGAGCTCGCGGAGAGTTCCGCCAACCCGATGGACAAGATGCGCTGCGCCATGGGCCTGGCCCGCGCCGAGCTCCTGCTGGGCTCCCCCCGCCAGGCCGAGCTGCACATCCGGCCGCTCCTGTCCATGGTCGACGGCATGCCGGAGGACCTGCAGGCGGACGCGCACCTCCTGGCCGCGCAGATCTACGCCGAGCTGGGCAGGACGGAGGACTCCGTGCACGAGGTCGCCACGGCGGCCGAACTGCTGGAGCCGCTGCCGGCCACCCGCTACACCGCCCGCTCGTGGCTCACCGCGGCCCAGCTCCTGGAGAGCCTCGACGAGCACGACCGGAGCGTGGGCGTCTACCAGCGGGCTCTCGCCAGCGTGGGCCTGTAGGGCGGCGCCGGGACGAGATCGGGTACGGAGGTGGGGACCGCGCGCAGGCGTCGGTAGCCTTGGGGTGCCATGAAGACTTCCCCATACGCGGCCGTCCTGGCGCTGCTCGCGGCCCTGCTCCTCGGTACGGTCCTCGGCACGGCGCTCGCCTCGCCCGCCCTCGCCCACGACGCGCTCAAGAGCAGCGACCCCGCCGAGGGCGCGAAGGTCGAGAGCCTCGAGCAGGTGAAGCTGACCTTCACCGCCCGGGTGCGCTTCCCGAACGTCGTCGTGCTCTCCGCGGACGGCACGCCGTACCACGAGGGCAAGCCCGCCGCGGACGGCCCCGTGGTGACCCAGCAGGTCAAGGACGGCCTCCCGCCGGGCAAGTACGTCATCGCCTACCGGGTGGTCTCCTCCGACGGGCACCCGATCGCGGGGGAGATCCCGTTCACCCTCACCGGGGCGCCGGACGCCTCCCCCGAGGCGGCCCCGGACGGGAGCGCGGCCCCGGCCGAGAGCGCCGCGGCGGCGAGCCCCACGGCCACCGCGACCGGCGGGCAGAACGGCGCGGGCGCTCCCGCGGACGTCTCCCCGGTCCCCGCGGCCGGCGCGCAGGAGTCCGGCGGCGTGCCCGGCTGGGCCTGGCTCGTCTTCGGCGGCGTCACCGGGATCGGCATCGGCCTGTTCATCAGCATGCGGAACAAGAAGCAGCCGTGAGCGGGCGGGCCACGGGCACGGCGGCATCGCCCATGCGGCCGGCGGAGGAGGCGGAGTGAGCGGGCGGACCACGGGCGCGGCGGAGCCGTTCGCGCGGCCGGCGGAGGAGATCGCATGAGCACCGCGGAGAAGGCCGGGACCGGCCGTGGCAAGGAGCCGGCGCGCCGGGCGGGGAGCACGGCGGACGGGCCCGCGCCGGACGGGACCGGCCGGACCGTGAGACTCGCCCTGGCGGGCGCCGGCGCGGCCGTGGCCGCCCTGGTGGCGGCGATGGTCGCCGGCGGGGCCGCGACCCCGCGCATCATCCCCGGCCTGCCCGACGAGGGCATGCTCACCCGCTGGGGGCTGCCGGTCTCCAAGCTGGCGCTGGACGCGGCCGGCGTGCTGACCGTGGGCGCCCTGCTGGCCGCGGTGGTCCTGCTCCCCAGTGACAAGGGCCTGCTCGGCAGGCCCGCCCTCGCCTACGTCAGGGCGGCCTCGTGGCTCGCGCTCGCCTGGGCGGCCGCCGCGGCGGCCGCGATGCTCTTCAGCCTCTCCGACGCGTTCGGCATGCCCCTCACCGACCTGGTGGCCGATCCCGCGTTCGGGAACTACCTCACCAGCTACGCCGGCCAGGTCTCCCAGGGCATAGGGCTCACCCTGGTCGTGCTCTTCGCGGTGGCCGTCGCGCTGTTCGCCCGCGGGGCGATCACCGTCGGCTCGGCGGGCGGCCTGCTCGCGCTCGCGCTGGTCACCCTGCTCCCGCCCGCGCTGACCGGCCACTCCGCCTCCGCCCCCAACCACGACCTGGCCACCACCGGCGTCGCCGTGCACCTGCTGGTCCTCGCGCTCTGGGTGGGCGGGCTCGCCGTGCTCTGCGCGCACGCGCTCCGCCGGCAGCCGCATCTGGAGGTCGCCGCCGCCCGCTTCTCGGCGCTGGCGCTGTGGTGCTTCGCCGGGGTCGGGCTCTCGGGCCTGTTCAGCACGGTGGCCCGGCTCACCTCGGTCTCGGAGCTGTTCACCTCCGCCTACGGCCTGCTCCTGCTGGCCAAGGTCGCGTTGTTCGCGGTGCTCGGCGCCGTCGGCTGGTGGCACCGCAGGCGCACCCTGCCGCGCCTGGCCGCCGGCGGGAGCGGCGCGTTCGCCCGGTTCGCCACCGGGGAGATCGTGATCATGGGGATGGCCGTGGGCCTGGCGGTCGCGCTGTCCCGCACCGCGCCGCCCCCGGCGATCACCCCGGTCGACCGGGCCTTCGAGCTCCTCGGCTACACCCTGCCGCCGGAGATCTCCCTGGCGAACCTGGCCTCGCTCTGGTGGCTCGACCTGTTCTCCGGCACGCTGGCCGCGCTGCTCGGCGGCCTCTACCTCGCCGGCGTGGTACGGCTGCGCCGGCGCGGCGACGCCTGGCCGCCCGGCCGGACCGCGGCCTGGTGCACCGGCGTGCTGATCCTGGTCGTCGCCACGCAGAGCGGTGTCGCCCGCTACGCCAAGGTGCTGTTCAGCGTGCACATGGCCGAGCACATGACGCTCTCCATGCTGATCCCGATCTTCCTGGTGCTCGGCGCCCCGGTGACCCTGGCGCTGCGCGCGCTCAAGCCCGCCGCCCGCCGGGGCGACCGCGGCCCCCGCGAGTGGCTGACCGTGATCCTGCACAGCCGGTACATGCGCTTCGTCGGCCACCCGGCGATCGCCACGACGGTCTTCATCGTCTCCACCTACGCGCTGTACTTCACGCCGCTGTTCGAGGCCGCGATGGAGGAGCACCTGGGGCACATCGCGATGACGGTGCACTTCCTGGTCAGCGGCTGCCTCTTCTTCTGGGTGATCATCGGGGTGGACCCGGCGCCGCACCGGCTGCCGTACGTCGGCCGGCTGCTCGTGCTGTTCGCCACGATGCCCTTCCACGCGTTCTTCGGCATCGCGCTGATGAGCATGGGCACCGTGCTGGCGCAGGGCTGGTACGACCAGCTGGGCCGCACCTGGGGCGTCTCGTCGCTCGCCGACCAGCAGACCGGCGGGGCCATCGCCTGGGGCTTCGGGGAGGTCCCGACGCTGATCGTGCTGCTCGCGCTGGCCGCGCAGTGGTGGCGGGACGACGACCGCAGGGCGCGCCGGGCCGACCGGCGGGCCGACGCCGCGGCGGCCCGCACGGGCGGCAGCGGGGACGCCGAGCTCGACGCCTACAACGACTATCTGGCGAGGCTGGACAGGCGTGATCGCGCCGAGTAGCCCCGCCGTTACGGCCCCCTATCCCCTCATCATCGCCTTATCCGCGTCCGGGTAGCCTTTCCGGCAGGGGGAATGGGTAGTCATCCCATGCGGTGCGCCGGTCGTCCGTCGCGCACCGTGTTCGTCCACGTGCCCGGTCGGGGGACCGGTGATCGCCGTGCGCGCGTCAGGAGGGGTTTGAATGTCCGAGGAGCTTCGTATGCGCGGGGGGCAGAGCCTCGCCCAGGCTCTGGAGGAGCGCCTCTCCGACTGGTCGGCGCGGACCGGCATCGCCGTGGAGGTCTGGGCGCTGCCCGCGCGCGACGCCTCCCACCTGGTCGTCCGCGCGGTCCTGGACACCCTGGCCGAGGCGCTGTCGAACGTCGAGCGGCACAGCCGGGCCAAGCTCGTCTCGGTCGCGGTGACGCTGGGCGGGGGCGGCCTGCGCATGACGGTGAGCGACCACGGGATCGGCTTCGACGGCGCGCCCGCGGGGCGGGGCGTCGCCGCCATGCGGGCCCACCTGGCGGAGATCGGCGGCGCGCTCACCGTCAAGGGGGTGCCGGGCAGCGGCACCACCGTGACCGCGATCGTGCCGCGCGGGCGGGTCTGAGCCCGCCCCCCCGGCGGCCCGCCGCGGGGGAGGGCGGTCCGTACGCCGGACGGCCCCGTATGCCCGGACGGCCGCCCTCCGGGGGAGGGGGCTCCCGCCGGGCCCCAGGACCGCCCTCAGGGCCTCAGCCTCAGGGCCTCGGCGCGGCCCTCAGGGCCCCCTCGGCCCTTCAGCCCCTCAGGGCAGCGTCAGGATCTCGTGGCCGGTCTCGGTGACGAGCACGGTGTGCTCGAACTGCGCGGTCCGCTTGCGGTCCTTGGTCACGGCGGTCCAGCCGTCCGGCCAGATGTCGTACTGGATGGTGCCGAGCGTCAGCATGGGCTCGACGGTGAACGTCATCCCGGGCTCCATCGTGACCGCCAGGGACGGGTCGTCGTAGTGCGGGACGATCAGGCCGGAGTGGAAGGTCGTGCCGATGCCGTGGCCGGTGAAGTCGCGGACCACCCCGTAGCCGAACCGCTTGGCGTAGGCCTCGATGATCCGGCCGACCACGTTGAGCTGCCGGCCGGGGGCGACCGCCTTGATGGCGCGCTGGGTGGCCTCGCGGGTCCGCTCGACCAGCAGGCGCGACTCCTCGTCGACCTCGCCGACCAGGAAGGTGGCGTCGGTGTCGCCGTGCACGCCGCCGATGAAGGCGGTGATGTCGACGTTGACGATGTCGCCGTCGCGCAGCACCGTGTCGTCCGGGATGCCGTGGCAGATCACCTCGTTGATCGAGGTGCACAGGGACTTGGGATAGCCCCGGTAGCCGAGGGTGCTGGGGTAGGCGCCGTGGTCGAGCAGGAACTCGTGGCCGATCCGGTCGAGCTCGTCGGTGGTCACGCCCGGCTCCACGTGCCTGCCGACCTCCTCGAGGGCCTGCGCGGCGATCCGGCCGGCGATCCGCATCCGCTCGATGATCTCCGGGGTCTTCACGTCGGGCTCGCCGGTCCGGGGAGTTTTCTTCCCGACGTACTCCGGCCGCTCGATGTGGGAGGGGACCTTGCGCATGGGCGAGACCCGCCCGGGCTGGAGCACTGTCGTCATGGGTCCACAGTCTAGTTGCCGTCCGTACCGGCTACTCGCCGTCCGTACCGGGCAGGATTGCGGTCATGGGTGATCAATGGTGGTTCTGCCTGAAGCACATGGCGGTCGAGCCCGAGCAGGGCTGCCCGAACAAGGACCGCATGGGACCGTACGAGACCCGCCAGGCCGCGGCCGACGCGCTGAGGACCGCGGCGGACCGCAACGAGCGGTGGAAGGACGCCGAGCGGGAGTGGGAGGGCGACGAGGAGGACTGAGGCCCGGAGGTGCCGCGGGACCGCGGACCTCGGTGAAGGAGGCCGGCGCGGACCTCAGTCGGGGACGTGCGGGCCGCTGAGGCGCTCCAGCAGGCGGGCCAGGCGGGCGCGCAGGCCGGCGGGGCGGCCGCGTGGGGCGTCCGCCTCGCCCGCCGCCGCGCTCACCAGGTGCTGGGCGCCGTCGAAGGAGAGCGGGTCGGCGGCCGTGACCGCCAGGGCGTCGTGGGCCAGGCCCTCCAGCTCCGGGTCGCCGCCGTCCAGGGCGAGGATCGTCGCCCCGGTGCGGCGGGCGTCGTCCACCCGCTCCAGCAGCGGCTCGGGCGCCCGCTCCTGCGCCACCACGAACAGCGTCTCCCCCCGCCGGGCCTGCTCGATGCGCTCCAGGCCGGTCCTCAGATGGGGCGGGGCGTCCGGCGGCGGGGACCAGCGGACCAGCGTCGGCGTGAGCTGGGACAGCCCGGAGAGCCGGGCCTCGTCACCGAGGTGCGCCGCAAGGTGCCAGGGCTCCTCCGCGGGAGTGCCGACCACCAGCAGGCCGCCGGGGGAGCGGGTCGCGCGCAGGGCGAGTCCCAGCTCCCGCGTGCGCTCCACCCACCCGGTCGACTCCAGGATCTCCCGGAGCAGTGCCACCGATCCACCGTCCATGCGCCCCATCGTGCCCCAGAGACCCTGGGTTCGTCCGCGGAACCCGGACCTGGCATCATCTGGCGTGGAGGCGGACCGGCCCCCGAGGCGGGCCGGTCGCCCGGGTAGGGCGTGACCGCACGCGCCGAGGCCGGTGGGCCCGGCCCCGCGGCGGCCGACAGTGACGAGGAGCGACGAATGAGCACCGACCTTCCGGACGTGAGCGGGCTGTCCATCGGGATCCTGGGCGGCACCGGCGACCAGGGCAAGGGACTGGCCCGGCGGTTCGCCCTGGCGGGCCACACCGTGCTGATCGGCTCGCGCAGCCCGGAGCGGGCGCAGGAGGCGGCCGGGTCCATCGGCCCGGCGGCGCGCGGGGCGGACAACGCGACCGTGGCGGCCGAGGCCGACGTCGTGATCGTGGCGGTGCCGTGGGACGGCCACAGGGCCACCCTGGAGTCGCTCCGCGCGGAGCTGGCGGGGAAGATCGTCGTCGACTGCGTCAACCCGCTGGGCTTCGACAAGCAGGGCGCCTACGCCCTGCCCGTCGAGGAGGGCAGCGCGGCCCAGCAGGCCGCGGCCGTCCTGCCCGGCAGCCGTGTGGTCGCCGCCTTCCACCACGTCTCGGCCGTCCTGCTGCTGGACCCGGAGGTCGAGGAGATCGACCTCGACGTGCTCGTCCTGGGCGACGACCGCGAGGCCACCGACACCGTCCAGGCCCTGGCCGGGCGGATCCCCGGGGTCCGCGGCGTGTACGGCGGGCGCCTGCGCAACGCCCACCAGGTCGAGGCGCTGACCGCCAACCTGATCTCCGTCAACCGCCGCTACAAGGCCCACGCCGGCATCCGCCTCACCGACGTGTAGCAAGGCGCCCCCGGCTCTCAGCCCGTGACGGAGCGCCAGAACGCGACCTGGTGCCCGCGGGCGAAGTCGGTGCGGCCGATGCCCGCGTCCCCGGTGGCGAGCCGCTGCACGTGGCCGGACCGGGTGCCGTACCGGGCCCAGGACGGCAGCCCGCTCCGGTTGGGGTCGCCGTGCCGCGCGAACGTGGTCCAGTAGCCGACCATCACCTCGGACAGCCGTCGCTGCGCGGCGGACGGCGGCCGTACGTAGCCGGCGGCGAACAGGTACGGCAGTTCGGCGGTGTGGTAGGCGCCGGTCGGGAAGCTCACCGGCGCGACCCCGGTGAAGAAGGGCGCTTCCCGGTCGGCGAACTCGTACATGTACGTCGGCACGTACCGGCTGAGGACCGCCGCGGTGTCCAGGACCGGCCGCGCGTACTGGAAGTCGGTCATCGCCGCGGACAGCGCCTCCGACGGCGTGCCGTAGCGGGCCAGCGGGTAGCGGGCGAGCACCTGCCGCGCCCGCTTCCCGAACGCGGTCTCGATCTGTTCGCGGTACTGCCGCGCGGTGAGCGGGCAGGGCGTCGCCTGGCCGGGCGCGCACAGCATGCCCGTGCGTTCCATGCCCCACACCTGCGCGCGGTACTCGTCCCTGGTCGCGCCGACGAGGACCGGTACCCGGTGGAACCGGCCCGCTGCGACGGCCTCCGCCGGGTCGACCGGCAGCACCGATCCGCCGGCGACCGGGCCGGCCTCCCACGCGGACTGCCCGGGATAGCCGGCCGCCTCGACCAGCTCCCGCGCGGACCGCCGGCGCAGGCAGGCGCCGGCGCTCGCCGCGCCGCCACCGCAGTCGGCCGCCGCGAGGAGCGCGTCCACGCCGGCCGTCACCTCCTTCCGGGAACGTAGCGGCGTGCTGCACGAGTTGCTCTGCAGGACCGCGCGGTGGAACAGCCCCGCCGAGCCCGGCGCCGCCAGGTGGGCGCAGACGCTGGTGGCGCCGGCCGACTGCCCTGCGAGGGTGACGTTGCGCGGGTCGCCGCCGAACGCGGCCACGTTGGCACGTACCCAGCGCAGCGCCGCCTGCTGGTCCTCCAGCCCGAAGTTTCCGGACCCGCCCACACCGGGATGGGTCAGGAAGCCGAGCGGGCCGAGGCGGTAGTTCACCGTCACCACGACCGCGTCGCCCTTGACCGCCATCGTCCGGCCGCCCCAGGTGTCGCCCTGGCCGACGAAGAAGTGCCCGCCGTGCAGCCACACCACGACCGGAAGCGGCTCGCCTCCCTGACGGGCCGGGGGTGTCGTGACGTTCAGGTACAGACAGTCCTCGCTGCCGCTGGGCCGGTCCATCGGCATGCCGGCCGGTTGGGCGCATCCCGGACCGGGCCGCGTCGCGTCCCGCACCCCGCGCCACCCCGCCGCCGGTCGGGGCGACCGCCAGCGCAGTTCGCCGACCGGTGCGGCCGCGTACGGGATGCCCAGGAACGACCGGTGGTCCGCGGCCACCGTGCCCCGCACCAGCCCCTGGCCGGTGCGCACCACGCCCGCCCCGCGCTCCGGACCGTTCGTGCCGGCCACCGCCGTCCCCACCGCCGTCCCCGCCGGGACCAGCGCCGTGGCCGCGACGGCCGTGACGGCCGTGACGACCCGCCAGCGCCTTGTCGATCCGTCCATCCATTGCCTCCAGTGTCGTTGTGAACGCGGTACGCGCTCCAGGCCGAGCCTTCAGGAACCTGCCGATCTCCTCAACCAGGGCACTAGTGCACCCCGTCGGCTAGGCTGGACGGCGGCATGGCGCACTAGTGCACCTGGAGGGGGACGGCGTGACGTCCAGCGAGACCGGGCCGGTGTCCGCACGCATCACCGCGGAACTGCGCAGGCGCATCGCCACCGGTGAACTCCTGCCGGGCGACCACCTGCCCTCCACCCGGCAGCTCGTCCGGGAATGGGGCGTGGCGATGGCCACCGCCAGCAGGGCGCTCGCCGCGCTCCGGCACGAAGGGCTCACCGAGACCGTGCCCGGGGTGGGCACCGTCGTCGCGGCCCGCCGGGCACGCCGCACCGGCGACCCGCGCCCCGGGCGGCGCGCCGGCGGCGGCGACGCCGGCGTCTTCCGCGATCACGTCGTGCGCACCGCCACCGCGATCGCCGACGCCGAAGGTCTCGCCGCCACCACCATGCGCCGCATCGCCACCGAGCTGGACGTGGCCACCATGGCCCTCTACCGCCACGTACGCGGCAAAGACCAGCTCGTCACGCTCATGGCCGACGCGGCGTTCGCCGAGCACCCTCTGCCGGAACGGCCCGCCGGGGACTGGCGCGCCAAGCTGGAACTGCTGTGCCGCACCCAGTGGGCCATGTACCGGCGACACCCGTGGCTGCCCCACGCCGTGTCCTTCACCAGGCCCCTGCTCGCACCGCACGTCCTCGCCCACACCGAATGGGCCATGCGCGCGGTCGCCGATCGGGGGCTCGCCCCCGGCACCCTCATCCACGTGGCCGCCACCGTCGCCAACTTCGTCCGCGGCACCGCCGTCAACCTGCAACCGGAGGCGGATGCCGAGCAGGACACCGGCCTCACCGACGACGAGTGGCTGCACGCCCAGAGCGACGCGCTCACCGCCACGCTGCGCAGCGGGTCCTTCCCCATCCTGGCCCGCATCTCCGCCCGCGACGACGTCGACCTCACCCTCGACACCCTGTTCGAGTTCGGGCTGCAGCGCATGCTCGACGGCATCGCACCGCTGTGCGGCACCCGGCGGGAGACCGGCGGCCGGCAGCGGAGCCCGGACACCGCCGGCGGGGAGACGACGTAGGACGCGCGGGCCGGGCCGGCCGCGAGGCCACCGGCGCCGTCCGGGCCCTCGGGGTCCGCGGCGTGTACGGCGGGCGCCGCACGGACCCTCCGCGCGCCGGGTCGGATCCAGCCGGCGTCCTCGGCGATGCGGATGGCGTCGACCTTGTTGCGGGCCCCGGTCTTGGTGACGGCGTTCGTCAGGTAGTTGCGCACGGTCCCGGCCGACAGGTGCAGCCGGGCGGCGATCTCCTCAGCCGAGGCGCCGCGCGCCGCCTCGGCGAGCACCTCGCGCTCCCGCGCGGTCAGCGGGCCGGCGCCGTACTCCATGGCGGCGGCGACCAGCTCCGGGTCGAGCACCCGCAGGCCCCGCGCGGTGCGGCGGATCGCGTCGGCCGGCCGGTCCCCGGGGGCGTCCTTGACCAGGAACGCCTCGATCCCGCAGGCCGGCGCCCGGCGGACCTGGCCGGGCCTGCCCAGCGCGGTGAGGACCAGGACGCGGCAGCCGGGCAGCCGCTCCCGCAGCTCCACCGAGGCCGTGATGCCGTCGACACCCGGCAGGTCGATGTCCAGGACCGCCACGTCCGGCCGGGCCCGCACCGCCGCCGGGACCATCTCGTCGCCCCGGACGACCTCGGCGACCACCTCGATGTCGGACTCCAGCCGGAGCAGCGCGACGAGCGCCAGGTCCAGGCGGCGCTTCTCGCCGCCGGAGAGCTGGCGCACCTTCGTGTCCGCCTTCGCGCCCAGGCCGGCGGGCTCCAGCGCCTCGCCGCGGGGGCGGGGCGCGGAGACGAAGTCCCGCCAGGAGTCCACGGTCCGCGCCACCGTCAGGTCGGGGAAGAAACCCGCCTCCTGGAGCATGATCCCGACGCGCCTGCGCAACCGGACGCGGTCCTTCACCGGGTCGAGCCCGAGCACCCGCACGGTCCCGGCGTCGGGCCGCCGGAAACCGGCCAGCACCTCCACCGTCGTCGTCTTGCCCGCGCCGTTCCGCCCGAGCAGGGCGAGGACCTCGCCCTCCCCGGCGGCGAAGGAGACGTCCCGCACCGCCTGGAACTCCCCGTACCTCTTGCAGAGCCCGTCCACCTGGACCGTCGTCATGCTCATAGATCCTGGAGCGCGGCCGCGTCCGGTCACAGTGAGAAATTCACGATGTCGAGGTCCGGCGGGGCCGGTGACGGCCCCGGTGGGCATCGGCGCGCCCGCCGGGTGGGAAGGGAATCCGGTTCGGTTAGGTTGGATGGGATATCGGACCAATCGTGGTGATTGGATCTGGCCACGCCTCGCCTGAGCGGACATCGTTGACACATGACTGAGCTGCGCCCGGAGACCCGCACCGTCCGTCTTCCCCAGCCGCCGCTGAACGGCAGCCGGCCGATCGCGGTGCCGCTCTACCAGACCTCCGGTTTCGCCTTCGACGACCCCGCCGTCTTCGCCGCCGGCATGAACAGCCCCGAGGCGTTCGTCTACGGCCGGCTGTCGAACCCGACGGTGCGCGCGCTGGAGGAGGCCGTCGCCGGCCTCGAGGGCGGCGTCGCCGCCGTGGCGACCGGCTCCGGCATGGGCGCGATCAACTCCGTGCTGCTCGGCCTGCTCCGGCCCGGCGACCACGTGATCGCGCAGAAGGCGATCTACGGCGGCACCGCCGCGATGCTCAACGACCTGACCGCCCGGTTCGGCGTCGAGGTCTCCTACGTCCCCGAGGACGACCCCGCCGCGCTGCGCGCCGCCGTACGGCCCGCCACGAAGCTGGTCTACCTGGAGACCATCGCCAACCCCGTGACCCAGGTGGCGGACCTGCCGGGGATGTGCGCCGCCGCGCGGGAGGCGGGCCTGCTCTCGGTGGTGGACAACACCTTCGCCTCGCCGGTGCTGTGCCGGCCGATCGAGCACGGCGCCGACGTCGTGGTCCACTCCACGACCAAGTACCTCAGCGGCCACAGCGACGTGCTCGGCGGCATCGCGGTCTTCGCCGACGACGGGCTGTACCGGAAGGTGTGGAAGTTCGCCACGAGCCTGGGCGCGACCGCCGACCCGTTCGCCGCCTGGCTGACCCTGCGCGGCATGCAGACCCTGGCGCTGCGCATGGAGCGGCACTGCGCCAACACCCGCGAGCTGGCGCTCCGCCTGGACGCCCACCCCGCGGTCGCGGCCGTGCACTGGCCGGGCCTGCCCTCGCACCCGTCGCACGCGCTGGCGGCCAAGCTGCTGCCGGACTTCGGCGGGGTCTTCTCCTTCGACCTCGCCGGCGGGCGCCCGGCGGGGGAGCGGTTCATGAGCTCGATCAGGCTGGCGCTGCTGGCCCCCTCGCTCGGCGGCGTGGAGACGCTCGTCCTGCACCCGGCGACCACCTCCCACAAGTCGCTGACCGCCCAGGAGCTGGCCCGGCACGGGATCGGCGAGGGGACCGTCCGGGTGGCGGTCGGCATCGAGCACGTCGAGGACCTGTGGGCCGACTTCGCCCAGGCGATCGAGGCGAGCCAGGGATGAGCGAGAGGGCCGGGGAGCGGATGAGGACGGGCCGTGGGTGAGCGTGGGAGCCGGGACGTGGACGAGGGGGAGCCGCTGGTGAGCGTGACGGTCGACGACGTGGAGCGGGCCGCGGCGCGGATCGCCGGGCATGCCCGCCGTACCCCGGTGCTGGAGGCGTCGCCGGGGCTGCTGCTGAAGCTGGAGGGCACGCAGCACACCGGCTCGTTCAAGGTCAGGGGCGGGTTCAACCGCGTCCTGGCGGCACGGGAGGCCGGGGAGCTGCCGGAGGCGGGGGTGATCGCGGCCAGCGGCGGCAACCACGGCCTGGCGGTGGCGCACGTCGCCCGGGCGCTGGGCGTGCGGGCCGAGATCTTCGTGCCGACGGTGTCGAGCCCGGTGAAGGTCGCCGGCCTGCGGGCACTGGGCGCGCAGGTCACCCAGACCGGCTCGATCTACGCCGAGGCCTACGAGGCGTCGGCCAAACGGGCCGCGGAGACCGGCGCGCTGGAGATCCACGCCTACGACCAGCCCGAGGTGGTGGCCGGGCAGGGCACGGTCGGGCTGGAGCTGCTGGCGCAGACCGGGGGAGTGGACACGGTCCTGGTCGCGGTGGGCGGCGGCGGGCTGGTCGCGGGGGTCACGGCCGCGCTCGGCGGCCGGGCCCGGGTCGTGGCCGTGGAGCCGGAGCTGATCCCGACCCTGAACCGCGCCCTGGCCGAGGGCGGCCCGGTCCGGGTCGAGGTGAGCGGGGTGGGGGCCGACGCGCTCGGCGCCAGCCGGATCGGCCGCATCGCCTACGGCGTCACCAGCGCCGCCGGGGTCGAGAGCGTCCTGGTCACCGACGAGGCCATCGTCGAGGCCAGGCGCGAGCTGTGGAGATCCTGGCGGGTCGCCGCCGAGCACGCGGGGGCCGCCGCCCTCGCGGCGCTGCGCTGCGGCGCCTACGTCCCGGCTCCCGGGGAGCGGGTGGCCGTCGTCGTCTGCGGCGCCAACACCGACCCCGCCACGCTCGCCTGACGGCGGCCGCCTCCGCCCTGCCCCGCCCCGATCCGGCCCCTTCCTCCGCCGCGGCCCGGATCCGGGCCGCGGCCACGCCGGGCGACGGCATGCCCCGGACACGCCGCGGCCGCGCCGGCGCCCGGTGTCCACGGGGCTCCGGCACGGCCGCGGCCGATGGGATCAGTGGTAGACGTGCTCGGCGGAGGGGAAGGTCCCGCCGGTCACCTCGTCGGCGAAGGCGCGGACCGCGCGGTCCATCTCCTCGGCCAGGTTGGAGTACTTCTTGACGAACTTGGCCGGGCGGGCGGTGAGGCCCATCAGGTCCTGCCAGACGAGGACCTGGGCGTCGGTGGCCGGACCGGCGCCGATGCCGATCGTGGGGATCGACAGGGAGGTGGTGACCCGCTCGGCCAGGTCGGCGGGGACGCACTCCAGCACCACGGAGAAGGCCCCGGCGGCCTGCAGGTCCTTCGCGTCGGCCATCAGCTCGTCACCGGACTGGCCGCGGCCCTGCACCCGGTAGCCGCCGAAGACGTTGACCGACTGCGGGGTCAGGCCGAGGTGGGCCATGACCGGGATGCCGGCCGAGACCAGGGCCTCGACCTGGGGCAGCACCCGGCGCCCGCCCTCCAGCTTGACCGCGTGGGCGCCGGCCTCCTTCATGAACCGCACGGCCGTCTCCAGGGCCTGCTGGGGCGAGGCCTGGTAGGAGCCGAACGGCAGGTCGGCGACGACCAGCGCCCGGGACGAGCCGCGGACCACCGCGGCGGTCAGCGGCATGAGGTCGTCGACGGAGACCGGCAGCGTCGAGTCGTAGCCGTAGACGACCATGGCGGCCGAGTCGCCGACGAGCAGGACGGGGATGCCCGCCTCGTCGAAGATCCGGGCGGTCATCGCGTCGTACGCGGTGACCATCGGCCACTTCTCACCGCGTTCCTTGGCGGCGGCGATGTCGCGCACGGTGATCCTGCGCCCTGACTGCCCGCCGTAGAGAGCGGAGCCCGGGACGGTCGCGGAAGAGGACATGGGAAAGCCTCCTGGTGGTCTCGAGGCGCCCCTGTGGCGTCCCCGGACGTCTTCGATGATGGCATGCGCCCGCTCGGTTAAACACCCCTTGACCCGCCGGTAATCCGGTGGTGGAGAGGTCGGGTCCGTACGGCACAATGCAGGACGGAGGTAAGCAACGAAAATGGCAATGGAGCCTTACCGTCGCCTGCTGGCCCTTCCGGGTGTCCGGACGTTGCTGGTGGTGGGACTGCTCGCGAGGATCCCGACCACCGCGGTGAACATCACGCTCACCCTGCACGTGGCCGAGAGCATGGGCCTCGGCTTCACGAAGGCGGGCCTGGTGACCGCGGCCTGCACGGTGGGCATGGCCCTCGGGTCGCCGCTGGCCGGGCGGTTCGCCGACTCCTACGGCCTGCGCCCGGTGCTGCTGGTGACCACCGCGGCGCAGGCGCTGTTCTGGGCCACGGCGTGGGCCATGCCGTTCCCGGTGCTCCTGGCCGCCGCCGTGCCGGCGGGCCTGCTGGGCCTGCCGGTCTTCAGCGTCGTCCGCCAGTGCCTGGCGGCGCTGGTCCCGGTGGAGCAGCGCCGGATCGCCTTCTCCCTCGACTCGATGCTGGTCGAGCTCTCCTACATGGCCGGGCCCGCCCTCGGGGTGGCCGGGATGACCGCGCTGGGCAGCGGCGCCGCGATGGGCATCGTGGCGGGCGGCCTGGTCGGCTCGGGCACGGCGCTCCTGCTGCTGAACCCGCCGCTCCGCTCCGCAGAGGAGGACGCCGCCGAGGAGGACGCCGCGGGCGAGGGCGGCGGGGCCGGCGGGCGGCTTCCCCGGCGGATGTGGCTGACCCCGTCCCTGGTCACCCTGCTCGGCACCGCCGCGGCCGCCACCTTCGTGCTGACCGCCGGCGAGCTGTCCCTGGTGGCGGCCATGAAGAACGCGGGCGACACGGCGTGGACGGGCCTGGCGATCGGCGTCTGGTGCTTGTACTCGCTGGTCGGCGGCTTCGTGTACGGCGGGCTGCCCCGGGGATTCTCCCCGCTGCTCCTGATCGGCGCGATGGGCCTGTTCACCGTCCCGGTCGGGCTGGTCGGCGACGACTGGCGCTGGCTGGTCGTGGCGCTGCTCCCGGCCGGGCTGCTCTGCGCCCCGGGCCTGTCCTCCACGGTGGAGACGCTCAGCCGCTGGGTGCCGGCCCGGGCGCGGGGGGAGGCGATGGGCCTGCACGGCACCGCGCTCCTGGTGGGCGGGGCCGTCTCCGCCCCCCTCGCCGGCGCGGTCATCGACGGTCCCGGCCCCGGCTGGGCGTTCGCCGTCGCCGGTCTGGTCGGCGTGGCGATGGTGCTGCTGGCCCTGCCGTTCTGGCGGCGGTCGGGGGCGGACGCGGGCCCGCGGGAGCCGGGGAAGGGCGGGGACCGGGAGGCGGCGGCCTCGGCGGCGCAGTGAGCCTCGGCGGCGCAGCGGGCCTCGGCGCAGTAATACGAAACGAGACCGTTGCGTATCGAAACCACTAACGATACGATCCCGTTGCGAAACTGAAGCGTATCGAAAAACGGGGGTCTCCCATGGAGCGGGAACCGGGCCACCCAAGACGGTGGCAGATCCTGGGAGTGCTGGTCTTCAGCCTCCTGGTGGTCGTCCTCGACAACACCATCCTCAACGTCGCGCTCAAGACGATCGCCGACCCGGTGAAGGGGCTGGGCGCCACCCAGGGCGAGCTGGAGTGGGCGATCAACTCCTACACGCTCGTCTTCGCCGGCCTGCTGTTCACCTTCGGGGTGATCGGCGACCGGACGGGGCGCAAGCGCATGCTGATGATCGGCATGGTCCTGTTCGCCCTGGCCTCGCTGGCCGGCGCCTACGCCCAGGACCCGATGCAGCTGATCGCCGCCCGGGCCTTCATGGGCGTCGGCGGCGCCGCGATCATGCCCGCCACGCTGGCGATCATCTCCAACGTCTTCCCGCCCGCCGAGCGCGGCAAGGCGATCGGCGTCTGGGCCGGCGGCGTCGGCCTGGCCGTGGCGATCGGCCCCATCACCGGGGGCCTGCTCATCGAGCACTTCTGGTGGGGCTCGATCTTCCTGGTCAACCTGCCGATCGTGGCGGTCGGCATGGTCCTCATCGCCCTGGCCGTGCCCGAGTCGCGCGACCCCCGGCCGTCGAGGCTCGACCCGATCGGCGTGCTCCTGTCCGTCATCGGGCTGGTCGCGCTCACCTACGGCATCATCCGGGGCGGCGAGCTGGCCACGGTCGCCGACGTCGAGGTCCTCGGCCCGGTGCTCCTGGGCGCGGCCGTGCTGGCGGCCTTCGTCTGGTACGAGCGCCGCATCGACCACCCGGCCTTCGACGTCACCTACTTCCGCGACGCCCGCTTCTCCACCGCGGTCGGCATGATCGGCATCGTCTTCTTCGCGATGATGGGCGCGATGTTCTTCCTGGTCTTCCACCTGCAGATCGTGCTCGGCTACAGCGCGCTGCAGGCCGGGGCCCTGATGATCCCGTTCGCCGCCGCGCAGCTCGTCTTCGCCCCGCTGAGCCAGCGGCTGACCGCGCGCTTCGGCGGCAGGCGGACCGCCACCGCGAGCATGGTCGTGGTGGCCGCCACCCTCGCCGCCTACGCGCTGGTGGACACCGGCACCCCGGTCGTGGCGCTGGAGGTGCTGTTCTTCGTCCAGGGCGCGGCGATGGCCACCATCATGCCGCCCGCGACCACCGCCATCATGGAGGCGCTGCCCCGCGAGAAGGCCGGCGTCGGCTCGGCCATGAGCAACACCGTCCGCCAGGTCGCCGGCGCGCTCGGCGTCGCGCTGCTCGGCTCGCTGCTCTCGGCCACCTACCGCGACGGGATCACCCCCGCGCTGGCGGGCCTGCCGGAGGAACTGCGGCACGAGGCCGGCGAGTCCCTGCCCGGCACGATGGCCGTCGCCGGATCCCTCGGCGAGCGGGGCGCCGCGCTGGTCGGGCCCGCCGTGCGGGCCTTCCTGGACGGCATGCACGTCACCGCGCTGGTCGCGGCCGTGATCGCGCTGGCCGGGGCGGGGGTGGCCCTCAGGTGGCTGCCCGGCCGGCAGGCCCCCGCCACCGGCGCGGGCCGCGAGGAGGAGAAGGAACCGGCGGTAGTGTAGGCCCGATATGTCGACCACGGATGAGACGCGGACGGCCCGCCCCGCGGGCCGCCCGCGCAGCGCGAAGGCGGAGAAGGCCATCATCGAGGCGACCCTCGACCTGATCGGCGAGAGCGTCAGCCTCTCCGAGCTGACGATCGAGGCCGTCGCCGCCCGCGCGGGCGTCGGCAAGACGACGATCTACCGGCGCTGGTCGAACAAGGAGGACCTGGTCGTCGACGCGCTCGCCACGCTCAAGGCGCCGCCGCCCCCGCTGGTGGCGCCGACCGTGCGGGAGAACCTCGTCGTGTACCTGGAGATGCTCGAGCGCGAGTCCGGCGACGTGCGGAGCCGGTGCGTGATGAACATCGCGATGAACGAGGCCGACCGGCACCCGCACCTGGTGGCGCGCATCCGCCAGGCGGCGATCCGGCCGCGGCAGGAGGCGCTGGCGGCCCTGCTCCGGCGCGGCGTCGAGTCCGGCGAGCTCCGCGCCGACCTGGACGTCCCGGTCGCGATGGCGATGGTGGTCGGCACCATGATGTGGTACGTCAAGTCCGCCGGCTTCGGAGAGGGCGGAGAGCACTCCGAGGACGTCGTCGGCCGCGTCCTCGACCACCTCATGGCCGGTCTCGCCCCCCGCTGAGCCCTCCCGCTGAGCCCTCCCTCCGGGCCCTCCGGCCGCCTCCGCCGGGTCATCGAGCGGGGCGGCCCCCACCGGCCGTCACCTGCGTCCGCGGGCTCCGGCGGCTCCGGCCGGGCGGGTCCCGCCGTGCGGAGCCGGCCGGGACCCGGGCCGTCAGCGGCGGGGACCGGTGAGGACGGCGGGGTCGAAGGCGATCTCGTACGGCTCGGTCAGGGAGAGCGTCTGCCCCGCCCGCGCCGCCGCGATCTTGACGTACTCGCCCTCCTTGGCGGTGAAGACCTCGACGAGCGGCAGCACGCCCTCCCCGTGGAGCTCCACCCGCATGAACACCGGCACGCCCGCGGCGGCGTAGGACGAGGGTTTGACGAGGTGGTCGCGCTTCCGGTTGCCGGGGCTGACGATCTCGACGGCCATGAGCAGGTCACCGGAGTCCAGCAGTACCTCGTTCGCGAGGATGGGCTCCGCCCACGCGACCACGATGTCCGGGATGAACCCCTCCTCGCGGACCCGCACGTTCGCCGCCTCCACCACCTCGACGTCGTCCGGGGCGGAGTCGAGGAGGATGCGGACCAGCCGCTGGGCGCAGAGCGCGTGGCCGGTGGCGGGGGCAGGGCTCACTACGAGACTCCCGTCGATGAGTTCGATGCGTTCCCTGGTCTCGGGGAGCGCCAGCCAGTCCTCGACGGTGTAGGCCCCGGGGTGCCGCGGGAGCGGGATCAGCGAGCGATACCGCTCCTGCGGCTCCGCCTCTGACCGCTCCGTATCGGGCAGTGCGCTCATCTCCTGCTCCTCGCCTTCCATGCCGCCAGTCTGGCACCGCCGTTCACGGTGGGCCAGGAGCGGAGCGGTCACGTCGAGATCGTCAGCGGGCGCTCTCCCGCCAGCGGTTGGTGATGGGCAGGCGGCGGTCCCGGCCGAAGTTCTTCGGAGTGATCTTCGGGCCCGGCGGGTACTGGCGGCGCTTGTACTCGGCCAGGTCGACCAGGCGGATGACCCGCGCGACCAGCTCCGGGTCGTGCCCGGCGGCGACCAGCGAGGCCGAGCCCATGTCCTTCTCCACGTAGTCGTCCAGGAGCCGGTCCAGCACGTCGTACTCCGGCAGGGAGTCGGTGTCGCGCTGGCCGGGGCGGAGCTCGGCGCTGGGCTCCTTGGTGATGGAGTTCTCCGGGATCGGCGGGACCGCGAAACCGTGCAGGAAGTGGTCGGCGACGCCCGCCTGGGCGTTGCGCCAGCGGGCCAGCTCCCACACCAGGGTCTTGAGCACGTCCTTGATGGGCGCGTAGCCGCCGGCGGAGTCGCCGTAGAGCGTCGAGTAGCCGGTGGCCAGCTCGCTCTTGTTCCCGGTGGTCAGCACCAGGTGGCCGTGCTCGTTGGAGAGGCTCATCAGGATCATGCCGCGGACCCGGGCCTGGAGGTTCTCCGCCGCCAGGCCGGTCAGGGAGAGCTCCTTCTCGAAGGCGTCCACCATGCCGCCGATCGGCACGGTCCGGGCGTTGACCCCCTGCCGGTCCACCAGCTCCTGCGCGTCGCTCAGGGAGTGGTCGGAGGAGTAGCGCGAGGGCATCATCACCACGTGGACCCGGTCGGGGCCGATCGCGTCGGAGGCGATGGTGGCGGTCAGCGCCGAGTCGATGCCGCCGGACAGGCCGAGGATGACCGACCGGAAGCCGTTCTTGGCGACGTAGTCGCGCACCCCCAGCACCAGGGCCGCGTAGACCTCGGCGACGTCGTCCAGGTGCGGGGCGATCGTCGCGGGCTCCGGCTCGTACGGCTCCAGCGGGCGGGACGACAGCTCCAGCCGCTCCGCCGTGATGAGGGTGCCGTCCCCGGCGTCCACCTGGTCGCGCGCGCCGAGCCGTCCGGTGCCCTCGGGCAGGTCCAGGTCGGCCACGAGCAGCTCCTCGGTGAACCGCGCGGCCCGCGCGACGAGTTCCCCGGAGGCGGAGACGACGAGCGAGTCGCCGTCGAAGACCAGCTCGTCCTGGCCGCCGACCTGGTTGGCGTAGGCCAGGGCGCACCCGGCCTCCCGGGCCCGCCGGGCGGCCAGCTCCAGGCGCACGTCGTCCTTCTCCCGCTCGTACGGCGAGGCGTTCGGCACGACCAGCAGCCCGGCGCCCGCCCTGCCCGCCACCGCGACGGGCCCGCCGTCCTGCCACAGGTCCTCGCAGACCGCGATCGCTACGTCGACGCCGTGCAACCGGAAGATCGGCAACCGGTCGCCGCGGACGAAGTAGCGGTACTCGTCGAAGACGCCGTAGTTCGGCAGGTGGTGCTTGGCGGTCCTGGTGACCACCCGGCCGCGGTGCAGCAGCGCCACCGCGTTCAGCGGAGCGCCCTTGGGCTGCCCGACCCGCGGGGCGAGGTCCGCCCGGTCGACGTAGCCGACGACCACGGGGGTCTCGCCGAGTCCTTCTTCGGCCAGGCGCCGGGCCGCGGCGTCGACCGCGGCGATGGACGCCTCCACGAAGGAGGTGCGCAGGACCAGGTCCTCGACCGGGTAGCCGGTGAGGAACATCTCGGTGAAGACCACCAGGTGCGCGCCGCGGCCGGCCGCGCGGCGGGTCCACTCGACGAGCTTGCCGGTGTTGGCCGCCAGGTCGCCGACGACGGGGTTGGTCTGGGCGAGTGCGATTCGGAGTTGAGCCACGTGCACACCCTATTCCGGGGCGGGAGGCGGCCGTTTCCGGGGCGGGAGGCGGCCGTGCCGCCGGCTCCGGCGCGGGGACCGGCGCGGCGGGGGAGGGGGGCCGGGCCTCCCCCGGCCACTGCCCTGCCGGAGGGAGACCGCTCCGGACCGCGGGCGCGCACGGCCCGGAGCGCCCGGCGGGATCGCCGGGATCACGTCGCACCCCGGCCCCGGGGCCCCGGTCGTGTCACCGGGGCCCCGGGGCCGGCCGGCGCCTAGTTGGCGCCGCTGGAGGTGGTGTTGCTGCTCGCGCCGGCCGGGCCGGCCTGGCTGAACGACTGCTTGAAGAAGACGCCCGAGCCGCCGTGGCCGTGGCCGTCGGCGCCCGACTTGACGCTGTTGTTGAAGGCGCCGAACTTGCCGGCGCTGCTGGAGTTCTGCTCGAAGTTGGTGCCGCCGCCGGCCAGGGCGGCGGTCTGCCAGGCCAGACCCAGGGCCGTAGCGGTTCCCGCGACAACCAGGGCACGCCGCAGCTTCGTCATGGTCATAGTGGATGTTTCCTCTCTGTTCCGCCGGCCGGGCCGGCGCATGGGATGGATCACCCGGATGGGCCTGCATGACAGGTCTCCGATGCTGCCGGGACCGTCATACGCCAGCTTGATTCCCCGTGCCCTCCTCGATCGAAAACACGGAGCGTGATGATCTAACTACTGATTGACATGATCGGTAAACATATTGATCAACCCTTGCGCCCCGTCCGGCGCGTCTTCCCCGCGCGGCCCTCCCCCGCGGGGCGGAAGGTCAGCGGGGCAGGGGGAGGACGGCCTCCACGACGGTGCCGCCGTCCGGGCCCGGGCCCACCGCGCAGCTGCCGCCCAGCTCGGCGGCCCGCTCGCGCATCGAGACCAGCCCGATGCCGGAACGGGCCGCCTCGGGCAGGCCGCACCCGTCGTCGCCGACGCGCACCACCAGCGCCGCGTCCTCGCGCCCCAGCCGCACGGTCGCGCCGGAGGCACGGGCGTGCTTGCGCACGTTGGTCAGCGCCTCCTGCGCGATCCGGTAGGCCGCCACCTCCACCGCGGCGGGCAGCTCCACCAGGTCGCCGGAGGCCTCCACGGTCACCGGCGGGCCCGCCTCGGCGGCCAGTGCCCGGATCGCGCCGGCCAGGCCCAGCTCGTCCAGGGCCGGCGGGCGCAGGCCGTAGACCAGCTCCCGGATCTCCTGGCTGACCGAGTCCATGCCGCTGCGCAGCTCCAGCAGGAGCCGGTCGGCCGAGGCGGGCGCGGTGCGCAGGCTGATCCTCGCCATGTTGATCGACATGGCCATGTCGGTCAGCGCGTGGCCGAGGCCGTCGTGCAGGTCGCGGCGGAGGCGGCGGCGCTCCTCCTCGCGGGCGGACAGGATGCGCTCGCGCGAGCGCTGCAGATCCGCGGTCATCCGTACGGCGTGGGCCACGTCGGCCGCGTACGGCGTGGCCACGGCGATCAGCCGCTCGTTGTGGGCCGCGGCGAACCGGCGCGGGCCCGGCGGGCCCAGCAGCAGGCGGCCCACCGGCTCACCGTGCCAGACCAGCGGCACCGCCCGGGGGGAGGGGCCCGGCAGCCCGACCGTCGCCGTCCGGGGGCCGGGGCCGCGGACCTCGACCGTGACGCCGGTGACGCCGAGCCCGTCGCGGATCACGGAGGCGACGGCGGCCAGCGCGCCCGCGGGCTCGGCCTGCCCGACCTCCCGCGCCAGCCGGGCGGCCAGGACGGCCGGGTCGCCGTGCGTGCCGTACATGAGCCGGTCGACCAGGCGTCGCAGCAGGCGGCGGAGCGGATGGAAGAACGCGCCCGCGAACAGCGCGGCGGCCAGGCCGCCGATCCGGTCGTAGTCCGACAGGGCGAGCCCGGCCAGGGCGCCCACGCCGAAGTAGACGACGCTGACCGCGGCGACCAGCCCGGCGGCCACGAAGGCCCGGCTGATCACGGTGTCGATGCCGTAGAGCCGGTAGCGCAGCACGGCGAAGGCGATGGCCACCGGGATCAGCCCGACCGAGACCGAGGCGGCGAGCCACCAGTCCGGCCCGGCGATCAGGAAGCAGGTGTAGACGGCGAAGGCGGTCAGCGGCCAGGCGATCTGGCGGCGTCCGGCGGGGTCGGCCCGGCGCAGGCGCAGGACCAGGGAGAGCACGGTGGCGGCGACCAGAACGCTGACCGCGCCGGCCAGGGCGTCCTGCAGGGGGTGGTGGACGGGGCGCAGCGCCTCCACCGCGAGGGGGTTGGGGATCACCTGCGGGTAGGGGTAGCCGTCCGGGCGGGGCGCGGGCCGCAGGACGCGGACGGCCGCCTGCGCGGTCATCACGACCACCGCCAGCACCGCCACGGGCCGCCAGCGCGCCGACGGCAGGCGGCCGTCGGGGGAGTGGAGCGGGAGCAGGACGGCCAGCAGCAGGCCGCCGAGGCCCTCGCCCACGACGCCGGCCCAGCGGAGGCAGGCGGCGGCCGTGAGCTCCCCGGCGGACGCGGCGTGCAGCATCATCACGGTGGAGAGGACGCCGGCCGAGTAGATCAGGCCTCCGGCGCACATCAGCCGGCCGGTGACCGGGCGGGCGTCGTGCACCAGGAGGAAGGCGCCGACCAGGGGGAAGGTGAGCCCGGCGGCGAGACCGGGCGAGAGGATCGGGTCCCGCGCCCAGACGGGCGGCAGGCCGCCGTACACGACGACGGCGGTGGCGATGAGCCCGACGGACAGCACGGCGGAGGCGACGGCGGCCAGCTTGCGCGGCGAGGTCAGCAGCGCGACCGCCGGGTTCGGGCGCGGGAGGTCGAGGACGACGGCGCCCACGACGCGGCGGGGCACGCCGCCGACGCCCGGGACGACGCCGCTGTGCCCTCGCGGCCCTCGCGGCCCCGGCCCCTGTGCCCGCACCGCTACCTCGTGTCGCCCGGGTTGACCAGGCCCGATTCGTAGGCCGCGACGACGAGCTGCGCGCGGTCGAACAGCCCGAGGTGGTCGAGGATCTTGTTCACCGACTCGGTCACGGAGGTCTCGGTGACCGACAGGGTCGCCGCGATCTGCCGGTTGGTGAGCCCGCGGGCGATCAGCTTCATCAGGTCCAGCTCGGCGTCGCCGAGCCCGGCGAGCGCCGGCGGCGCGGCGGGGTCGGCGTGGCCCGCGAAGCCCGCGATCAGCCGCGTGGTGACGGCCGGGTCGATCAGCGCGTCGCCGGCGTGCGCGACGCGCATCGCGACGATGAGCCGCTCGGGGGCCGAAGTCTTGAGCACGAAGCCGCTCACCCCGGCGCGCAGCGCGGAGTAGAGGTTGTCGTCCGTGCCGAACGTGGTCATCATGATCACCTTCGGCGGGTTCTCGTCGGCGAGGATGCGGCGAGCGGCGGTCAGGCCGTCCAGCCGGGGCATCTGGATGTCCATCAGCACCAGGTCCGGACGGGTCTCGCGGACCACCGCGATCGCCTGCTCGCCGTTCTCCGCCTCTCCGGCGAGCTCGAAGCCCGGCTCGCTCTCCAGCACCACCCGCAGACCGGTGCGGACCAGCGCCTGGTCGTCGACCACGACGACGCGCAGCGTCTGCGGGTCCGGCCCCGGCGGGACCGGATCCGCGGCCGTGCCCCGGAGGCTCTCCCCGGGCCGGCCGGGCTCGTCCAGGTGGGGCGCCTGGACGAGCATGTCCGACTCCAGGCGTTGCAGGACGGCGCCGAGGTCCAGGCCGAGCTCGTCGCGGAGCACCGCCCGGGCGCGGCGGAGCGCGCCCAGGGCGTCGCCCTGCCGGCCGCTCCGGTAGAGGGCCAGGGCGAGCAGCCGCCAGGCCTCCTCCCGGAGGGGATGGGCCGCCACGTGCGCCTCCAGGTCGGCGACCAGGGCGGAGGAGCGGCCCAGGGCCAGCCCCGCGCCGGCGCGGCGCTCGACCGCGATCAGCCGCAGCTCCTCCAGGCGGCCGGCCTCGGTCGCCGCCCACGACAGGTCCGAGAACTCGGCCAGGGCGGGCCCGCGCCACAGGGAGAGCGCCTCCTCCAGGCGCTCCCAGACCTCGGCCGGGTCGCCGTCCGCCTTGACGGCGCTCTCGAACCGCCAGGAGTCGACCTGACCGGTGGAGGCGCGCAGCGCGTATCCCGGCGGGGCCGAGACCAGCACCGCCGCCTCCTCGCGGGGCGCGCGGCCGGGCTCCAGCACGCGCCGCAGCCGCGAGACGTATCCCTGGATGGTGGACAGCGCCTGGGCGGGGGGCTCGCCGGGCCAGAGCTCGTCGATGAGCACGCTCACCGGGACGGCACGGCCCCCGGCCACGAGGAGCCGGGCGAGCACCGCCATCTGGCGTTGACCGCCGAGGTCGAGCGCCACGTCGCCGTGGCAGGCCTGGAACGGTCCGAGGGAACGGAAAGTCAGCATCGCAGTGGTAAGAGTACGGGCACCTGAGCTAGGGAAATACGGCAACATTCACCATCGTTCGCATGCCGTAAGGAATCGGTTATCGCGCGGACGCCGCGCCGGCGCTCCCGCGGCCGCCCAGGTCGGCGCCGGATCAGGGTTCACGCCCGCGCCCGGGGCGGGGTTCACGCCGCGCCCGCGCCCGTGCCGGAGGCCGCCGCGGCCGGGTCCGCGCCGCCGCCGAGGGCCAGCGGGAGGACGGCCTCGACCACCGTGCCGCCCTCCGGGGGCGAGGTGATCACGCACGTGCCGCCGAGTTCGGCGGCGCGTTCGCGCATCGACGCCAGACCGACCCCGGAGCGCCGGTCCGCGGGCACGCCCACCCCGTCGTCGCTCACCCGGACGTCCAGGCGGCCCTCGCGCTCCGGGGCGCGCTCCAGCACCACCCGCACGGTCCCGGCCCGCGCGTGCCTGCGCGCGTTGGTGAGCGCCTCCTGCACGATCCGGTAGGCGGCGACCTCGACGGCGGCCGGCAGGTCGCCCAGGTGGCCGCGGACCTCCACCCCGACCCCGGGCCCGGCCATCTGGAGGATCGCGCCGGCCAGGCCGAGGTCGTCCAGGGCCGGCGGGCGCAGGCCGTACACCAGGTGCCGGATGTCGCTGGTGACGCTGTCCATGCCGGAGCGCAGGCTCTCCAGCAGCTGCTCGGCGGTCTCGGGGGAGGTGCGCAGGGAGATCCGGGCCGCGTTGATGGACATCGCCATGCCGCTGAGCGACTGGCCGAGGCCGTCGTGCAGGTCGCGGCGGAGGCGGCGGCGCTCCTCCTCGCGGGTGGCGATGATCCGCTCGCGTGAGCGCCGCAGCGCGCCGACCAGCCGGACCGCGTGGGCGGCGTCGGCGATGTGCGGCGTGAGCGCGGCGATGACCCGCTCGTTGTGCGCGGCCGGCAGCCGCCGGGCCCCCGGCGGGCCGATGAGCAGACGGCCGACCGGCTCACCGTGCCAGGCCAGCGGCACCTCCCTGACCACCCCGCGCAGCTCGCCCGCGACCGTCTCCTCCGGCGGCGCGCCGGAGGCCCGGTCCGCGGGCCCGGAGGAGAAGCGCACGGCCGCCCCGGTGGCGGAGAGCCCCTCGCGCAGCACCTCCAGGGCCACCTGCAGGCCCTCGGCGGGGTCGGCTCGCTGCAGGCGCCGCCGCAGCTCCGCGGCCAGCGCCACCGGGTCCCCCTTGCTCCCGTAGAGCAGGCGGTCGGCGGCGCGCTGGAGCAGCGTGCGGAGCGGCTGGAAGAACGCCCCCGCGCAGAGCGCGGCGACCAGGCCGCCGATCCGGTCCACGTCCGACAGCAGCAGGCTGGAGGCGGCGCCCACCGCGACGTAGACGCCGCCGATCACGCCGACCATGCCCGCGCCGACCAGCGTGCGGGTGATCAGCGTGTCCATGCCGTGGAGCCGCCGCCGCAGGCGCGCCACCGCGGAGCCCGCCGTCGCGGACGGCTGGTCCGGCCCGTCCATGACCTGGTCCTTCCCCCGAATCGGAACTTCCCAGGACCTTAACCGGCGCGGACGACAAACGAATCAAAACGGATAAACGATCGATCAACGCGCGGCGGCGCGGGCCCGCCTGCGCAGCGCCGGGCCGATCGCGAGCAGCCCCGCGGCGGCCACCAGCTCGACCGCCCCGACGACCGGCCAGAGCACCTCCGGGCCCGCCGCCAGCAGCCGGGAGCCGAGCAGCGGGGCCAGCATGGTCCCCGCCGACCAGGCGAAGCCGAACATCCCGGAGTAGCGCCCGCGCAGGTGCTCGGGGGCGAGCGAGGCCACGATGGCGCCCGGGATGCCCGCGGTGGCGATCTCGCCCAGCGTCCAGACGGCCACGGTGGCCGCGTAC
Organism: Planomonospora corallina; assembly: GCF_042650625.1. NCBI lineage: Bacteria > Bacillati > Actinomycetota > Actinomycetes > Streptosporangiales > Streptosporangiaceae > Planomonospora > Planomonospora corallina. The sequence continues at coordinate 508,526 of NZ_JBHSBM010000017.1, forward strand.
CCGGCGGTGCCGGAGACGAAGGCGTTCAGCGCGAAGCCGGCGCCGATCACCGCGAACCCGGCCGCCAGCACGGTGCTGTGGTCGCGCCTGCCGAACCAGCCGCCGGTCAGCGGCTGGACGACGACGATCAGGACGCCGTTGACCGCCATGACCAGGCCGTAGGCGGAGGGCGGGAGCCCGGCGCCGGTCATGGCCAGCGGCAGGGTGGTGTACGCCTGGGCGTAGACCAGGCTGGCGAGCGTCCAGATGGCGAGGTAGGCGATCATCAGACGGTCGGAGAGCACGGCCCCGAACCCGCCGCCCGCCCGCTCGCCCGGCTCCGGGCGCGTCTCCGGGACCGCCCGCCACACCAGCAGGCCGAAGACCAGCGCGGTGGTGGCGTTGACGCCGAACATCCAGCCGTACCCGGCCTCGGCGAACCAGCCGCCGGCGACCATGGCGACCGCGAAGCCCAGGTTGATCGCCCAGAAAAGCAGACCGTAGGCGCGCGGCCGGTCCTCGGGCGGGACCAGGTCGGCCACCAGCGCGTTGGAGGCGGGCCGGTAGGCGTCGACCGCCACGCCGAGCACGAACATCGCCGCCGCGATCGCGGGCAGCGAGGTGCTCGCCCCCAGCGCCCCCATGGTGAGCGCGGTGGCGACCATGCCGCCGGTCAGCGTGACCCGCCGCCCGAACCGGTCGGCCAGCCACCCCGCGAGCAGCTGCGAGAGCAGCGAGCCCGCCCCGAACACCGCCATCACCGTGCCCGCGGCGGCCAGGGACATGCCGCGCGCCTGCGTCAGGTACACGCCGATGAACGGCTCGACCATCATGCCCACGCGGTTGACCAGGGTCCCGGCCCACAGGGCCCAGAACGCCCGGGGAAGCCCGCCGACCTTGGACTGGAGGAAGGAGTTCCTGGTGAGGGTGGTGCTCGTCATGGAGAACAGCGTTGGACAGAGAGCCCCGCGGGTGCGAACCTTTTAGCCATGACTGAAAGGTCGGGGACGGGCGGCGACGCCGCGCCCGGAGGCGCGGGGGCGGAAGGCGCGCGGTGGGGAGGCTCGCGGGCCGCCGCGGTGGAGTCCGCCGCGGTGGAGTCCGCCGCGGTGGAGTCCGCCGCGTCCGGGACGGGCGGGTCCGGGGTCCCCTGCGGGGTGCGGAAGAACTCCTGCCACGTCGAGTGGATCTTCGCTCCCGACGACGTGGCCCGCATCCGCTTCGCCTTCTCGCCGCTGTGGGAGCTGGTGGCCAGCCTGCGCACGCTCCGCGACCCGGCCCGGCACTCCCTGCACCTGCCCTGGCTGCGCGCCGTACGGCCGCGCCTGGCCGGCCTCGACCTGACCGAGCTGTTCGCGCTGGTCCCGCGGCGCGGCTACCTCGTGGACTTCCTCACGCCCACCCCCGACACGCCGATGCCCGACTTCGCCGCCGAACTGGAGCGGGTACGGCGCACGCCGCCCGAGCGGGCCGCCGCCGAGGCGGGCTGGGTGGAGGGGACCGACCCGGAGGTCGTCGAGCGCTTCCGGGCGGACCCGGAGGCCGGGGTGGCGCGCGTCGCCGACACCCTGGCGCGCTACTGGGACACGGTCTTCGCCGACTGCTGGCCCCGCGTGCACGCGCTGCTGGAGAGCGAGGTGATGCGCCGCTCCCGGCAGCTGGCCGCGGGCGGCGCCCGGGCGCTCTTCGCCGACCTGCACCCGAACGTGAGCTGGAACGGCGACCGGCTCGCGGTCGTGCGCAAGTGGGAGTACTCCGCGCCGCTGGGCGGGGACGGACTGGTGCTCGTGCCCACCGCCTTCTGGTGGCCGGACACGGCCGTGATGGTCGAGCCGTACCAGCCGATGCTCGTCTACCCGGCGAGCGGCGTCGGCACGCTCTGGACCGCGGGCCCGCCGCCCGCGCCCGGCGCGCTGGCCGCCCTGATCGGCCGGAGCCGCGCGCAGATCCTCACCGCGCTCGCCGAACCGGCGACCACCTCGGCCCTGGCCCGGCGCATGGAGCTGACCGCGGGCGCGGTCAGCCAGCACCTGTCGGTCCTCGCCGACGGAGGCCTGGTCACCCGCCACCGCCTCGGCCGCGAGGTCGTCTACCGCCGCACCCCGGTCGGGGACTCCCTGGTCTGCGCCTCCTGAGCGCGGGCCTCCTGAGGGCGGGTCTCCAGGAGCCGCTCCAGGTGCGCCCGGGAGAGGGTCAGGAACACGCAGGCCACCCTGGTCACGTCGCGGCCGGTGGCCAGGCCGAGGCCGTGGCGCTCCACGAGCACCGGGACCGCCCGGGCGGCCGTCCACAGCTCCTCCATCCGCACCACGAGCCGCTCCACCTCCTCCGCGGGCGCCCGGCCGTACCCGGAGGCCAGGCCGTCGCACCAGGCGGCCACGTCGCCGGCGGCCTCGGTCAGCGCGAGCCAGCGGCGGTCGCCGGCGAGCCGGGCGGGGACCTCCACGCCGAGGCAGGGCTCCACCACGTCGAACAGGCAGGGGCCGCAGGCGGTCCGGTCCCGGGGCCGGACCGGTACGGAGGAGCCCGGGGGAGGACCGGCCCGCAGGTCCGGCCGGGAGCCCGCCCGAAGGCCCGAGGAGGAGCGCGCCGCCGGTACGGCCCCGCGGGCGGTGGCCCCCCGGGTCCGCCCGGTGTCGAGCAGGGCCGCCCGCTGGGCGGTCAGGTGGGCGAGGAACCGCTCCCGCCACTGCCGGCTCATGCCCGGGGAGCACTCCCGCCACAGGGACGCGAAGGCCCGCTCCACGGTCCGCGGCCCCGGCTCGCAGCCCTCGGCCACCGCGAGCACCCCGGCGTAGGCGTCCGACTCCTCGCGGAACCGGAGCAGCCAGGCCAGCCAGCGCGCGAACAGCGCGGCCGCGCCGGTGTCGCACCGGGCCATCGCCCGCCCGGCCACGCGGTGCACGCCCGCGCCCCGGTCGACCTCCAGCCCGAGGCGGCGGGACCACTCCAGGAGGGCGGCCTCGATCCGGTGGACCGACGGATGCATGGGGCAGGGAGCCGACATCGCCGCGAGCCGCTCGGTGAGCGGGGCCAGCGGCGCGTCCGCGCCGGGCGGGGTGTGGAGCTCGGTGCGCATCGTGGTCTTCCCCCGGATGGAACGTCACGGTCTCTTTCCCGGTCGCTCACTGTAGTGAGGCGATCACGCGGGTTCCGTGGAGGCGCGACGGGAAGAAAGCGGGAAAGGCCTGACGGAGGGGTGGAACCCGGGGCGGCGGCGGTCCCGATGCTGCATCTCACCGCCATTCCTCGTAACGTGTGCGAAACACGCGGCAGGCAGACTGGGACGCGACCGGACGTGCCGTGCCACGTCGGCAACGGAGGAGAAGCATTGGACCGCCAGCAGGAGTTCGTTCTCCGCACTCTCGAGGAGCGCGACATCCGGTTCATCCGGCTGTGGTTCACCGACGTCCTCGGGTTCCTCAAGTCGGTGGCCATCGCCCCGGCCGAGCTCGAAGGGGCCTTCTCCGAGGGCATCGGGTTCGACGGCTCCGCGATCCAGGGCTTCGCCCGGGTCTACGAGTCGGACATGCTGGCCAAGCCCGACCCCTCGACCTTCCAGATCCTGCCCTGGCGCAGTGAGAACCCCGCCGCGGCCCGGATGTTCTGCGACATCCTCATGCCGGACGGCTCCCCCTCGCACGCCGACCCGCGCTGGGTGCTCAAGCGGACCCTGGCCAAGGCCTCCGACATGGGCTTCAGCTTCTACACCCATCCCGAGATCGAGTTCTTCCTGCTGAAGAACCGGCCGGGGGACGGCGAGCGGCCCGAGCCGATCGACGAGGGCGGCTACTTCGACCACACCCCGCACAGCTCCGGCCACGACTTCCGGCGCAACGCCATCATGATGCTGGAGTCGATGGGCATCTCGGTCGAGTTCAGCCACCACGAGGGCGCCCCCGGCCAGCAGGAGATCGACCTGCGCTACGCCGACGCGCTCACCACCGCCGACAACATCATGACCTTCCGGCTGGTCATGAAGGAGGTCGCGCTGGAGCAGGGCATCTGGGCGAGCTTCATGCCCAAGCCCTTCACCGAGCACCCCGGCTCCGGCATGCACACCCACATGTCGCTGTTCGAGGGCGACCGCAACGCCTTCTACGAGCCCGGCGCCGAGTACCAGCTCTCCAAGGTCGGCCGCTCCTTCATCGCGGGCCTGCTCACGCACGCCGCCGAGATCACCGCGGTCTGCAACCAGTGGGTCAACTCCTACAAGCGCCTGTGGGGCGGGGCCGAGGCCATCGCCGGCCAGGGCGGCGAGGCCCCCAGCTACATCTGCTGGGGCCACAACAACCGCTCGGCCCTGGTCCGGGTGCCGATGTACAAGCCGCACAAGGGCGGCTCCACCCGCATCGAGTTCCGGTCCCTCGACTCGGCCTGCAACCCCTACCTGGCCTTCGCGGTGATCCTCGCCGCCGGGCTGAAGGGCATCGAGGAGGGCTACGAGATGCCCCCGGGAGCCGAGGACGACGTCTGGGCCCTGACCAGCGCCGAGCGCCGCGCGCTGGGCATCGCGCCGCTGCCGCAGTCGCTGGACGAGGCCATCGCGGTCATGGAGCGCAGCGAGCTGGTCGCCGAAACCCTCGGCGAGCACGTCTTCGACTACTTCCTGCGCAACAAGCGCTCCGAGTGGAACGACTACCGTCGCCAGGTCACCGAGTTCGAGCTCGGCCGCTACCTGCCGGTGCTCTGACCGGCCGGGCTCCGACGCGCTCGCCGGAAGCGCGTGGCATCCGGCGGTGGTCTTCGTCCTCCTGCTCCCCGTGCTGCTCCTGGTCGCCCGCGTGCGGGGACTCCGGGAGGCGGTGGAAGACCGGGGCCACCGGTGGGGACTCGACGCCCCGGGATGATCGGCAGGGGCACGCGCTGCGGCCCTGAGCGGTCACCGGCGCCGGCGGCGGGCTGGTACGAGACGGCGGGGCGCGTCCCGCCCGGAAGGAGCCCCGGCGCGGCGCGCGCGGGCCGGGAGTCCGACCTCGGAGGGACGCGGATGTCCGACCGTGGGCAGATGCCGCGTGATCCGGTGGGGCGATAACGTTCGATCATGAAACGGGCTGGATGGCGGCTCCGCGCGAGGGACGCCGCCGACGCGGTGGTCGCGGTCGCCGTGGCGCTGCTCATGAGATACGCCCTCGTCGACCCTCCGGGGCCGTCCTCGCACTGGCCCGCCTGGTCGGCCTGGCCGGTGGCGGTGGCCGTGAGCTCCCCGATCGCCCTCCGGCGGCGCCGGCCGCGCGCCGTCCTCGCGTTCGCGTGCGCCACGGCCGCGGCGGCGACCATGGCCGGCGCCGCCGCGGCGGGCGCGATCTGGCTGACGTTCACACCCACCGTGCTCGTGCTGTACCTGGTGGCCACCACGACCTCGATCGCATGGTCGGCGGCGGGCCTGGCCGCCTGCCTGGGCACCGCGGTGACCGCGGTCCTGGTCTTCTACGCGCAGGTGTTCCCCGGTCTCGAGCCCTCGGCCACGCCCAGCGAGATAGCGCCGGCCTGGCCGATCGAGATCGGTGTGATCACCGTCCTGCTGGCCGTCGCATGGGCCGCCGGGGCGGTCGTGCGCTGGAAGCGGGAGACGACCGCCCGCCTCGTCCGCCACCTCGCCGAGACCGCGGTGACCGACGAGCGCAGGCGCATCGCCCGGGAACTGCACGACGTCATCGGCCACAGCATGAGCCTGATCGCCGTCAAGGCCACCGTGGCCAACCACGTCGCCGACACCCGCCCGCAGGAGGTCCGCGCCGCGCTGGCCGTCATCGAGCAGACCAGCCGGAGCACGCTCGCCGAGATCCACCGGGTGCTCGACCTGCTGCGCTCCGACGGCGATCCTCAGCAGGCCCGTCTGCCCGCGCCCGGCATGGAGGGCCTGCCCGAGCTGGTCGCGCACGCCCGATCGGCCGGGGTCGAGGTGGATCTGACCGTCCGGCAGGAGGCCGGGCTGCCCGCCGCGGTCGCGCTGTCGGTGTACCGGATCGTGCAGCAGGCCCTGACCAACGTCGTCACCCACGCCGGGCCCACCCGCTGCTCGGTCACCGTGGACGCCGGCGGGCGCGAGGCCGTGATCGAGGTCGTCGACGACGGTCCCCGCTCCGGCCGGCCGCCGCGGGCGGGCCGCGCCGTCCGGGGCGGTCACGGCCTGATCGGCATGCGCGAGCGGGCCAGGATGTACGGAGGCTCGTTCAGCGCGGGACCCCTGCCCGAAGGAGGCTTTCACGTGTCGGCTCGACTGCCCTACGACCCGGAGGGGACCACGGCATGACCGCCGGCGCCCTTCCGTCCCGCCCGCCGATCCGGGTCCTGCTCGCCGAGGACCAGGTGCTGATCCGCGACAGTTTCAAGGTCCTCATCGACGCCACGCCGGGCATGACCGTCGTGGGCGAGGCGGGCACCGGCACCGAGGCCGTGCTCCTGGCCTGGCGGCACCGCCCCGACGTCGTCCTCATGGACGTGCGCATGCCCGACATGGACGGCATCGAGGCGACCCGGCGCATCTGCGCCGACCCGGACGGCGACGGTGTCCGCGTGCTGATCCTCACCACGTTCGACCAGGACGAGTACGTGTACGCGTCGCTGCGGGCGGGCGCCAGCGGCTTCCTCCTCAAGAGCGCCACCGCGACCGAGCTCCTGACCGCCGTCCAGGTCGTCGCCTCCGGCGAGGCGCTGCTCGCTCCCACCGTGACCCGCCGGCTCATCACCGAGTTCCTGCAGGGTCCCCGGCCCGCCCCGGCGGTGCGGGACCTCGGCGGCGTCACCGAGCGCGAACGCGAGGTGCTCACCCTCATCGGCAGGGGGATGTCCAACGCCGAGATCGCCGAGCACCTCCACCTCACCGTCGGTACGGTCAAGACCCACATCGGCCGTCTCCTGGCCAAACTGCAGGCCCGGGACCGGGCCCAGCTCGTCATCGCCGCCTACGAGAGCGGGCTCGTCGCCGCCCCGGACGGTCATCGGTGACCGGCCCGCCCTTCCCGCGGACGGCGGCGCTGCGGACGGCCGCCGGGCCCCCGGGACCGTCGGCCGCCCCGGCGGTCAGGGGGACGCCTGGCCGCTGTCCTTGAACGCGCCCCAGCCGTGCCAGCGGTCGATCTCGACGACGGCGGTGACCCTGGCGCGGACCCGGTCACGGTAGGGCGAGCCGGTGTAGTGCCGGGCGATGCGGTCGATGTCGGCGAGGTCCTCGTCGTCGCGGAGCTCGACGGCGCGGCCGATCAGGCTCACATGGGTGTACCAGTCGTCCTTGTCGAGGACGGTGAGGGTCAGGCGGGGGTCGCGGCGCAGGTGGTTCAGGCGGACGCGGCCCTCGTCCATGTTGAGCAGGACACGGCCGTCCTCCCACAGGTACCAGGTGGCGGTCGAGACGGGCGCGCCGTCCGAGCGGAGCGTGGTGACGGTGCACGGGTTGGGCCGGGCGAGCATGGCCACGGCCTCGGCGGGCAGCGGGGGCCTCGACATGGTTCCTCCGGGATGCGCGATACGGGATACGGCGGTCGCGGGACGTCACGGGACAAGGACGATCTTGCCACGGGCCTTCCCCGTTTCACCGGAGGCGCGGGAGCGGCCGGGCCGGTGCGGCCCGCGGCACGGGCGGAGCGCCTCCCCGGCGACGCGCCGGGGAGGCACCACCGGCCGCGCCGGGGATCAGTCCTCGACGAGTCGGGCCCTGCGCCCTTCCTGCTCGCGCTGGCGCCGGACGACGTAGGCGCCCGGCGCGCAGCCGGTGGCCCCGTGCTCGGGATGGAGCAGATAGACGACGGCCGAGGCCTCGAAGAGGCCGATCGCCAGCCTGTCGGCGTCCAGCACGTCGGTCGTCCACCGGCAGGTGCCCGGGTCGGCGACGAGCGTGTGCGGGTTGTTCCCGGACCCGTCGCGCAGCAGCTCGACCCCCTCGCCGGGCACGTCCGTCCAGCGGGGGTCATGCCGGGTCCGCACGGACGCCGCGACGACGGGGAGCGGGATGACGATGAGGTCGCCCTGGGCCTGGAGCCCGTCGACGACGGGGATGCCCGCCGACTGCTCGAGGTGGTCGAGCACGGCGAGCCCGGTCTGCCGGGAGAGCGAAGCGAGAGTCACGGTCATGGGGATCACCTCAGGTTCGGCGGGCGAGAAGGGAGTACTGCTCGGCGGAGAGGCCGTAGGTCCAGCCGGCGGCGGCGACCGGGTCGTCGAGGAATCCCGGAACGGTCAGCCCGTACCGGCGGCGGCGCCCGTCGCGTTCGACGGACCCGTTGACCGCGAGGAGCACCCTGGTCTCCCGCCGCATGTCGTAGAGCCGCAGCTCCGCACCCGGGTTGCCGGGGTCCGGCGCGGTCGCGACCAGCCGCAGCCCGGCCCGGCCGATGTAGGAGGCCCAGCCGATGCGCTCGATCGCGCACCGCCTGACCTCGACGTCGGGCTCGCGCTCGATCCGCCGGACGCCCGGATCCGTGATCACCCAGGAGGGCACGTCCGTGCCGTGCCAGGCGTACAGCTCCCATCCGTCGGCGTACCGCAGCGCGGGGCCGTCCGGGCGGTGCAGCCGTACCTCGCCGTCGTCGCCCCACACCTCCGTGTGCACGGCGACCGGCCGCTCGGAGACGACGCACACGTCCTGGCGGGGCCACCACGGGCCGCACGACCGGGCCGCCGCCGCCCACAGGCCGAGACGCCGGGTCTGCCCGGGGGTGAAGACCACGCCCGCCACGCGGTGGAGGGCGTCGTAGTGGGCGATCCAGGAGACGCACTGCGCCTCCCAGACGCCTCTGAGGCGGTACGGCAGGCCCTGCGCCAGGTGGAGCGCCCCGCGGAGCGTACGGTCGGCGGAGCGTGAGAGCGAGTCGCGGACCTGCCGGCGGATCAGCTGCTCCATCAGCCGGTGGACCCGGCCGACCCGGGCGTCGAGTTCCCAGCACAGCCGGTTCGTCAGCGACGAGAACCGGCGCGGCAGAGGCCAGTCGTCCATGCGCTCGACGGCTTCCGACGGCCGCGGGCGCACGCCGACGGGGACGGTCATCACGGCCGCGGCCGGTGAGGCGACCCAGTGGAAACGGGGCGGGGCGAGCCCGATCAGGCGGTACAGCCCGGAGATGGCGGCCGCGAGCGACCAGGCGGCGGTGAAGCCGGCGGGGCGCCGCGGCACGCCGTTCTCCCGGTAGCCCGCGAGCGTGGTCGGCAGGGCCTGACCCGGTTCCGCGACAGTCGCCTCAGCGGGCGGCGCCGGAGAGCAGCCGCTCGCAGGCGTCGAGCAGGCGCTGCCGGAGCGGCCGCGCCCGCTCGGCGAACCGCCGCTGCTCGGCGGCGTACTCGGCCCGCCCCTCGGGGGTCTCGATCGGGATCGGCCGGTAGCCGAGCGCGCTCAGGTCGTACGGGCTCGCCCGCATGTCCACGGCGCGGATGTCCCGGGCCAGCGCGAAGCAGTCGGCCACCAGCTCGCCGCTGACCAGCGGCGAGAGCTTGTAGGCCCACTTGTACAGGTCCATGTTGGCGTGCAGGCAGCCCGGCTGCTCCAGCTCCCGCTGCCGCTCCCGCGTCGGCTGCAGCACGTTGAGCGGGCGCGCCTCGGGGGTGAAGAAGCGGAACGCGTCGAAGTGGCTGCACCGTACCCCCCGCTCCTCGACGACCCGGGCGATCCCCTCCCCGCCGAGCCGGAGCGGCCAGGCGGTGTGCCGTACCTCCGGGGTCCGGTAGACCATCGCCCACTCGTGCAGGCCGAAGCAGCCGAGGTACGCCGGGCGGGCCGCGGTGGCGGCCAGCAGCCGCGCGATCCACTCGATGGACGACCCGCGCCGCTCCGCCAGCGCCGCGGTGTCGAGCGTCGCCCCCTCCGGGGTGTCGAGGTAGTCGCGGCCGAAGCCGCTCGCTCCCCTCAGCACCACCCCGGCGCCCGGATGCCACTGCCGCAGCCGCGCAGGCCGGTGCCCGTAGTAGGTGAACAGGAAGTCCTCGACGGGATGGGACTCGCCCCGCGCCCTGCGCTCCAGGTGCGGCTCCGTCCACGCCCCGACCCGCCGCCGGTGGGCCTGTGCCCTGGCCAGCCACACCTCCGGTTCCAGAAACTCCACCGTCGAATGGTATTCGCGCGCCGGTGGTCCGAGGACGGCGGCGTGGTGGCCGGTGGTCCGAGGACGGCGGCGCCGGGGCCGAACAAACCTGTGATTCCGCGCGTCCAAGACAGCCGGACCAGGTCCATGTCATGGAGGTGCGCGGGTGGGACGGACGGGACTCGCTCCGGGGGATCCCGAGCGGCTGGGCGGTTACCGGCTGGCGGGGCGGCTCGGAGCGGGCGGCCGGGGGGTCGTCTACGAGGCATACGACGAGGCGGGCGTGCGGGTCGCGGTCAAGGTGTTCCACGCCGGCGTGGCCGCCGGGTCCGGGGCCCGGGCGCGCTTCGCCGGGGAGGTCGCCGCCGCGCAGCGGGTCGCGCCGTTCTGCACGGCCCGCCTGATCGCGGCCGGCACCGCCGGGCCGGAGCCGTACGTCGTCAGCGAGTACGTCGACGGCCCCTCCCTGCGCGAGGCCGTGGCGGCCGGCGGGACGCTGGCGGGGGACCGGCTCGTCCGGCTGGCCGTGGCGATCGCGACCGCGCTGGCCGCCGTCCACGAGGCGGGCGTCGTCCACCGCGACCTCGAACCGGGCAACGTGCTGCTCGGCCCGGACGGCCCCCGCGTCACCGGCTTCGGCGTCACCCGGACGAAGGGGACGTCGGCCGCCTTCTCCGTGCGGCTCGTCGGCTCCCCGCCGTACATGGCGCCGGAGGCGCTGACCGCGGCCCAGGTAGGGCCCGCCGCCGACGTCTTCGCCTGGGGCGCGGTGGTGCTGTTCGCCGCGACCGGGCGCAGCCCGTTCGAGGCCGGGAGCGTGGGCGCGGTCCTGCAGCGGGTGCTCACCTGCGAACCCGCGACCGACGTCCTGCCCGAGCCGCTGCGCTCGCTGGCCGCCGCCGCGCTGGACAAGGACCCCGAGGCCCGGCCCTCCTCCCGCGACCTGCTGCTCGGCCTGCTGCCGCCCGGCCGCCGCGGGCACGCCCTGCCCGGCGAGGACGCTCTGGCGGCCGCGCTCGAAGAGGGCGCACGGGCGGCCGCCGGCCCGGTGGCGGCGCAGCTCACCGCCTCCCGCACGCTCGGCGAGATCGCCGAGGAGGTCCACCTGGGGCTGGAGGCCGAACGTGCCGCGCCGGGGGCAGGACGTGCCGGGCCGGGGGCGGCCGAGGCCCCGCGCGCCGTACGGCGGAGCCGGCTGCTCGCCGCGGCACTGGCGGCACTGGCGGCACTGGTGGCGCTGGCGGTCGTCGCGGCCGCGCTCCTGGCGAGCCGGGCGCGCCACGTCGCCGGGGGAGGGCGGGCCGCCGGGACCACGGCGGCCCGGGACGTCCCGGAGGCCGTCGTTCCCCGGCCTCCGTTCCGGCAAGTGTCGGCAAACGCCGTCCGGTGCGTGTGCTCCGGATAGGCTCGCACGGCGTCATACCCCCGTTACCGGTGGCCCGCAGCATCGCCACAGCCCCCTGGTTGGCTGTACGTGCAACCACTTCGGTAAAATCGGTCGGTCTCTATGACTCTGAAATTTCAGACTTAAACGCCATACGTGGCTATAGGGAGGTACGGCATGACGACGGCTGCCGGTCTGCAGACCGTGGTGACCGTTCCGGCGCGTTTCCGCGGGCCCGAGGGCATCGCGAACGGCGGATGGATCGCGGGCACGGTCTCCGAGGCGCTGAACGGCGCCGATCACGGCTCGGCCGTCGAGGTCACGCTCCACGCCCCCACGCCGCTGGAGACCCCGCTGGACCTGCGCCAGCTCGCCAACACCGCCACGCTGACCCACGGTGAGACCCTCCTGGTCGAGGCGATCGACGTCGCCGAGGAGATCGAGGCCCCCGAGTTCGTGCCCTTCGCCGACGCGGCCCGGGCCGAGCTCGGCTTCCCCGGCCTGGCCGCGCACGCCTTCCCCGACTGCTTCGTCTGCGGCCTGCGCGCCCCCGGGGACGGCCTGCGGATCTTCCCCGGCCCGGTGGGGGACGCCGAGCTGGTCGCCGCGGGCTGGCGCGTGCCGATGACCGCCGCCGACGAGGGCGGTTCCGTCCCCGACGCGATCGTCTGGGCGGCGCTCGACTGCGCCACCGGCTGGGCCCACTTCGGTCCCGGCGAGTCCGCGCTGCTCGGCCGGAT
>NZ_JBHSBM010000017.1:520728-549784 GCF_042650625.1 Planomonospora corallina
ACCCAGGACCCTCGCAGGGCGGTCCCGCCCCCCATCCGGGCGGCGGCCCCGTCCACCCGGGCGGCGCCTACTCGGTGGTCGCCCGCGCCACCGGCCGCGAGGGCCGCAAGCTCTTCGGCCGGAGCGCGATCTACGAGGTGGACGGCACCCTGGTCGCCACCGCCAAGGCGACCTGGATCACGCGCGCCTGATCCCGATCTCCTGGGCGCGCCCCCGCCGACCGGCCGGCACCGGTCCGCGAGGGCGCGTCCCGTTCCGGGGCCGGCGGCCCCCGGGCGCGCGCCGCCGGGGACCGGCGGAGGTGCTGACGGGGATGACAACTTTCGCCGGGCGAATCGCCTCCGGGAGCGGAGAATCCGCGGCGGTCCGCGGCTATCTTCGGCGGGCATGGCCTCCCCTTCCGCGCCGCCGGACCTCGCCGCCGCCCCCGTGCCGTGGTTCGAGCGCCTGCTCGTCGTGCTCTTCGTCGTCGTGCCCTTCCTCGCCGTGCTGGCCGCCGTCCCCTTCGCCTGGGGATGGGGCGTCGGCTGGCGGGACGTGGCCATCGCCGCGGTGATGTACCTGGTCACCGGGTTCGGCATCACCGTCGGCTACCACCGGCACTTCACCCACCGGTCGTTCGCCGCCAGGACCTGGCTCCGGGTGGCGATGGCGATCGCCGGCGGCATGTCGCTGCAGGGGCCGGTCATCCGCTGGGTGGCCGACCACCGGCGCCACCACAAGTACGCCGACCGCGAGGGCGACCCGCACTCGCCGTGGCGGTTCGGCCCCGGGTTCACCGGGCTCTCCAAAGGGCTCTTCCACGCCCACGTCGGGTGGCTGTTCCGGCCGGAGCGCACCTCCCGGCGTCGGTTCTGCCCCGACCTGCTGGCCGACCCGCCGATCCGGTTCCTCTCGCACAATCTCGCCTACGTCCCGGTCGTGCTGCTCTCCCTCGGCCTGCCCGCCCTCGCCGGAGGCCTGTGGGGCGGGTCCTGGCGGGCGGCGCTGACCGCCTTCTTCTGGGGCGGGCTGGTCAGGATCTTCGCCCAGCACCACGTGACCTGGTCGATCAACTCGATCTGCCACACCTTCGGCAAGGAGGAGTTCACCGTACGGGACCGGTCCCGCAACGTCTGGTGGCTCGCGGTGATCTCGCTGGGCGAGGCCTGGCACAATCTGCACCACGCCGATCCCACCTGCGCCCGGCACGGCGTGCTGCGCGGGCAGGTCGACCCCAGTGCCCGGCTGATCTGGCTGTTCGAACGCCTCGGCTGGGCCTGGGACGTGCGCTGGCCCGACGCCCGGCGCCTGGTCGCCCGGCGGGTGGCGGCGCTCTGACGAGGCGGCGTGGGCGCACCCGGTCCCGGGATGCGAGGATGTGGGGGATCCGCTGTGCTTGTGGCCGGAGACGAGGAAGGGGCGGTGGAGGCCGTGCCCCGCATCCAGACGACCGCCGGGCGGCTGGCCCGGCTCGGCTTCGCCGACGGGACCAGGGCGGAGCGCCTCCTCGACGGCCTGGGGCCCGAGGCCGCCGGCGACCTCGGCCTGCTCGACTCGCTGGTCGCCACCGCCGACCCCGACCTGGCGCTGACCTCGCTCGACCGGCTGGCCGAGCGCGACCCGGGCGTTCTCGCGGAGCTCCGCGGCGACGCCGGCCTGAGGGCCGGGCTGCTCGGCGTCCTCGGCGTCAGCGCCGCGCTGGGGGAGCACGTCGTCCGGCACCCGGAGCACCGGAGGCTGCTGACGGGCGGGCGGGCCGCGGTCCGGCCGCCCGCGGCGGAGCTCCGCGCCGAGCTGCTGCTGGCCGTCGGAGCCGAGCCCGGCGATCCCGAACCGCGCGCCGCCGGCGCGGACGCCGCCGTGCTGTCCGCGCTGCGCGTCGCCTACCGGGGCCGCCTGCTCCACCTGGCCGCGCGGGACCTCACCGGGAAGGCGGGGCTCGCCGAGGTCACCGCCGAGCTCTCCGACCTGGCCGGCGCCGCCCTGGAGGCGGGGCTCGCCGTGGCGCGCGCCGAGCACCCCGAGTGCGACGCCGTACGGCTGGCCGTCATCGGCATGGGCAAGTGCGGCGCCCGCGAGCTCAACTACATCAGCGACGTCGACGTGATCTTCGTGGCCGAGCCCCGGGAGCGGGACGGCGGCACCGCCGACGAGACCGAGGCGGTCCGGCTCGCCACCCGCCTGGCCCAGGCGATGATGCGCGCCTGCTCGGCCACCACCCCGGAGGGCTCGCTCTGGGAGGTGGACGCCGCGCTGCGCCCCGAGGGCAGGGCCGGACCGCTGGTGCGGACCCTCGCCAGCCACCGGGCCTACTACCGGCGCTGGGCCAAGACCTGGGAGTTCCAGGCGCTGCTGAAGGCCCGGCCGGTCGCGGGCGACGCCGAGCTCGGCGGCCGCTACGCCGACATGGTGGACGAGATGGTCTGGCAGGCCGCCGCCCGCGAGGGGTTCGTCGAGGACGTGCAGGCGATGCGCCGCCGGGTGGAGGCCCACGTCCGGGTGGAGGAGGCCGAACGGCAGATCAAGCTGGGGCCCGGGGGACTGCGCGACATCGAGTTCGCCGTCCAGCTCCTCCAGCTGGTGCACGGCCGCTCCGACCCGCTGCTGCGCCGCCGCGCCACGCTGTCCGCGCTCGCGGCCCTGTCCCGCGGCGGCTACGTCGGGCGGGACGACGCCAGGGCGCTCGCCGAGGCCTACACGTTCCTGCGCCGGGTCGAGCACCTGCTCCAGCTCCACCGGCTCCGCCGTACGCACGTGGTGCCCGAGTCCGAGGACGACCTGCGGCGGCTCGGGCGCGCGCTGGGCATGGCCGTCGACCCGGTGGGGGCGTTCACCACCCGGTGGCGGCAGCACGCCAACCAGGCCCGGCGCCTGCACGAGAAGCTCTTCTACCGGCCGCTGCTGGCGGCGGTGGCCCGGCTGCCCGAGTCGGAGGCGCGGCTGTCGACCGCCGCCGCGCACGCGCGGCTGGAGGCGCTCGGCTACACCGACCCCGCCGGGGCGCTGCGCCACCTCACCGCGCTGACCAGCGGCGTCTCCCGCAGGGCGGCGATCCAGCGCACGCTGCTGCCGGTGATGCTCGGCTGGTTCGCCGACACCCCCGACCCCGACGCGGGCCTGCTCGGCTTCCGCCAGGTCTCCGACCGGCTGGGCACCACCCCCTGGTACCTGCGGCTGCTGCGCGACGAGACCGTCGTGGCCGAACGGCTGGCCCGGCTGCTGGGCACCAGCAGATACGCGACCGGCCTGCTGCTGCACGCCCCCGAGGCGGTGGCGATGCTCGCCTCCGACGGCGGGCTGGACCCCCGGCCCGCGACGGCGCTGCTGTCGGAGGCGCGGGCCACCGTCGGCCGCCACCCCGGCGAGGCCGAGACCGCCGTCGCCAGGGTGCGGGGACTGCGCCGCAGGGAGCTGTTCCGCACGGCGGTGGCGGACCTGGACGGGCACATCGGCGTCGAGCAGGTCGGCCAGGCGCTGTCCGCGCTCAACGACGTGACGATCGCCGCGGCGCTGGACGCCGCGGTCGGCAAGGTGGAGACGGAGCGGCGGGGCCCGCTGGGCACCCGGTTCACGGTGATCGCGATGGGCCGTCTCGGCGGGCTCGAGTGCTCCTACGGCAGCGACGCCGACGTGATGTTCGTCCACGACCCGCTGCCCGGCACGGCCGAGAAGGACGCCGCGGACGCCGCGCAGGCGGTGGCGGGCGAGCTGCGCCGGCTGCTGGCCCTGCCCGCCCCCGACCCGCCGCTGCTCATCGACCCCGACCTGCGCCCGGAGGGCAAGGCCGGGCCGCTGGTGCGCACGCTCGCCTCCTACGCCGCCTACTACGGGCGCTGGTCGGCGCCGTGGGAGTCCCAGGCGCTGCTGCGCGCCCGCCACTGCGCCGGGGACGCGGCCCTGGGGGAGGAGTTCCTGGCACTGGCCGACCCGCTCCGCTACCCGGCCGGAGGCGTGCCCGACGCGGCCGTGCTGGAGATCCGCAGGCTGAAGGCGCGCATGGAGGCCGAGCGGCTGCCGCGCGGGGCCGACCCCGCCCTGCACACCAAACTCGGCCGGGGCGGCCTGTCGGACGTGGAGTGGGTGGCCCAGCTCCTCCAGCTCCGCCACGCCGGCGACCTGCCGTCGCTGCGGACCACCCGCACGCTTCAGGCGCTGCGCGCGGCGGTCGCCGAAGGGCTGCTGGCCGCGGAGGACGGGGCGGTGCTCGCCGAGGCGTGGTGCCTCGCCTCCCGCGTCCGCGACGCGATCGTCCTGGTCCGCGGCCGGGCCGCCGACTCCATCCCGGGGGACGTGCGCGAGCGCACGCTGCTGTCCCGGGCGCTCGGCTACCCGCCGGAGGCCAGCGAGGACTTCGTGGACGACTACCGCCGGGCCACCCGGCGGGCCCGGCGGGTCGTGGAGCGCGTCTTCTACGAGACCTGACCCGTCACGGGGGCCGGCGCCGCCGCGAGAACCGGCGATCTCCTTGTGCCCGCCGTACGTGGCGTGTATGAACGGTGCGGGCCGCGCGCCGGACGGCCCGGTCCCCCGCGAACGGCGCGGGCCGCCGCGGGCACCCCGTGCCCGGCGGCCCGGACCCCCACGCTGAAGGCTGCTGGAGATCTGTCGTGATATCGGTCTACGTCGACCTGGCCATCGGGCTGGTGATGGCCTTCCTGCTGCTCTCGCTCCTGGTGAGCGGGATCAACGAGGCATTCGTCCGGCTGCTCGGCATCCGCAGCAAGTTCCTCTGGGCCTACCTGCGCGACACCCTGGACGGCGGCTCCTCCGACGGGACGTCGTGGATCCCGTCCAAGATCGCCGACGTCTTCGCCAAACTGCCCTTCTCCAGGAACGACCCGCGCCCCGTCCACAGCCCCGACCCCGCGCCCGCCGTGGTGACGCCGGTGCCGGTGGACCCGGACGCCGCGGCGGCCGAGCAGGGCGCGCCGCAGGTGGACATGACCGAGCGGCTCTACCGGCGGCTGCAGGAGATCGACCACCCCAAGGGGGCCCGGACCACCATCTCCGACATCCCGCCGGAGCGCTTCTCCGGCGCGGTGATGGAGCTGGTCTCCGCCGAGGAGGGCGGCGTGGACGACCTGCTCGCCAAACTGGAGGCCATCGGCAGCCCGCTGGCCGGTCACCTGAAGGGCGCGTGGGAGAGCGCCCAGCGGGACCTGGGCAAGTTCCGCAAGGGCGTGGAGGACTGGTTCGACGGCGAGATGCGCCGCCTGTCCGGGCTCTACCGCCGCTACGTCAAGTGGGTGCTGTTCGCGCTGGGCACGGCGCTGACCCTGCTGCTCGGCATGGACGCGCTGGAGTACGGCAAGACGCTGCTGCGGGACAACGCCTACCGGGCCGCGGTGGCGGCCATCGCGGGCGGCGGCCAGGAGGCGCTCACCACCCTCCAGGAGACGTGCGCCCCCGCCGACCGGCCCTCGGCGGGGGCCGCCACGGGCACCTCGGCCTCCGCGCCCGCCGACCCGTACGCCTGCGTGACCGAGTCCTTCAGCTCGCCCGCCCTGGTCAAGATCTTCGACCACTCCATCGTGAGCGTCACCCTCCCGCCGGACGGGGGAGAGCCGTCCTTCAACTGGAACGGCGCCGTCTGGTGGGAGCGCCTGACCACCCCCGGCCACTGGCCCGGCTACGCGCTCACCATGGCCGCGCTGCTGTTCGGCGCGCCGTTCTGGTGGGACGTGCTGCGCCGCCTGACCGGCCTGCGCAACCGCGGGTAGGCGGGCCGGGCCGCGCAGGGCGCGTGCTCAGCTCAGGGCGGCGAGGATCCGCTCGACGTGGGGCAGGGGGTCGGCGCCGACCGGGCGGAGCACCACGGTGTCCGCCCCGGCCTCCCGGAGCGACCGGACGACGCCGGCGGCCTCCTCGGCCGTGCCCGCGGCCATCGGCACGTCCTGGGGAGCCACGCCCAGGAACTCCGCCTGCGCCGTCGCGGCGGGCAGCACGGCCGCGCGGACCTCCTCGGGGTCGTCGCCGACGTGCAGGTGGACGAAGACCACCACCTCGTGGTCCTGCCCGGCGCCGCCCGCCGCGACCAGCTCCCGGGCCCGCCGGACCCGCTCGGCGTCGAAGCCCTCGGGCAGGATCGTGCCCTGCGCGACCCGGCCGGACAGCTCCAGCGAGCGGGGCCGCACCACCCCGGCCAGCACGGGCGGCGGCACGGCGGGCGGGTGCACCAGGCTCACCCCGTCGAGCCGTACGGCGCGGCCCTCGGCGGTGACCGTCTCACCGCGCAGGAGCGCCCGGACCGCCGTGACCGTCTCCTCCAGCAGCGCCAGGGGCGAGGGCGGCAGGGCGCCCGCCCGGCGCATCCAGTCCTGCACGCCGTGGCCGATCCCGGCGGCCAGCCGGTGGGGGTGCACGCGGGCGAGGTTGCCCAGCTCCATGGCGAGCAGGACCGGGTTGCGGAGCGGGGCGGGGGTGATCCCGATGCCGACGCGGAGCCGCTCGGTGACGGCCAGCGCGGTGGCCGCCGACGAGATCGCCCCCGTCCAGCCGAGGTCCTCCACCACCCACAGGTCGTCGACGGCGGCGCCGTCCAGGTGGCGGGCGAAGGGGACGAGGGTCTCGGGGGGAAGGTCGCGGTCGAACATCACGCCCAGGCGCATGTCTCTCCTCGCAGGGTGGCGGCTCGCGGACGGTCACGGATGGGACGCGGCCCCGCGGTCCGGACGCGGTCCGGACGCGGTCCGAGCAGTCCGGGCGGGGCGGTCCGTCCCATTCTGCCGGGCCCGCGAGTGCCGTGCGCCGTCCCGTCGAGGAGGTCACCGCCCGGCCCGGGCCTCCCGCCGGCCGGGAGGCCGGGGGTGTTCCGGCCGTCTCAGCAGTCGTCGAGGTCGACGTCGACCTTCTTCTTTTTCTTGGGCTTGGGCTTCCCGTCCGCCGCGAAGCCCTGGGCCTCCTGGGCGGACGCGGCGACCGCCGTACTGGCCGAGGCGGCACAGGCCTCGTCGTCCGCGCTGCAGGCGACGAGCGCGGACAGGGCGAGGACGAGGACGCCGGCGGTGGTGGCGACGGAGCGGAACACGGTGTTCTCCTGGGTGTGCGGTTGTTTGCCCCCTATTGGTACCGGATGCCGCTTGCATCGCACTTAAATGCCACTTGGTCCCTTACGTAGACGATATGTCGTTAGTCTGTGTCGAGGGCGGCCGGGCCCGGTGAAGACCATGGGAAGCCGTACGGCCTGCCGCACGCGCCGTCGCCGGCGCTACGCGGTGAGGCCGGAGTAGAACGCCCGCACGTCCTCGACCAGCAGGTCGGGCGCCTCGAGCGCCAGGTAGGCGCCGCCGCGGTCGAGCTCGGTCCACCGCACGATGTCGGCGTCCCGCTCGGCGAAGCGCCGGATCGTGACGTCGTCCCTGGCCAGCAGCACGCCCGTGGGCACGGTGACCCGCGGCTTGGGCGCGTACGCCGCCGGATCGTGACCCGACTCGTAATAGAGGTTCGCCACCGACCCCGCCGTGGCGGTGAACCACATGACGCTCACGTCGGTCAGCACCCGGTCACGGGAGAAGGCGTCCTCGGGCAGTTCGGTGGAGGAGTCGGTCCACTCCTTGAACTTCTCCACGATCCACGCCAGTTGCGCCACGGGAGAGTCGGTCAGCCCGTAGGCGATGGTCTGCGGCCGGGTCGACATGATCTGGTTGAATCCGAGCCCGTCCTGCATGAAGTGCTGCATCGCGCCCAGCCGCCGCTGCTCGTCCGCGGTGAACCCGCCCGCGTCCGGCGAGGGGAAGGCGACCCAGGCGTTGACGTGCACGCCGGCCAGCCGCTCCGGCACCTGGCGGGCCAGTTCCAGCCCGAGGTTGGCGCCTCCGCCGCCGCCCTGGACGCCGTACCTGCCGTAACCGAGCCTGGACATCAGCTCGGCGAGAGCCGCCGCCGTGCGCGGGACCGTCCAGCCCGGTTCGGTGACGTACCCGGAGAACCCGACCCCCGGGCTGCTGGGGACGACCAGGTGGAAGTCACGCGACAGCGGCTCGAGGACGTCGAGGAAACCGATCACACCGCCCGGGTTGTCGTGCAGGAGCAGCAGCGGCAGGGCCTCGTCGGAGCCCGACCTGATGTGGAGGAAGTGGATGTCCTGCCCGTCGATCTCGGTGACGAACTGCGGATGCTCGTTGTACTCCGCCTCCGCCGCCCGCCAGTCGAAGTCGTTGAGCCAGTAGTCGGCCAGTCCTTTGAGGTAGTCGAGGGGAACGCCGCGGCTCCAGCCCTGCCCCGCGATCTCGCGAGTCCATCTGGTACGGCGGAGCCGCTCGTGGAGGTCGTCGAGGTCGGCCTGGGGAACGTTCACGCTGAATGGCTTCATGCCCATGAGACTAGGGACGCCCCGCGGCGGCGGCATGAGTCATCCCATAGGTAATATCCGGTCCATGCTCCGGGGGCGAAGGCGTGAGTCGGAAACGATCGATGCTCTGCTCCGCGACGCGCGAGCGGGCACCAGCGGCGTCCTCGTCATCCTCGGCGATCCGGGCATCGGCAAGACAGCCCTTCTCCGCCACGCGGCCACCGCGGATCTCCATGTCCTGCGGACGACCGGCATCGAGGCCGAGGCCGAGCTGCCGTTCGCCTCGCTCGAACTGCTGCTCCGGCCGGCGCTCAGCCGTCTCGACCGCATTCCCGAGCGGCAGGCCGCCGCTCTGCGCGGCGCCTTCGGACTCGGCCCGGCGGGTCCGGGAGACCGGTTCCTCATCGGGCTCGCCGTCCTGTCGCTGCTGTCCGAGCTGGCCGAGGACGGGCCGGTGCTGTGCCTGATCGACGACGCGCAGTGGCTCGACCGCGCCTCGGCGGACGCGCTGCTGATCGCGGCCAGGCGGCTGGCCGCCGAAGGAGTGGCGATGCTGTTCGCCGCACGTCCCCCGTTCGAGGCCCCCGGCCTGCCGGTGCTGGGGCTGCCGGGCCTGGACCAGGCCGCCTCGGCCGAGCTGCTCGACTCCGCCGGTCTCCCCCTGACCGCCGAGTCCAGGCAGCGGATCCTCGCCGAGGCCGCCGGCAACGCGCTCGCGCTCCTCGAACTGCCGAAGTCGCGCGGGACCGGCGACGGGCTCTCGCCCACCGCGCGGCCGGAGGGCGACGGGCCCTCGCTCACCGCGCGGCTGGAGGAGGCCTTCGCCCATCAGTCGGACGGGCTGCCCGCGGCCGCCCGCCTCGCACTCCAGGTCGCCGCCGCCGACGGCACCGGCGAGACCGCGGTGGTGCTGGCGGCCGTGCGGGCCCTGGACGGCACGCCGGAGGACCTGGACGAGGTGTGCGCGGCCGGGCTGATCCGGCCGGCCGACGGTTCGCGGCTGGAGTTCCGGCACCCTCTGGTCCGGGCGGCCGTCTGGCAGCGGACACCGCTGGCGCGGCGGCTGGCCGTCCATCATGCGCTCAGCCAGGTCCTGGAGGGCACGGCGGACGCCGACCGGAGCGTCTGGCACCTGGCCGCGGCCACGCTGACGGCGGACGAGGGGGTCGCGGCGCGGCTGGAGTCGGCCGCCGCGCGCGCCCACGACCGCAGCGGTTACGCCGCCGCGGCGGCGGCCTACGAGCGCGCCGCCGCGCTGAGCCCTTCGGCCGGGGACCGGGCGCGCAGGCTCACGCTCGCCGCCGAGGCCACCGAGTTCAGCGGCCGCTTCGACCGGGCCCGGAACCTCGCGGAGGGCGCGGGGGACCCCGGCGCCGAGCTGACCTCCCGGCTGATCCGGGTGCGCGCCTGCTCCGACTACGGCGAGGGGCGCCTCCAGGGGGCGCACGCGATGCTGTCGGCGGGGGTCGATCACCTGACCGGCACCGACCCGCGCTCCGCCGCGTGGCTGCTGCTCGACGCCGCCTCCATGGTCTGGTTCGACGGCGACCGGGACATGGCGTTCCGCACGGCCGAGCAGCTCGACGCGCTCGACGTGCCGCCGGACGGCGACATCCTCCCGGTCCACCGGCTCTGCCGCTGGTTCGTCGCGCTGGCGCTCGGGCGCCCGGCGGACGGCCTGCCCCCGCTCGCCTCCGTCGTGGAGTCCGCGCGCGCCCTGGCCGGGCCCGACCGCCGCGGGCTGCTGCTGATCGGCGGACTCGGCCTGGCCGAGCTCGACGCCCGCACGCACAGGCTGACCCTGGCGGCCACCGCCGCGATCCGGGCCGAGGGCCGGATCGGACTGCTGCCGCAGGCGCTGACCTCCCTCGCTCGGGTCGAGTACGCCCGCGGCCGGTACGCCGAGGCGCACGGCCTCGCCGGCGAGGCCGTGACCATCGCCCGTGACACCGGGCAACCCGCGTGGGCACGCCAGGCCACCGCGCTGCTGGAGGAGCTCGCGGCGGTCCGGGGGGAGCCGCTCGACCCCGCGACCGCGCACCCGGCCGCGCTCGCCCTCCTCGACCTCGGCCAGGGGCGTGCCGAGCAGGCCCTGCTCGGTCTGGAGTCGCTCGTGTACGGCAGGGCCCGCAACCGGACCCCCGCCATGCACCTGGTGCCCGACCTGGTCGAAGCCGCGCTGCGCAGTGGCAGGATCGCCCGCGCGGCCGAGCCCTTCGCGCGGCTGGAGGCCTGGGCCGCGACGCTGGACCAGGGGTGGGCCGACGCCCTCGTCCTACGCTGCCGCGCCCTGCTGTCCACCGCGGACGCCGGAGCGGACCCCCGCACCGGCAGCTCGGGACCGGGTACGGGTTCCCGGGCCTCTTCCCGGGCCTCTGGAGCCGGTCCCGAGGTGTGGTTCCGCGCCGCGCTCGACGCCCACGACCGGCCCTTCGACCGGGCGCGCACCGGACTGCTGTACGGCGAGTGGCTGCGCAGGGCGCGCCGTACCGGCGACGCGCAGCACCATCTGCGGGCCGCGCTGGAGGTCTTCGAGTGGCTCGGCGCCGAGCCCTGGGCCGGCCGGGCGCGGGCGGAGCTGGGCGCGGCAGGCTGGAGCGCGCCGCGCCGCGCCGACGTGGACCGCTTCGTCCGGCTCACCCCGCAGGAGCGGCAGATCGTGCAACTGGCCGCCCAGGGGCTGTCGAACCGGGACATCGCCGCGCACCTGTTCCTGAGCCCGCGGACCGTGGGTCAGCACCTCTACAAGGCCTTCCCGAAGCTGGGCGTCACCGCACGCGGCCAGCTGGCGGAGCTCTCGCTCGACGGGTGAGGCCCTACCCCGTGAGGTCGTCCAGGCCCGCCTGCGGCACGCGAGCGCCGAGACGGCGCCCGACGCCTACGGCCGTCCGCGGCCGGACTCCGACGAGTCGACGCGGGCCGCGATCGACGCCGTGCCCGCCGCCCGGACGGAGACGGGGCGGAACCGGAGGGGCGCCGCGCGATGAACGTGCAGCTCACCGCGCGGCGGCCGGTCAGACGTCGTAGTAGAGCTCGAACTCGTGCGGGTGCGGGCGGAGCCGGATCGGGTCGACCTCGTTCTCCCGCTTGTAGGAGATCCAGGTCTCGATCAGGTCCGGGGTGAAGACGCCGCCCTCCAGCAGGTACTCGTGGTCGGCCTCCAGCGCGGCCAGCACCTCGGGCAGCGAGCCGGGCACCTGCGGGATGTTGCGGGCCTCCTCCGGCGGAAGCTCGTACAGGTCCTTGTCGACCGGCTCGACCGGCTCGATCTTGTTGCGGATGCCGTCGATGCCGGCCATGAGCATGGCGGAGAAGGCGTAGTACGGGTTGCAGGACGGGTCCGGCACCCGGAACTCGATGCGCTTGGCCTTCGGGTTGGAGCCCGTGATCGGGATGCGGATGCAGGCCGAGCGGTTGCGCTGCGAGTAGACCAGGTTGACCGGGGCCTCGTAACCGGGGACCAGGCGGTGGTAGGAGTTCACCGTCGGGTTGGTGAAGGCCAGCAGCGAGGGGGCGTGCTTGAGCAGGCCGCCGATGTAGTAGCGGGCGGTGTCGGACAGGCCCGCGTAGCCGACCTCGTCGTAGAAGAGCGGCGCGCCGTCCTTCCAGAGCGACTGGTGGCAGTGCATGCCCGAGCCGTTGTCACCGAAGATCGGCTTCGGCATGAAGGTGACCGTGTGGCCGAACTCCTGGGCCGTGCTCTTGATGATGTACTTGTACAGCATCAGGTTGTCGGCCGTCTTCAGCAGCGTGCCGAACTTGAAGTCGATCTCGGCCTGGCCGGCGGTGCCCACCTCGTGGTGCTGCATCTCGACCTCGATGCCGCACTCGATGAGCCGGCGGACCATCTCCGAGCGCAGGTCGGTGAAGTGGTCCATCGGCGGCACCGGGAAGTAGCCGCCCTTGAAGCGCGGCTTGTAGCCGAGGTTGCCGCCCTCCTGGGCCTTGCCGGTGTTCCAGGCGCCCTCGATGGAGTCGATGTGGTAGTAGCTCTGGTGGGCGGCGGTCTCGAAGCGCACGTCGTCGAAGATGTAGAACTCCGCCTCGGGCCCGAAGTAGACCGTGTCGGCGATGCCGGTGCCCTTGAGGTACTCCTCGGCCTTGCGGGCCACGTTGCGCGGGTCGCGGCTGTAGGCCTCGCCGGTCAGCGGGTCGTGCACGAAGAAGTTGAGGTTGAGGGTCTTGTGCTGGCGGAAGGGGTCCAGCACCGCCGTCGACGGGTCGGGCAGCAGCAGCATGTCCGACTCGTGGATCGCCTGGAACCCGCGGATCGATGATCCGTCGAACATGAGACCGTCGCTGAAGACGCTCGGCCCGAAGTTCTCCGCGGGGAAGGTGAAGTGGTGCGTCGTCCCAGGCAGGTCGGTGAACCTGACATCGACGAACTGCACCCCTTCGTCCCTGATGAACTTCAGGACGTCGTCGGCGGAGTTGAACACGCGAACCTCCCAAGGGGCACGGGCTGTCGACCCGAAGGTAGGCTTGCGCCGTTACCGCCCCGTGTCTCGATTGTTTCACTCGTGTTAAGGGGGGTCACCCTCACGTTAGCCGTGAGAGTGAGGCGCGTCGCGTGGGTATAAGACGTCTTTTGCGCGGTTTTCACGACCTTTTCGCGCGGCGGCAGCCCTTGACGTCGTCGTGGTCGCGGTCCAGGTCGTACGGGTCGATCGGGGCGGCGGTGGCCTTGGCGACCTCCTCGTCCGGGACCGAGTCCTCGTAGAACGGATGGACGAATCGGTCGTCGACGTCGCACCGGACGCCGGTGACGCCTCCGGCGTTCCACTCGAGGACCCAGAGCACCAGCTCGCCGCCGGTCCGGTAGGCGAGGAGTTCTCCCCGGCCGTGCGCGATGACGCGCGTGGTGGTGTGCGGCTGGCCGGGGCGGTGGACGGCGTAGACGAACAGGTAGTTCACCGTGACGCGGGCGCCGGAGAGGCCGTCCTCCTTGAAGGGGGAGAGCTTCGTCCTCCCGTGCACCTTGATCACGTCGGTGGCGAACACGGCGGTCTCGGGCGCGAAGCTCGTCAGCCAGGACCGCGTGTCGAAGTCCCGGCCCTTCGGCTTCTTCCTGCGGTCCATGTTCTTGAGGAACCACGTGCGCTCTTCGGGGTGGAGCAGCTTGGCGAAGGGCTTGGCGTCGCCCTTGAGCAGGGTGCGCCGGTCGAGGTTGGAGGCCTTGAGCAGGGCATGGGCCCGGTCGAGGGCCTTGGCGACGTCCTGCTTGCCCAGCCCGCCCACCGCCCTGGCGCGCGGCATGACGAGGCCCTTGACGCCGTCGGCGTAGTCCGCGGCCGGGGAGCCGTCGAAGGGAGAGGCGATCACCGGCTCCGTCTCGACCGGCTCGGTCTCCGCGGGGGCCGGGCCGGGGCTCGCCTCGGCGAGGGGGAGGTGCTCGGCCGCCGTGGTGCGTGCCTCGTCCAGCAGGCCCGGCAGGTCCAGCAGGTCCGGCCGGAAGGCGACGAGGGCGCCGGCCCCCGCCACCGTGGCGAGCACCACCGCCGCCGCGACCCACCGCCGGCGGCGCCGCCTGTTCCGGGGCGGCCGCGTCCACTCCTGCCGGGCGGCCTGCGCCATCTTCCGGCGCTCCTCCGCCTCGATCTGGGCGGTGAGCTCCTGGAAGCGCTTGTCGATGTCGTCCATGTCTGACACTGGGGGGTGCTCCGGCGAGAGGTCGCAAAAGGATGATTGGCGACCATAATGGCGGTTTGTGTCGTGTCCGGGAAATCGGCTCGACCGCGTTCGGAGGCGGCCGGGCAGGCGGATACCGTGGGGGCATGAACAGCAGGCAGCAGCCCCGGTGGACCCAGACATGGCTCGGCGGGGTCAGGTCGGCCGGGATCGACCTGGGATACCCCGGAGAGCGGCTGGGCCTCCCGGAGGAGGGCAGCGGGGCGGTGGCCGGGAACGGCCGCCGGATCGCCGCCATCGTGATCGACTGGGTGATCTGCACCTGGGCCATCGCCAAGGGCTTCTTCGGCGTCGACCCCGCCCAGCAGGCATGGGTCCCGCTGGTGGTCTTCGGGGTGACGACCTTCCTGCTGACGGCCACCATGGGCATGACCTTCGGCATGCGCCTGCTCGGCATCCGCGTCGCCACGCTCGACGGCGGCAGCCCGGGCCTCGTGGCCGCCGCGGCGCGCACCGTGCTGCTCTGCCTGGCCGTACCGGCGCTGATCTGGGACCGCGACCAGCGGGGCCTGCACGACCGCGCGGCGAACACGGTCGTCGTCCGGATGTGACGCCCTCCCGGCGCGTCCGCCGGGAGGCCGCTCCTTCAGGATGCGGCGGACGCGTGACGGGCGGACACGACGGCCCGGGCGCCGCCTCCGGGTACGGTCCGGGTACGGCGGACGCGTGCCGGGCGGCCCGGGGCCGTCAGCCCGGCCGGACGCAGGTGAAGATCGCGGTGCCGGGCAGGTGGCGGCCGCGCAGCGGGCTCCAGCCGCCCCAGACCCGGTCGTGCTCTCGCGGCCACTCCGGCTCCGTCAGCGCCGTCAGCACCAGCCCCGCGGCGGCGATGGAGCCGACCCAGTCGCCCAGCGTGCGGTGGTGCTCGACGTAGCTCGGCTCCCCGTCGGGGCCGATCTCCACGTACGGCGTGCGGTCGAAGTAGGAGCGGTCGGCCGTCAGCCCGCGCGGCCCCGGGTCGTCGGGGAAGGCCCAGCGGACCGGGTGGCTGACCGAGAAGACGAAACGGCCGCCGGGGCGCAGCACCCGCCGGACCTCGGAGAGCACGGCCACCGCGTCGGCCACGAACGGCAGCGCGCCGTACGCCGAGCAGGCGAGGTCGAAGGAGGCGCCGGCGAAGGGCAGGGCCCCGGCGTCGGCCTGGACCACCGGGAGCGCCGAGCCGGTCTCCATGTCGATCCGGCGCGAGTGCTGGAGCTGGCGGAAGGACAGGTCGAAGGCGGCCACCCGGGCGCCCTGCCCGGCCAGCCACCGCCCGCACTGGGCCGCTCCCGAGCCGATCTCCAGGACGTCGGCGCCGGTGACGTCGCCCAGCAGGCGCGCGTCGGCCTCGTCGAGGCCCTCCGGGCACCAGACGAAGCCCGCGTCGCGCAGGAACGCGCCGTGCTCCGCCTGATACTCGTCCGCAGCCCCGTCCCACCAGCCGCGGTTGGCCCGCGAGCTGGCGGCGGCGTCCACCGGACGGCGGCCGACCCCTTCCGGGGACATCAGCGCAGCTTCGGGCGGGGCATCTTCGCGCCGCGCGGCAGCGGGCCCTTGGGCATCGGCAGCGTCTGCGGAAGCGCCTTGAGGCGGTTGTTGACCTCGTAGACCGCGGGCTTCTTGAGGTTGCGGGGCAGCTTCATCAGGTGCCGCTGGAGCTTGCCGATCGGGATCTGGCCCTCGCCGTCACCGGACTGGACGTCGTAGACCGGCACGTCGAGCGCGACGCGCTGGACCCGCTTCTTCTCCGCGACGAGCATCTTCTGCACCCGGTTGCCCGGCCCCTCGGAGACCAGGATGATGCCCGGGTAGCCGACCACGCGGTGCACGATGTCCTGGTCGCGGTTGACCGCGACGGCCGGGGTGACCTCCCAGTTGCCGCGCATGCCCTGCAGGACGGCGGCGGCGGCGCCGGGCTGGCCCTGCAGCATGGAGTACTGCGCCTTCTGGGCGAGCTGGCCGAAGACGACCAGGCCGACCGTGAGGGCCAGCATGACTCCGATGATGTAGAGCGGCCACCAGCCCGTGACGATGCCGATCACCACGCACACGACCAGCGTGCCGAGCGCCGAGGCGTAGACGATCGGCATGCCCTTCGGGTTCGCCTGCTTGATGATCTGGGCGATCATGCGGAGCTGCTTGACGCGCCCCGGGGTCTCTGGGACTTCGGGCTTCTTGGCCATGCTCTGCAGGATACAAATCCTGGGGTCAAGAAATGAAAATGTGACCTTCCCGTGCGCCGCCCGGACGGGACTCGGACGGCGGTCGCAACCGGCTCCCGGGGACACGAGAAGGCCCCGCGCCCCCCGGGAGCCGGGGGCGGGGGGCCTTCTCGCGGGACGCGCGGCGGAGGGGCCGTCAGGCCTTCTGGCGGGCCTCGACGGCCTGCTTGTAGAGGCGGCCGGCCCGGTAGGACGAGCGCACCAGCGGACCGGACATGACCCCGGCGAAGCCCATGTCCTCGGCGTCCTTGGCGAACTGCACGAACTCCTCGGGCTTGACCCAGCGCTCCACCGGGTGGTGGCGCGGGGTGGGCCGCAGGTACTGGGTGACGGTGAGCAGGTCGCACCCGGCGTCGCGCAGGTCGCGCATGGCCTCGAGGACCTCCGCCGGCTCCTCGCCCATGCCCAGGATCAGGTTGGACTTGGTGACCAGCCCGGCCGCCCGGGCCTTGGCGATGACGTCCAGGGAGCGCTCGTAGCGGAAGCCGGGACGGATGCGCTTGAAGATCCGCGGCACGGTCTCGATGTTGTGCGCGAACACCTCGGGCGCGGCGGAGAAGACCTCCTCCAGCTGTGCCTGGTCGCCGTTGAAGTCGGGCACCAGCAGCTCGACGCCGCAGCCGGGCAGCAGCGTGTGGATCTGCCGGGCGGTCTCGGCGTACAGCCAGGCGCCGCCGTCGGGCAGGTCGTCGCGGGCGACACCGGTCACGGTCGCGTAGTTGAGGCCCATCTGGCGGACCGACTCGGCGACGCGGCGCGGCTCGTCGGTGTCGTACTCCTTGGGCTTGCCGGTGTCGATCTGGCAGAAGTCGCACCGCCGGGTGCACTGGTCGCCGCCGATGAGGAAGGTCGCCTCGCGGTCCTCCCAGCACTCCGAGATGTTGGGGCAGCCCGCCTCCTGGCAGACCGTGTGCAGGCCCTCGCGTTTGACCAGCGCCCGCAGCTCGGTGTGGTTGGGCCCGGTCCGGAACCGGGTCTTGATCCACTCGGGCTTCTTCTCGATCGGGGTCTCGGCGTTGCGAACCTCCAGGCGGAGGAGCTTTCGGCCATCAGGAGCCACGGTCATGCTCCCTCCTTCGTCGGTCGCATGACCAAGGTGCTGTGCCTATCGGCTCGCTTGCTTCGCTCGCTCACGATCCCACCTTACGTCCCTGCGGAGTTCGGAGCGGACCCGGGGGAGACCGGGGGAGGAGGGGACCGCTAGTGCCGGAAGAGCTCCTCCTCGGGCAGGTCGAAGGCCTGCGCGCGCAGCGCCTCGGCCAGCCGCTTCTCGGCGTACGGCACGACGTCGTCGACCACGATCCGGCGGCCGGTCTCCGCCGAGAGCGAGGAGACGCCCGCGTCGGCGAACCCGCAGGGGACGATCCGGTTGTACCAGCTCGGGTCGTTGGAGCAGTTGAGCGCGTAGCCGTGCATCGTGACGCCGCCCGCGACCCGGATGCCGACCGCGCCGATCTGGCGGTCGGGCAGGCCGTGCGAGGGGTCCCCGGCGACCCAGACGCCGCTGCGCCCGGCGACCCGGACCGCGCTCACCCCGAAGTCGGCGCAGACCTGGATGAGGGACTCCTCCAGCAGGCCGACGTAGGTGACGACGTCCAGCCGCCCGCCCAGCCGGACGACGGGGTAGCAGACGAGCTGCCCCGGGCCGTGCCAGGTGATGCGGCCCCCGCGGTCGACGTCGATGACGGGGGTGCCGTCGGCGGGCCGCTCGTGCGGGGCGGTGCGCCGGCCGGCGGTGTAGACCGGCGCGTGCTCGAGCACCAGGCAGGTGTCCGGCATCCGGTCGGCGACGCGGGCGGCGTGGATCCGCCGCTGGAGATCCCAGGCCTGCTCGTAGGGGACATCGACGCCAAGACGGACGACTGCCAGCTCGCTCACGGCTCAAGAGTAGTTGACCTGGGGGAGCCCGTCAGGACGCCAGCAGGCGGGGCTCGATGCGGAACTCCTTGACCCCGTCGGCGCCGTCGTGCTCGATCCGGTAGGCGCCCGCGCCCTCGCGCACGCTGACGGCCTGGATGAACTCGGTGCCGACGTAGTGGAGCCCGACGCCCTCGTCGGCGGCGTAGCCGCCGGGCAGCTCGCCGGAGGCCACCGAGGCGTGCAGCAGCTCGCGCCGCTGCGGGTCGGAGTCGTAGTGCACGCCGCACGAGTACGGCAGCAGGGCCAGGCCCTCGGCCCACGGCCGCAGGACCGGCCCGAAGGAGTCGGTGTTGCCGCCGACGTGCCAGCAGAGCGCGCCCGCGCTCTGCCCGGACAGCACCACGCCGGCCTTCCACGCCTCCTCGAAGGCCTCGTCCAGGCCGTGCAGCCGCCACAGCGCCGCCAGGTTGGCCACACTGCCGCCGCTGACGTAGATCATGTCCTGGCTGAGGATCCACTCGCGCGGGTCCTCGACGTTCGGCATCGGGAACACCGTCAGGTGGCTGATCTCGACGTCCCAGTCGCGGAACGCCCCGTACATCTTCAGCAGCCAGTCGGCGTCGTCCCCGGTCGCGGTGGCCAGCAGACCCAGCCGGGGCCGGTCCTGGCCGGTGAGGTCGAGGGCGTAGCGCAGCAGCGGGCTGGCCTCGATGAAGCCGTAGCGGGCGGAGGGGCGGAACGAGCCGCCGCCGATGGCGAGGATGTGGGACTGGCCGGATCTGCTCATGACGTCGATCTCCCCGGTTACTCCAGTGGGAACAGGGACCCTAGAGTACGGCGGAGAGTGCCTCGTTGAGACGGATATGCCGGAACGCGTAGCCCGCGTCGAGCAGCCGCCGGGGCACCACCCGCTGCCCGGTCAGCACCCCCTCCTGCGCGAACTCGCCGAGCGCGGCGCGGAGCACGGGCGCGGGCACGGCCAGCGGCATCGCCGGCCGGTGCACCGCCCCGGCCAGGGCGGAGGTGAAGGCGGCGTTGGTCACCGGCTCCGGCGCGGTCACGTTCACCGGCCCCGAGACGCCCCCGCCGTCCTGGCCGCCCGCCCGGCCCGCCATGAGGTGCCGTACGGCCCCCACCCAGTCGTCCAGCGAGATCCACGACCAGTACTGCCGGCCGGAGCCCAGCGGCGCCCCCAGCCCGAGCTTGAAGATTGGCAGGATCCGGCCGAGCATGCCGCCCTCGCGGCTCAGAACCAGCCCGGTCCGGAGCGTCACGGTCCGGATGCCCGCCTCGGCGGCCGGACGGGTCTCGGCCTCCCAGGCCCGCACCACCTCGGCGAGGAAGCCCTCGCCGGGCGGGGCCGACTCGTCCACCTCGCGGTCGCCGGTGTCCCCGTAGTAGCCGACCGCGGAGGCCGACAGCAGCACCGCCGGCCGGACCGGCTGGGACGCCAGCGCCGCCACGAGCGTGCGGGTGCCGTCCACGCGGCTGCGCATGATCTCGCGCTTGCGCTCGTCGCTCCAGCGCCGGTCGCCGATCCCCGCGCCGGCGAGGTGCACCACCGCCTCCGCCCCGCGCAGCGCCGCCGGGTCGATGAGGCCCTTCTCGGGGTTCCAGAACGACTCGTCGGTGCTCTGCGGCGCCCGCCGTACCAGGCGGACCACCCGGGACCCGTCGGCGCGCAGCGACCTGACCAGGGCCGAGCCCAGCAGGCCGGAGGCGCCCGTCACGATGACCGTCATACGCCCCAATCTAACCGGCGCCGTCCGCGGTCCCGAGGCGGCGCGCTCCGGGCCGCGGACCGGTCCGCCGCGCGGCCCCCGGAGGGCCGGAACCCTCGGGAGAGGCCGGGCCCGGGCGGATCCGGGAGCGGGGGAGGGGCCGGGGAGCGGCGGGGGGAGAAGGGGGCCGGGAAAAGGGGCCGGGCCGGTCCTCGCGGTGCGGACCGGCCCGGTGGGCTCGGCGGAGCCGGGCGTCGGAGGCCCGTCAGCGCTCCGTCAGAGGCCCAGCTGCCCGTCGAAGTTGCCCTCCTCCAGACGACGCTTGATCGTCGTCAGGAAGCGGGCGGCGTCGGCGCCGTCGACCAGGCGGTGGTCGTAGCTGAGCGCGAGGTACACCATCGAGCGGACGGCGATGACCTCGCCCTCGGGGGTGTCCACGACGACCGGGCGCTTGACGACCGCGCCGGTGCCCAGCATGCCGACCTGCGGCTGGTTGAGGATCGGCGTGTCGAACAGCGCGCCCCGGCTGCCGGTGTTGGTCAGCGTGAACGTGCCGCCGGTGATCTCGTCCGGGCTCACCTTGTTGGTGCGGGTGCGCTCGGCCAGATCGGCGATCTTGCGGGCGAGGCCGGCGATGTTGAGGTCGCCGGCGTTCTTGATCACCGGGACGAGCAGGCCGCGCTCGGTGTCCGTCGCGAAGCCGAGGTGCTCGACGTCGAAGTAGGTGACCTCGTTGGTCTCGCTGTTGATCGTGGCGTTCAGCTTGGGGTGCTGCTTGAGCGCCTCGACCGCGGCGAGGGCGAAGAACGGCATGAAGGAGAGCTTGACGCCCTCGCGCCGCTGGAACTCGCCCTTGGCCCGGTCGCGCAGGCGCGCGATCCGGGTGACGTCGACCTCGACCACGGTGGTGAGCTGGGCCGAGACCTGCAGCGACTCGACCATGCGCTTGGCGATGGTCTGACGCAGGCGGGACATCTTCTCGGTACGGCCACGCAGGGTCGTGTCCACCTCGACCGGCTCGGGGGCCGGGGCGGCGGCCGGGGCCTGCGCGGCGGGGGCGGCCGGGGCGGCGGGCTGCGCGGCGGCCGGGGCCTGCGCGGGGGTCCGCTCACGTTGGGCGCGCGCGGCCTCGAGCACGTCCTGCTTGCGGATGCGGCCGCCGACGCCCGTGCCGCTCAGGCTGTCCAGGTCCACGTTGTGCTCGGCGGCCAGCTTGCGGACCAGCGGCGTGACGTAGGGGCTCTCGCCACCGGCGGCCGGGGCCGGGGCGGCCTGCGGGGCCGGAGCCGGAGCGGGGGCGGGCGGAGCCTGGGGCGCCGGGGCGGCCTGCGGGGCGGGCTGCGGGGGAGCCGGAGGAGCCGGCGGGGCGGCCTGCGGGGCGGGCTGCGGGATGGAGGAGATCGGCGCCTGCGGGGCCGGCGCGGGCTCGGGCTCGGGGGCCGGAGCCGGGGCCGCGGGGGCCTCCGCCGGGGCGGCGGCGCCCTCGGTGGCGTTCTCGTCGATGAGAGCCAGCTCGGTGCCGACCTCGACGGTCTCGTCCTCCCCGACGATGATCTTGACGAGGATCCCGGCCGCGGGCGAGGGGATCTCGGTGTCCACCTTGTCGGTGGAGACCTCGAGGAGCGGCTCGTCGGCCTCGACGCGCTCGCCCTCCTTCTTCAGCCAGCGGGTGACGGTGCCCTCGGTGACGCTCTCGCCGAGCTGGGGCATCTGTACGGACTTCGGCATGGTGTCTTCTCTCGCGTTCCGAGTGGAGGGCTTCGACTAGTTGTGGACGTGCAGCGGCTTGCCGGCCAGGACGAGCATCGCCTCGCCGACGGCCTCGGACTGGGTCGGGTGCGCGTGGATGAGCTGGGCGACCTCGGAGGGCAGGGCCTCCCAGTTGTAGATCAGCTGACCCTCGGTGACCAGCTCGCCGATGCGGCGGCCCACCATGTGGATGCCGAGCACCGGGCCGTCCTTCTGGGCGATGACCTTGACCGAGCCCTGGGTGCCGAGGATCTGGCTCTTGGGGTTGCCCGCGAGGTCGTAGGAGGCCTCGACGATCTCGTAGCCGCGCTCCCGGGCCTGCGCCGAGGTGATGCCGATGGAGGCGACCTCGGGGTCGGAGTAGGTGATGCGGGGCACGCCGTCGTAGTCGATCGCGGGCGGGTTGAGGCCGGCGATGTGCTCGGCGACCATGATGCCCTCGGCGAAGCCGGCGTGGGCGAGCTGCAGGGTGGGGATCAGGTCGCCGACCGCGTAGACGCCCGGCACGCTGGTCTGGCAGTGCTCGTTGACGACGACGGTGCCGCGCTCGATCGCGACGCCCGCCTCCTCGAAGCCCATGCCGGCGGTGACGGCGCCGCGGCCGACGGCCACCAGCAGCAGCTCGGCCTCGAGGGTCTTGCCGTTGGCCAGGCTGACGACCACGCCGGTGTCGGTGGTCTTGACGCCCTCGAAGAAGACGCCCAGCTCCTGCTTGATGCCGCGGCGGCGGAAGGCCCGCTCCAGCAGCTTGGAGCTGGACTCCTCCTCCAGCGGGAGCAGGTGCGGCAGGGCCTCGACGATCGTCACCTCGGCGCCGAAGGAGCGCCAGACGCTGGCGAACTCCACGCCGATGACGCCGCCGCCCAGCACGACGACCGAGGACGGCACGCGGTCGAGCTTGAGCGCGTGCTCGCTGGTGATGATCCGCTCGCCGTCGATCTCCAGGCCGGGCAGCGACCTGGGCGCCGAGCCCGTCGCCAGCACGATGTTGCGGCCCTCGTAGACGTCGTCGCCCACGGCGACGCGGTTGGAGCCGACCAGGCGGCCCTCGCCCTCGATGATCGTGATGCCCCTGCTCTTGAGCAGGCCCTGCACGCCCTTCCAGGCGCGGGTGACGATCTTGTCCTTGAACGAGTGCACGCCGGGCATGTCGATGCCCTCGAAACGGGCCTTGACGCCGTAGGACTCGCTCTCGCGCGCCTCGTCGGCGACCTCCGCCGAGTGCAGGAGGGCCTTGGTGGGGATGCATCCCCGGTGCAGGCAGGTGCCGCCGATCTTGTCCTTCTCGATCAGCGCGACCGTCTTGCCCAGCTCGGCCGCCCGCAGAGCGCAGGCATACCCACCACTACCGCCACCCAGTACGACGATGTCGTAGGGGCCGCTGCCATCAGCCACAGGAATGCTCCTTGTCGGATCGGTGCGCCGCCGGGGTCGCGCTCCTCGCCCGCCCCCGGCGACCACATCTTTTCACTTGTTCACGTAGCGTGTGCCCTGCTCGCGCAGGGTGACCTCAGCCGGCGTAGCGCTCGGCGAGGCCGATGAGGGTCCGGGTGATCGCGCCGGTCCCGCCCTTCGGCGTGTAGCCGTGCGGCTCGCCCTTGTTGAAGGCGGGGCCGGCCATGTCGATGTGCGCCCAGCGCACGCCCTCCGGCACGAACTCCCGCAGGAAGATGGCCGCGGTCAGCATGCCCCCGAAGCGCTCGGGGTGCAGGTTGGCGATGTCGGCGACGGGGGAGTCGAGACCCTTGCGGAGCTCCTCGGGCAGCGGCATGCCCCAGGCGTTCTCGCCCTGCTCCCCGGCGATCCGGACGACCTCCTCGCGGAGCTCGTCGTCGTTGGCCATGACGCCCGCCGTGCGCCAGCCGAGCGCGACGATCTGCGCGCCGGTGAGCGTGGCGACGTCCACGATCAGGTCGGGGTCGTCCTCGCCGGCGCGGGCGATGCCGTCGGCCAGGACCAGGCGGCCCTCGGCGTCGGTGTCGAGCACCTCCACCGTCTTGCCCGCGTAGCTGGTGAACACGTCCGAGGGGCGCTGGGCGGTGCCGCTCGGCATGTTCTCGGCCAGGCACATGTAGCCGACCGCGTTGACCTTCAGGCCCAGCCGGGCGATGGCGACGAGCGCGCCGAAGACCGCGCCCGCGCCGCCCATGTCGGACTTCATCCAGTCCATCGAGGTGGTGGGCTTGAGCGACAGGCCGCCCGAGTCGAAGGTGATGCCCTTGCCGACGAAGGCGACCGTCTTGGACGCCTCCGGGTGGCTGTAGGCGAGCCGGACCAGGCGCGGCGGGTTGGCGGAGCCCTGGCCGACGGCGACGATGCCGCCGTAGCCGCCCTCCTTGAGGGCGGTCTCGTCGAGCACCTCCACCGAGAGGCCGGCCTCGCCGCCGGTCTGCTCGGCGATCTCCGCGAAACGGGCCGGCCACAGGTCCGAGGGCGGGGTGTTGACCAGGTCGCGGACCAGGGAGACGGAGGCGGCGATCGTGGAGGCGCGCGCGACGGCCTCCTCGGCGTCCTTGGCCCCGCTCAGCACGGTGATCTCGTCCACCGGGGCGGGCTGCTCGCCGCCGGTCCGGTACTTGGTGAAGGAGTAGGCGCCCAGCAGGCCGCCCAGGGCCAGCGCGCCGGTCCGCTCCGCGTCGGGGGAGGGCAGGGCGAGCGCGACCCGGCCGGTCCCGGCCAGGGCGCGGGTCGCGGTGCCCGCGGCACGGCGGAGGGCCTCGGGGTCGTAGTCCCCCTCGGGGGCGTCGCCGAGGCCCACGGCGACGAGGAGCGGGGCGGTCAGCGCGCCGAAGGTCGGAACCTTGGCGATCTCCCCGGTCTTGCCCTTGACGCCCATGGCGCCGAGGGTGGCGGCGAGCCTGCCGCCGAGCGCCTCGTCGAGCCCCTCGGCCCCGGGCGCGGCGCGCAGGCCGTCCGGACCGGAATGGACTCCGACGACCAGCGCTTCGGTGTCGAAAGAGACGACGTTGTCACTTGAGTTCAGCCGCACTGTGGTCACGTGGGCGATGCTAGTCCTGTCGGGGCCCTTCGCGTAAACAGGGGGTCGTCCTACCAATCGGTAGATCCAAAATGGTGCCAATGTATGTGGCTCCATCTGTTCGATGGAGCTAATGTCGACGTCACCATGAGCATCACCCTGGATTTGAACGACTCCCGGCCGCTCCACGTCCAGGTGGCCGGAGCGGTCCGCCGCGCCGTCGCCGCCGGGGCCTACGCCCCGGGCGACCGCCTCCCGCCCGCCCGCGACCTGGCCGCCGCCCTCGGCGTCAACGCCAACACCGTCCTGCGCGCGCTGCGCGGGCTGCGGGACGAGGGACTGCTGGAGTTCCGGCGCGGCCGGGGCGTCAGCGTGCTGCGCCGGCCCGACGCCCGCGGGGTGCTGGCCGAGGCCGTACGCGACCTGCTCGCCCTGGCCGACCAGTACGGCTACGGCCCCGAGGAGGTCGTGCACGTCATCAGGGAGCTGTCGTGACCCTCCGGGTCCCCGCCGCGGACCGGAGCGGGTCCTCCGGACGCCGACGTGCCGCCCGGAGGAGGATCCCCGGGGTGATCCCCGGGGCCCGAGCGGGTCTCCCGGACGGCGTCGTGCCGCCCGGAGGACGGTCCCCGGGACCGGGACGGGTTCCGGAGGCCGAGGAGAGGCTTCCCGGGCCCGGCGGGGACCCGGGAAGCCTCACCACAGGAACGCGCAGGCCACCAGCATGGCGGCCGCGGCGGTCTCGGCGAGCGCGCCCAGCACGTCCCCGGTGATCCCG
Source organism: Planomonospora corallina (assembly GCF_042650625.1). Taxonomy (NCBI): domain Bacteria; kingdom Bacillati; phylum Actinomycetota; class Actinomycetes; order Streptosporangiales; family Streptosporangiaceae; genus Planomonospora; species Planomonospora corallina. The sequence goes on from NZ_JBHSBM010000017.1 coordinate 545,978, forward strand.
CCCAGCCGCCGCACCGCCCGGCGCCGCAGCGCCGAGGCCGCCAGTAACCCGGTCGCCAGGGCGAGCGGGAGGCCCGCCAGGACGAGCGGGAACGGCGCGCCGCCCAGCAGCCCGTCCGCGAGGAGGACGACCGGGTCGGATTCCCCCACGACGAGGCCGGGCTCGAGAGGGCAGGAGGGGCCCGGGCACGGCCCGATCCGGTTCTCGACCCCGATGACGAACCCGCGGGCCATCGACGCGATCTCCCCCTCCACCGAGTCGGCGGGGGAGTAGTCCGCGTAGCGGCGGTCGGCGGCGCTCCCGGAGGAAGCGAGCAGGTCGAGGGCGCCGGTGTGGTGGGCGAGCGACAGCACGGCCAGGCCCGCCAGCGAGAGCGCGGTGGCGGCCAGCGCGGGGCCGCGCCGTACGGTGCCCGCGACCGTCGCGCCCAGCCCGCCCGGGCGGGCCGCGGGGACGTTCTCGTGGCAGGCCCAGGTGATCGCCAGCCGCCCGGCGACGCAGGCGGCGACCAGCGCGACCGGCCCGTGCCCGGCGGCGGAGACCTCCGCCAGCGCCACCACCTGCACGCCCAGGACGAAGACCAGCGTCACCACCCCGAACGGGCCGATGTCGGAGCGCTTCATGATGTCCAGGGCCTGTCCGGCGGGCCTGCCGCTGCCCAGTCCGTCGGCCAGGTCGGCCAGCCCGTCCAGGTGCAGGGCCCGGGTGAGCAGCGCCAGCGTGCCGACCGCGAGGAGCGAGGCGAGCAGCGGCGAGACGCCCAGGAAGAGCGCGCCCGCGAGCACGGCCGCCGCGACGGCGCCCAGCGCCGCGCCCACCAGGGGGGCGAGCGCCATCGCCCGGCCGCCCGCCCGGCGGTCCACGGTCCCCGGCCGCACCGGGAAGACGCTCAGCGTGCCGACCGCCAGCCGCAGCCCGTCCCCGAACGTGGACGGGGCGGCGGGGCTCTCCGGGGCCCGCCGGTCCTCGGGATCGTGAGGACTCTCGGGGTCGCGGGGGCTGTCCGGGGGCGGCTGCGCGGGCATGGCCGACGATCGTAGCGCCCGGCGGCTCCGGTACGGGGCGGTGGCCTGACGGGGGAGCGGGGGAGCGGGGGAGAGGCCGGAGACGAGAGGACGGAGAGGGCAGGAGGTCAGGGGTCAGGAGGCAGGGGAGGTGATCGGAGAGGCGGCAGGGCGAGGGCCGTAGGGGCAGGGGCAGAGGGGCAGGGTCAGAGGGGCAGGGGGAGCAGGCGCCCGGCGACGACCAGGGCGACGTCCTCCGTCTCGGCGGCCAGACGCTGGTTCAGCCGGCCCAGCACGTCACGGAAGAGCCGCCCGCCGGCGGTCGCCGGGACCACGCCCAGGCCGACCTCGTCCGAGACGGCCACGACCGGCCTCCGCGCCCGCCGCCACGCGGCCACCAGCTCGTCGCAGCGCTCCTCGGCCCTGGCGAGCGCCCCGGGTCCGCCCTCCCACGCGCCGCACTCGTCGAGGACGGCGGCGACCCAGGTGCCCAGCCCGTCGATCAGCAGGGGCGCCGGCGCGCTCCCCAGCAGCCCGGCCACGTCCGTGCTCTCCACCGTGCTCCAGTGGGCCGGGCGGCGCTCCCGGTGGGCCCGGACGCGCTCGCGCCACTCCGGGTCGCCGTCGCCGGACGGCCCGGTCGCCACGTAGACGACCTCCGGCTCGGCCAGCAGCCGGAGCTCGGCCTCGGCCGACTTGCCCGACCGGGAGCCGCCCAGCAGCAGGCTGCGGCGCGGCAGGCACGGGCGGGCGGGCGTGTCCTCGTCGGTGTCGAGCACCGTCCCGTCCGGTACGGCCCGCACCCCCCACAGCGCGAGCCGCCGCCCCAGCTCGGCCTCGCTCGGCGCCCGGTGGTCGATCCCGACGGCCACGACGTGGGTGCGGCCGGTGACCAGGCCCCGCCGGCGCAGGCCGCCCAGCCGCTCCGGCCGGTCCAGCACGTCGATCAGCACGACGTCGAAGGGCCCGGCGTCACAGGGGCCGTCACAGGGACCGTCCCCGGAGGCGGCGTCCGGCGCCGCGTACAGCAGACGCCGTCCGCCGGCGGTGACGACCGTCTCCCCGGGCAGGACGGGACGGCCGTCGACGAGGACCAGGGCAGGCTTCCGGGGGACGGCCACCCGGGCGCAGGGGGCGCAGGGGCAGCCGGGAACCGGCAGGCCGTACGGGCCCGCCGTACCCTCGAACAGGACTCTCACCCGGCAAGGGTCGCACGGCCCGGCGGGTGCGCGGTGCGCCGGACTCCGAGATCACGTAGGCTCTCGGAGCCGCCTGGGCGCGGCGGAACCGGCAGGAAGGAGCGTGTGGCATGGCGTGGCGCTGGCGTTACGAGAACGCGAACGGCGGAGAGGTGACCGAGGGGGTCGCGCCGGCGGACACGTTCACGAGTCAGTCCGACGCCGAGTCCTGGCTCGGCGAGAACTGGCGCGAGCTGCTGGCGGCCGGCGTGGAGAAGGTCACGCTCCTGGAAGACGACCGGGTCGAGTACGCCGGGATGTCGCTGCGCGAGGAGTAGCCTCGCGCGCTCCCGGCCCTTCACACGAGAGGCCCGGGCCTCCCCCGCCGGGAGAGGACCGGGCCTTCACCGGCCCGGCGGCCGTCCGGTGGACGGAGCGCGGGCGTCCGTCCCTACGGGCGCTTGGGCGGGCTGACGGTCTTGGCCGGGTCCCGCTCGACGATCGGGCCCAGCACGTCGTCGATCTTCTTCATCACCTCGGCGTCCAGCTTGACGCCGGAGGCCTTGACGTTGTCGCGGACCTGCTCGGGCTTGGTCGCGCCGACGATGGCGGAGGACACGTTCGGGTTCTGCAGCACCCACGCCACCGCGAGCTGGGCCATGGTCAGACCCAGGTCGGAGGCGATCGGCTTCAGCTCCTGCACGCGGGCGAGCACGTCGTCGGTGAGCATCCGGGAGATGAAGTTGCTCCCGCTCGGGTCGGTGGCCCGGGATCCGGCGGGCGGCGGCTGGCCCGGCAGGTACTTGCCGGTGAGCACGCCCTGGGCGATCGGGGACCAGACGATCTGGCCGAGGCCCTCCTTCTCGCAGAGCGGCACGACCTCGGCCTCGATGACCCGCCACAGCATGGAGTACTGCGGCTGGTTGGAGACCAGGCGGTCGAAGCCCATCTCGTCGGCGATCTTCAGTGCCGCGGCGATCTGCTCGGCGCTCCACTCGCTGACGCCGACGTAGAGGACCTTGCCCTGCCGCACCAGGTCGTCGAAGGTCTTGAGGGTCTCCTCGAGCGGAGTCTCGTGGTCGAACCGGTGGGCCTGGTAGAGGTCGACGTAGTCGGTCTGCAGGCGGCGCAGCGAGCCGTGGATCGACTCGGTGATGTGCTTGCGGGACAGCCCGCGGTCGTTGGGGCCGGGGCCGGTCGGCCAGTAGACCTTGGTGAAGATCTCCAGAGACTCCCGGCGCACGCCCTTCAGGGCCCGGCCGAGGACCTCCTCGGCCCGGGTGCCGGCGTAGACGTCGGCGGTGTCGAAGGTGGTGATCCCCTCGTCGAGCGCCGCCTTCACGCACTCCTTGGCGGCGTCCTCCTCGACCTGGGAACCGTGGGTGATCCAATTGCCGTAGCTGATCTCACTGACCATGAGACCGCTGCGGCCGAGGTGACGGAATTCCATGGTTCGACCCTAGTAGGCGCCGGGTGGAGATCCGATTCGGGATACTCTGCCCGGCGTGCGACGGTTGATCACTCTCCGATGGGTACGGCTCGCGCTCGCGGCCGGCGCGGCGGCGGCGGTCGTCGCGGTGGCGGTCGTGGCGGTCCGGCTGCGGAGCCGTCCGGTCCCGCCGGGC
>NZ_JBHSBM010000017.1:549792-550012 GCF_042650625.1 Planomonospora corallina
GCGGGCGCCGGGGACGGGTACGGCCGGCGGCGCGGCGGAGGCTCCCCGGGCGGCCTGTGCCGCGGGGCCCGGGCCGGAGGAGGAGCCGGAGGGGGAGACCGCGGCGCCGTGGCCGCCCGCCCCCATCCTCGGCACTCCGACCGCCGCCGACCTGGCGCGGTACGCCCGCAGGCCGTACGAGCCGGGACCGCTGCCGCCGCGCCGCCCGCCGCGGGACGGG
>NZ_JBHSBM010000017.1:550021-555311 GCF_042650625.1 Planomonospora corallina
CCCCGCCGGCTGGTGCGCCTGGGCTCGGCGGTGGCGGCGCTGTGCCTGCTGGCCGTCGCCGCGGCGGCCCTGGAGTCGGCGGTCTTCTCCAAGGAGGGACCGCCGGAGCGCGAGTACGTCGTGGAGCACTACTTCAGCGACGACGAGCTCCCGTTCGTGCTGGACGGCCGCGACTGCACCACGCCCACCCGGATGGAGGACGGCAGGCTGCACGCCCGCTGCGCGGCGCCGACGTCCGGGCCGGACCGGGCCGCGCCCGGCGGGGACGGCGGGGACGGCGTCCCCGCCGGCACTGTCCCGCCGCCACCCGGAGGTCCGGGGCGTTCGGCCCGCTGGGCGACGGGCTCCTGAGCGTGCGGGGGATCCGCGAACGGAAGCCGGTGGTGAACGGCGGGGCGCTGGACTGGACGGCCGACGAGTGACGGGGACCGCCGCGGGGTGAGCCGGCGGAGCGGCCCGGGCGCGCGGAGGAGACTGAGCGGAGGAGACTGAGCGGAGGAGACTGAGCGGAGGAGACTGAGCGGAGGAGACTGAGCGGCCGGACGGGGGGAGGAGACGAAGGAGGCCGAGGAGCCCGACGGGTGCCGGAACACGAGAGCCCCGCCGCGGACGGGCGGGGCTCGGTGACGGGACGGTCCGGCCGGTGGCTGCTTCTTCTGCCTACTTCTTCGGCGGGACGGGCTTGCCGCCGGGCAGGAACTGCGGCGGCGGGAAGCGCAGCTTGCGGATCTGCAGGGCGCGCATCGCCGCGTAGAAGCCGACGCCCTTGAGGCTCTCGCCGGGGAACTTCTCCGCGGCGGTCTTCTTGACCTGCCAGGACACCCAGAGCGAGGTGAGCAGCACGCCCAGCATCATGATCGGCCAGCCGATGGTGATCACGGCGATGTAGACGTAGCCGCGGACGGCGGGCGGGAAGGGGATCCAGGTGGCCAGGAGGATGACCAGGGAGAACGGCAGGAAGTACTGGCTGAGCAGGCGGCGCGAGTCGACCCAGTCGCGGGCGAACTTCCGGACCGGGCCGCGGTCGCGGGCCGGGAAGTAGCGTTCCTCGCCGCGGAGCATGCCCTCGCGGGCCCTGGCGCGCTCGGCGGCCTGGCGCTCGCGGAGCTGCCGGTAGGCCTCCTTGCGGTTCTTGGGGGCGGTCACCGGCTGGCGGCGGCGTCCTTCGGCATCCCGGCGCTTGGGTGTGGGACGCCCCTTGCCCGCAGGCTTAGGATCGGTGGCGGAGACGGGGGAATCGTCCGCGGTGGTCTGGGTACGTCGGAACACAAGGTCAGCCTACCGGGACTGCAACTTAGTGACGCCCCCGTGCGTTATGCGTAGGGTGAACCCTATGTGGCACCGCCGCTTTTACCCGGGGGCGGGAATCACCTGGGGTGGTCCGAAGCGCACGTGAAGAAGGGGACGGCCGACGCGCATGAGCGTGATGAAGAGACTTTCCATGATCTTTAAGTCCAAGGCCAACCAGGCCTTGGACAAGATGGAGGATCCGCGCCAGACCTTGGACTACTCCTATCAGCGGCAGCTGGAGCTGCTGCAGAAGGTGCGCCGGGGCGTGGCCGACGTCGCGACCTCGCGCAAGCGGGTCGAGCTGCAGATCAACCAGATCGAGGCGCAGTCGCGGAAGCTGGAGGACCAGGGCCGCAAGGCGCTCAGCGTCGGCCGGGAGGACCTGGCCCGCGAGGCGCTGACCCGCCGCAGCGCGCTGCAGACCCAGATCGCCGACCTGCGGGTGCAGCACGACAACCTGCAGGCGGAGGAGGAGAAGCTCACCCACGCCTCCCACCGCCTCCAGGCCAAGGTCGACGCCTTCCGCACGCGCAAGGAGACCATCAAGGCGACCTACACCGCCGCCGAGGCGCAGACGCGGATCAACGAGGCCTTCTCCGGCATCTCCGAGGAGATGGGCGACGTCGGCCTGGCCATCCAGCGCGCGGAGGACAAGACCGCGCAGATGCAGGCGCGGGCCGGCGCGATCGACGAGCTGCTCGCCAGCGGCGCGCTCGACGACTTCAGCGGTTCCCGCGGCGACGACATCCAGGCGGAGCTGGACCGCATGGGCGGCGGCCGCGACGTGGAGCTGGAGATCGCCCGGATGAAGGCCGAGCTGGGCCAGGGGCCCGCGCCGCAGGGCGCGATCGAGCAGGGCTCCCCGCAGCAGCAGCCCCAGCCGCAGGCCCAGCCCCAGCCGCAGTACCAGCAGCCGCCGGCCGAGCAGTACGGCCAGCCGCAGCAGCCCCCGACCCAGCAGTACCGGCAGCCGGGGGAGGGACAGTGATCATCCGCATCATGGGCGAGGGGCAGGTCGAGATCGCCGAGGGCGACCTCGAGGTCCTCAACCGCCTCGACGGGGAGCTGGAGGAGTCGATCCGGGCCGGAGACGAGGAGACGTTCCGGGTCCGGCTGCACGCCCTGCTGGACAAGGTGCGCGACGTCGGCCGGGAGCTGCCGGACGAGAGCCTGGAGCCCTCGGAGCTGATCCTGCCGCCCTCCGACGCCTCCATGGAGGAGGTCCGGGGGATGCTCGGCGACGAAGGACTGATCCCCGGATAACCGCTCCCGGCCCGGAGGCGGCCTGAGCGTGGCGCGGACGCCCGGCGCGAACCTGGTTCGCCCGGGCCGCCCCTTTGTGTCCCGGTGACCTCGCTTTTCTCCCCTCTTGTCCTGGGGTTGAGGTGCGGGTTACCCAGATTTGCCCTCACAATGGGACACAAAAAGCCCATGAAAGAGGGTGTCGTTATGCCGGACCTTGCGCCCTTGCGGCCCGGTGACCCCGAGCAGGTACGGGAGTACCGGCTCACCGCCCGGCTCGGCGAGGGCGGCCAGGGAACGGTCTTCCTCGGCGAGTCCCCCACCGGGGCGCGCGTCGCGGTCAAGCTGCTCCGCGCCGACCTCGCTCAGGACGAAGAAGCGTTGGAACGTTTCATCCGCGAGGTCAGCACGGCCCAGCGGGTCTCGCCGTTCTGCACCGCCGCGGTGCTCGAGACCGGGGTCGACGACGACCACCGGCCCTACATCGTCAGTGAGTTCATCGACGGGCCGACGCTCGACGCGGTCGTCAACACCGAGGGGCCCCGGTCGGGCTCCGCGCTGCACCGGCTCGCGATCGGCACGGTCACCGCGCTCGTCGCGATCCACCAGGCGGGCATCGTGCACCGCGACTTCAAGCCGTCCAACGTGCTGCTCGCCCCCGACGGCCCCCGGGTGATCGACTTCGGCATCGCCAAGGCGCTCGACCGGACCTCGACGCTGACCGCGATGGCGATCGGCACCCCCGCGTACATGACCCCCGAGCAGCTGGCGGGGGAGGCCGCCGGCGCGGCGGCCGACATGTTCGCCTGGGGCTGCACGATGGTCTTCGCGGCCACCGGCAAGCCCCCGTTCGGCACCGACAGCCTTCCGGCGATCTTCAACCGCATCATGAACGCGGAGCCCGACCTGTCGGCGATCGAGGACGAGGCCCTGCGCGGGCTGGTGGGCGACTGCCTGGCCAAGGACGCCGCCCGCCGCCCGACGGCGAGCGAAGCGCTGATGCGGCTGCTCGGCCACGCCGGGCCCGGCACGACGGGCTCCGCCCCGGCCCCCGAGCCCCAGACCATCCTCGCGGAGGGGTCGGCCGTGGCGGCCCAGCAGACGGGCCCGGGAGGCCCGGGAGCTCCCTACCAGGGCTTCCCGCAGGGCGCCGTGCCGCACCAGACGGGCCCCGGCGGCTTCCCGCCCCAGCAGGCCGGGCCGGGCTCCTTCCAGCAGACGATGTACGGCGTGCCGACGCAGGGCGGCACCCTGCCGTACGGGTCCCCGGAGGCGCACCCCGCGGGTCCCGGCGCTTTCCCGCCCCACCAGACGGGTCCGGGGGGCTTCCCGCCGAACCAGACCGGGCCCGGCGGCTTCCCGCCCCACCAGACGGGCCCCGGTGGCTTCCCGCCCCAGCAGACCGGGCCGGGCGCCTTCGCCCAGCAGTTGACGTCCCCCGCCGGGCAGGTGCCGTACCAGGCCGGTGGTCCCGGCGGCTTCCCGCCGGGCCAGAGCGGGCCGGGCGCCTTCCAGCAGCCGCCGTTCGGCGCCCCGCAGGCGCCCCCGCCGTACGGCGCGCACCCGCAGGCGCCGGGGCGCGGCTCCTCCGGAAGCGGAAGCAGGCGCGGGCTCTGGACGGTGCTCGGCGCGGTCCTCGCGGTCGTGCTCGTGGGCGGCGGCGTCACGCTGGTGCTGCGGGGCAGCGGCTCCGACCCGACCACGCCCCCGGCCGTCACCTCGGGACGGGACAGCAGCGCCACGCCCACCCCGGTCGCGGCCCAGGTCCCCGAGGCGACCCGCGAGGTCAAGCTCCCGGGCGGCTCGACCACCGTCCACGAGAGCGACGACGACCCGATCAAGCTGACCGCCTACACCCTGGAGAACGGCACGCACCTGTACGTCCGGGGCGCCGACGGCAAGTTCGCCAAGAACGACAAGTACTTCGAGTACACGCTGAACACCGCGGGCACCAGGGGGATCGGCACCGACCGGGTCTACAGCGACGACAACCACGCCATGGTCTCGATCGTCGACCACAAGACCGGCGCGGAGAGCGACGTGAAGATCACCAAGGCGCCGGTCTTCCCGACGCTGCCGCAGTGGTCGCCGGACGAGAGCAAGGCCCTGGTCACGCTCTACGAGGCCGTCGACAACACCAGCAAGCCGTACGGCTTCGCGATCATCGACGTCGCCACGAAGAAGGCGAAGATTGTCAAGGTGAAGGAGGGGGACGCCGGCCAGTGGAGCTACTTCTGGCGCGGTGACGGCCTCGCCGTCGGCACCTGGGCGATCGACACCAAGGCCAAGACCAACCGCATCCGCTTCTACGACCCGGACACCGGGGTGGTGCTGCAGACGCTGCTCCACGTGGGCACCCCGCTCACGGTGGAGAGCGACGACATCAACCCCTCCGGCGAGCTGCTGATGACCTACTGCAAGGACACCACGCAGGAGATCTGCGTCTGGTCCACCACCGTCGACGGGGAGCCGAAGGCGCGGATCCCGTTCGTCACCGAGCGGGTCATCGGCTGGTACGACGACCAGCACATCGCGGCCTGGCGGAAGACGGGCTCCGGCTACGAGGCCGTGGTCATCGACTTCCGCGGCCAGGTGAAGCGGCTGCTGGCCGAGACGACCGACACCGCGGAGTACGGCAAGCAGTTCATGCGCTACACCCGGATCGGCGGCTGACCGGGCAGGGGTCGCGGGCCGCCGGCCGGCCCGCACCTCCCAGGGCCGGGCAGGCCCGCCGCACGTGGAGAAGGCCCCGGCGGTC
>NZ_JBHSBM010000017.1:555348-559843 GCF_042650625.1 Planomonospora corallina
GACCGCCGGGGCCTTCCGCGTGGCGCGCGCCGCGCGCGGGGACCGTCAGGGCAGGGCCAGCATCCGGTCCAGGGCGGCCTTGGCCCAGTGCGTGGTCTCCGCGTCCACGGTGATCTGGTTGGGGACCTGGCCGGCGGCCAGGGACTCCAGCGCCCACACCAGGTGCGGCAGGTCGATCCGGTTCATCGTCGAGCAGTAGCAGACGGTCCGGTCCAGGAACGACACGTTCTTGTCGGGGAACATGGCCGCCAGGCGCTTGACGAGGTTCAGCTCGGTGCCGATCGCCCAGGAGGAGCCGGACGGGGCCTCGGTGAGCATCCTGATGATGTACTCCGTCGAGCCGACGTGGTCGGCCTTGACGACCACCTCGTGCCGGCACTCGGGGTGGACCAGCACGTTGACGCCGGGGACGCGCTCGCGGACGTCGTCCACGCTCTCGGCGGTGAAGCGCCCGTGCACCGAGCAGTGCCCCCGCCACAGGATCATCTTGGCGTCGCGCAGCTGCTCGTCGGTCAGGCCGCCGTTCGGCCGGTGCGGGTTGTAGACGACGCAGTCGTCGAGGGACAGGCCCATCTCCAGCACCGCGGTGTTGCGGCCCAGGTGCTGGTCGGGGAGGAAGAGCACCTTCTCGCCGCGGGAGAACGCCCACTCCAGGGCCCGGCGCGCGTTGGAGGAGGTGCACACGGCGCCGCCGTTGCGCCCGCAGAACGCCTTGATGTCCGCGCTGGAGTTCATGTAGGTGATCGGCACCGTGACGTCGGCGATCCCGGCGTCCGCGAGCGCGTCCCAGCACTCCTCGACCTGGTCGAAGGTGGCCATGTCGGCCATCGAGCAGCCCGCCGCCATGTCCGGCAGCACGACCTTCTGGGTGTCGGCGGTCAGGATGTCCGCCGACTCGGCCATGAAGTGCACGCCGCAGAAGACGATGTACTCGGCCTCGGGACGGGCCGCGGCCTGCTGGGCGAGCTTGAAGGAGTCGCCGGTCACGTCGGCGAACTGGATGACCTCGTCGCGCTGGTAGTGGTGGCCGAGCACGAAGACCCGGTCGCCGAGCGCCGCCTTGGCCCGCCGCGCCCGCTCCACGAGCGCCGGGTCCGAGGCCGGCGGCAGCTCGCCGGGACAGTCCACCCCCCGTTCGCTGTGCGGATCGGCCTGGCGGCCGAGGACGAAGAGCGGAAGCCCGGTCTCGGTGGTCGTCACGACCACACCCCCTTATCGTCTAACTGACGACTAATGATGACACACGGCTCCGCGGATTTATTCCGCAGGGAGGGGGACGCGGAATGCATGGCATCCCGCGGGTGTTGGTAGCGTCTGAGAAGGACGTCAGAGACAGACGGCCGCCTCGAGAGGGCGGCTGACGTAGACGCGGGAGTCACCACATGTCGGTTGAGAGCAGCGAGACCACGGCCCAGGGCCTCATCCTGAGCGACGCGGCCGCGGCCAAGGTCAAGAGCCTGCTGGAGCAGCAGGGCGAGGAGGGCCTCCAGCTGCGTGTGGCCGTGCAGCCCGGTGGCTGCTCCGGCCTGCGCTACCAGCTCTTCTTCGACGACCGTTCGATGGACGGCGACATCGTCACCGACTTCGACGGCGTCAGCGTGGTCACCGACCGGATGAGCGCGCCGTACCTCATGGGCGCCACGATCGACTTCGTGGACACGATCGAGAAGCAGGGCTTCACGATCGACAACCCGAACGCCACCGGCTCCTGCGCCTGCGGCGACTCGTTCAACTAATCGGGCACGACCCGCTCGGCTGAGCGGGCACGGACCCGGAGCATCCGGGTCACCGTCCGGGACGCCGCGCCCAGAGCGCGCGTCCCGGACGGTGAGCCGTTCCATGCCGCCCAGGCCACTCCAGGCCACTCCAGGCCCCTTCAGGCCCCTTCAGGCCTTTCATTCCCTTCCACGCCCCCGCCGCCGCGATGGCCGGAGCGCCTCGCCCTCCCCGGAGGCCTTCTCCCTGATCACGCGGGGGGCCGCGGGACGCCCGCCGGAGGGCTCCGAGTCCGCGCGGGGCGCCGGCGGTTCGCGTATCCTTGCGTGGCTCACCGCCCGAAGATGCCGACAACGAGGAGAACGACCCCGTGCGCATCGCCGTCACCGGCTCCATCGCGACCGACCACCTGATGACCTTCCCGGGCCGTTTCGGCGACCAGCTGATCGCCGACCAGCTCGACCGGGTCTCCCTGTCGTTCCTCGTGGACGACCTGCAAGTCCGCCGTGGCGGCTGCGCGGCCAACATCGCCTTCGGCATGGGCTGCCTGGGCCTGTCGCCCATCCTGGTCGGCGCGGTCGGCACGGACTTCGCCGACTACCGGTCCTGGCTGGAGCGCCACGGGGTCGACTGCGGCTCGGTGCACGTCTCGGAGACGCACCACACCGCCCGCTTCCTGTGCACCACCGACGAGGAGCACAACCAGATCGCGTCGTTCTACACCGGCGCGATGGCCGAGGCCCGGCTGATCGAGCTGCAGCCGATCGCCGACCGGGTGGACGGGCTCGACCTGGTGCTGATCAGCCCCAACGACCCCGACGCGATGCTCCGCCACACCGACGAGGCGCGCCAGCGGGGCATCCGGTTCGCGGCCGACCCCTCCCAGCAGCTGGCCCGCATGCCCGGTGAGCAGATCCGCCTGCTGATCGAGGGCGCCGCCTACCTGTTCAGCAACGACTACGAGAAGGGGCTGATCGAGCAGAAGACCGGCTGGTCCGACGAGGACATCCTCGACCGGGTCGGCGTCCGCGTCACCACGCTCGGCCCCAAGGGCGCCGTCATCGACCGCAGGGGCGAGCCGTCGCTGCACGTGTCCCCGGCGCCCGAGCTCGGCAAGGCCGACCCCACCGGCGTCGGCGACGCCTTCCGCGCGGGTTTCCTGGCCGGGGTGGCCTGGGGGCTCTCCCTGGAGCGCTGCGGGCAGATCGGCAACCTCACCGCCACCCACGTCCTGGAGCGCGTCGGCTGCCAGGAGTACGAGCTCGGCCAGAAGGTCTTCCTGGAGCGGTTCGCCGCGGCCTACGGCGCCGAGGCCGCGGCCGAGGTGGCCGCCCACGTGCGCTGCCACCACGCCTGACGGAGCCTGACGCGCCCACCGGACGCCCGCGATCCGCCGCGGGCCATCGGACGGAGCCTGACGTGCTCTCCTGCCGGCCGCGGTCCGCCGCGGCCCGCCGTACGGCCGTGCGCCGCGCCCCCGCACGGGGGCGCGGCGCACGGCCGTCTCAGGGGCGGCCCGGCTCCCATCCCGCGGCGGCCCGCCCCTGTCCCGCGGAGGCGCCCGGCCCCCGGGGAAGTGGACGCCGGAGGCTCAGCCCCTGGCGTAGACGCGGTGGACGAAGTCGGCGAGCTTGTCCTCGGGCAGGTTCCTGGCCAGGTCGGCCTCGCTGATCATGCCGGCGATCCGGCCGTTCTCGATGACCGGGAGCCGCTTGATCTGGTTGTCCTCCATCTTGGCCAGCGCCTCCTCGACGCTGGCGTCGGCCGAGATCCAGACCAGGCCGGTGGCGAGGTCTCCCGCGGTGGTCCGCGACGGGTCCCTGCCCTCGGCGATGCACTTCACGACGATGTCGCGGTCGGTGATGATGCCCTTGAGCCGGTCGTCGCTGCCGCAGATGGGCAGGGCCCCGACGTCCATCTCCTTCATCATCTGCGCGGCCCGGTCGAGTGTCTCCTCCGCCTGGATGCACTGGCAGCCGGAGTTCATCAGGTCCTTGGCGGTGTTCCCGCTCATGACGTCTCCCCCCGAAACGTTGAGGTCGCGTTCCAGGGGAGGCGTACCCATTCCAGGGCGAATCAGTAATTGCGCCGCACGTGGATGGCCCAGCCCCCCTGGGGGAGCTCGTAGCTGCCCACGTGGTGGTGCGACTTCAGCCGGCACCAGGCGGGCACGTCGGTGAAGGCCGCCGGGTCGTCGGCCAGCACGGCGACGACCCCGTTCAGCGGCACGTGGTTGATCTGCTCGGCGAGCATGATGATCGGGATAGGGCACTTCTTGCCCAGGGCGTCGACGGTCAGCGCCGGCTGCTGGACGGCCCCCTCCGCTGCTGGTCTCGGCGTCGTCACTCTCTCACTCCCCGAATCACTCCCCGAATCGTGCTCATGACCTGACTCCCGCCTCCTCGCGGATCCTGCGCACGGCCTCCGGCAGCAGGGCGAGGAACCGGTCGACGTCCGCGGCGGACGCGCCCCGGGGCAGCGACACCCGGACGTTCCCATGGGTGAGCACGCCCATCGCCTCCAGGACGTGCGATGGACGAAGCGTACTCGCCGTGCAGGAGCTTCCGGAGGATACGGCGAATCCCGCCCGGTCCAGCTCGGTCAGCAGCGCCTCGCCCTCCACGTAGAGGCAGGAGAAGGTGACGATGTGCGGCGCCCGCGCCACGGGGTCGCCGATGACCTCGACGTCGGGGACGAGCCGGGGCACCTCGGCCCTGATCCGGTCGACCAGGGCCGCCAGCCGGGCCCCCTCCTGCTCCGCCTCGGCGGCCGCGGCCCG
>NZ_JBHSBM010000017.1:559867-578552 GCF_042650625.1 Planomonospora corallina
CGCCGCGACGACCGCGGGCACGTTCTCGAAGCCGGGGACCCGGCGGCGCTCCCGCTCGTCCTCCGGGAGCGGGCCGCGCCAGCGGGTGCCCTTGCGGACCACCAGCACGCCGACCCCGGCCGGCCCGCCCCACTTGTGCGCGCTGGCGGCCAGCACCGACCACCCGCCGGGCAGCGGCAGCCGGCCGGCCGTCTGCGCGGCGTCCACCAGCAGCGGCACGCCCGCCTCGGCGCACGCCGCCGCCGCCTCCGCGACCGGCTGCACCGTGCCGACCTCGTGGTTGGCGCTCTGCAGGCAGGCCAGCGCGGTGCCCTCGGCGCGGACCGCCGCGCCGAACGCCCCGGCGTCCACCCGGCCGGTACGGCCGACGCCCACCGTCTCGACCGTGCCGCCGTCGCGCTCGTGCAGGGCGGCGGCGTGCAGCACGCTGGAGTGCTCCACCGCGGAGACGACCAGGCGGCGGCCGGCCCGGCGCCGCCCGGCCAGGGCGCCCAGCACGCCCAGGTGGACCGCCTGGGTGCCGGAGGAGGTGAAGGACACCTCGTCGGCGCGGGCCCCGAGCACCGCGCCGATCTCCTCCCTCGCCTGTTCCAGTAACATCCTTGCCCTGCGGGCGGAGCCGTACAGCCGTGCCGGGTCGGCCCAGCCGGCGTCGAGCGCCGCGATCAGCGCTTCGCGCGCCTGAGGATGCAGCGGCTCGGTGGAGGCCGCGTCGAAGTACGCCACGCCCACAATCGTCGCATCCGTGCGCCACGACCGGGGCCGCGCGGGGGGGCGGGGGTGGTCCGCGCTAATGTGTCCCCCAGCGTGAAGCTGTGAACTGCAAACTGTGAACCTGAACAAACGACCGCCCAGGAGCGACTTCTGGGCTTCATCTGTGGGGTAGGCGATCCGTGAGTCCGACCCGCCGTTGCGAACGGCGTCCGTTGGCCCGCCGCCGGGTGCCACGCGCTGCCGCTCTGGCGGTGCTGCTGGTGTCCGCGACGGCGTGTAGTGCCGAAGATTGGTCCCGCGGCGGCATGCCGGAGGGCGTCACCAAGCAGGCCGATGCCGTCCAGAGTCTGTGGAACGGCTCCTGGATCGCGGCTCTGGCCACCGGCGTGGTCGTGTGGGGCCTGATCCTGTGGTCCGCCGCGTTCCACCGCAAGAGGAAGAACTCCGCGGAGCTCCCGCCGCAGGTGCGCTACAACCTGCCGATCGAGATGCTCTACACGATCGTGCCGCTGATCATGATCAGCGTGCTCTTCTTCTTCACCGCGCGCGACCAGAACTACATCAACGAGATGTCGGACAGGCCCGACGTCAAGGTGAAGGTCGAGGGCTTCCAGTGGAGCTGGCGCTTCACCACCGAGGCCGGCGGCAAGCAGGCCCAGGTGGTCGGCCGGCCCGCCGAGAGCTACATGGCCGCCGAGGCCCCCGAGCTGGTGCTCCCGGTCGGCAAGAAGATCGAGTTCGACCTGGTCTCGCCGGATGTCATCCACTCCTTCTGGGTGCCGAACTTCCAGTTCAAGCGGGACGTCATCCCGGGCGTGCAGAACAAGTTCCAGATCGACACGACCACGGAGGGCACCTTCGCGGGCCGCTGCGCGGAGCTGTGCGGCGTGGACCACAGCCGGATGCTCTTCCGGGTGAAGGTCGTCGACCAGAACACATTCGACCAGTACATGGCTAGCAAGGCGGGTACCCCGTGACCGCAGAGAACCAGCTCGGCGCCGGCGGGCCGGCACCGACCCGCAAGGGGTCGACCATCGTGAAGTGGGCCACGTCCACCGACCACAAGGTGATCGGCAACCTCTACTTCATCACCTCGTTCGCCTTCTTCCTGATCGGCGGCCTGATGGCGCTGATCATGCGGGCGGAGCTGACCCAGCCGGGCCTGCAGTTCACCAGTAACGAGCAGTTCAACCAGCTGTTCACCATGCACGGCACCGTCATGCTGCTGATGTTCGCGACGCCGCTGTTCGCCGGCTTCGCCAACGCGCTCATGCCGCTGCAGATTGGCGCGCCCGACGTCGCCTTCCCCCGGCTGAACATGGTCAGCTACTGGCTGTTCCTGTTCGGCAGCCTCATCACGCTGTCGGGCTTCCTCACCCCGGGCGGTTCGGCCAGCTTCGGCTGGACGGCCTACACCCCGCTCTCGAACGCGATCAGCTCGCCGGGCGTCGGCGGTGACCTGTGGCTGGCGGGCCTGACCATCAGCGGTCTGGGCACGATCCTCGGCTCGGTCAACTTCATCACCACGATCATCGCCATGCGCGCTCCGGGCATGACGATGTTCCGCATGTCGATCTTCACCTGGAACGTGCTGCTCACCTCGATCCTGGTGCTGATGGCCTTCCCGGTGCTCGCCGCCGCCCTGCTGGGGCTGCTGGCCGACCGCAAGCTCGGCACGCACATCTTCGACCCGGCCACCGGAGGCGCGCTGCTCTGGCAGCACCTGTTCTGGTTCTTCGGCCACCCCGAGGTCTACATCATCGCGCTGCCGTTCTTCGGCATCATCACCGAGATCCTGCCGGTCTTCAGCCGCAAGCCGATCTTCGGCTACATCGGCCTGGTCGGCGCGACCATCGCGATCGCGGGCCTGTCGATCACCGTCTGGGCGCACCACATGTTCCCGACCGGGCAGGTGCTGCTCCCGTTCTTCTCCTTCATGACGTTCCTGATCGCGGTCCCGACCGGCGTGAAGTTCTTCAACTGGATCGGCACCATGTGGCGGGGGCACATCTCGATGCACTCGCCGATGCTGTTCGCCGTCGGCTTCCTGGTCACCTTCCTGTTCGGCGGCCTGACCGGCGTCATCCTCGCCTCGCCGCCGCTGGACTTCCAGGTGACGGACTCCTACTTCGTGGTGGCCCACTTCCACTACGTCGTCTTCGGCACCGTGGTCTTCGCGATGTTCGCCGGCTTCTACTTCTGGTGGCCCAAGCTCACCGGCAAGATGCTGAACGAGCCGCTGGCCAAGTTCCACTTCTGGACGCTGTTCATCGGCTTCCACACCACCTTCCTGGTCCAGCACTGGCTCGGCGCGCAGGGCTTCCCGCGCCGCTACGCGGACTACAGCCCGATCGACGGCTTCACCGACCTGAACATGGTCTCCTCGGTCGGCGCCTTCCTGACCGGCGCCTCGATGCTGCCGTTCTTCTACAACGTGTGGAAGACGCACAAGAGCGCGCCGAAGGTCACGGTCGACGACCCGTGGGGCTACGGCAACTCACTGGAGTGGGCCACCTCCTGCCCCCCGCCGCGGCACAACTTCACCTCGCTGCCGCGCATCCGGTCCGAGCGCCCCGCGTTCGACCTCAAGCACCCGCACGCCCCGGCCCCGCGTGAGCTGGAGGAGGTCCGATGAAGGTTCAGGGCTGGCTGTTCATCCTCTGCGGCGTCTTCTTCGCCGCGATCGACGTCGTCTACTGGTTCTGGTCCAAGGAGCCGGTCGGCACGACGGCGATGGCGATCTCGGTGGGCTTCGCCCTCATGATCGGCTACTACCTGATGTACACGGCTCGCCGCATCGGGGACCAGCCGTCGGACGACAAGCAGGCCGAGATCAGCGACGACGCCGGGGAGCTGGGCTTCTTCAGCCCGCACAGCTGGTGGCCGCTCTTCGTCTGCCTGGCCGTCGCGTTCGCGACCGTGGGCCTGGTCGTCGGCTGGTGGATGTTCATGATCGGCGTCTTCGCGATCATCATGGCCATGATCGGCTTCGTCTTCGAGTACTACCGGGGCAGCTTCTCGCACTGAGCGCCCCGAACCCCGTGTCCCCTGGGCGCCGACCCGGGGGACACGGGGACCCCACGTCCGGAGAGCGGACCGCGGATCCTCCCGCGGTCCGCTTTTTGGATTTGTTTGGGGTTTGTTGATCACTCGCGTATGTACGTTACGTGCTGCCCCTCTTACTCCGGGTAATAACGAAGTGGAGTACGGCTGGACGAAGGAGTTCACGTGGGGCGGGCGATCCGTGGTTCGACCTGTGGTCCGGGGCTGCTCGCCCTGGTGCTGGTGACGGCGCTCCCGGCGGGGGCCGCGGCCGCGCGCGGGACGGGGGCGACGGATCCGCCCGGCCAGGCCGGGAAGGCGGGCAGGGCGGGCGCGGCCGCGCAGGCCGCGGCCGAGGACCCGGTCGTGATGGTGACGCCCGCGGACGGGAGCACCGGCGTGCCGACCGACACCACCGTCCTGGTCGGCGTCAGGAACGGCACCCTCGAGAAGGTCGCGGTGCGGGCGGTCAAGGGCTCCAGAGGCTCGCTGACGGGTGTGCTGAGCGCCGACGGGACCCAGTGGCGGAGCCGGGGGACGGCCGCTCCGGGGAGCGTCTACGAGGTCGTGGTGACGGTGGAGGACGAGGCCGGCGGCACCGCGGAGTCCACCAGTTCCTTCTCCACGGTGCGGGCCGAGGGCGGCTTCGCCGTACAGAGCATCACGCCGCACAAGGACTACACCGGGCTCACCGTGGGCGTCGGCATGCCCATCATGCTCGGCTTCGACCGCGACATCTCCGACCGGCTCTCCGTCGAGCGGAACCTCCTGGTCCGCACCTCCAGGCCCGTGCACGGCGCCTGGCACTGGTTCGACGACCGGACCGTGCACTTCCGGCCGAAGAAGTTCTGGCCCGCCGGGATCAAGGTCCGCCTGGAGGCGCGCCTGGCGGGGGTGAGCGGCGGCAGGGGCCTGTACGGCAGGCGCGACCACGTCCTCGACTTCAGGATCGGCCGCTCCCAGATCACCGAGGGCAGCGTCCGCACCCACCACCTGACGGTCCGGCGCGACGGCGAAGAGATCCGGACCATCCCGATGAGCGCGGGCCAGGGCGGAGTCTGGAAGTACCACACGACCAGCGGCATCCACCTGGCCATGTCCCGCGAGCCGGTGACCATCATGATCTCGCCGGGCATCCGTCCCGGCCAGCCGGGCTACTACCGCAAGACCGTCTACAACACGGTCCGCATCTCCAACAGCGGCGAGTACGTGCACAGCGCCCCCTGGTCCGTCGGCTCCCAGGGACGGGCCAACGTGAGCCACGGCTGCGTCAACGTCAGCCCGGCCAACGCGCGCTGGTTCATCGACAACACCCTGATCGGCGACCCGATCATCATCACCGGCTCGCCCCGCGAGCTGGAGCCCACCAACGGCTGGGGGCACTGGCAGGAGGACTGGGCGCAGTGGACCAGGTGGAGCACGCTCAAGGGCTTCACCACGGAGCCCCTGGACCGCCCCTCGGGCCAGTAGCGGCCCGGCCGGCGGGGCCGGCCTGCGCGCGCGGGACTCCAGGGAGACGGGCGCCGGTCCTGCGGGGAACACGAGAGCTTCCGGGGAACGGAAGAACGGCAAAGGCCCGGGCGGATGATCCGCCCGGGCCTTTCGTCGTCCTGCCGGTCTCAGTGAGCGGTGGACTTCTCGTCGTCCCCGCCCGCGCCGATGGCCGCGTGGTCGTCGTGACCGTGGCCGTGGCCGTCGTCCAGCGGGATCTTCTCGCCGCCGTAGGCGGTGCTCATCTTCGCGCGGAGCTTGCCGACCGGGCCGCGCAGGCTCTTCGGCGGAACCCCGTCGGGGCCGGTCTTGAGCGCCGCCTCGGCCCCGGGAAGGGTCGGGACGGGCTCCTTGCCCCGCATGTGGGCCTCGATGTCCTGCGCCACCGGCGCGTGGACCTCGATGTACTCACCGTGCGGGAGGCGCTTGATGACGCCCGACTCGACACCGTGCCCGATGATCGCCGCGTCCTTGCGCTGCAGGCCGAGGCAGATCCGGTAGGTGATCGCGTAGGCGATCACCGGGGCCACGAAGACCAGGACCCGGCCGACGTAGGTCGTCCAGTTCAGCGAGACGTGGAAGGTCCACGAGAGCTCGTCGTTGGCGCCCAGCAGCCAGAGCACGCCGTAGAACGTGATCGCGGCGATGCCGATCGAGGTGCGGTGCGGGTTGTTGCGGGGACGCTCCGCGACGTGGTGCTCGCGGTTGTCACCGGTGATCCACCGCTCGAGGAACGGGTAGAGCGCCAGGCCGGTCATGATGATGCCCATCGGGACCAGCGCCGGGATGATCACGCTCAGCGGGAGCGTGCCGCCGCCCGTGCCGAAGAGGTTGACCTCCCACGGGACCATCAGGCGCAGCGCGCCCTCCAGGAAGCCCATGTAGAAGTCGGGCTGCGAGCCGGCCGAGATGTCCGCCGGCGTGTAGGGGCCGAACAGCCAGATCGGGTTGATCTGGGCGAAGGCGCCCAGCAGCGCGATGACGCCGAAGGTGAACATGAAGTAGGCGCCGGCCTTGGCCATGAACGCCGGGTAGAACGGCGCGCCCACCACGTTGTTGTTCGTCCGGCCCTTGCCCGGCATCTGCGTGTGCTTCTGCACCCACATGAGGATCATGTGGGCCGAGATGAGAGCCAGCAGGATGCCCGGGATGAGCAGGATGTGCAGCGAGTAGAAGCGGGAGATGACGTCCTCGCCCGGATACTCGCCGCCGAACAGGAAGAACGTGATCCACGTGCCGACCAGCGGCAGCGAGATGGCCACGCCCTCGGTGATCCGCAGACCGGCGCCGGAGAGCAGGTCGTCGGGGAGGGAGTAGCCGGTCAGGCCCTCGGCCAGCGCCAGGGTCAGCAGGAGGACGCCGATCAGCCAGTTGAGCTCGCGCGGCTTGCGGTAGGCCCCGGTGAAGAACACGCGGAGCATGTGCACCATCATGCCGGCCACGAACAGCAGCGCCGCCCAGTGGTGCATCTGCCGCATGAGCAGACCGCCGCGGACGTCGAAGCTGATCTCCAGCGCCGAGGCGTACGCCGCGGACATCCCGATCCCGCGGAGCGGATCGTAGGAGCCCGCGTAGACCACGTGCTCCATGCTGGGCTTGAAGAAGAAGGTCAGGAACGTACCGGTCAGCAGCAGGATGATGAACGAGTAGAGCGCGATCTCACCCAGCAGGAACGACCAGTGGTCCGGGAAGACCTTGCGGAGGTTGCGCCGCATGAAGTTCCCCGCGCCCAGCCGGTCGTCGAGGAACTCGCTGGTGCCGGCGATGGGCTTCGGAACGGTTCCGGTGCTCACGCCTGGCCTCCCTTCTCACGGGCCTCTGCCTCGGCGTCGCCGCGCTCCCAGAAGCTCGGCCCCGGCGGGACCGGGAAGTCCGCGGTGGCCACGAGGTAGCCCTCGTTGTCGATGGCGATGGGCAGCTGCGGGAGCGGCCGCGCGGCCGGGCCGAAGACGACCTTGGCGCCGTCGGCGGCGTCGAAGGTCGACTGGTGGCACGGGCAGAGGATGTGATGTGTCGTCTGTTCGTACAGCGCAGCGGGGCAGCCAACGTGAGTACAAATCTTAGAGTACGCGACGATTCCGTCCGGGGCCCAGTTGCGGTTGGTGCCCGACTTGAGCTCCTCGGGGCGGAACTTGATCAGAATCAGCGTGGACTTGGCCAGCTCGTTCAGATCGTGCTCGTAGCCCTCGGGGACGACCGACAGGATGCCGCCGGGGGAGTTGAAGTCCGCCGCGCGGATCGGCGCGCCGGTGCCCTCGACGACGAGCCTGCGCTGCCTGCCCTCCTTGGTCTTCTCGCCCCAGACGGTGTGCCGCAGCTTCTTCGGGAAGTCCGAGTACTCGTGCGGGCCGAGGTCCTTCAGCAGCACCAGCGGGGCCAGGCCCAGCGGCGCCGCGGCGGCCAGCAGCGTACGGCGGAGCAGCGGCCGCTTGGTGATGCCGCTCTCCTCCGCGCCCTGCAGGAACGTCTCCTTGACGTAGCCCCGGGTCCCGGCGTCGGAGGCCATCTCGTGGCGCTCCTGGACGAGCTTGTACTTGGGCATGACCATGCGGACCCAGACGACGATGCCCGAGGCCAGCGCGAGCAGGGCCAGCGCGAGCGTGCCGCCCAGGGCCCGGTTCGAGGTCGCGGCGCTGTCCAGGTCGCCGACCTGGAAGATCACGTAGGAGGCGATGAACCCGATGCCGGCCAGGAGCGCGACGACGAAGCAGAGGGCGGCGATCCGCTCGCCCTTCTTCGCCGTCGCGGGGTCCTGCAGGTCCACACCGGGGACCGGGGCGGGGCCGCCCGCCTCCTCGCGGCCGAGCAGGGGGGCGCCCGTGGCGGCGTGCGAGGGGGTGCCGATGACGCGCTTGGGGACGCGCTCGTCCGGCTGCTCGATGTCGTGGTTGTTGTCTGTCATTGGGCCTGTCGCCTCTTCGCGGTGATCCAGATAGCGGCGAGACAGAGCAGGCTGATGCCCACGATCCAGGCGACCAGACCCTCGGTGACCGGGCCGATGCGGCCGAGGTCGGCGCCGCCCGGGTCCTTCTGCTCACGCACGCCCACGATGTAGGCGATCATGTCCCGCTTCTGCTCGGGGGTGATGATGCTGTCGTTGAACACCGGCATGGCCTGCGGGCCGGTGATCATGGCCTCGTAGATCTGCCGCTCGCTGGCCGGGTACAGCGGGGGAGCGTACTTGCCCTGGGTCAGGGCGCCGCCCTCGCCGGTGAAGTTGTGGCACTGGATGCAGTTCGCGCGGAACAGCTCGCCGCCCTTGGCCGGGTCGCCCTTGGAGGCGTCGACCTGCTCGGTCGTCGGGATGGTCGGGCCGCCGCCGAGGGACTGGACGTAGGCCGCCAGCTGCTTGACGGTGGTCTCGTTCACCCAGGGGGCCGGGTCCTTGCGCGGGGCCTGCGCACCGGGGTTGGACAGCGGCATGCGGCCGCTGCTGACCTGGAAGTCCACGGCCGCGGCGCCCACGCCGACGAGGCTGGGGCCGCGGTCCTTGACGCCCTCGGCGTTGAGGCCGTGGCAGCTGGAGCAGCTCTGCTCGAAGAGCTTCCTGCCCTCCGCCACGTCGTCGGCCCTGCCGGAGGCGATGGCCGCGTCGGCCCGATCGCTCGTCGGGGCCGCCAGGGTGTAGGAGAACCCCAGCAGCCCCAAGGCCAGAAGCAGGACGGCGTATCTCGCGAGGGGACGCCGCCGCCCAGCGGTGATCCTATTCACACCAGATCCCCGATTCCTTAATGGATGCCATAGATGGTCACGAAAAGGCCGATCCAGACCACGTCGACGAAGTGCCAGTAGTAGGACACGACGATCGCGCTGGTCGCCTGCTCACGGGTGAAGCGCTTCGCGGCGTACGTGCGTCCCAGCATGAACAGGAACGCGATCAGTCCACCGGTCACGTGGAGGCCGTGGAAGCCCGTGGTCAGGTAGAACACCGAGTCGTACGCGGAGTGCGACACGGTGTGCCCCTCGTGGACCAGCTGGCTGTACTCGTACAGCTGCCCGACGACGAACACGGCGCCCATCAGGAAGGTGACGATGTACCAGAAGCGCAGCTTGGCGACCTGGCCCTTCTCGGCGGCCCAGACGCCCAGCTGGCAGGTCACACTGGACAGGACCAGGATGATCGTGTTGGCCAACGAGAACGGGACGTTCAGGTGAGCCTCGGGCCAGGGCAGGCCCTGGCCGATGCTCACCGACCGGATGGTGAAGTACATCGCGAACAGCGCCGCGAAGAACATGAGCTCGGAGGACAGCCAGACGATCGTCCCGACGCTGACCAGGTCAGGTCTGCTGGACGAGTGTGCTGTCGTCTTCGTTGAGATTGCGGATGCTGTCGCCACGGGCAGCATTATTGCGGCTCTACTGGTCGGGTCGCCGCACGACCCCCCGGTAGGCGGGGCAAACATCCCTTTAATCAGGGCGCAAGGGGCAATTCGCACGGCACGGTCCGCGGCGGGGTCCCGTGCCGGACGGCGCTCTGGGTCTCCGGCCCCGCCGACCGGTAGCATCCCAGGTGACCATACATCGCCAAGGGATAGTGAGCGCGACCGTGAGCACCGACGACAAGATGAGGGTCCTCGTCTACAGCGACGACGCAGCCACCCGTGAGAAGGTGCGCGAGGCGCTCGGCAGGCGCCCCGCCGCCGACGTGCCCCTCGTGGAGATCGTGGAGTGCGCCACGCACGCGAAGGTCGTCCAGCACTTCGACTCGGGCCTGATCGACGTGGCCGTGCTCGACGGTGAGGCCAAGCCGGCCGGCGGCATGGGCGTCGCCCGGCAGGCCAAGGACGAGGTCCACGACTGCCCTCCGATCTGCCTGCTGATCGCCCGCCGTGACGACCGCTGGCTGGCCGAGTGGTCCCGCGCCGAGGCCGTCGTGGCCCAGCCGGTCGACCCCGTGCTCCTGGCCGAGACCGTCGCCGACCTGATGCGCCGCCGCCTGTCCACCCGCCTGACCGCGCACTAGCGGACGCTCCCACCGTCGTTCGAAGACCGGCAGACCACCTCTGGAGATCCCCATGGACGCGCGTACTACCTGGCCCGCGCTGCTGACGGCCCTGCTGTCGGGCGAGCACCTGACGGCGGACGAGACCGCCTGGGCGATGCACGAGATCATGTCCGGCTCGGCGACGCCCTCGCAGATCGCCGCGTTCGTCACGGCGCTGCGGGCCAAGGGTGAGACGGTCGCGGAGGTGACCGGGCTGGCCCGCACGATGCTGGACCTGGCCACCCCGCTGAGGGTCGAGGGACCGGTGCTGGACGTCGTCGGCACCGGCGGGGACCGGGCCCACACGGTGAACGTCTCCACCATGGCCGCGATCGTGGCCGCCGCGGCGGGCGCCCGGGTCGTCAAGCACGGCAACCGGGCCGCGTCCTCCTCCTGCGGCACGGCCGACGTGCTGGAGCACCTGGGCATCGTGCTCGACCTGCCCCCGGCGAGCACCGCCCGGGTCGCCGCCGAGGCGGGCATCGCCTTCTGCTTCGCGCCGGTCTACCATCCCGCGCTCCGCTTCGCCGGTCCGACGCGCAAGGAGATCGGCGTGCCGACGGTCTTCAACTTCCTCGGCCCGCTGACCAACCCCGCCCGCCCGGCGGCCCAGGCGATCGGCGTCTACGACGCGCGCATGCTGCCCGTCATCGCGGGGGTCTTCGCCGACCGGGGCGTCTCCGCCCTGGTGTTCCGGGGCGACGACGGCCTCGACGAGCTCACCATCACCACGACCTCCACGGTCTGGGTGGTGCGCGAGGGCACCGCCGTGCAGACCGTCTTCGACCCGGCCGTGCTCGGCATCCCCCGGGCGGAGGCGGACGCGCTGCGCGGCGGCGACGTGGCCTACAACGCCCAGGCCGTGCGCGACCTCCTCGGCGGGAGGACCGGCCCGGTCCGCGACGCGGTGCTGCTCAACGCCGCCGCGGCCCTGGTCGCGCTCGACGGCGCGGGCGAGGACCTGGAGGCCGCGATGACCGCGGCCTACGCGCGGGCCGCCGAGGCCGTCGACTCCGGCGCCGCCGCCGCCAAGCTCGACCGCTGGATCGAGGTCAGCCGGGCCCTGCGGCCGGGCGGCTGACGGCGCGGCCCCGCAGGACGGCGCCGCGCCGGGCCGTTCCGCGGACGGGCGGGACTCGCACCCCGCGGCCGGAGCGGTCGCGGGGCGCGGCCTTCGAGGGCGGGCTCCTCTCCCGGGTGGAGGGAGGATCCCCCTGTGAGGGGACGCCGCCCCGGTGCCGGGGACCGTACGTTTCCGGCATGCGCTGCGACGATCAGCTGACCCGCCGTCCGGAGCCCGGGATCTCCGCGCTCCAGGAGAGCCGATGACCGGGCCCGTGCTCCTGGCCGTGGTGATCGGCCTGTCCGCGGCCGCCGCCGGCCTGTCCGCGGCCGTGGTGTGGCTGCTCCGCGACCGCCGGCGGCTGGCCGGGCGGCTGCGGGCCGAGCAGGCCGCGTGCGCCGGTCAGCGGGACGCGCTGGACCGCGCCGCCCTGACCGTGGAGCGGGCCCGCATCGCCCACGAGCTGCACGACGTGGTCGCCCACGGGGTCAGCATGATGACGCTCGGCGTCGGCGCCGGACGGATGATCATGGAGAAGGACCCGGCCCGGGCCAGGGAGACCCTCCGGGCGGCCGAGGAGTCCGGGCGGCAGGCGCTCACCGAGCTCCAGCGCGTGGTGGGCCTGCTGAGCGCCGAGGGCGGGGCGCGGACCAGGGCGCCCCAGCCGCGGCTGTCCGACCTGTCCGACCTGCTGGCCCGGGTCCGGACCGAGGGCCTGACGGTGGACGTGGTCGAGGACGGCAGGCCCGTCGAGATCGGCCCGGCGCTGGAGCTGTCGGCCTACCGGATCGTCCAGGAGGCGCTGGGCAACACCCTGCGGCACGCCCGCGCCCGCTCGGCCCATGTCACGCTGCGCTGGCGGCCGGGCTTCCTGGACGTGCTGGTCCGCGACGACGGGCGGGCCGCCCCCACGGTGACCGCGGGAAGCGGCCTGGCCGGCATCCGGGAGCGCGTCACGCTGTTCGGCGGGACGCTGGAGACCGCCCCCCTCGCGGAGGGGGGATTCGAACTGCGGGCCCGGCTGCCCACGGCGGAGCCGCGCGGTCCCTTCCCTCCCTGGGCCGCGGTCGGCCGGCCCCTCAGTCGGCCTCACTGAGGCCGATGGAGAACGCGGCGTCGAGGTCGTGCCGGGAGTAGGCGCGGAAGGCGATGTGCGTCTCGGTGTTCAGCACCCCGGCCACCTTGTTGATCCGGCCGGGGACGACCTCGGCGACCTCCTCGTAGGCCCCGACGCGGACCATGGCCAGCAGGTCGTACGCACCGGTGATGGAGTAGACCTCGCTCACCCCGTCGATCTCGGCGATCGTCTGGGCGACCTCGGGGATCCGGTCGACCTCGGCGTTGATGTGCACGATCGCGGTGACCACGAGCTTCCTCCTCGTTGAGTACGGCTTGTCTGCTGCCGAAGGTATCAGCGGAGCGGGCGGCCCTCGCGCCGCCGGTGCGGCCGCT
This sequence comes from Planomonospora corallina, assembly GCF_042650625.1. NCBI lineage: Bacteria > Bacillati > Actinomycetota > Actinomycetes > Streptosporangiales > Streptosporangiaceae > Planomonospora > Planomonospora corallina. The sequence goes on from NZ_JBHSBM010000017.1 coordinate 572,614, forward strand.
CGGCGGCGTCGGTGGCCCGGCGTGCCCGCTCGATCCGCTCCAGCAGCCGGGCCGAGCCCGTGACCGGCATGCTCCAGCCGCGCCCCGCGCCGTCCCCGCCGATCCCGGTGCCTCCTGCGCCCGCTGTGTCCCTTGTATCCCCTGTGCCTCCTGTGCCCTCTGCATCCCTTGTGCCCTCTGTGCCCTCGTCGAGCTCGACCAGTCGCACGCCCGGGCCCTCCAGCCAGCGCAGCACGCACTCGGTCTCCTCCGCGCCGGCCGCCGGGGTGGGACCGGGACCGGGCACGACGGTCTCGGCGGTGGCCGTCAGCGCCGCCACGAACGGCGCGGGATGGGCCCCGGCGGGCATCACCCCGGCCGAGACCAGCCGGCCGTACCGGATGACGTGCATCTCCCAGCCGCCGCCCGCCGCCGGAGCGGCCGCGACCAGCTGCGGGATCGAGGTCAGCGCCCTCAGCCGCTGCATGCGGGCCGAGGCGCGGAGATAGGCGGCGAGCCGGTCGCGGTCGGCGGCGGCCTCCTCGTAACGCTGCTCGGCGGCCAGCCGCGCCATCCTGGCCTCGAGAGCGGCGAAGACGGGGGTGGCGTCCACCTCCATGGCGCGGCGGGCGGCCGCGACGTGCCGGCCGTACTCCTCGGGGCTCTGGCGGCCCTCGCAGGGGGCGCCGCACCTGCCGATCCCGGCCAGCGCGCAGGCGGGGCGGCCCGTCCGCGCGGTGATCCGCTCGGTGCACCGCCGCAGCGGCACCGCCTCGTGCAGCGCGGCGCGGGCGTCGTCGGCGGTCCGGGAACCGCTGAAGGGGCCGAGGTAGGCGGCCCCGTCGTCCTTGACCTCGCGGACGATCGACAGCCGGGGGAAGAGCTCGTCGGTGAGCTTGAGCCAGACGACCTTCTCCGGGAAGCGGGACCTGCGGTTGTAGCGGGGCTTGGCCTCCCCGATCAGCCGCAGCTCCCGCACCTCGGCCTCCAGCGGGGTCGCGCAGACGATCGGCCGGACCCGGGCGGCGATGCCGACCATCTCCCTGATCCGCGGGCGGGTCTCGCTCGCGGTGAAGTAGCCGCGCACCCGGGTGCGGAGGTTGACGCTCTTGCCGACGTAGAGCGGGTCGCCGCGCTCGTCCTCGAAGACGTAGACGCCCGGCGCGGAGGGGATCGCCTCGGCCAGGTGCCGGTTGCGGCGCTGCGCCGGCGTGGGAGCGCGGGTGAAGCCCCTGAGCTCCTCCAGGGTGTGCACGCCGAAGGAGCCCGCCCGCTCGATCAGCGCGTGCAGCACGTCCACGGTGGCGCGGGCGTCGGAGAGCGCGCGGTGGCACGGCTCGGTGGAGCTGAAGAGCCGGGCCAGCGTGGCCAGCTTGCAGTTGGGGGCCTCGTCGCGGGTCAGCAGCTTGCGGGCGAGGGTGACGGTGTCGAGGACGGGATGGGCCGGCGGGGGATGTCCGTGCGCGGCGCAGGCGGCCTTGACGAAACCCACGTCGAAGCCCGCGTTGTGCGCCACCAGGGTGGCGCCCGCGGAGAACTCCAGGAAGGCCGGGAGCACGGACCCGATGCGCGGGGCCTGCGCGACCATGGCGTCGGTGATGCCGGTCAGCACCGAGATGAACGGCGGGATCGGCGTGCCGGGGTCGACCAGGGTGGCGAACTCGCCCAGCACCTCACCGCCCCGGACCTTGACCGCCCCGATCTCGGTGATCGCGTGCTCACCGGCCGAGACGCCCGTCGTCTCCAGGTCGAAGACCACGAACGTGATCTGGCTGAGCGGGGTGCCCAGCTCGTCCAGCGTCCCCTGCACGGCATGTTCCACGCCCACGACCATAGGAGCCCCGACCGACATTCGGGTCCCCGCCCCGGCGGCCGGGACGCCCTCCCCGCCCGTGCCGGGCCGCGCCGCCAGGGCCGTACCCTTGACGGATAGACCGATCCGACAGGGGACGTGATGAGTTCAGCCGGAGAGGGCCTGTCTCGTCCGCTTCCCGAGCAGGTCCGCTTGAACGTCGTGGAGCTGGCGGCGCAGGTGCTCGGCGCGATGCCCGCCGCCGCGGTGCCGCCGTCGCTGCGCACCATCGCCAGGTTCGAGCCGCGCAAGCGGGCCAGGCTCGGCGGCCCGCCGATCGCCGCGCAGCTGGAGGCGGACAAGGAGTTCCGCCAGGCCGTCGCCGAGGCGATGACCGCCGCGATGCCCGAGCTGGTCGCCGGCCTGGCGGAGGGCTCGGTGCCGCCCGCGGCCGAGCCGGTGCTGGTCGCGGCCGCCGCCTACCTGACCCGGCCGCCCGGATGGGTGGAGATGGTGGAGGAGGCCCGCGCCGACCTGGAGCGGTCGGCCGCCGCCGCCGAGGGCTCCGCGCAGGAGCAGGCGCTCACCCGGCTGCGCGAGCAGCTGGCCGCGCAGAAGACCGCCGCCAAGGAGGAGGCCGACCGGCTGCGCGAGCAGCTCAAGGCCGCCCGCGCGGAGGTCTCCGACCTCCGCCACAAGCTGCACTCCGCCCGTGAGCGGGCCAGGGCCGCCGAGGCGCGCGCCGCGGAGATGGAGCAGGCGGCCCAGGAGGTCCAGTCGGCTGCCGCCGCGGCGGGGAGCGCGGGGGAGAGCGAGCTGCGCCGCCTGAGGGAGCGGCTGGCCGACTCCGAGCGGCAGCTGGAGGCCGCCCGCCGGGCGGCGCGGGAGGGCCGCAGCGTGGAGGACACGAAGATCCGCGTGCTGCTGGACGCGCTCGCCGACGCGGCGGCCGGGCTCCGCAGGGAGCTGGCCCTGCCGTCGAACATCAACCGGCCGGCGGACGCCGTCGCCTCGGTCGTCCCAGGCAGGCCCGGCGTGCGCGCCGTGCCCGCCCGCGCGCTCGCCGACGACGACCCCGCCCTGCTCGACCAGCTGCTCGCGCTCCCGCAGATCCACGTGATCGTGGACGGCTACAACGTGACCAAGACCGGGTACGGCACGCTGACCCTCGCCGACCAGCGCAACCGCCTGCTCACCGGGCTCGCCGGGCTCTACGCGCAGACCCGCACCGAGCTGACCTGCGTCTTCGACGGCGCCGAGCTGGACGGCCCGGTGCCGGTCTCGGCCCCCCGCGGTGTCCGGGTGCTGTTCAGCGCGCCCGGCCAGATCGCCGACGACCTGATCCGCCAGCTGGTCCGGGCCGAGCCCGCCGGGCGCGCCCTCGCGGTGGTCTCCTCCGATCGCGAGGTGGCCGAGTCCGTCCGCCGCATGGGCGCCCGGCCGGTTCCCGCCGCCCTGCTGCTGAAACGCCTGGGCCGCGCCTGACCGGGCCCGCCCCCGGCTCCGGGGCGGGCGTGCGCCGGGTCACGGAAGGGCCATGAAACAGGCGAAAAGGTGAGCCGGACCTTACCTCTTCTGTACTATTCGCCCCAGGTCTTTACGGCGGGAGGGCGTAGTAGTGGCCTGGGCGGGGATACCGAAAGGCTATGGGCGGGTGCCCGCGGCGGCCGGACTGGCGCTCGCGGTGCTCCTGCTCCCGGTGCTGCCGGGCGGCGGCGCGCTCGCCGAGCCGAAGCCGACGATCCCCCAGGCCAAGAAGAAGCTGGAGAAGCTCAACGAGCAGGCCGACCTGATCGTCGAGAAGTACAACCAGGCCGGCGAGAAGTGGAAGAAGGCCCGCAAGCGCTACCAGACGCTCGACGGCGATCTGAAGAGGCAGAGCAAGAAGGTCGCCGGGTTGCGCGAGGAGCTCGTCTCGATGGCCGTCAGCAGCTACCAGGTGGGCGGCGCGACCGGCTGGGAGGGCATGATCACCCAGTCCGACCCGGGCGCCCTGCTGAGCGGCCTGGCCAGGATGGACCAGCTGTCGGCGCTGCGGGCCCAGTCCCTGAAGGCCTTCGACAAGGCCACCGAGGACCTGCGCAGTGACCGGGACAAGGCCAAGGAGGCCCTGGCCGCCGCCCGGGCGTCGCGCGACGAACTGGCCGAGGAGAAGGCCAGGGCCGACAAGATGGTCAAGGAGCAGATCAAGCTCCTGCGCGAGCTCGGCGCCTATCGGACGGGTGATCCGAACAGCCCCGGAGTCCCCTACGACGGGCCCGCCTCGGGGAGCGCCCGCGCGGTCCTGCAGTTCGCCTTCGCGCAGGTCGGCAAGCCGTACCGGTACGGCGGCACGGGTCCCTCCGGCTGGGACTGCTCCGGCCTGACCCAGGCCTCCTGGCGGGCCGCCGGGGTCAGCCTGCCCCGGACGACCTGGGAGCAGTGGAGCTGGGGCGCGAGTCGCCGGGTCTCCCTCGACGACCTCCAGCCCGGTGACCTGATCTTCAGTGAGGGCCTGGGGCACGTGAGCATCTACGCGGGTGACGGCAAGATCGTGCACGCCCCGCAGACGGGAGACGTCGTGAAGGTCGTCTCCCTGTCGTCCTACGGCCGCCGCCTGGTGGGCGCCGTCCGTCCCTGACCAGGGGCGCCGCCGGCAGGGGTTCGGCCGCACCCGCCCCACCGGCACGGGGGACGGCCCCGGAGCCCTGCTTCCCCGGGACGGCGTGGCGCGCCGTCCCAGTGCGTTTGATTGCGTCCACGGACGTGACCGTGCGTTTCCCCGCGGTCCTCTCCGGCTCTCCGCCCGCTTGTCCCGTCGTGCTCCTCCCGCGCCCGGGGCGACCTCTCCGAGGCCTCTCCTTCGCGGGGCTTCTGCGGGATGAAAGCCCAGGGTGGGGCGCGCTTCCGCATATAAAAATGTCCATGTTTATGTGTATATGACCGTTTTTTGAGCGCTTTCCGGGCGGGCCGCGTCCTTCGCGCAGACGGCCTTCCGGCGATCGAAGAAAGATCATTACCACTGTGACGGGAGTTACAGAAGTGACAACACTCGGACAGTGAATCTCCAAATGTGACGAGGGTCATATCTCGGTGGTGGACTCGCCGTTATCCAGCGGTTATGAAAAGAGAGAAGGAGCTCCCCGATCTTCGGACGGGGCTGCGCCTTTGCCGAAGTTTGGGGATCGGGGTACCTTCTGGCGTCGCGGTGAGCAAGCCATGCCGCCGCAATGCGACGGTCTTCCGAAGGCCGTTCACAGATAAATATCCAGCTGGTCGCGCTAGGCGTCATGCCGCTGCGACCTGCCGAATCCATGCAGCCAGGAGGCATGGAACCGGGGACCCGCCAGGCAATTCGCATATTGCCAGGGGTGAATCGGCATCGTGTCGTGCCGTAGGGCGTCTTCCCTGCCCGAATCCGTCAGCTAACCCGGTAGGCATCAGTGGAAGTCCCAAGGAGAAATCCTGTCTACCACCCTGCAGAACCCTAGTTCGCCGCGCCTTTTTCGCATTTCCGTGGGCGGTTTCGCGCTCACTCTGACCGCCTCGGCGGGCATGGTCGCCCTGGACTCCGCTCCGGCGGGGGCGGCGACGGGCGGCGCGGCCGCGGCGGGGAGCGGAGCCCTCGTGGCCGGCCCCGTGGCGCCCCGGACGGCCGGTCCGGTGGCCGTCCGGATGGCCGGTCCGGTGACCACCCGGGTGGTCAAGGCGAAGGTGAGCAAGGCCGCACAGCAGAGAGTGAGGGCGGCCAAGGCCGTCTCGGTGGCCAAGCAGCAGGTAGGCGACCCCTACCGATGGGGCGCCACCGGCCCCGGCGCGTTCGACTGCTCGGGGCTCGCGCAGTATTCGTGGCGCAAGGCCGGCGTGAAGCTCCCCCGTATCACGCACAGCCAGTACCGCGCCGTGCGGAAGAAGGTCTCGTGGAGCAGCCTGCGCCCCGGTGACCTGCTCTTCTTCTACGGCAAGGGCCATGTCGGCATCTACGTCGGCGCCGGGAGGATGGTCCACGCGCCGAGCAGCGGCAAGAGCGTCCGGATCGTCAGGCTGAAGGGGTACTACCGCAACTCCTTCGCCGGAGCGGTCCGCCCCGGCGCCTGACCCGCCCCGGCGCCTGACCCGTGCGGGCCGTCTCCGGCCCGCGCTCCCGCCCTCCGGCGGAGCCGGCCCCGGCGGGGCCCGGTGGAGCCCG
>NZ_JBHSBM010000017.1:578585-581947 GCF_042650625.1 Planomonospora corallina
GGGCCGTTCCTCGTCGCGTACCATCGACGCATATGTCCCTCCCCCAGGGGCGCCGCGCCGTGCTCGCCGGGATGCTGGCGCTGATGGGCGCCGGTCTGACCGCCGCGGCCGCGCCGACCCCGGTCGCGCCGGCCCCGGCCGCACCGTGGCCCGGCGCCGTCGTGCTCCGCGAGCAGGAGTCCCTCGTCATCGCGCACCGCGGAGCGGCCGGCCTGCTGGAGGAGCTCGCCGCCCGGGCCGAGCGCGCCCGCCACCGGATCGCCCGGATCTGGGGACCGGTGCGCCCGGTGGTGCTGCTTCCCGAGACCGACGCCGAGGCCGCGGTGCTCGCGGGCGCCTCCGGGCTCACGGCCACCGCCGGCATGGCCGCGCTGGCCACCGCCGACCGGGTGGTGGTCCTGCCGAGCGGCTACGCGCGCCTCAGCGAGGTCGGCAGGGACGTGGTCATCACCCACGAGCTCGTCCACGTGGCCACCGGCGCGACCCGCGGCGGCCGGGTGCCGATGTGGCTGTCGGAGGGGTTCGCCGACTACGTCGGCTACGCCGGCACGGGGCTCGACGTCCGTACGGCCGCCGCCGAGCTGGCCGGGGAGGTGCGCGCGGGCGCGCTGCCCGGCGGCCTGCCCGGCCCCGCAGACTTCGCCCCCGGCGGCGCGCGCCTGGCACAGGCGTACCAGGAGGCCTGGCTCGCCTGCCGCTACGTCGCCGGGCGTTTCGGCGAGAGGGCTCTCGTGAGGCTCTACGGTGGTGATGCCGAGACAGTGCTCGGCCTGTCCGCGGCGGAGTTCACCGCGGGCTGGCGCGACTACCTGGCGGAGGTTCTGGCATGACGTCGAGCGGCGCCCGCACGCCCGGGGGCCCGCGGGCGGCGGGCTGGGCGCCGGCGGTCCTCGGCGCGGCCACGGTGGCGGTCGTCGGGTTCACCACGCCGTGGCGGGCGCTGCCGGAGGGCGCCCCGCCCGTCGCCGCGGACCCGGCGCGGGACTTCACCGCCGAGCAGATCGCCCGCTCGCAGGCGTTCGACGCCGCGGTGAGCCCGCCCGCCTACCTCTCGCTCGGCCTGACCCTGCTGGCGGCCGGGGTGCTGGTGGCCACCCCGCTGGGCGCGCGGCTGCTGGAGCGGCTGCGGGGTCCCTGGTGGGCGCGGGTGCTCCTGGGCGTGCTCGTGGTCTCGGCGGCGGTGGAGCTGCTGCGCTGGCCGCTGGGCGTGTGGCAGGAGGTCCACCTGCGGGACTACGGCCTGTCGGTCCAGACGTGGCCGTCCTGGACGGCCGACCGGCTCAAGAACATCGCCGTCAGGACCGGCCTGACGGCGGTCATGGTGCTCGCCGTGGTCGCCCTGGCCCGGCGCTTCGCCCGCTGGTGGATCCCCGCCGCGCTCGGCGCCTCCGCGCTGACCGTGGCGGTCTCGTTCGTCTACCCGGTGGTGGTGGAGCCGCTCTTCAACGACTTCACGCCGATGCGGGCGGGACCGCTCCGCGACGACCTGCTGGCCATGGCCGACCGCGACGGGGTGCCGGTCGAGGAGGTGCTCGTCGCCGACGCCTCCCGCCGGACCACCGCGGTCAACGCCTACGTCTCCGGGTTCGGCGCGACCCGCCGGATCGTGATCTACGACACGCTGCTGAAGGCCCCGCCCGGCGAGGTCGAGCTGGTGGTGGCGCACGAGCTGGGCCACGCGGCCGGCGGCGACGTGCTGTACGGCACGCTCGTCGGCGCGCTGGGCGCGGCCTGCGGGGCGTGCCTGCTGTACCTCGTCACCTCCTCGCGCACGCTGCGCCGGCGCGCCGGCGTGCCCTCGCTCGCCGATCCGAGGGCGGCGGCCCTGGTCATGGGGCTGCTGAGCCTGGCCACCGTGCTCTCCGGGCCCGCGCAGAACCTCGTCAGCCGGCAGATCGAGGCCCGCGCCGACGCCCACGCGCTCGACCTGACGCGGGACCCCGCCATGTTCGCCGCCATGCAGAGGCGTCTGGCGGTCTCCAACATCTCCGACCTGTCACCGGACGTCGTGGAACGCGTCCTGTACGCCTCCCATCCCGCCATCCCCGAGCGCATCGCCATGGCGCGTTCCTGGGCCGCGCTGAACGGCCTGCCGGAGCCGTGAAGCGCACACTGATCGTCACCAACGACTTCCCGCCCCGCCAGGGCGGCATCCAGTCGTTCGTGCACGGGCTCGCCGCGCGCATGCCCGCGGACTCCGTGGTCGTCTACGCGCCCGCCTGGCCCGGCTGCGAGCGCTTCGACGCGGGCCTGCCGTACCCCGTCGTGCGCCACCCGACGTCGCTGATGCTCCCCACCCCCGGCGTCGCCCGCCGCGCCGCGGAGCTGCTCGCCGAGCACAAGTGCGACACCGTGGTGTTCGGCGCGGCGGCCCCGCTCGGGCTGCTCGCGCCGCGGCTGCGGGCGGCCGGGGCGGAGCGCGTCGTCATGCTGACCCACGGCCACGAGGCGTCCTGGGCCCGCCTCCCGCTCGCCCGGAGCCTGCTGGCCCGGATCGGCCGCCACGCCGACACGGTCACCTACCTGGGGGAGTACACCCGGCGGCTGCTCGCCCCGGTGATCGGTGCGGACAGGCTCCTGCGGCTCGCGCCCGGCGTCGACACCGCCGCCTTCTCGCCGGAGGTGAGGCCGGGCGGGGCCGCCGCGGCGCTGGAGGCCGAGCTCGGCGGCGGGCCGGTCGTGGTCTGCGTCTCCCGGCTGGTCCCCCGCAAGGGCCAGGACGTGCTCATCCGCGCCTGGCCCTGGGTGCTGCGCTCCGTGCCGGACGCCCGCCTGGTGCTGGTCGGCGGCGGGCCGTACCGCGGGAGGCTGGAGCGGCTGGTGGACCGGCTCGGCCTGCGCGGCCGGGTCCGGCTGACCGGGCCGGTGGAGGCCGCGGACCTGCCCGGCTACTTCGCGCTCGGCGACGTGTTCGCCATGCCGTGCCGCACCCGGCTGGGCGGCATCGACGTCGAGGGGCTCGGCATCGTCTATCTGGAGGCGTCGGCCAGCGGGCTGCCGGTGCTGGCCGGCTCCTCGGGCGGGGCGCCCGACGCGGTGCTGCCCGGTGAGACCGGCCTCGTCGTGGACGGCGCCTCGGCCGGCGCGGTGGCCGGCGCGCTGGTGGAACTGCTCGGGGACCCGGCCCGGGCCCGGGCGATGGGGGAGCGCGGGCGCGAGTGGGTCGGGCGCGAGTGGAGCTGGGACCTGGTCGCCGCCCGGTTCACCCGGATCCTCGGGGCGGAGCCGGCGCCCTGACGCCGTGCGGTCCTCGGGGGTCCGCCCCGCGGCGGCGGGCGCGGGGACCGGCCCCGGCGGTGCGGGCTCCTGCGCCGCGTCCCCCGTGGCGGCGGGCGCGGGGCGGGACGCCCGGAGAAGCGGAG
>NZ_JBHSBM010000017.1:581974-594787 GCF_042650625.1 Planomonospora corallina
GGGCGGGGGCCTCGAGGCGGACGGGGCGTCAGCCGTACAGCTCGTCGACCTGCTTGGCGAAGTCGCGCATCACGACGTTGCGCTTGATCGACTGCTTCGGCGTGACGTGCCCGGTCTCCTCGCTGAGCTCGATGTCGAGGATCGTGAACTTCTTGATCTGCTCGGCCTTGGAGACCGACCGGTTGGCGTCGTCGACGGCCTTCTGCACCTCGGCGATGATCGCGGAGTCGGCGCTGAGCTCGGCCAGCGTGGCCCCGGCCCGCCCGTTGGCGGTCTTCCACTGCTCCAGCGCCTCGGGGTCGAGGGTGACGAGCGCGGCCACGAACGGCCGGTTGTCGCCGACCACCAGCGCCTGGCTGACCAGGGGGTGGGCGCGGATGCGGTCCTCCATCGGGGCCGGGGCGACGTTCTTGCCCGCGGCGGTGACGAGGATCTCCTTCTTGCGGCCGGTGATGCGCACGTAGCCGTCGGCGTCGATCTCGCCGATGTCACCGGTGTGGAACCAGCCGTCGGCGTCGATCGCCTCGGCGGTGGCCGCGTCGTTGTTCCAGTAGCCCTTGAAGATGTGGCGGCCCTTGACCAGGATCTCGCCGTCGTCGCCGATGGCGACCGAGACGCCGGGGAACGGCTTGCCGACGGTGCCGATCTTGTTGGCGCCGGGCATGTTGACCGTGGAGGGGGCGGAGGTCTCGGTCAGGCCCCAGCCCTCCAGGACCTCGATGCCCACACCGCGGAAGAAGTGGCCGAGCCGGTCGCCCAGGGCCGACCCGCCGCTGATGGCGGCCCACAGGTTGCCGCCGGTGGCCTCGCGGAGCTTGCCGTAGACGAGCTTGTCGAACAGCGCGTGCTTGAGCTTGAGGCCGAGCCCGGCGCCGCCGGCGGACTCGGCGCGGCTCCACGCGATGGCCGTGCCCGCCGCGGCGTGGAAGATCTTCCCCTTGCCGCCGGCGACGGCCTTCTGCTCGGCGCCGTTGTAGACCTTCTCGAAGACCCGCGGCACGGCGAGCAGGAAGGTGGGCCTGAACTCCTGCAGGGAGGGGGCGACGTTCTTCATGTCCGGGGTGTGCCCGATGACCGTGCCGGTCTCGACCAGCACGACCTGGATGAGGCGGGCGAAGACGTGCGCGAGGGGGAGGAAGAGCAGGACGGAGCGGTTGTCCACGCTGAACAGCTTCTCCAGCGGGCCGTAGGAGACGTTCCGCGCGGTGAACAGCAGGTTGTCGTGGGTCAGCCGGCAGCCCTTGGGCATGCCGGTGGTGCCGGAGGTGTAGACGATGGTGGCCAGGTCGTCGACGCAGCGGCCGGTCCGGCGCTCGGTGAGGGTCTCGTCGGAGACCTCGGCGCCGGCCGCGCTCAGCTCGTCCACCGCGCCGCCCTCGATGCGCCAGACGTGCTTGACCGCGTCGAGCTTGGGCAGGACCTCGTGCACGGTCGCCTCGTGGGACTCCAGCTCCACGAAGATCGCCTTGGCGCCGCTGTCGGAGACGATCCACGCGACCTGGTCGGCGGAGGAGGTCTCGTAGATCGGGACGCCGACCGCGCCGGCGCTCCAGATCGCGTAGTCGATGACGGTCCACTCGTAGCGGGTGCGCGACATGAGGGCCACCCGGTCACCCGGCTCGACGCCCGCCGCGATCAGGCCCTTGGCCACCGCGGCGACCTGGTCCCTGAACTCCCTCGCCGTCACGGCGGTCCAGTCGGCGCCCACCTTGCGGCGCAGGGCGACCGCGCCCGGCTCCTGCTCGGCGCGCTGGAACACCGTGTCGGTCAGGTTGGCGGAGGGGGGGACATCCACCAGCACGGGGACGCTGTACTCGCGCACGGGTCACTCCTGAAGACGCACGGATCGGGATGGTTAACAGGAAGCTATCGCGACAAGTTACGCGTGGGTAGATCCGTCACCCAGGCGTTACAAGGGCGATTTCACGCTATCAGCCTCCTCGTATGCGGTCGCCGTGCGTGAACGGCCCGCGGCAGGTCGCACCTCATTTGTTACTTATGTCGGATCTTGGACGTTGTTTCGTGACTACGGTCGGTTAGGATGACCGTCATGCGGGTTCATGTCGTCAGCGATGTGCACGGCCGGTCCGACGCCCTGGCCCGCGCGGGGGACGGGGCCGACGCGCTGATCTGCCTCGGCGACCTGATCCTCTTCGTCGACTACGACGACCACTCCCAGGGCATGTTCGCCGAGCTGTTCGGCGCCGAGGCGGCGGGAGAGCTCATCGCCCTGCGCACCGCCAAGCGGTTCGACGAGGCCCGCGCCATGTCCGCCGCGCTCTGGGCGTCGCTGGGCGGAGACCCGCGCGACCACATCGAACGCTCCGTCCGCCGCCAGTACGGCGAGATCTTCGCGGCGATGCCCGCCCCGGCCTACCTCACCCCCGGCAACGTGGACCTGCCGCGCCTGTGGCCGGAGTACCTCCGCCCAGGCCACCGCGTGCTGGACGGGGAGAGCGTCGAGATCGGAGGGCTGCGGTTCGGCTTCGTCGGCGGCGGGCTGCGCACGCCGTACCGGACGCCGAACGAGATCGACGAGGAGGAGTTCGCGCGCAAGGTCGAGGCGGTCGGCGAGGTGGACGTGCTCTGCTGCCACATCCCCCCGGCCGTCCCCGAGCTCCTCTACGACGTCGTCGCCCGCCGCTTCGAACGGGGCAGCGAGGCCGTGCTGGAGGCGATCCGGCGGACCCGGCCGCGCTACGCGCTCTTCGGCCACGTGCACCAGCCCCTGGCGAGCCGGGTGCGCGTCGGCCGGACCGAGTGCGTCAACGTGGGCCACTTCCGGGGCAGGGGCGTGCCGTACGCGCTGGAGTGGTGAGATCGTCCGGCGGAGGCGGACCGGTAGTACCGTAAGCCCATGGCTGATCGCACGACCTCGAGCATCACGATCGGCGCCGGCCGGTCGACCATCATGACGGTGATCGCCGACTTCGGCGCCTACCCCGAGTGGGCCGGGCAGGTGAAGTCCGCCCAGGTCCTGTCCACCGGGCCGGACGGCCGCCCGGAGCGGGTCAGGTTCGTCCTGGACGCGGGCGTGATCAGCGACGAGTACACCCTCGCCTACACCTGGCACGGGGACGAGTCCGTCGACTGGGCCGTCGCCGAGGAGGGGAAGATGGTCTCCGGCCTGACGGGGAGCTACCGCCTGGCCGAGACCTCCGGCGGCACCGAGGTGACCTACGAGCTCGCCGTGGACCTCAAGGTCCCCATGATCGGCATGATCAAGCGGAAGGCCGAGAAGGTCATCATCGACACGGCCCTGAAGGGACTGAAGAAGCGCGTCGAGAGCGCATGACGCGCGTCCTGCTCTTCACGGGCAAGGGCGGCGTCGGCAAGACGACCGCGGCGGCGGCCACCGCCGTCCGCGCGGCGCGCTCCGGACTGAGGACCCTGGTGGTCTCGACCGACACCGCGCACTCGCTGGCCGACGCGCTCGCGGTGGGCGCCCCCGCCGCCGGGCCCGCCGAGGTCGAGCCCGGCCTGCACCTCCACCAGGTCGACACGCAGCGGTCGCTGGAGCGCCAGTGGGGGGAGCTGCGCGACTACGCCCGCGGCGTCTTCGCCGAACTGGGCCTCGACGAGGTCACCGCCGAGGAGATCACGGTGCTGCCCGGCGCCGAGGAGGTCATCGCGCTGCTGGAGCTGCGCGAGCAGGCCCGGACCGGGCACTGGGACGTGATCGTCGTCGACTGCGCGCCCACCGCCGAGACGCTCCGGCTGCTCGCCCTGCCCGAGGCCCTCGACTGGCACGTCAACCGGCTCCTCCCGGTCGGCAGGAGGGTGCTGCGCACACTCGCGCCGCTGGTCCGCCGGGTGGCGATGGTCAGCGTCCCCGACGACCACGTGGTCGGCGCGGGCGAGCGCCTGCACCGGGCGCTGATGGAGGTGCGCGGGCTGCTCACGGGCCCCGGCGCCAGCGTCCGGCTGGTGCTCACCCCCGAGGCGGTCGTGCTCGCCGAGGCCCGCCGCACGCTCACCTCCCTGAGCCTGTACGGCTACCGCGTCGACGCGGTGGTCGCCAACCGGGTCTTCCCGTCCGGGGGGGCCGACCCGTGGCGGGAGAGGTGGGTGACCGCCCAGGCCAGGCATCTCGCCGAGGTCGGCGAGTCCTTCGCCCCGCTGCCCGTGCACACCGTCCCCTATCTGGACGCCGAACCCGTCGGCCCGGACGCGCTGGCCCGCGTCGCCGAGGTCCTGTACGGCACGGCCGATCCGTTCGCCCCGCCCGCCGGGGAGCCGCCGCTGCGGATCACCGCCGAGGGCGAGCTGATCCTCGCCCTGCCGCTCGCCGAGAAGGGGGAGGTGGACCTGGCCAGGAAGGGCGACGAGCTGATCGTCACCCTGGGCCCGTACCGCCGGGTCCTGGCCCTGCCCGCCGCGCTGGCCCGCCGGAGCGTTCGGGACGCCGCGCTCTCGGACGGCCGTCTGCGGGTACGGTTCGAATCGGGAGGGCCAGATGACTGAGAACACCGAGAACACCGAGAACACCGAGAACAACGGGAACGCCGGGAACGCCGCCACCGCCGGAGGCTCCGGGAGCACCGGGAGCACCGGGAGCACCGGGAGCACCGGGGGCTTCGGGGACGCGCCGGGCGGCCGGAGCGAGCGGGACCCGATCGGGAGCGCGGCGGAGGAGGCGCTCAAGCTCTTCGACACGCTCCAGCGCAAGGCCGCGCGGGAGCTGCGTAAGAACCTGGTCAAGGGGACCATGACCGGGTTCGGCAGCGCGTTCTCCGGCGGCGGCCGGGGAGACAGGGACGTGTGGGCGGAGGCGGTCGCGGGCGAGCAGGAGGAGTACATCTGCCGCGCCTGCCCCGTCTGCCGCGCCATGGCCGCGCAGCGCGAGTCCGGCGGCCAGGTCGCCGACCATCTGATGCAGGCCGGATCGGAGCTGTTCGCCGCCCTGAAGTCGGCGGTCGACGCGCTCAACAGGCCCCCGGCCTCACAGCGGGCGCGGGAACGCGGAGCGTCGCACAAGGAGACCCCCGTGGAGCACATCGACCTGGGGTGAGCCCAGGGGGAAAGGGTGAGAGATGGCGCTGACCATCGGCGTTGACATCGGCGGCACCAAGATCGCGGCGGGCGTCGTGGACGACGGCGGCCGGATCGTCGCGCAGTGCCTGCGCCCCACACCGGCCGACAGCCCCGAGCACGTCGCCGACACGATCGCCGAGGTGGTCGCGGAACTGGCGGCCGGTCACGAGATCGAGGCCGTCGGTCTGGGCGCCGCCGGGTTCATCGACGAGACCCGCTCGGTCGTGCGGTTCGCGCCCAACCTCGCCTGGCGTGAGGAACCGCTGCAGAAGAAGGTCTCCGGCCTCGTCGGCCTGCCCGTCGTGGTGGAGAACGACGCCAACGCGATGGCCTGGGCCGAGGCGCGCTTCGGCGCGGGCCGGGGCGAGAGCCACGTCGTGTGCGTGACCGTCGGCACCGGCATCGGCGGCGGCATCGTGCTGGAGGGCTCCCTCTACCGGGGTCGCTGGGGCATGGGCGCCGAGCTCGGCCACATGCAGGTGGTCCCCGGAGGGCGCCCGTGCGGCTGCGGCAACCTCGGCTGCTGGGAGCAGTACGCCAGCGGCAACGCCCTGGTCGCCGAGGCCCGGCTGCTCGCGGAGGCCGACCCCGCGCGGGCGGGGCGGCTGCTGGAGATCGCCGGTGGCACGGTCGCCGACATCGAGGGCCCCGAGGTCACCGACGCGGCCCGCGAGGGGGACCCGGTGGCGCTGGCCGCCTTCGCGTCGATGGCGGACTGGCTCGGCCAGGGGATGAGCGACCTCGCCGCCGTGCTGGACCCCGGTTGCTTCATCCTGGGCGGAGGGGTCTCCCGCGCCGCCGACCTCTGGATCGACCGGGCGCGCGAGTCCTACGCCCGCAATCTGACAGGGCGGGGGCACCGCCCGGTGGCCGAGATCCGCCTGGCCGAGCTGGGCGCCTCCGCAGGCCTGGTCGGAGCCGCCGACCTCGCCCGCCGCCGCTGAGCGTCCGCCCGGTCCACCGCGGATCTCGCCCGCCGCTGAGCGGCCGCCCCGTGCGCGGATGCGGGGCGGCGGTCCCGCCCGGTCAGGCGGACCGCGCCCGGACGGCTCGCGCCCGCGAACCGCTGGTCCGCCCGGCCCGGCGCGGTTACGCTCGCCCTACGCCCCGGCGGGCCCGGCGGCGTCCGCAGTGGAGGTCGCCATGGCTCTCCGGGTCGCCTGTTACAACGTCCGCTCCATGCGGGACGACGTCGCCGCACTGGGGCGGGTCGTCGCCGCCCTCCGGGCCGACGTGCTCTGCGTGCAGGAGGCGCCCCGGTTCCTGTGCTGGCGGTGCAGGCGCAGACGGCTGGCCGGTTTCGGCGGCCTGCGGGTCGCCGCGGGACTGCGCGCGGGCGGCCTGGCCGTGCTGACCGGTCCGTCCGTCCGGCTCCTGCACGGCGAGGGCCGGCTGCTCGCGCCCTTCCCCCGCCTGGAACGGCGGGCGATCGCGATCGCGGTGGTCGAGGCCGGCCCGGCCCGGGCGGCCGTCGGCTGCGTCCACCTGGATCTCGACGGCGCCGCCCGGCTCCATCACGTCGACGAGGCGCTGGACCTGCTCACGGGCGTCGCCGGCCGGTTCGGCGCGCTGCCGGTGCTCGCGGCGGACGTCAACGAGCAGCCGGGCCAGCCGGCCTGGCGGCGGATCACCGAGCGGCTGGCCGACTGCTACGCCGCCGCGCCGCGGGGCGACGGCCTCACCTTCCCCGCCCGGAACCCCGGCAAGCGCATCGACGCGATCTTCGCGGCGGCGGGGATCGGGGTGCTCTCCTGCGGCGGAGCCGACGCCGACTCCGCCGATCTGGCGGCGGCCACCGACCACCTTCCGGTGGTCGCCGAACTGGACTGCGACCGGGCGGCGGACCCCTGCCGCTGACCGCCGTACCCGCCGGTCCCGGCACGAGAGGGTGGGGAGTCGCACACAGGCGACAGGCATCACCCGTACCATTTGGTGCATGACCCGTCGCCTTCCGCGGCGTGCGCTGGCGCTGTGCGCGGGAGGTCTGCTCCTGCCCCTTCTCCTCGCGCCCGCCGCGTACGCCGATCCCGTCCGCCCGCCCGCGGCGGGGACCTGGCAGGCACCGGCCACCGCCCGGTTGAGCGCCGACGGGTCGCTGTCCGACGTGGCGGGGATATCCGCCGACAACGTGTGGGCGGTGGGCCAGCAGAGCGTGTGGGACGTCTGGCAGAGCCGCGGCGCCATCACCCACTGGAACGGCGAGACCTGGACCGAGGTCGGCATCCGCAACGACCCCACCGGGGCGGGGCTGCTGCGCTCGGTGACGGCGGCCTCCGCGAGCGAGCTGTGGGCCGTGGGCGAGGGGCACGACGGCCTGCCGTACCTCGCCCGGGGCGACGGCTCGGCCTTCGAGCGGGTCACCCTCGACACGCTGCACGCCGGCGACTGGCTGGGCGGGGTGGCGGCGCTCCCGGGCAGGGCGGTCGCGGTGGGCCGCCGGGACCGGCAGCCGCTGATCGTCACCGGGAGCGGCGGGAAGTGGACGATCACCCCGCTCAAAGGGCTCAAAGGCCGGGGCACGCTGTACGGCGTGGCCCTGTCGGCCAAGGGCGAGGGCTGGGCGGTGGGCGACACCGGCGGCAGGCCGCTGGCCGTGCGGCTGTCCGGCGGGCAGTGGAAGTCCTTCCCGCTGCCGGACGTCCCCGGCGGCTACCTCCGCGACGTGCACGTCAACGGGCCCAAGCGCGCCCTGGCCATCGGCGGCGTGCACAACGACTCCGGCGAGGTGGTCCCGCTGGTCCTGTCCTGGAACGGCAAGAAGTGGTCCAAGGTGCCGGTGCCGGAGCGGGACGTGCGGCTGTACGGGGTGACCGGCGATCGCAAGAACCGCTTCTGGGTCTCCGGCGTCGACCTGGCGCGGCCGGGCGAGGCGTTCCTGCTCCGCTACGACGGCCGCGCGCTGAAGACGTTGCGCGGGGCGCCGCCGGCCGGGTCCCGGACGATCCGGTTGCAGGCCGCGGCCTACCTGCCCGGTACGGGCACGGTCTGGACCGTCGGCCACGTGGTGGACGGCGGCGGGCGCTACACCGACGTGATCGAGCGGTTCGAGACGAAGGGCCCGGAAGGGCCGGAGCGCTCCAGGTCCTGAGTGCTCCAGGCCCTGAGCGTCCTGAGTGCTCCAGGCCCTGAGCGCCCGCCGGCACGGACGGCCCCGCCGCAGGACCGCCGCGCGGCGGAGCGCGCCGTCAGCGCCGCCGCAGGACCGCCGTCGCCGGGCGCTCGGGGAGCCCGGCCGTCAGAGGACCGCGCCGTCGTCCCAGCCGGAGCCGCCGGGAGGGCCGTCGCCCATCCGCACCACCAGTGCCACGAAGCCCCCGATGAACGCGGCGACCGCGGTGAACAGCGCCCAGGCCCGCAGCTCCCACCCGGCGGCGGCGGCCACCAGCAGGTAGGCGGGCCCGCCGAACAGGGCGATCCATGCGATCTTGGTGGCGGCGTCGGTCTTGGGCAGCGGAGGCGGCGGCGGAGGCACGTAGTGCCCCTCGTCCTCCTCCTCCGCTCCGTCGCCGGCGGGCTCGTCCTCCGGCTCCGGGAGCCCGTCCTCGCCGGAGTGCCCGGCCACTTGGCGCGCGGGCTCGGCGGGGAGGTTCTCGCTGTCGGGCCACGGCTGGTCGGCCGGGTCGCGCTCGGCGGTCTCGTGGAAGGACGCGACGATCTGCCGCCAGACCTCGTCCTCGTCGCTCTGCGGTGTCACTTACCTGGGCCCGTCGTCCATGGAACGGTCACTTCCTCCCCGGAGACCGCGCATCCCCCGCCGATGGTCAGTCTCTCTGCAAGGGTACAGAGGCGTTCGTCCGGATGAAGTCCAGGCTCTCCGCAAAGATCCTGTCGGCGTCGTTGTCGAGGGTCGCGACATGGTAGCTGTCGGCGAGCTCCACCACCGTCAGGTTCCCCGCGGTCAGCCTCTCGCGGAGGATGCGCACACTGGTCGGCTTCACCACGTGATCCTGCGGGCTGTGGAAGACGAGCACCGGCTGGGTCACCTTGTCCAGTTCCGCCTGGGTCAGCGCCCAGAGGCGGGGAAGGCTCGCCGCGGCCTTGACCGGCGTGCGCGTGTAGCCCACCTCGACCGCCCCCTCCTTCTTGATGTCCCCGGCGACCCCCTGCACCGAGGGGACGAAGAGCCGCAGCAGCGGCGCGAGCCGGAGCAGCGGGACGTCGTTGGCGATCGAGGGGTTGACGACGACCACGCCCCTGATCCCCTCGCCGTGCACCTCGGCCAGGCGCAGCGCCATGCAGCCGCCCAGCGACAGGCCCGCCACGAAGACGTCCGCGCACCGGCCCCGCAGGTCCGCCAGGGTCTTGTCCAGCTCGGCGTACCAGTCCTCCCAGCGGGTGCGGTTCATCTCCTGCCAGGTGGTGCCGTGGCCGGGCAGGCGGGGCAGCGCCACGGTCAGGCCCGCCTCGGCCAGGTGCCCGGCCCAGGGGCGCAGCGACTGCGGGGTCCCGGTGAACCCGTGGCAGAGCAGGACGCCCACCGGGCCGCCCGCGTGGTGGTACGGTTCCGCGCCGGACATGATTGGCATCGTGACTCCTCGTGGGGTTCGCCCGATCGTCGCATGTTCGGGGCCTGCTGTGCGAGAGGGCGGTCTGTGGCTTTCGCGGTGTAGGTGGCGGAGACTGAAGATGGGAAGATGGCTCCAGGCCACTTCCCGTCCAAGCAAAGGAGCATCGAGTGTTCTACTGGGTGGTGAAGGCCATCCTCTCGCCCTTCCTCCACGTGATCTTCCGCCCCTGGGCGGAGGGAGTGGAGAACGTGCCGAAGGAGGGTCCGGTGATCCTGGCCGGCAACCACCTGTCCTTCGCCGACCACTTCTTCGGCGCGCTGTTCCTCCCGCGCAAGGTGATCTCCCTCGGTAAGGCCGAGTACTTCACGGGCAGGGGCCTGAAGGGGATGATCAGCCGGGCCTTCTTCAGCGGCGTCGGGACCGTGCCGATCGACCGCTCCGGGGGGAAGGCCAGCGAGGCCGCTCTCCGCACCGGCCTGCGCATCCTGGGTGAGGGCAACGTGCTCGGCATCTACCCCGAGGGTACCCGCTCCCACGACGGCCGCCTCTACAAGGGCAAGACCGGCGTGGCGCGGCTGGCGCTGGAGTCCCGCGCGCCGGTCATCCCGTGGGCGATGGTCAGCACCTTCGAGATGATGCCCCCCGGCAGGCTGATCCCCCGCCTGGGCATCCGGCCGGGGGTGAGGTTCGGCAAGCCTCTGGACTTCTCCCGCTACTACGGGATGGAGGAGGACCGCCTGGTCCTGCGGGCCGTCACCGACGAGATCATGTACGCGCTGATGGAGCTCTCCGGCCAGGAGTACGTCGACAAGTACGCCGCGAGCGCCAAGGCCGAGGCCGCCCAGGCGGCGAAGGAGGCGAGGAAGGCCGCCCGCCGCTGATCCCGCCCGCCGCCGTGCCCGGGGCGGCGGCCCGGCCCGCCGGCGGTCTATCCGCCGTAGACGTGCTCGTGGATCTGCCGGATGTGCTCCGGGGTGGTACGGCAGCAGCCGCCCACGAAGTCCGACCCCGCGGCGTGCCACCCGGCCGCCGCCGCGCCGAACTCGACCGGGTCGGCCAGGCCGCGCCAGCGGCGGGCCGAGGCGTCCCAGGTCTCGCCGGAGTTCGGGTACACGATGACGGGCTTGCCCTCGATGCGCCGGATCAGGCTGGGGACGTGGCGCGGCGCGGTGCAGTTGACCCCGACCGCGATCACCCTCGGATGGCCGGCGAACAGGGCGGCGGCCTGCCGCAGCGGGGTGCCGTCGCTGATGTGTTCGCCGTCGCGGCAGGAGAAGCTGATCCACGCCCGCACGTCCGGCGTCTCGTCGAGCAGCCGCCGCAGCGCGCGGGCCTCGGCGTACGACGGGACGGTCTCACAGGCCATCAGGTCGGCCTCGCTGCCGGCCAGGATGTGCCAGCGGTCCCGGTGCCAGGCGACCAGGCCGTCCTCGTCGAGATCGTAGACGCCGGTGTACTCGGCGCCGTCCGCCAGGTAGGCCCCGTACGGGCCGACGCTGGCGGCCACCGTGCCCTGGCCGTGGGCGTCCCTGGCCTCGACCGCCAGGCGCACCGCCAGCAGGATCAGATCCTCCGCCTGCGCGGGGGAGAGACCCCTGCGCAGGAACGCCGGGATGCTCGCCTGGTAACTCGCCGTGGTCGCCACCTGCGCCCCCGCGGCGAAGTAGTCGAGGTGCGCCCGGCGGATCAGCGAGGCCTCCTCCACCAAGAGCTTCGCCGACCACAGCGGGTCGTCCAGATCCGCGCCCAGGGACTCGAGATGGGTGGCGAGCCCGCCGTCGAGAATCACCATCCCGCCACTCTACGTCACCTGTGGCGGAGCCGTCCGGGGGTGAGCTCCCTGCGGCCGTGCCCGGGACGGGACGGCCGGGAAGCGGGCGGCGGGACGGCCGGGAGCGGTGAGAAGGGAGAGGCTGCGGGAGCGGTGAGGGGGGACAGCCGCGGGCGGTGAGGGGGAGAGTCCGCGGGAGCGGGGCATAAGGGCAGGTGAGCGGTGTGAGGAGAGTGCGATGGCCGAAGTGCCGATGCCCTCCGACGAGGCCGAGCGGCTGCGGGAGCTGTACGACCTGCGGGCGCTGGAGGCGGCGGAGGGGGTGGAGGACGGCGAGGTCGTGCTGGAACCGGACTTCCAGGCCATGGCCGAGCTGGCGGCCTACGTGTGCCGGGCGCCGATCGCGCTGGTCAGTCTCGTGGGCCGGGACCGGCAGTACTTCAAGGGCCGCACCGGTGTGGTGTGGACCGGCACCGACCGGCAGATCTCCTTCTGCGCGCACACGATCTGCGGCCGTTCGCTGCTGGAGGTCCACGACGCCCGCACCGACCCGCGCTTCCGCGACAACATCCTGGTCACCGGGGAGCCGCACGTGCGCTTCTACGCGGGCGCCCCGATGGTCAGCAGCCGGGGGTACGCGCTGGGCACGGTGTGCGTGCTGGACACGCGGCCCCGCCGGCTGAACGAGCAGCAGCGCCAGGCCCTGCACACCCTGGCCAGGGAGGCCGCCGTGCTGCTGGAGACCCACCGCAGCGCCCGCCTGGCCGAGGAGGCCCTACGGCACCTGCGGGAGATGGAGGACCTCAAGCGCAACTTCCTGACCGGCATCAACCACGAGCTGCGCACCCCGCTGACCTCGATCCGCAGCTATCTGCAGCTGATCCTGGACGGAGGGCTGGACAGGGAGACCGAGCACGGGTTCCTGAAGGTGATCGAGCGCAACGGCGACCGCCTGCTGGACGTGCTGGACGAGCTGCTCCTGCTGGCCAGCCTGAACGCCCGCACCGCCGTGTTCGAGCCGGGACCGGCGGACCTGGTGGCCATCACGCGCCTGGCCGTGGAGGAGGCCTGCGCCAAGGCCTCCCACCGGGAGCACACGGTGACGGTGGAGGCGCCCGGCGACATCGAGGTGCGGGCCGACAGCAGGCGGCTGCGGCACGCGCTGGTCCACCTGCTGGACAACGCGTTCAAGTTCTCCCCGCCGGGCGGGCGGGTCGACGTCGTCGTCACCGCCGGCCCGCCGGCGGTGGAGATCCGCGACAACGGCATCGGCGTCACCGAGGAGGACATCGAGCGCGTCTTCGAGAGCTTCTACCGGGCCCCGGAGGCGGACGAGCACGCGGCCGGGGGCAGCGGTGTGGGGCTGACGATCGTGAAGAAGATCGTCCAGCTGCACGGCGGCATCGTGCGCATGGAGCGCAACCCCGGCGGAGGCATCTGCGTCCGCGTCGTCCTGCCGGAGCCGCCGCCCCGCGCCTGAGCGGCCCCGGCCGGTCGGCG
>NZ_JBHSBM010000017.1:594839-599976 GCF_042650625.1 Planomonospora corallina
GCTCAGCGCTTCCAGAAGGGGCGGCGGCCCTTCGGCCCGCTCAGCGCTTCCAGAAGGGGCGGCGGCCCTTCGGCCCGCTCAGCGCCTCCAGGAGCTGCACGGCCCGGCGCCACAGGGCGTCGGCGTCCGCGGCGGGCCCGGCCGAGGTCAGCTCCCGCGCCAGCGCCTCCAGCTCGGCGTGGCCGCCGAGGAAGACCGCCAGGGCGGCCAGGCGGCTGCCGAGGTCGGACAGCCGGCGCAGCCGTTCGGCGGACGGGAGGGACTCGATCTCGCGCAGCCGCCGGAGCTCCTCGGTCAGCTGCGTCCGCAGAGCATCCTGCGCGCCGGCCGGTTCCGCCCCGGCCGGCGCGGAACCGGCCGGGCGGACGGCGGACCGGCCCCGCAGCGGCGGACGCGGCACGGAGACCCTTTCCGCGTCCGGGAAGGCGTCCCCCGGGAAGCGGTCCCCGGGAACGGCCTCGCCGGGGAGGGGCGCGCCGGGGAGGCCGCTCGCGGGGAAGGCTCCGCCCGCCGGCTCCGGGAACGCCCCGGCCCCGCCGAAGGCCGGAGGCGCTCCGGGCGCGGCCGGGCGGGGTGCGGACACGGGCGCGGGCGCGGACATCGCGGTGAGCATCATCGGCGCGGCCGCCGGGCCCTCCCAGCCGCTCGGCGGCTCCACGGGCTGGATCACCCGGTGCTCCGGGCCGCCCTCGGCGACCACCCGGGTGTCGACCGCGACGAACGCGGTGAACCGGCAGAGCACGCCGTGCTCCAGGGAGGTGGAGACGATCTCCTCCTCCAGCGAGCGGTCCCCGGCGGCGTAGCGGTCCTCCAGGTCGCGCAGCCGGGACCGGGCCCAGATCGGCCGGACCGCGGGGTTGTCCGCGCGGGTCCCGGCGACGCGCCGCTCCCACGGCCGGCCCCCGGCGTCCGTGCCGCGCAGGACCAGGGCCCCGGACGGCGCGCCCCGGTAGCGGCCGGTGACGGTCAGCGGCACCCCCGGGTAGAGCGAGCCGAGGCGGCCGGTCGAGCCGGGGACCACGTCGAGCCCGTCTCCGGTGAGCGCCAGGCCGGTGACGAGCGGCGCGCCGATCCTGTGGTGGATGTGCTCCATGGCCTCGTCCAGGCGGTCCTCGGACTCCACCAGCTCGCACCGGCCCGCGCCCAGACCGGCCAGGCGGCCCAGGAACCCCGCGTTGACCGCCCGGTCGATGCCGACCGTGTGCACCCGCACCCCCGCCAGGCCGGTCCCGGCCCGCTCGAGGATCCGGTCCTCGTCGCCGACCTGGCCGTCGGTGACCAGCACCAGCACCCGCTCGCGGGCGCCGTCGCCGAGCAGCGCGGCGGCCCGCTCGAGGGCCCGGAGCATCTCGGTGCCGCCGCGCGCCTCCAGCCGGGCCAGGTACTCCACCGCCCGGTAGCGGTTGCGGTCGGTCGCCACGGCCAGGCCCTCGCCGAGCGAGCCGGGCTGCTCGACGACGTCGTCGAAGGCGATCACCGCGAACCGGTCGCCGGCGGTCAGCGTGTCCACGATGCGGGCGGCCGCGCGCCGGGCGGCGACCATTTTCCAGCCGGTCATGCTGCCCGACCGGTCCAGGACCAGCACGACGTCCTTCGGCGCCGCGGCGGGCGGCGCGGGCTCCGGGACGACGGCGAGCGCGAAGGTGCCCCCCTGCCCGCCGGTCCCGGCGTCGGCGTCGGCGTCGGCGTCGGGGACGAGCGACAGGGCGGTGGAGGCGTCGAAGGACAGGCGCAGGACGAAGTCACGGTCCAGCCGTTCGCCCGGCGCCAGCCGTACGGTGCTCCCCTCGTGGACCACCACGTGCAGGCTGGAGCGGACCTCGCGCAGCCGGAGCCCGGCGGGGTCGACGGCGACCGCGAGGGAGAGCCGGACCGGGGAGGGGAAGCCGGGCAGCAGCACCGGCGGGGTGACGCGCGAGGCGTCGGGGACGGCGTCGGTGTCCGCCGCCCAGCCGTCCCCGGCCTGCTCGCCGTCGAGCGGGGCACCGGGGATGTAGCGGGGGGCGACCACGAGCGGGAAGCGGAAGGTCGCCTCGCCGTCCTCGTAGGGCAGCGGCGAGGTGAGCGTCAGCCGTACGGTGACCCGCTCGCCCGGCACGAGGTTGCCGGCCCTGATGGTGAAGACGTCGGGCCGGTCCTCCTCGGCGATGGCGGCGCGCCGGCCCTCGGTGAGCGCCCGGTCGTAGTCGGCCCTGGCCTGGCCGCGCTCCTTCAGCACGCCCTCCACGACGTGCCCGTCGGCCTCCATGCGGAAGGCCGTCACCGCGGCCCGGTCGGGCAGCGGGAAGACGTAGGTCGCCTCCAGCGGCACGTCGAAGGGGTTGCGGAAGCACTGCGTCACCGTCACCCCGGCGACCAGGCCGGAGACCTCGGCGGTGACGTCCACGCTCTCCAGGGGCAGGTTGCCGCGTTCGGTGGCGAGCGCGCCCAGCCCGGCGCCGGGGACCGGCTCGCACTCGTCCGGCGGGAGCGGGGCGACAGAGTTGATCATCATTGCTGTCCTTCCGGGGAGGCGAGGCCGCGCTCACGCAGGACCGTCAGGAGCGTCTCGGCGGCGGCGGCGATCTCGGTGAGGTCGTCGTGGGACGGGGTACGGCCCGCGCCGTCGAGCAGGAGCGCCACGCCGGGCGCCAGGCGCAGGGCGGGCACGGCCATGGCGGGCACGGCGGGGGAGGCCGTCGTGGGAGAGGTCTCGATGAGGGAGGTCTCCGTGGAGGAGGCGGTGGCGAGGGAGTCCGCGGCGGGGGGATCCGCGGCGGGGGCGGCGGCCGGCCGGCGGTCGCCGGCGGGCCGCCCGGCCCAGAAACGCGGGCGGGCGCTCCGGGGTGCCCCGCCCGCCGCGGTCTCCTCCGGGAGCGCGTCCAGGCGGGCGATCGCCTCCAGCGTCCGGTCGGTGGCCCCGGTGAGCTCGGCCTGGATCTGGGCGATGCTCCTGCCCTCGGCCTGCCGCCGCTTGACGGCGACGAGCTGGAGCAGGTGGCGCCTGCCGTACAGCGCGACGCGGCCGCGCCGGGCCGAGGGCGGGTCGAGCAGGCCGATCGTGGCGTACCACCGGACGAGGCGCTCGTTGGGCACGTCCCGGCCCCGCCCGCCGCGTCCCACGGCCGGGGGCAGGGCGGCGGAGGCCCGCTCCACCAGTTCGCCGATCGTCCACTCCATGCCCTCATAGTGACACTGTAATAATTACAGTGTCAACATAGGGAGGGTGTTGGTGGGTAGGGGGCGTTCTGTCCCATGGGGACGTCTGATGTCGATCAAGGGAGGGGACATCCCATGGCCACCATCACCGGCCCGCTCAAGCCCGAGGACAAGAAGGTCGTCGGCGAGGCCCTGCAGGGCGCGCTCGTCGACCTCCTCGACCTCTCGCTCCTGGCCAAGCAGGCGCACTGGAACGTGATCGGGCACAACTTCCGCCAGATCCACCTGCACCTGGACGAGATCGTCGCCTTCGCCCGGGCCCACGCCGACACGGTCGCCGAGAGGGCCGTGGCGCTCGACGTCACGCCCGACGGCCGCGCGGGAACCGTCGCGAACTCCACGAAGGTTCCCCAGCTCGACTCCGGCTACCTGGACGTCGGGAAGGTCGTCGCCGCGATGACCGACATCCTGGAGTCCGTCGGCCGCCGGATGCGCGAGCGCGTCGGGGCCACGGAGGAGGCCGACCCCGTGACGCAGGACATCTTCATCGCCGTCACCCAGGACGTGGAGAAGCACCACTGGATGATGCAGGCGCAGCGCTGAGGGGTCGCGCCCCCGACGCGCGGGAACACGCGAAGGCGCCCCGGCACGGCCGGGGCGCCTTCGCGTGCCGCGGGCCGGCCGGCGGACCGGTCCGGGCTCCGGAGCGGAGCCGCCGATACCGGATCGGTGAAAAGGCGTGCCTCCCGGTTTCCGGAGAATTTGAATCGGAGCGGTGGCCGCGTTCACATGGATTCGATCGACTTGCCGCATACCGTCGAGGCAACCAGGAGGCGCCATGCTCCGCCGTACGTTGTTGCGCACCGGAGGACTGACCGCCGGTGCGGCCCTGACCGGGTCGCTCTGGCAGCGGGCCGCGTCCGCCACGGCGACCGCCCGGAGCCCCTACGGGCCGCTGCGGGCCCCCGACACGAACGGGGTCGCGCTCCCGGCGGGGTTCACCAGCAGGATCGTCGCCCGCACCGGCCACCGGGTCGGCGGGCTGCTCTGGCACGCCGCGCCCGACGGCGGCGCGTGCTTCCCCGACGGGAGCGGCTGGATCTACGTGAGCAACTCCGAGATCCCGTTGCTCGGCGGGGCCTCGGCGATCAGGTTCGGGCCCGGAGGGGAGATCCGCGGCGCCTACCGGATCCTGTCGGGCACCAACCTCAACTGCGCCGGGGGCCGCACGCCCTGGAACACCTGGCTGTCGTGCGAGGAGATCGCGCGCGGCCGCGTCTTCGAGTGCGACCCGTACGGCGGGCGCGCCGCGATGCCGCGCCTGGCCATGGGCCGCTTCAAGCACGAGGCCGCCGCCTGTGACCCGGAGCGGAAGGTCGTCTACCTGACCGAGGACGAGGCCGACGGCTGCTTCTACCGGTTCCGGCCGGACGTCTGGGGCGACCTGGCGTCCGGGCGGCTGGAGGTGCTCTGCGCGGACGCCGCCACCGGGCCGGTGACCTGGAAGCCGGTGCCCAACCCCGCCGCGCCGCTGAAGGCCGCCCGGCACCAGGTGAAGGCCGCCAGGCACTTCTCCGGCGGCGAGGGCTGCCACTACGACGGCGGCGTCTGCTTCTTCACCACCAAGGGCGACAACCGGGTCTGGGCCTACGACGCGCAGAGGGAGCGCCTGGAGGTCGTCTACGACTCCGAGTCCCCGCTGACCGGCGTGGACAACATCACCGGCGCCTCCTCCGGGGACCTCTACGTCGCCGAGGACGGCGGGAACATGGAGATCAACGTGATCACCCCGGACCGGCGGGTCGCGCCGTTCCTGCGGATCGAGGGCCACCCCAGGTCGGAGATCACCGGCCCGGCCTTCTCCCCGGACGGCACCCGGCTGTACTTCTCCTCCCAGCGCGGCGCCCGCGGTGACGCCGCCGGGACCGACGGCGTCACCTACGAGGTCACGGGCCCCTTCCGGCGCTGAGACCACCCGCCGGGGGCCGCCCGCCGGGCG
>NZ_JBHSBM010000017.1:599997-612678 GCF_042650625.1 Planomonospora corallina
CGGCCCGGCCCCGGCCGGGTGCCCGGGAGCAGGGAGATCGTCGGCCGGTAGTCGGTCAGCCCGCGGTACGGATCCGGGCCCGCCCAGGTCGCGGGCCGCGCGGCGGGGTAGGGCGGTGGGGTAGTGCGGCGGCGGGCGGGACGTCCGCGCCCGCGCGCCTCCCATCTCCTTCCATCCGACAGGGGGCAGACCCGTGACCGATGTGAGAGTCTCCGTCATCTACTACTCCGCCACCGGCACCGTCCACGCGATGGCCAAACGGCTGGCCTCGGCCGCGGAGGGGGCGGGCGCCAAGGTCCGGCTCCGGCAGGTGCCCGAGCTGGCCCCGGAGGAGGCGATCGCCTCCAACGCCGCCTGGAGCCAGCACTTCGACACCACCAAGGACGAGCCGAAGGCCGTGCCCGACGACATCGTGGAGGCCGACGCGGTGCTGCTCGGCACCCCGACCCGCTACGGCAACATCTCCAGCCAGCTCAAGCAGTTCATCGACACCCTCGGCCCGCAGTGGGCGCAGGGCCTGCTGGCCGACAAGGTCTACGCGGGGTTCACCGCCTCGATGACGGCCCACGGCGGCCAGGAGTCCACCCTGCTGGCGCTCTACAACACCATCCACCACTTCGGCGGGATCCTCGTCGCGCCCGGCTACACCGACCCGCTGAAGTTCGCCGACGGCAACCCGTACGGCGTCTCCCACGTCACCGGCGGCAACAACGACGACCCGCTGACCGACGTGCAGTACGCCGCCCTCGACCACATGGCCGCCCGGGTGGTGGGCGTCGCCCGGCGGCTGAAGGCCGGCGCCGCCGCCTGACCCGCCCATCCCGCCCGGCGCGGGCGGGGCGCGCCCGCCGCAGGGGACTGCGCTAAGGTCACGGACCGGTCGAGAGTCCACGGCGGCTGGAGAATGATGGCGGAGATCGCGTACATCGGCGGGTACACCCCGGACACCGGAGGGACGGGCGCCGGGATCGTCCTGGCGGAGCTGGACGGCCCGCACGGCCCGGCCCGGCTCGGCGAGACGGCGGCCCCGGGGCCGTCGTTCCTGGCCGTGCACCCCGCGCTCCCCCTGCTGTACGCGGTGGGGGAGGCCGAGCAGGGCACCGTGGAGGTCTTCGCCCGGGGGACCGGCGGCACGCTCTCGCCGCTCGGCCGGTGCTCCAGCGGGGGCTCCTTCCCCTGCCACCTGGCGGTGAACCCGGCCGGCACGCTGCTGGCGGTGGCCAACTACGGCGACGGCACGGTGAGCGTGCACGGCCTCGACGACGCGGGGCTCCCCGTCGACGCGCGGACCTTCCCGAACCGCGAGGGCGCCCACGCCCACCAGGCGACCTTCGGCCCCGACGGCGTGCTGTACGTGACCGACCTGGGCGCCGACGAGGTCCGGCGCTTCACGGCCGAGGGCGGCCGGGTGGATCCCCACCCCGGCGGCCCGGTACGGCTCGCCCCGGGCATGGGCCCCAGGCACATGGCCTGGGCGGACGGCCACTGGTACGTGGCGGGGGAGCTGGACGGCACGGTCCGCGCCTACGACGCGGACTGGCGCGAGACCGCGGTCGTGCCCGCGAGCGCGGCCGAGGGGGAGAACCACCCCTCGCACCTGGAGGTCCACGGGCCCTTCGTCTACGTCGCCAACCGGGGACCCGACACGATCGCGGTGCTGTCCCGGCCCGGCCTGGAGCGGGTCGCCGAGGTCCCCTGCGGGGGCGCCTGGCCGCGCCACTTCGCCGTCGCGGGCGAGCGGATGTACGTCGCCAACCAGAACTCCGGCGGCGTCGCCGTACTGCCGCTGGAGGGCGGGATCCCGCAGGAGCCCGAGGAGGTGTTCGCGACCGGCACGCCCTCCTGCGTGCTGCCGGCGGGCCGGGCGGGGCACTGAGAAGACTGCTGAGAGGACTGCTGGGAGGACTGAGGAGGCGTCTGGGGGGCACTGGAGGGCGGTGAGAGGGTCACAACGCCCACAGGGGCGCCGGGCGCGCGGGGCGGGGCCGTCCCGGCGGCGGCCGGCGCGACATGCGGGCCCGGCACGCGATTTGGTCTAGACCATTGGGCGGCTCTGGGGGCAGAATGCGTTGCGTCGGCGGGGCACCCCCCGCCGGTCGTGTCACCCCGCCTAGTCTGGCCGTATCACCTCGGAACCACCACCGGAGGATGCCATGCGTATTGGAGTGCTGACCGGGGGCGGCGACTGCCCCGGCCTGAACGCCGTTATCCGCGCCGTCGTGCGCAAGGGGGTGGGCGTCCACGGGCACGAGTTCGTGGGCTTCCGGGACGGCTGGCGTGGCCCACTGGAGGGCGACACCATGCCGCTGGACATCCAGGCCGTGCGCGGCATCCTGCCGCGCGGCGGCACGATCCTCGGCTCGTCGCGGACCAACCCCATCAAGATCGAGGGCGGCGTCGACAAGATCAAGGAGAACCTCGCCCAGACGGGGGTCGACGCCCTGATCGCCATCGGCGGCGAGGACACGCTCGGCGTCGCCACGCAGCTCTTCGAGCGGGGCGTGAAGGTCGTCGGCGTGCCCAAGACGATCGACAACGACCTCAACGCCACCGACTACACCTTCGGCTTCGACACGGCGGTCAACATCGCCGTCGAGGCGATCGACCGGCTGCACACCACCGCCGAGTCCCACCACCGCGCGCTGATCTGCGAGGTCATGGGCCGCCACGCGGGCTGGATCGCGCTCCACGCCGGCATGGCGGCGGGCGCCAACGTCATCCTCATCCCGGAGAAGCCGTTCGACATCGACCGGGTCTGCGCCTACGTCGAGTCCCGCTTCAAGACCCGCTACGCGCCGATCATCGTGGTCGCCGAGGGCGCCCACCCCGTCGAGGGCCAGATGGCGCTGCAGACGGGCGAGCTCGACGCCTTCGGCCACGTCCGGCTGGGCGGCATCGGCGAGACGCTCGCCAGGGAGATCGAGAAGCGGACCGGCAAGGAGGCCCGCACCACCGTGCTGGGCCACATCCAGCGGGGCGGCACGCCCACGGCCTTCGACCGGGTGCTCGCCACGCGCTTCGGCCTGCAGGCGATCGACGCGGTGCACGAGGGCGACTTCGGCAAGATGGTCGCCCTGCGCGGCACGGACATCGTCCGCGTCAGCCTGGAGGAGGGCACCAAGGAGCTGAAGACCGTCCCGGTGAGCCGCTACGAGGAGGCCGAGGTCTTCTTCGGCTGATCCCCTCCGCCCGCGGCCCCGTCCCGTCCCGGCGCGGGGCCGCGGGACGTCCGGGCGGCGGGCCCGCGCCGCGAGGCCCGCACGCCCCCCGGGGGGACCCGCGGGCGGCCCCGCCCGGGGCCGGATCCTCCGGCGGACGGCCACGGGTAGGGTCGCCACCATGACGGGCATCGAGGGGTCGTTCTGGCGGACCGTCGCGGTCTTCCGCGCCGCCTCCCTCGTGTACGCGGCGTTCCTCCTTCTCCGCGCCGGAGGGTACGAGCACCCGGCGCTCGGCTGGACCGTGATGGGGATCATGTCCCTGTGGACGGCGGCGACGGTCCTCGCCTACTCCGCCGCGGGGCTGCGCGGCCGCCCGCTGCTCGCCGCCGACATGGTCGTGACCGTGGGCTGCCTGCTGGCCACCCCCGCGGTGCAGGGCGCCCAGCAGCAGGGCAGCATGCCGATCACCGCCACCTGGATGGGCGGGGCCGTCCTCGCCTGGGGCGTGTACGGCGGACGCCGCGCGGGCGCCGTGGCCGCCGCGATCGTGTCGCTGGCCGACCTGTGGACGCGCGGGCTGCCCGGCAGTGTCTCCGGGGGCCCCGGGGCCCCCGCGGACCTCCCGGTCAACGGGACCGTGCTGCTCTTCCTCGCGGGAGTGCTGGTCGGGCACGTCGCCCAGCTGGCCCGGCAGGCCGAGGAGCGCATGCAGCGGGCGGTCGAGCTGGAGGCCGCAGGCCGGGAGCGGGAACGGCTCGCCCGGGGCATCCACGACTCCGTGCTCCAGGTGCTCGCCCTGGTCCAGCGGCGCGGCCTGCGCCTCGGCGGGGAGGCGGCCGAACTGGGCAGGCTCGCCGGTGAGCAGGAGGCCGCGCTCCGCGAGCTGATCAGGGCGCGCCCGCAGGCGGCCCCGGCGGGCACCGCGGACCTGTGCGCGCTGCTGCGGGGGCACGCCTCCGGCACCGTCACCGTCTCCACCCCCGCCGCCCCGCTGACGCTGCCCGCGCGCACCGCCAGGGAACTGGCCGCCGCGGTCGGCGCGGCGCTGGACAACGTCGTACGGCACTGCGGCGAGCGGGCTCCCGCCTGGGTCTTCGCCGAGAGCGACGGCGGCACGGTCACCGTGACCGTGCGGGACGAGGGACCGGGCATCCCCGAGGGGCGCCTGGAGCGGGCCGCCGCCGAGGGGCGCCTCGGCGTCGCCCAGTCGATCCGGGGCCGGATCGCGGAGCTGGGCGGCACGGTGACCGTGCTGTCCGGCCCGGGGCGCGGCACGGAGGTGGAGATGTCCGTCCCGGCGGACGCGGCGGCCCGGACCTGACGGCCCGCGCCGGCGCGGCCGCCCGTGAGCGGTGCGCCCGCCGGTCCGAGGAGACGCCTGGTCAGTCCGTCCCGCCCTGCCCGGTAGGCGACGGGCTCGCCGGGGGAGCCGGGGACGGGCTGGCGGGAGCGGTGGGTGACGGACTCGCCTGGGCCGGGGGCGACGGCCAGGGCGAGAGCGTGGTCCGCCACAGGGTGGGCGGCAGCACCGGGACGTTCAGCCGCGCCGTGCCGGCGTCCCGGAAGCGCAGTTCCACGTCCACGAAGCTGCCGCTACGCATCTTCTCGTCGGTCAGTCCAGTCAGCAGCGCCAAGGGCGCCGCGCCCGCGCCGACGGGCTTGCGCACAGGGAGGTCGACTCCGCCACCCGCCAGCTGCGCCTCCTTGAACGCGCCGGGCGCGGCGACGGAGACGAGCCGGTCGGGGGTGGCCCGGTTGTTGATCAGAACCATGTACATCGGCGCGCTGCCACCGGAGGTCATCGGCTCACCGGCTGCTCCGCCGATGATGGTGACGTCCCTGATCGCGATGCCCTCCTGGTATCCGTTCCCCCCGTCGTTGGGGGCCATGGGTTCGTCGCCGATCTCCGGGGCGAGCCGCGCGCCGCCGCAGGAACAGGTGGCCAGGACCGACGCGGCCGCCAGCAACACTCCGAAACGTCTTCTCATGTCACTCCTCGTGGCTCGTCTGGATCCATCTCCTCCTTCCGCGGAGGGGTATCCCGCCCTCGATCCATTTTTTCGTCACGCGTCCCGCGCCCGGTGGGCGCGGAGCCGCCGGGCGGGCGCGGTAATAGGCTGGCCGGATGCGGGTGATGGTGGTGGACGACCATCCGATGTGGCGGGACGCGGTGGCGCGGGACCTGGCCGAGGCGGGCTACGAGGTGGTGGCCGCCCTCGGCGAGGGCCGCCAGGCGCTCCGGGCGGCGGCCGCGGTCCGGCCCGAGCTGGTCGTGCTGGACCTGCGGCTGCCCGACCTGTCCGGGGTGGACGTGGCCAGAGGGCTGGCCACGGCCGACCCGCCGCCCCGGGTGCTGGTGCTGTCGGCCAGCGGCGAGCAGGACGACGTGCTGGAGGCGGTCAAGGCGGGCGCCTCCGGCTACCTGCTGAAGTCGGCGAGCAGGGAGGAGTTCCTCGACGCCGTCCGCCGCACGGCGGCCGGCGACGCGGTGTTCACCCCGGGCCTGGCCGGGCTCGTCCTGGGGGAGTACCGCCGGCTGGCCGCCCGCCCGGCCCCGGAGCAGAGGCCGCGCCTGACCGAGCGGGAGACCGAGGTCCTGCGCCTGGTGGCCAAGGGCCTGTCCTACCGGCAGATCGCCGAGCGGCTGGTGCTCTCGCACCGGACCGTGCAGAACCACGTCCAGAACACGCTGAACAAGCTCCAGCTCCACAATCGCGTCGAGCTCGTCCGCTACGCGATCGAGCGGGGCCTCGACGGGTCGTAGGCGGGACTAAAGTGACCCAGGCGCGGTGTTGCCTGTTGACGGCCGCCCGCGATGCTCGGCGGCAGCCGTACGCGCCCTTCTCCCCGATGTCCACCGGAGGTTCCACCATGGCCCTGTCCGCACTGGGCGAGCCCTGCGTCCTGCTCAAGCTGGGCGAGGTCGTCCTGAAGGGCGACAACCGCGAGGTGTTCGAGCAGCGGTTGCAGGCCAACATCAGGGCCGCGCTGAAGGAGTTCGGCTTCAAGGTGGACGTGCGCCAGCGCCACGGCGTCATCGCGCTCTTCCTGCCGGAGGGGACGAGCGTCGAGACCGCCGACGCGGTCGCCCGCCGGGTCTCCTACGTGCCCGGGCTGGTCTGGATCCACCGGGCCTGGCGGGTCGCCAAGGACCCCGAGGCGGTGACCAAGGCCGCGATCGAGCTGCTCGCCGACCGGGAGGACGTCAAGCGCGGCGTCTCCTTCGCCGTCCGCTCCCGCCGCCGCGACAAGCGCTTCCCGCTGACCTCCATGCAGCTCGACCGCCAGGTCGGTGGCGCGATCAACGACACCTACGGCCTCCCGGTCGACCTGCGGCGTCCGGAGCTGACCGTCTCCGTCGAGGTCGACCGCGACGAGGTCTTCGTGCACACCGACGGGCTGGCGGGCCAGGGCGGCCTGCCGGTCGGCTCCAGCGGCCGTGCCCTGGTGCTGATGTCCGGCGGCATCGACTCGCCGGTGGCGGCCTACCGGATGATGCGCCGGGGCCTGCGCGTGGACTTCCTGCACTTCTCCGGCATCCCGTTCACCACCTCGGAGTCCATCTACAAGGCGTACGCGCTGGTGCGCGCGCTGGAGAAGTTCCAGGGCAGGGCGCGTTTCTGGGTGGTGCCGTTCGGCAAGGCGCAGCAGTCCATCAAGGCGTCCGGCCAGGACCGCCTGGCGGTCATCGCGCAGCGCCGCCTGATGCTGAAGACCGCCGAGGAGGTCGCGCACCGCATCCGCGCGGGGGCGCTGATCACCGGCGACTCCCTGGGCCAGGTCTCCTCGCAGACCCTGCAGAACATCACCGCCCAGGACGACGCCGTGGACCTGCCGATCCTGCGCCCGCTCATCGGCCTCGACAAGAGCGAGATCATCGCCGAGGCGCGCCGGATCGGCACCCTGGAGATATCCGAGCTCCCCGACGAGGACTGCTGCACCCTGCTGGCGCCCCGCCGGCCCGAGACCGCCGCCAAGATCGACGACCTGAAGCTGATCGAGCGGCGCCTGGACGCCGAGGAGCTCGCCGTGCAGCTGGCCGACTCCCTGCAGGAGTACAAGCCGGAGGGCTGAGGGCGGCCTCCCGGTCCTCCGGGCCGCCCGGAGCACGTTCCCGGGGGCGGGCCGTCCGCCGGGGCCGTGGCTCAGTCGACCTTGAAGGGGTCGTGCTCGGTCAGGAGCTTCTCCAGGCGGGCCTGGTCGACCCGGTTGGTCACCTCGGAGAGCTCCTGGCGGTCGCGCACGCACTTGGCCAGGGTGAAGCTCGAGGTGACGACGTACAGCACGCCGAGGGCCAGGAAGCCCCGGATCCAGCCGTCCACCGGCAGGTAGGCCACGCCGATGGCGACGGCGGTCAGGGACACGCCGAAAGAGATGACCGACTGCACGTAGAAGGCGCCGGTGTTCCTGGGGTGGATCGCTCTCGTCATGCCGTCCGCGATCCGGCACGGGAGGCGGGCCCGGCATCCGCGCGGATACTCAACCGCCCCTGAGTAGGACGACGGGAGGCGCCCCCGCCGCGGGCCGGCGCGGGGGCCGTCCCCGTCGCGAGTCGGCAGCGGGGCCGTACCGCGGGCGTGTCCCTGTTTCGAGCCCGCAGCGGGGCCGTACGGCGGGCGGGGCCCGGAGGGCTCGGCCGGTTCCGCGCGGGGCGGGCCGCACGCGGGCGAGGCCCCGCCCGGGACACGGACGGGGCCTCGCCGGTGCGTCGCGGAGAACGCCTCACCTCACCGGACGGCCTGTCACCAGCCGAAGAAGCCGCCGCCGGTGCCGGTGCACAGGTTGGTGCTGGCGGCGCCCTGCGGACCGGCCGCGGACTGGTTGGCGTTGTAGTAGGAGTTGCCGCCGTAGCCGCCGAAGCCGAAGCCGCCGCCGCAGCCGCCGGCCGAGGCGGCGGAGGCGCCGGACAGCACCAGCGTGGTCGCGGCGATACCGGTGAGCGCGATGCGAGACAGGATCTTCCTCATGGGACTGGGTTTCCTTTCTTCGTCCTGCCCTTTCGGGCCGGAACTCCGGTCGGGACCGGTGCCGGTCCGTCCGTCTGGTGACGGAGCGGAACCGGCGCCACACCCTCAATACCCGTCACTCCCACTTTGAACACATATAGTCACCGAATAACTACTAACGGTGAACAAGGGTGGCGAGTGAGGAAAATCCCTCCTTGTCGCGCACGAGGGAACAGATCAGGCGGTGGCCAGGGCGTCGCCGACCGCGCTCTTGCCCAGCAGCGGCGGGAGCTGCCGCATCACCCGGGCCAGCTCGCGCAGGTCGCCGTTGACCAGGGCCTGAGGGCCGTCGCAGAGCGCCTGCTCCGGGTGGGGGTGGACATCGATGATCACGCCGTCGGCGCCGACGGCGATGGCGGCCCGGGTGAGCGGGAGGACCAGGTCGCGCCGGCCGCCGGAGTGGGACGGGTCGACGATGACCGGCAGATGGGACAGGCGCTGGGCGACCGGGACCGCCGAGACGTCCAGGGTGTTGCGGGTGGCGGTCTCGAAGGTGCGGATCCCGCGCTCGCAGAGCACGATGTCGAGGTTGCCGCGCTGGGCGATGTACTCGGCGGCCATCAGCCACTCCTCGATGGTGGCGTTCATACCGCGCTTGAGCATGACCGGCTTGCCGGCCGAGCCGACCGCCTGGAGCAGCGCGAAGTTCTGCGCGTTGCGGGTGCCGATCTGCAGCATGTCCGCGTAGGAGGCGACCAGGTCGACGTCGTGGGCGTCCACCACCTCGGTGACGACGGGCAGCCCGGTCTCGGAGCGCACGTCGGCGAGGATGCGCAGCCCGTCCTCGCCCAGCCCCTGGAAGGCGTAGGGGGAGGTGCGGGGCTTGTAGGCGCCGCCGCGCAGCAGCGTGGCCCCGGCGGCCTTGGCCATCTCGGCGGCCTCGAGCGTCTGCTGCGGGGTCTCCACCGCGCACGGGCCGGCGATCAGCGTCACCGTGCCCGGGCCGATCGGCACGCCGCCGACGCGGACGGTGGAGCGCTCGGGGTGGTTGTCCCGGCTCACCAGCTTGTACGGCGCGGTCACCCGCATCACGTCGGCCACCCCCCGCATGCCGCGCAGGTTCAGCGCGCCGAACTGGGCGACGTCGCCGACCAGGCCGATGATCGTGCGGCTCACGCCCCGGCTGACGAACGCGCTGCCGCCCGCCGTGGCCACGACCTCCACGATCGCCTCGACGTCTTCCTGGGTGGCCTCGGGGGCCATGACGATGACCATGTCTCTCCTCGATGAACGGGAAACGAAAAAGGCCCCGGGTCCGAAATCCGGACCCGGGGCCTTCTCGTCGCCTGGCTGTCAGCGCAGCATCTGGAGGCGAACGGTCCGACCCACGGGTCCGTCGCCATAAAAAAACCAGAACACGGTACGCATCGCCGCAATGCTAGCGCACCACGTCCGTCGCGTGTCCACCGCGGGACGCCCCCGTCTCACCTGATGGACGGCGCCAGGGGCGAGGGACCCGCCCGCCGGGGGCGGAACCGGCGGTGGCAGGATTGCCCCGTGCCACCGGGGACACGGCGAGGGGAGTGGTGGGGGAGTGATGGTGGATCAGCCCGAGGCTCCGCTGGAGGAGACCCGCCTTCCTCCGGGCCAGTACGTCCCCAGGGGCCGTCCGGTGATCCACTACGGCAGGGTCCCGTCGTTCCGGCCGGCGACGTGGGAGCTGCAGGTCATGGGCGCGACCGCCTCGGGTGAGCCGTACCGCCTCTCCTGGCAGGCATTCCGGGAACTGCCCCGCACGACGGTCGTGGCGGACCTGCACTGCGTCACCAAGTTCTCCGTCATGGGCAACGAGTGGCGCGGGGTCTCCTCGGCCCTGCTCATGGAGCTGGCCCCGCCCGCCCCGGAGGTGCGCCACGTGATGCTCTGGGGCGAGTACGGCTACAGCGCCAACGTCCGGATCGGCGACTTCGCCCGCGGCGGGACGCTGCTGGCCATGGAGCTGGACGGCCAGCCGATCTCGCCGGAGCGCGGCCATCCGGTCCGGGCGGTCGTCCCGCACCTGTACGCGTGGAAGAGCGTCAAGTGGCTGCGGGCCGTGGAGTACATGGTGGAGGACAGGCGCGGCTTCTGGGAGGAGCGCGGCTACCACAACATCGCCGACCCCTGGCGCGAGCAGCGCTACTCGTATCAGGAGGAACCGGGCGAAGGTCCCCCGTGACCCGTGTTTTCCCCTGATCGCGGGACGCGGCCCGCTACCGTTCCGGCATGCCGACCGACCGCTGTGACGACCGCCGGGGCGAGGCCACCTTCGCCACCCTGCGCGTGGCGGCGCGGGCGGCCCCCTGGCTGCGGGCCGGGCTGACGCCGGAGACCGCGGGCGGGGCCGTGGGCCACCTGCGGGCACTGCTCGGCGTCCGGGCCGCCGCGCTGGCCGGTCCCGACGCCGTGCTGGCCTGGGACGGCGTGCCGGACTGCCACCGGGAGCGGATGGCCGGGCACGCCGGGGCGGCGCTCTCCTCCGGCCGGGCGCGGGTGCTGGCGGAGGAGGCGCCCGGCTGCGAGCGGCCGGGCTGCCCGGCCGCCGGCGCCGTGGCGGTCCCCCTGGAGGCGGGCGGGCGCGTGGCCGGCGTGCTGCTCGCCTACGACGCCGAGGCCGGCGCCGCGCTGCTGCGGACCGCCACCGAGGTCGCCCGCTGGGTCTCCGGTCAGCTGGAGCTGGCCGATCTCGACGCCCTGCGGCGGCGCGCCGCCGAGGCGGAGATGCGGGCGCTGCGCGCGCAGATCTCGCCGCACTTCGTCTACAACTCGCTGACGACCATCGCCTCCTTCGTCCGCACCGACCCCGAGCGGGCCCGCGAGCTGCTGGTGGACTTCGCCGACTTCGCCCGCTACGTGCTGCGGCGGGCCAGGGACCTGACCACGCTCGCCGACGAGCTGCGCTGCGTGGACCGCTACCTGCTGCTGGAGCGGGCCCGCTTCGGCGACCGGCTCCGCTTCACCGTCCAGGTCGCGCCCGAGGTGCTCGGGGTGCCCGTGCCGTTCCTGTGCCTGCAGCCGCTGGTGGAGAACGCCATCAAGCACGGCCTGGCCCGCAGTGGCGGTCCGGGCGAGGTGCGGGTGGTGATCAGGGACGCCGGGGCCGAGGCGCACATCAGCGTCGAGGACGACGGGCTCGGCATGGAGCCGGAGCAGGCGCGGCTGCTGCTCGACGACGGCCCGCGCTCCGGCCGGGGCGAGGGCGGGATCGGGCTGGCCAACGTGGACCTGAGGCTCCGGCAGATCTACGGTGACGGCTACGGGCTGGTCGTGGAGAGCGAACTGGGCGGCGGCACCCGGGTCCGGCTCCGGGTGCCCAAGCGCGCCCCCGCGACGGGCACGGCGCGGTGGCCCTCCCCGTGACGTCCTCACCCGCCTGCGGCATACCGGTTGCGGACCGGGCGCACCAGTGGGCAACGTGAGGGCCATGCTGCGCGTTCTGGCCGTCGACGACGAGATCCCCGCCCTGGAGGAGCTGGCCTATCTGCTCCGCAGGGACTCCCGCATCGAGCACGTCGCCACCGCCTCCGACGGCGTCAGAGCGCTCCAGGACATGGTCGCGATGATCGCCTCGGGGGAGCGGCTGGACGGCGTCTTCCTCGACATCCGGATGCCCGGGATCGACGGCCTGGACCTGGCCAGGCTCGCCACGGGCTTCCCCCAGCCGCCCCGCCTGGTCTTCGTCACCGCGCACGAGGACTGCGCGGTCCAGGCCTTCGAGCTGGAGGCGGTGGACTACCTGCTCAAACCCGTGCGGGAGCAGCGGCTGGCGGAGGCCGTACGGAGACTGGAGGCCGCGCCGGCCGCGCCGCAGCCGGAACCGGAGGACGTCATCCCGGTCGAGCTCGGCGGCCGGACCAGGTTCGTGCCCCGGCAGTCGGTCCGGTTCGCCGAGGCCAGGGGCGACTACGTGCGGCTGCACACCGCCGAGGGCGCCTATCTCGTCCGCATGTCCCTGGCCGCGCTGGAGCGGCGCTGGGCCGGATCGGGGTTCATCCGCGTGCACCGCAGCACGCTGGTCGCCGCCCGGCACGTCAGTGAGATGCGCTTCGACGGAGGCAGGGTCGTGCTGCAGGTCGGCGACGAGACGCTGCCCGTCAGCCGCCGCCACACCCGCCAGGTCCGCGAGCAGCTGGTCCGCCAGTTCCAGGACCGTCCGGCGCCCGACTGACCGTTCGTCGCCGCAGGCCGACCGCTCGTCGCTCGGACACTCTCCGTACAGCGATAACTACGCACCGTTGGTCGCGCTGCCTCCGAAGCGGGTTTCGCCTGCTCAGGCCGCCCCATAGTGTTCCTGCATCGGAGAGCGGGTCCGCCGCGCCAGGGGGGGACCGAGCCGGAAGGCTCACAAGAGGCCTGGCGGGCGGAGGCCCGGGTGAAAGCCGGTGAAGCGATCACCCGGCCGCCGGACCCTGATGACCCGGGGGGGAGGGTCCGGCGGCCTCCGGATGCGGCGGCGAGGCTCGCGGGAGACCGCGGGCCCGCGGTGCGAGCCGGCCCCACGGGGGCGGCCGGCTCGCCGGCCGGACGTCCGTCGT
>NZ_JBHSBM010000017.1:612729-614191 GCF_042650625.1 Planomonospora corallina
GCCGGGGATCACAGCCCGCCGGGGATCACAGCCCGCCGGGGATCACAGCCCGCCGGGGATCACAGCCCGCCGGGGATCACAGCCCGTCGCGGAGCTTCTTCAGCAGCTCGATGTCCTCGCGGTGCCTGGCGGCGTCGCCGGGCGTCTCGATGCAGAGCGGGATCCCGGCGCAGGCGGGGTGGCGCATCAGCTCGGCGAAGGCCTCGGCGCCGATGTGGCCCGCGCCGATGTTCTCGTGCCGGTCCTTCTTGGAGCCGCACACGTCCTTGGAGTCGTTGGCGTGGATCAGCCGGAGCCGACCCGGGGCGACCGCGTGCAGGCAGTCGAAGGTCTCCCGCACCCCCTGGGGGGTCGACAGGTCGTGGCCGGCGGCGAAGGCGTGGCAGGTGTCCAGGCAGATGCCGGCCTTCGGGTGCCAGTCGAGCGCCGCGAGATAGGGCTCCAGGTCCTGGACGGTCGCGCAGAGCATCCCGCCCTGCCCGGCCATCGGCTCCAGCAGCAGGTCGGGGCCGTCGTCCGGCAGCTCCTCCAGGAGAGGGAGCAGGTGCTCGTGGAGCTGGCGCAGGGCGTCCTCGCGGGGCTGGCTCACCGCCGAGCCGGTGTGCACCACCAGGCCCTTCGCCCCGATGGCCGCGCTGCGCAGCAGGCCGTGCCGTACGGTCGCCACCGACTTCTCCAGGGTCTCGGAGCTCGGGGTGCCGAGGTTGACGAGGTAGGGCGCGTGCACGAACGTCATCATGCCCGACTCGCGCAGCCGCTCGTCCTGGACCGGGTCGCCGGCGGCCAGGGCCCAGCCGCGGGGGTTGGTGACGAACACCTGGATCATCTCGGCGCCGATC
Organism: Planomonospora corallina; assembly: GCF_042650625.1. Classification (NCBI taxonomy): domain Bacteria; kingdom Bacillati; phylum Actinomycetota; class Actinomycetes; order Streptosporangiales; family Streptosporangiaceae; genus Planomonospora; species Planomonospora corallina. The sequence goes on from NZ_JBHSBM010000017.1 coordinate 613,569, forward strand.
TCCGAGGCGTACTTCAGGCCGCCCTTGGCCAGGCCGCCGGTGACGGAGACGTGTCCGCCGATGAGGGAGAGAGAAGTCATGATGCCGCCCAGTGTAGGCGCTGCGCCCGACGGCCCAGGGAAGGCTCGGAAGACTGGACGGTCGTAGGGAAAAGGTCGACTAACGGACGTATCGCTTGTGGAAATCTGCTGGACGACTTCCCTTCTGTGGTGGCGATTCGCCGAAGAGTCAGGCCCGGACCGGTGTGTGTACTGCTGACATGCCGAACGTGACGCCCCCGGCGGGTCCTTTCACCGGACCCCGGGGGTCCCTTTCTCCGGACCCCCGGCGGGCCCCTTTCGCCGGGCCCTCGCCCTTGACGGGGCCGCCGGCGGGTCCCTCACCGGGATCCGCGGCGGGACCTCCGGCGGGGTCCGGATGACGCCTCCCGCGCCCGCGGCGCTGTCCGGCTTCAACGCGCTCGGCGCCGCCGAGGCCGAGGCCGAGCTGCTGACGTGCTGCGCCTCACCCGCCTTCGCCCGCGCCGTGGCCGGGCGGCGCCCCTACCGGGACCTCGCCGAGCTGACCGCGGCGGCCGAGGCCGCCGTGCTCGGCCTCGGCTCCGCCGAGGTGCTCGCCGCGCT
>NZ_JBHSBM010000017.1:614253-618963 GCF_042650625.1 Planomonospora corallina
CGCGCATCGGCGAGCGCGCCGCCGGGCCCGGCAGGGAGGCCGCCTGGTCGCGCCGGGAGCAGTCCGGCACGGCGGGCGCGGACCCGCGGGTGCTCGACGCGCTCGCCGCGGGCAACCGCGCCTACGAGGAGCGCTTCGGCCACGTCTACCTGGTCTGCGCCACCGGCCTGCCGGCGGAGGAGCTGCTGGCCCGGCTGCGCGGGCGGCTGACCGCCGGGCAGGAGGCCGAGCGCGGGACCGTCCGCGCCGAGCTCGCGAAGATCACGCGGCTCCGCCTGGAGAAGCTGCTGGGGGAGGAGTCATGAGCCTGGAGGAGCCGCCGGGGGAGGAGCCATGAGCCTGTCCACGCACGTGCTGGACGCGGCGCTCGGCCGGCCCGCGCACGGCGTCGCCGTACGGCTGGCCCGCGAGGACGGGACGGTGCTCGCCGAGGGACGCACCGACGCCGACGGCCGCATCTCGGGCTGGGCGCCGGGCGCGGGCGTGCACCGGCTGGTCTTCGACACCGGCGCCTACTTCGCCGCCCGCGGCACCGAGACCTTCTATCCGGAGGTCTGCGTCACGTTCACCGTCGCCGACCCGGCGGAGCACCACCACGTGCCGCTGCTGCTGAGCCCGTTCGCCTACTCGACCTACAGGGGGAGTTAGCTTGACCGTCGTTCTCGGGCCCAACCGCTACGGCAAGGCGGAGACCCGGCTGGTCCGCGTCGCCCGCGACGGCGGCGTCCACCACCTCAAGGACCTCAGCGTCAGCACCGCGCTCTCCGGTGACATGGAGGCCGTCCACCTGACCGGGGACAACGCCGCCGTGCTCCCCACCGACACGCAGAAGAACACCGTCTACGCCCTCGCCCGCTCCCGCGGCGTGGACCAGATCGAGGACTTCGCGCTGGCGCTGGCCCGGCACTTCGTGGACTCCCAGCCCACGATCCACCACGCCCGGGTGGAGATCGAGGAGTACTCCTGGGAGCGCGTCCCGCCCGCGGCCGGCGACCCGGGGCGGCGGCGGCACTCCTTCGTCCGCGCCGGCACCGAGGTCCGCACCTGCCTGGTCCACCACGACGCGTCCGGCCGCACCACCGTGGTCTCCGGGCTGAAGGACCTGACGGTGCTCAACTCGACCGGCTCGGAGTTCCACGGGTTCATCCGCGACGCGTACACCACCCTGGCGCCGACCACCGAGCGCATCCTGGCCACCGCCGTCACCGCGCGCTGGCGGCACCTCTCGCCGGACGCCGGCCCCGTCGGCTTCGCGGAGTCCTACGCCGAGGCGCGGCGCCGCCTGCTGGAGGCGTTCGCCGGCACCCACAGCCTCTCCCTCCAGCAGACCCTGTTCGCCATGGGGCGGGCGGTGCTGGCGGCCCGGCCCGAGATCTGCGAGGTGCGCCTGGAACTGCCCAACAAGCACCACTTCCTGGTGGACCTGGAGCCGTTCGGGCTGGACAACCCCGACGAGGTCTACTTCGCCGCCGACCGCCCCTACGGGCTGATCGAGGGCGCCGTCCTGACCGAGGACGCCCCCGGCGCGGGCTTCGCGTGGGAGTGACGGGAGCGACGATGGACTTCCTGCGACCCGGGACCTGGGCGGAGGCGCTGGCCGCCAAGGCGGAGCGGCCGGAGGCGGTGCCCGTCCAGGGCGGCACCGACGTGATGGTCGAGCTCAACTTCGGCCTCCGCCGCCCGCCGGCGCTGCTGGACCTGACCCGCGTCACCGAGCTCGCCGGCTGGGAGGAGGCGCCGGACGGCCGGCTCCGGGTCGGCGCGGGCGTGCCGTACACGCGGCTGATCGCCGAGCTCGGCGACCGCCTGCCCGGCCTCGCGCAGGCCGCCCGCACGGTCGGCTCGCCGCAGATCCGCAACCGCGGCACCGTGGGCGGCAACCTCGGCGCCGCCTCGCCCGCCGGGGACGGCCACCCGCCGCTGCTCGCCGCCGGCGCGGCCGTCGAGGCCGAGTCCGCCGCCCGCGGCGTGCGCATGATCCCCGTCGAGGAGTTCTACCTCGGCGTCAAACGCAGCGCCCTGGAGCCCGACGAGCTGATCCGGGCCTTCTGGGCGCGGCCCGCCGCGGGCCCGCAGTACTTCGCCAAGGTCGGCACCCGCAACGCGATGGTGATCGCGGTCTGCTCCTTCGCGATCGCGCTCGACCCCGCCGCGCGGCGCGCCGGCACCGGCGTCGGCTCGGCCGCGCCCACGCCCCGCCGCGCCCTCGCGGCCGAGGAGTTCCTCGCCGCCGAGCTCGACTGGGACGCGGCCGCGGCCGGCCGGGAGGCGCCGCTCGGGGACGCCGTGGCCGCCCGCTTCGGCGAGCTGGCCGCGCAGGCCGCCTCCCCGATCGACGACGTGCGGGGCACCGCCGCCTACCGCCGGCACGCCCTGGCCGTGCTGGCCCGCCGCACCCTGACCTGGGCCTGGAACGACCTCCAGGCCGCATCCCGTGGAAGGAGGACCGGCTGATGCGCGTCACCCTCACCGTCAACGGCCGCCCCGAGACCGCAGACGACGTCTGGGAGGGGGAGAGCCTGCTGTACGTGCTGCGCGAGCGGCTGGGCCTGCCCGGCTCCAAGAACGCCTGCGAGCAGGGCGAGTGCGGCTCCTGCACCGTCTACCTCGACGGGGTGCCCGTCTGCGCCTGCCTGGTCGCGGCCGGGCAGGCCGAGGGGCGCGAGGTCCGCACGGTCGAGGGCCTCGCCGAGGGCGACCGGCTCGACGAGGTCCAGCGGGCGTTCGTCGAGTGCGGCGCCGTGCAGTGCGGCTTCTGCACCCCCGGCTTCGTCGTGCAGGCCCACGACCTGCTGGCGCGCGTCGAGCGGCCCACCGACACGGAGATCCGCGAGGCGCTGGCCGGCAACCTGTGCCGGTGCACCGGCTACGAGAAGATCCTCGACGCGGTACGGCTCGCCGCGGCCCGCAGGGCGGAGCGCCGGTGAGCCCGCATCCCGGCCCGCACCCGGGTCCTCACCCGGGTCCTCACCCGGGTCCTCACCCGGGTCCTCACCCGGGTCCGCACCTGAGCCCGGGATCCGGCCCGTCCGGGACCCCGTCCGCGACCCCGCCGGGTCCCGGCGCGCGCACCGTCGTCATCGAGAACGCCCACATCGCCCCGGTCGTCGGCGAGGAGATCCCCCGCGGGCACATCAGGATCGACGGCGACCGCATCACCTCGCTCGGGCCCGGCCCGGCGCCCGCCGCCGAGGGCGCCGAGCGGATCGACGGCACCGGCTGCCTGGCCACCCCCGGCCTGGTCAACACCCACCACCACCTCTACCAGTGGGCCTCCCAGGGGCTCGCCCAGGACGCCACCCTCTTCGAGTGGCTGGTGGCGCTCTACCCTGTCTGGGCCGCGATGGACGCCGAGGTCGTGCGCGGCGCGGCGGGCGCCGGCCTGGCCTTCCTCGCCCTGTCCGGTTGCACCACTTCCTCCGACCACCACTACGTCTTCCCGAAGGGCCGCGGCGACCTGCTCGCCGCGGAGATCGAGGCGGCCCGCACGGTGGGCCTGCGCTTCCACCCTGCGCGCGGCTCCATGGACCGGGGCCGCTCGGCGGGCGGCCTGCCGCCGGACAGCGTGGTGGAGAGGATCGACGACATCCTCGCCGCCACGGCCGAGGCCGTCGACGCCCACCACGACCCCTCCTTCTCCTCCAAGCTGCGCATCGCGGTCGCCCCCTGCTCGCCGTTCTCGGTCAGCGCCGAGCTGATGACCGAGTCCGCGGCGCTGGCCAGGGACAAGGGCGTGCGCCTGCACACCCACCTCGCCGAGACCCTCGACGAGCAGGAGCACTGCCTGGAGCAGATGGGCCTGCGCCCGGTCGGGTACGTGGAGAAACTCGGCTGGCTCGGCCCGGACGTGTGGTTCGCCCACTCCGTGCACCTCAGCGACGCCGACATCGACGTCCTCGCGCAGACCGGGACCGGCTCGGCGCACTGCCCCAGCTCCAACGGCAGGCTCGGCGCCGGGATCGCCCGGGTCTCCGAGATGCTCCGGCGCGGCGCCGTGGTCGGCCTCGGCGTGGACGGCAGCGCCTCGGCCGAGCTGACCTCGATGTCCGGCGAGATGCGCCAGGCCCTGCTCCTGCAGCGGGCCCGGTACGGTCCCAGCGCGCTGACCGTCCGCCGGGCACTGGAGATCGCCACTCTCGGCGGCGCGCGGAACCTCGGCCGGGCGGACGAGATCGGCTCGCTGGAACCCGGCAAGCTCGCCGACATCGCGCTCTGGCGGACCGGCGCCTCCTTCGGCGCGGCCGTCACCGACCCGGTCGCCGAGCTCGTCCTCGGCAGCCGGCAGCCGCCGCTGGCCCGGCTGCTGGTCGGCGGCGGGACGGTCGTGGCGGACGACGAGCTGCGCACGGCGCCCCAGGACGAGCTCGGCCGGGCCGGAGGCGCCGCCCACCGGCGCCTGCTCCGCCTGGCGCGGGAGCGGGGTCTCACAACCACCGGGGAGGTCGGCCCGGTCGCGGGACGAATGTGATGATGGTGCTCCACACCACCGCATTCCGGCACGTGCCCGTGCCCGCCCCACCGGGCGGGGACGGGCGGGCGCCGGTCCTCCAGCAGGGAGCAAGGTTGTCTGAGTCGTCGGGGCACATCGTCATCGCTCCGGACAAGTTCAAGGGGTCGCTGACCGGGGCCGAGGTCGCCGCCCGCGTCGCCGCGGGCCTCGGCCCGGGCGTCACCGCGGTCGCGCTGCCGGTGGCCCACGCCGGCGACGGC
>NZ_JBHSBM010000017.1:619006-627415 GCF_042650625.1 Planomonospora corallina
GTGGCCTGCGGGTTCGAGCGGGTGGAGGTCGAGGTCACCGGCCCCGTCGGGGAGCCGGTCCGCGCCGCCTACGCCTGGCACGCCTCCGGCACGCCCGGCGGATCCGGCCCGGCCGTGCCGACCGCCGTGGTCGAGCTGGCCGAGGCCTCAGGTCTGCGCCGCCTGCCCCCCGCGCAGGAGGCTCCGGCCGGGGACGCGCCCGCCCGGAACGGCTCCGCCGGGCACGCCTCCGGCGCCGGCGCGTCCGCCCCGGCCGGAGGGCCGGCCGCGCACGGCGGCGTCCGGCTCGCCCCGCTCACCGCGACCAGCCGGGGCACCGGCGAGCTCATCGCGCACGCCGTACGGCGCGGCGCCCGCCGGATCGTCCTCGGCCTGGGCGGCAGCGCCTGCACCGACGGCGGCACCGGGATGATGGCGGCGCTCGGCGTGCGCTTCCTGGACGCCGCCGGGCTGGAGCTGCCGCCCGGCGGAGGCGCCCTGCGGCAGCTGGAGCGCATCGACACCTCGGGGCTGGTCCCGCTCGACGGCGTCGAGTTCGTCGTCGCCTGCGACGTGGACAACCCGCTGCTCGGCCCGTACGGCGCCGCCGCCGTCTACGCGCCGCAGAAGGGCGCGGGCGCCGAGGACGTGAGGACGCTGGAGGCCGGCCTCGCCCGCCTGGCCGCGGTCGCCGCGCACACCCACGGCCTGACCGGCGCCGCCGAGCACGACGGCGTCGTCCGCTCCATGGGCGTGGCCGCGCAACCGGGCGCCGGGGCCGCCGGAGGCGTGGGCTTCGCCGCGGTCGCTTTCCTGGGCGCGGAGATCCGGCCCGGCATCGAGTACCTCCTCGGCCTGCTCGGCTTCGCGGAGCGGCTCGCCGGAGCCCGCCTGGTCATCACGGGCGAGGGCTCGCTGGACGAGCAGACCCTGCGCGGGAAGGCCCCCGCGGGCGTGGCCGCCGCGGCGGGGGAGGCCGGGGTCCCGGTCGTCGCGGTCTGCGGCCGCCGCGCCCTCGGCGACGAGGCGCTGCGGACGGCCGGCATCCGGGCCGCCTACGCCCTCACCGACCTCGAGCCCGACCCCGCGCGCTGCATGGCCGAGGCCGGCCCGCTGCTCGAGCGGCTCGCCGCGAAGCTCGCCGCCGACTGGCTCGAGGCCCCGGCCGCGCCGGAGGGCCGGGCCGCCGGCGCGCCCCTGTAACCCGGGCGGGTCCGCCCGCCCCGACGACCACCGCCGGAGGACGCCCGTGCACGATCTGGTCATCACGTCCCGCCGGGTGGTGCTGCCCCAGGGGGAGCGCCCCGCGGCGGTGGCCGTACGGGACGGCAGGATCACCGGGGTGCACGACCCGGACGCCGCCCCTCGCGCGGCCGAGCGGGCCGACCTGGGCGAGGTGGCGCTGCTGCCCGGGCTCGTCGACAGCCACGTGCACGTCAACGAGCCCGGGCGCACGCACTGGGAGGGCTTCGCCACCGCGACCCGGGCCGCCGCGGCGGGCGGGGTCACCACGATCGTGGACATGCCGCTCAACTCGATCCCGCCGACCGTGGACCCCGCCGCGCTGGCCGCCAAGCGGCGGGCGGCGGCCGGCAGGTGCGCCGTCGACGTGGCCTTCTGGGGCGGCGCGGTCCCCGGCAACCTCGGCGCCCTGCGCGCCCTGCACGAGGCCGGGGTCCGCGGCTTCAAGTGCTTCCTGTCCCCGTCGGGCGTGGCGGAGTTCCCGCCGCTGGACGCCGCGCGGCTGAAGGAGGCGCTGGCCGAGGCCGCCGCCTTCGACGGCCTGGTGGTCGTGCACGCCGAGGACCCGGCGCTGCTCACCGAGCCGGCCGGGCCCACCTACCCGGAGTTCCTCGGCTCCCGGCCGGGCGAGGCCGAGCGCCGCGCCGTCGAGCTGGTGATCGGACTGGCGGAGGAGACCCGCGCGCGGGTCCACATCCTGCACGTCTCCTCGGCACTCTGCCTGGAGCCGCTGGCCCGGGCCCGGCGGTCCGGGGTCATGATCACCGCCGAGACCTGCCCGCACTACCTCACGCTCGCCGCCGAGCAGGTGCCGGAGGGCGCCACCGCCTTCAAGTGCTGCCCGCCGATCCGCTCGGCGGACAACCGGGACGCGCTCTGGCAGGGCCTCGCCGACGGGGTGCTGGACTGCGTCGTCTCCGACCACTCCCCGGCCACGCCCGACCTGAAGGTGCCGGACTTCGCCGCCGCCTGGGGCGGGATCTCCTCCCTCCAGCTGGGCCTGCCGGTCGTCTGGACCGAGGCGTCCCGGCGCGGGTACGGCCTGCCCGACGTGGCCCGCTGGATGGCGCGCAACCCGGCGGCCCTGGCCGGGCTGGACGGCAAGGGCGCCATCGCCGTGGGCGCCGACGCCGACCTGGTCGCCTTCGATCCCGACGGGAGCCTCACCGTGGACGCGGCGGCCCTGCACCACCGCAACCCGGTCACGCCGTACCACGGCAGGACGCTCCGCGGGGTGGTGCGCACCACCTGGCTGCGCGGCCGCCGGGTGGGGGAGACCCCCTCCGGGGTCCTGCTGTGACCGGCCGCCCCGCACCCGGCGCTCCGCCGCCCGGCGACCCCGCCCCCGGCCGGGTGGGCGGACCCGGTCTCCGGAGGGACCCGGCCCCGCCCGCACGAGAGAGGCCCCGCCCGTGAACCCGTCTCCGAACCCGCCCGTGGACCCGCCCGTGGACCCGTTCACCGCCCTGCCGGACCTGGCTCTGCGCGCCTACGGAGGCTCGGTCGTCGCCGCCAGCGACGAGTCCTTCGCCGAGAAGGAGAACCTCATCCGGCCCGGCCGCCCGTCCTTCCGGCCGCACACCTTCGGCGCCAGGGGGCAGGTCTACGACGGCTGGGAGACCCGCCGCCGCCGCGAGCCGGGCCACGACTGGGCGCTGGTCCGGCTGGGCCTGCCCGGCGCGGTCCGCGGGGTCGTGGTCGACACCGCCCACTTCACCGGCAACCACCCGGCCTGCGCCTCGGTGGAGGCCGCCTCGGTGGAGGGGTATCCCACGGTCGCAGAGCTGCGGGCCGCCGAGTGGACGGAGATCGTCCCGAGGAGCGCCCTGAAGGGCGACGCGGAGCACTTCTTCGAGGTCGCCGGCGAGCGGTGCTACACGCACGTCCGGCTGAACGCCTTCCCCGACGGCGGCATCGCCCGGCTGCGCGTGCACGGCGAGCCCCGGCCCGACCTGTCGCTCCACGACGGTCTCGGGCTCGACCTGGCGGCTCTGGAGAACGGCGGGCTGGTCACGGACTGCTCCAACGCGTTCTACTCCTCGCCGAACAACGTCATCGCCCCCGGCCTGGCCCGCCACCAGGCCGAGGGGTGGGAGACCGCGCGCCGCCGCGGCGGCGGCAACGACTGGCTGGTCATCCGCCTGGCGGGCGCCGGGACCGTGAAGCTCGCCGAGATCGACACCACCAACCTGGTGTTCAACGCCCCCGGCTGGGCCTCGCTCACCGGGACGGGCCCGGACGGGGAGATCGTGCTGCTGCCGAAGACCCGGCTGCTGCCCGACACGCGGCACCGCTTCCGCATCGCGGAGACGGCGGTCGTCACCCACGTCAGGGTCGACATCTACCCCGACGGCGGCCTCGCCCGGGTCCGCCTGCACGGCGTGCTCGGCCGCTGAGCGGGAAGCGGCAGGAGGTGGCGCGGCCGGGATGGCGCGGCCGGGATGGCGACCAGCAGGGGTGGCGCGCCCGGCGCCCGCGCGGCCTGCCCGGCCGGGACGCCCCGGCCGGCCGGAGGGCCCTCAGCCCTCCAGCCAGACGTAGCCGGCGAACCGGCCGGTCGGGCGCCGCCTGCGGTGGGAGAACAGCTCCGGTGACTCGATCGTGCAGCGCGCGTCGTGCCGGACGTCGCGGACCCCCGCGCGGGCGAGCTGCGCGGTGACGCCCGCCCGCACGTCCACGGCGGGCGTGCCCTCGCGGGTGGTCGCCCACGCCTCGGGAACGGCCGCGGCCACCTCGGCCCGCATCTCGGCGGGGACCTCGTAGCAGAGCCCGCACGCCGCCGGCCCGACCACGGCGACCATCCGGGCCGGGTCGGCGCCGTGCTCAGCCATCGCCGCGACCAGCGCGGGCACCACCCCGGCCACGGTGCCGGGCCGTCCGGAGTGCGCCGCGCCCACCATCCCCGCCACCGGGTCGGCCACCAGCACCGGGGCGCAGTCGGCCACCAGCGCGGTCAGAGCGAGCCCGGGGACGTCGGTGAAGACGGCGTCCAGCGGGGGCGGCTCCGCGCCGAACGGCTCGGTCACGTGGCGCACATCGGCCCCGTGGACCTGCCGCATGAGCACCACGCGCTCCGGGTCCACCCCGAGGTCGGCGGCGGTCTTCTCCCGGTTGCGCCGTACCGCCTCGGGGTCGTCGCCGACGGCCCCGCCGAGGTTGCGGCTGCCGTACGGCTCGGCGCTCACCCCGCCGTGCCGGTCGGTGAAGGCGGCGTGGATCCCGTCGGCGAGCTGGAAGCGGTTCACGCGGGGAGGCTACCAGCGCGGGCGCACGGCCCGGCAGGCCGTATCCCTAGTGCCAGAGGACGACCTCGGTGCCCGGAGGAGCCTGCTGGCCGCCCGGCGGGCGCTGGGCCAGCACCCGGTTGCGGTCCAGCGCCTTGTTCACCCGGACCTTGAACCCGGCCGCGCGCAGCTCGTCGCGCGCGGCCTTGACGTCCTTGAACACCACGTTCGGGATGACGACGGTCATGCCGTCGCCGTCGGTGACGTTCTGGTCGTTGTTCTCCCACGGCCAGTGCCACTCGCCGTTGCCGCAGGCCGACAGGGTCATCCGGACCATCGCGCCCTTGTCGGTCTCCGCGCCGGCCTGGGGGTCCTGGGCGATGACCGTGCACGGCTGGGCCGCGTCGGTCTGCTCGACGAACTCGGGGACCAGACCGACGCTCTCCAGCGCGCTCTTGGCGGCGTCGCGCTGCATGCCCATGACGTCGGGCATCACCAGGCCGGCGCTCACGATGAGGTCGACCTTGGCGCCCTCCTTGACCTTGTTGCCCACCGCGGGGCTGGTCCGCATCACCTGGCCGCGCGGGACGGTCTCGCTGGCCTGCTTCTTGACCTCGTCGACGGTCAGCCCGGCCGCCGAGACCTTCTCCCTGGCCGCGTTGACGTCCTGGCCGACCACGTTGGGCACGGCCACCCGCTTGGGGCCGGCGGAGGCGAACAGGACGAGCTTGGAGCCGGGCTCCACCTCGGTGCCCGCGGCGGGGACGGTGCGCAGCACGATGTCCTTGGCGACCTCCTCGCTGTGCTCGGCCGGGCCGATCTCGACGGCGAAGCCGCGCTTCCGGGCCACGTCGGCGGCGATCGTGACGTTCTGCGTGACCAGGTTGGGCACCGTGGCCATGGTGGTCCGGGAGAACAGCCAGCCGGTCACGCCGATCCCGATGACCATCACCACGGCCAGCGCGGCCAGGAACCAGACCTTCGGCGACGGTCCCCTGCGGGTCGCCGGCGCGGGGGCCGCCGGGGCGGCCGGGGCGGGCTCGTCGAGGACCTCCACGCGGGGCTGGACCAGCGTCGGGCTGGCCGGGGGCGGCGCCGGCAGGGGCATCGAGGGCGCCGGGGCCGGCAGCGGGGCCTGGTGGGCGCCGGTCGCCGGCAGCGGGAGGGACGGGACCGGGCCCGAGTGGATCGGGCCCGAGTGGATCGGGCCGCTCTCCCGGGAGAGCATGCGGTGCGTCTCCACCGCGGCGATCAGCATCGCCGTGGCGTCCGCCGGGCGCGACTCGGGGTCGCGGGCCGTGGCCTGGGCCACCAGCGCGTCCAGCGGCTGCGGGGAGCCGGGCAGCAGCGCCGAGGGCAGCGGGACGGTGTCGTGCACGTGCCGGTAGGCGATCGCCATCGAGGTCTCGCCCTCGTACGGCTGGCGGCCGGTGAGCAGCTCGAACAGCATGATCCCGGCCGCGTAGACGTCGCTGCGCGCGTCGGCGGCCCCGGAGGTCACCTGCTCGGGCGACATGTAGGCGATGGTGCCGATCATGAGGCCGGTGCGGGTCTGGTTGGTCGCCTCGATCGCGCGGGCGAGGCCGAAGTCCACGACCTTGACCCGCCCGTCGTCGGCGAGCAGGACGTTCTCCGGCTTGACGTCCCGGTGGATCAGTCCGCTCTGGTGCGCGGCGCCCAGCGCGGCGAGCACCGGGATCATGACCTCCAGCGCCTCCCGGCCGGGGAGCCTGCCCCGGTCGCGGAGCACGTCGCGCAGGGTGCGCCCCGGCACGTACTCCATCGACAGGTAGACGTTGTCCCCGTCGGCGCCCTGGTCGAAGACCTGCACGACGTTGGGGTGCGACAGGCTCGCGACCGACTTCGCCTCGCCGATGAACCGGCGGACGAAGGAGGGGTCCTCGGCGAGGGTGCGGTGCATGACCTTGATGGCGACCGTGCGGTCGAGCCGGACGTCCAGGGCCAGGTAGACGGTCGCCATGCCGCCCCGGGCGATCCGGGAATCGACGCGGTAACGCCCGTCGAGGAGTCTCCCGACGAGGGGATCGGTTGGCGTCGTGTCCACCCGCCTGAGTTTACGGGCGATTTGCCGTCCGCATGCTCGTGCGGCTCCAAACGTGCGTCAAGAGGTAGGCAGTCTTGTCCGGATCTTTATGGATTCATAGGGGAAGATGCCTCCGCGTACCGGCGCCGGGGGATCCGGCCGGCCAGCCGGGCGGCCCGTCCCGCCTCCACCGCCGAGCGCATGGCCCGCGCCATGAGCTCGGGGTGCTGGGCCCGGGTCACCGCCGTGGCCAGCAGCACCGCGTCGCAGCCCAGCTCCATCGCGAGCGCCGCGTCGCTGGCCGTGCCGATCCCGGCGTCCAGGATCACGGGCACGCCCGCGGCCTCCGCGATGAGCTCGATGCTGTGCGGGTTGCGGATGCCCAGCCCGGACCCGATCGGCGCGCCCAGCGGCATGACCGCCGCGCAGCCCGCCTGCTCGAGCCGGCGGGCCAGCGCGGGGTCGTCACCGATGTACGGCAGGACCGTGAACCCGTCGGCGACCAGCCGCTCGGCCGCGTCGAAGGTCTCGATCGGGTCCGGCAGCAGGGTGCGCTCGTCGGAGATGACCTCCAGCTTGACCCAGTCGGTCTCCAGGGCCTCCCGGGCCAGCCGGGCGGTCAGCACGGCCTCGGCGGCGGTGAAGCAGCCGGCGGTGTTCGGCAGGACCTTGATGCCGCGCCGGCGCAGCACGTCGAGCACCGACCCCCGCGCGGACGGGTCCAGCCGCCGCATCGCGACCGTGGTCAGCTCGGTGCCCGAGGCGGCGAGCGCGGCGTCCAGCACCTCCAGGGAGGGCGCGCCGCCGGTGCCCATGATCAACCGGGAGGAGAACTTCTCCCCGCCGATGACCAGCCCGTCGCCGGCGCCGCTCATGCCGGCCGCGCCGTTCACCGCGCCGTCCGCCGCACCGTTCACGATGCCGGTCCCGCCTGTGCCGTTCACGTTCACCCTCCCTGCACCGCGGTGAGCACCTCGACCCGGTCGGTCTCGGTGAGCGGTGTGCTCTCCCAGGCGCCCCGCGGGACGACCTCGTCGTTCACCGCCACCGCCACGCCGCTGGTGGCGTCGGTCAGCCGCCGTACGGCCTGCGCCACGCTCGCCCCCGCGGGCAGCTCGTGCGCGGTGCCGTTGATCATCACGTTCAACGTCGCTCCTGCAGACTGCGGTCCTGGAAACGCTGCTCCCCGAAACGCAGGGGCGAGCAGAGCGCCGCCAGCCCTCCGGGGTCGCCGCTCTCCCCGAGGAGGAGGTCGGCGGTGAGCGGGGCCAGCAGGACGCCGCCCCGGTGGTGCCCGGTGGCCAGCGCCAGGCCGGGCAGGGCCGAGGGGCCGACCAGCGGGAGGTTGTCCGGCGTCCCCGGGCGCAGCCCGGCCGTCACCTCGGCCACCTCCAGCTCGGTCACGCCCGGGACCAGCTCCCGCGCGTCGCGCAGCAGCTCCCACAGCCCTCCCGCGGTCACCCGGGTGTCGAAGCCGAGCTCCTCCTGGGTGGCGCCGAGGACCAGCTCCCCGTCGCCGCGCGGGACGAGGTAGACGCGCCCGCCGTGCACGGAGGCGCGCACGCACCGGGACAGGACCGGCTCGGCGGAGCGCAGCCGCATGATCTGGCCCTTGACCGGCCGGACCGGCGGGAGCACCTCGGGCGGGAGGCCCTCCACGGTCCCGGACCAGGCCCCGGCCGCCAGGACCACCCGCTCGCCGCGGAGCACCGCGCCGCCGTCACCGTGACCGTCGCTGTCACTGTCACCGCCGCGCGTGCCGTTCCCGGCGCCGCCGGGGGAGGCGGCGAGCCGTACCCCGGTGACGGCGCCGCCGGACACCTCCAGCGCGGTCATCCGGGCCGGGACCACGGCGACGCCGCGGCGCTCCAGCGCGGCCAGCAGCGCCGCGGTGACCCGCCGGGGGTCCACCCACGCGTC
>NZ_JBHSBM010000017.1:627436-634954 GCF_042650625.1 Planomonospora corallina
CCGCCGCGGACGGCGGGGGCCAGCATCGGCTCCAGGCGCCGGCACTCGCGGCCCGTCAGCCGCTCGACCGCCAGGCCCAGCGTGCCCATGAAGTCCGCCAGCGCGTCCAGGGCGGCGAGGTCGTCGGAGTCGAAGGCCACCTCGAGCGTGCCGTCGGTGCGGTAGTCGAGGTCGTGACCGCTCTCGGCGGCCAGCTCGGCGGCGAAGGCGGGCCAGCGCTCCAGCGACGCCAGGCCCAGCCGGAGCAGCGGCTCCTCGGTGTAGGTGACCTCGCTGACCGGCGCCAGCATGCCCGCGGCGGCGTGCGAGGCGCCGGAGCCGGGGGCGGGGTCGGCCACCACCGCCCGCAGGCCGCGGCGGGCCGCCCGCCAGGCCGTCGTCAGGCCGGCGATGCCGCCGCCGACGACGACGAGATCGTGGAAGCCGCCCGTCGCGGACGGTGCGGCACTGTGCGGCATGAACGCTCCGCTCCCTTCGCCGGCATGACCCGGATCAGGTCCCTGGCGGTCGAGGGCCCGCCGGCGGCCGCATCCGGAACCCGGGTGCCCCGCGGAGCGCTCCTCGCGCACCACCGGGTCACCGGTCCAGCCGGTCCGCCGCCCTCCTCTCAGCCCGGTGCGTGCCGGGCTCCCGCGCGTCTTACGCCCTCCACCTTAAGGGGTCGCGCACCACAACGAATGCCGGAGATGTGAGGTAAATACCAGTTTCGTTATCCGAGACGAGATAGCCGAGCAAGCTTCCGCAGCTTAGGGTCTTGAGATGTGAATCATGTCGTGGTGGTGGGCGCCGGCCTCGCCGGGGTGCGGAGTGTCGAGGCGCTGAGGGCGCACGGGTTCGGTGGCACGATCACGCTGCTCGGGGACGAGCCGCACCGGCCCTACGACCGCCCGCCGCTGTCCAAGGCGGTGCTGCTGGGCGAGATCGACTTCACGGCCGTCGACTCCGACCTGGACGCCATGGGGGTGGACTTCCGCCCGGGGGTCGCCGCCAAGGGGCTGCGCCCGGGCGTGGTGGAGACCACCGAGGGCGAGCTGGCCTACGACGGCCTGGTCATCGCCACCGGCGCGACCCCGATCAGGCTGCGCGGCGAGGGCCCGCAGCACGTGCTGCGCACCATCGGCGACGCGCTCGAGCTGCGCGCCCTGCTCCGCGAGGGCGGGCGCGTGGCCGTCGTGGGCGCGGGCTGGATCGGCGCCGAGGTCGCCACCGCCGCGCGCCGGGCCGGCTGCGAGGTCACCGTCGTCGAGGCCGCCGCCTGGCCGCTGGCCGCCGCGCTCGGCCCCGTCGGGGCCCACACCGCCCCCTGGTACGACCAGGCGGGCGTCGACCTGAGGCCGGGCGCGATGGTCGCCACCGTCGACCACGGCGGGCTCACCCTCACCGACGGCTCCACGGTGGAGGCCGACGTCGTCGTCACCGGCGTCGGCGTGCGGCCCGCGGTGGACTGGCTGGCCGGCTCGGGCGTCGAGCTGGACGACGGGGTCGTCACCGACGAGCACCTGCGCACCGCGCTGCCCGGCGTGGTCGCCGTCGGCGACTGCGCCGCCTGGTGGTCGCGCCGGTACGGCCGCCGCCTGCGGGTCGAGCACTGGGACACCGCGCTGAACTCCCCCGAGGTGGCCGCCGCCACGCTGCTGGGCGGCGCTCCGGGGGAGGGCGCGGTCTACGACCCGGTCCCGTACTTCTGGTCCGAGCAGTTCGGTCACATGGTGCAGTACGCCGGGCACCACGGCGACGGCGGCCCCGTGCTGCGGGGCGACCCCGCGGGCACCCGCTGGTCGGCCTGCTGGGTGGGCGACGACGGCACGCTCACCGCGGTCCTCGCCGTGAACCGCCCGCGCGACCTGGTGCAGGGACGCCGCCTCATCGAGGGGGGCCAGCGCATCGATGTCGATCGCCTGGCCGATCCTGCTGTAGCCTTGCGCGACTGTACGGCGATATGACCTCGCCGTGAGGTGTTTGATGAAGGGCTCATTGTGGTAATGGTGGCTTCGTGACGCTTTCTGTTGCGCAGATCGACCGGGAGACCGACGAACTGGTGGGCGAGTGGCTCACCCTGACGGAGGTCGCCAGGAGGCTCGGCCTCAGCGCCGGTCGTGCGAAGCAACTCCTCAAGGACCACAAGCTCATCGGAGTCCGGCGGGGCGGCGGAGAGCCCCAGGTGCCCGCCGCGTTCCTGGCCGGAGACGACGTCGCCAAGGGCCTGCCGGGCACGATCACCGTGCTGCTCGACGCCGGATACGACGAGATCGAGGCCCTGCGCTGGCTGTTCACCCCCGACGACACCCTGCCGGGGGCACCGGTCGACGCCATCCGCGCCGGCCGCCACACCGAGGTCAAGCGGCGTGCCCAGACCCTCGCTTTCTGACGCCCGCCTCTACCTGTGCACCGACGGGCGGCGTGACCGGGGCGACCTCGCCGACTTCCTCGACGCCGCCCTCTCCGGCGGGGTCGACATCGTGCAACTGCGCGAGAAGGGGTTGGAGGCGCGCCAGGAGCTGGAGCTCTTGGAGGTCTTCCGCGACGCCTGCGACCGGCACGGCAGGCTCCTGGCGGTCAACGACCGGGCCGACATCGCCCACGCCGCCCGTCCCGACGTCCTCCACCTCGGCCAGGACGACCTGCCGGTGCGGGCGGCCCGCGACATCCTCGGCGAGGACATCCTCATCGGGCGCTCCACTCACGCCCCCGAGGAGGCGTCGGCCGCGGCCGACGAGCCCGGGGTCGACTACTTCTGCTGCGGCCCGATCTGGCCCACGCCCACCAAGCCGGGCCGCCGGGCGCCCGGGCCGTCCCTGCTGAGGCACGCCGCCTCGCTGGAGACGGACCGCCCGTGGTTCGGCATCGGCGGCATCGACCTCGGCAACCTGGACGAGGTCATGTCGTACGGCGTGCGCCGGGTCGTGGTCGTGCGGGCCATCACCGAGGCGGACGACCCGAAGGCGGCCGCCGAGGAGTTCCGGCGCAGGCTCGCCGCCCCGCCGCCCGCCCCGGAGGGCTGAGGCGGGTCCGGCCGGACCGGCGGGGGCCCGCCGCCCCGGCCGGTCAGGTCCGGCGGGCGGTCGCGGCCACGGCCAGTTCGGCCAGGGCCGTACGGGACTCCGGCGCGATCGGGACGCCGTCCAGCGCGCGCAGGGCCTCCGCCATGTAGTCGTCGATCAGCTTCTCGCAGGAGGCCAGCGCTCCGGTCTCCTCGATCACCCGGCGGAGCCGGTCGATCCCGCTCTCCTGCAGCCCCGGGTCGCCGAGGGTGAGGCGGACCTCCTCCGCCTGCGCGGGCGAGGCCGCGGCGAGCGCCCGCGCGATGAGCATCGTGCGCTTGCCCTCCCGCAGGTCGTCGCCGGCGGGCTTGCCGGTCTCCGCGGGGTCGCCGAAGACGCCGAGGATGTCGTCGCGCAGCTGGAAGGCGATGCCGACACTGCGGCCGTACTCCTCGCAGAAACGGTCGATCCACGGCTCCAGGCCTCCGGCGGCCAGCGCCATGCCGAGCCTCAGGGGCTGCTCCACCGAGTACTTGCCGCTCTTGAACAGCGCGACCCGCAGCGCGCTGTCGAAGGTGCTCACCCCCCGGACCTGCTCCAGCAGGTCGAGGTACTGACCGCACATCAGCTCCGTGCGCATGTGGTCGTAGAGCGGCTGGGCGGCGGCGAGGGCCTCCGCCGGCAGCCCGCTGGTCCGCCACATCTCCCCCGACCACACCAGCAGCAGGTTGCCCAGCAGGATGGCGGCGCTCTCGCCGAACTGCCCGGCGGAGCCGTTCCACCCCTCCTTCTCGTGCATCGCCTGGAAGCGGCGGTGCGCCGAGGGCATCCCCCGGCGCAGATCGCTGGCGTCCATCACGTCGTCGTGGACGAGCGCGCTGGCCTGGAGCAACTCCAGGGAGGCGGCCGCGGAGAAGAGCGCGGGATCGTCGGCGGCGCCGCCCGCGCCCCGCCAGCCCCAGTAGCAGAACGCCGGGCGCAGCCGTTTGCCGCCGGAGAGGAAGTCCTCGGCGGCGGACAGGAGCGGGGCGATCTCCGGAGAGCCGAACGCGGGGCGCTGCCGGTCGAGGAACGTTCGCAGAGAACGGTCCACCTCGGCGCGGATGGTGTCCAGCATGGCTGAGGAAGCGGGCATACACAGAGATTATCGGTCCGGATACGGAACGCTGATCAGGCGGGCGTCTCGCCAGATGGTCACGCCTTCCACTCGGCGGCCGGACCAGTAGGCTGGGGGGCATGGCTCTGGGTCGCCCTTCCGTTCTTCCCGACCGCGTGCCCACCGTCCGCGAGCTCCTCGCCTCCGGTGGCCGCTCGTTCTCCTTCGAGTTCTTCCCGCCGAAGAACGCCGAGGGAGAGCGGCAGCTCTGGCGTGCGATCCGGGAGCTGGAGTCGCTCCGGCCCACGTTCGTCTCCGTCACCTACGGGGCGGGCGGCGGGACCCGCGACCGCACGGTCGAGATCGTGGAGCGCCTCGCCCACGAGACCACGCTGACGCCGGTGGCGCACTTCACCGCGGTCGACCACTCGGTCCGCGAGCTCCGCCACCTGATCGGCCGGTTCGCCGGGGCGGGCGTGCGCAACATCCTCGCGGTGCGGGGCGACCCGCCCGGTGACCCGATGGGGGAGTGGGTGCGCCACCCCGAGGGCGTGCTCTACGCCGAGGACCTCGTCCGGCTGATCCGCCAGTCCGGCGACTTCTGCGTGGGCGTCGCGGCCTTCCCCTACAAGCACCCGAGGTCGCCCTCCGTCGAGTCCGACACCGAGTACTTCGTGCGCAAGTGCCGGGCAGGCGCCGACTACGCCATCACCCAGATGTTCTTCCGGGCGGAGGACTACCTGCGGCTGCGCGACCGGGTGGCGGCCACCGGCTGCGACACCCCGATCATCCCCGGCATCATGCCCGTCACCCAGATGAGCACGATCGCCCGCTCGGAGCAGCTCTCCGGGGCACCGTTCCCGCCCGAGGTGGCCGCGCGGTTCGAGGCCGTCGCCGACGACCCCGCCGCGGTGCGCCGCCTCGGCATCGAGCACGCCGTCGAGGTCTGCCGGACCCTGCTCGACGAGGGCGCGCCGGGCATCCACTTCATCACCTTCAACCGCTCCAGCGCGACCCGCGAGGTCTTCCAGGCCCTCGACTCCGCGCCGCGGGCGGCGTCGCTCACCGCCTGAACCGCCGCGGGGGAGCCGGGGGCGGGCCCGCGTCCGGCTCCCCTCCCCGCGGGCGGCCCGCTCCGTCAGCCCGCGCCCTCCCGGCGGTGCGCCGGGTCCTGCCGCCCGGGGACCAGCGGGAGCGCGGCCCCCGCGATCACATAGCGCTCGTAGCCGCCGGGGAAGACGAAGCCGGTGAGCAGGTCGACGAAACCGATGCTGCGGTAGAGATGCCGGGCCGCGGTGGGCAGGTCGCGGGTGGAGAGCACGACCGTGCGCTCCGGCCGGCCCGCGCACACCCCCAGGACCAGGGAGCGGCCGATCCCCGCGCCCTGGTACCCGGGACGCACGTGGACCTCGGCGAGCTCCAGGGCGTCGTCCAGCCAGTCGCGCGCGCCCGCCGCGCCGTGCCGTTCCGCGACGGCCTGGTGGACCACGTCGTGCCACCACTGCCCCGGCACGCCGTGGAAGCCGTAGGCGAGCCCGACCGGTGTCCCGTCGGGGAGTTCGGCGAACAGGCACGTGAAGCCGGGATGGGAGGCGTGGTTGCCCATGATCACCCTGCGGCCGGACAGCTGGTCGGCGGGTGGGACCATCGCCGCCGTGTAGATGTCGAGAACGGAGTCCAGCCGGGAGACGAACTCCTCGGGGCCGACACGTCGCAGTCCGGTCACTCACCGCACCCTAGCAGGGGCGATCCGGAACAACCCGATGGATGTGGTCAAAGTGGTGCTTGGGGTTCTCCACGGGGACGGGAAACGGCGCCCCGGGTCCACCGCGGTCCTGGAGGGCTCCCGCCGCTGTCGGGACGAGGGCGCCTCCGCCTGCGTTCCGGGAGCTTGCGCCGCCGGTGGACCAGGGGAGGGGCGGCTGGAGTCCTATCCGGCCAGGGGGACGCGGCCCGGCAGCGCGGGCTGGGCGGGCAGGCCGAGCATCTCCTCCACCGTGACGACGAACCGCTCGGCCTCCGAGATCAGCTCCTCGGCGTCGCGGGCCGAGACCGAGTGGGTCATCCCGGCCTCGATCGAGGCCCGCCTGGCGGCGCTCGCCTCGAAGTAGGGCGCCCATTCGGCCAGCCGGGGCTCGGCCTCGGGCAGCAGCTCCCAGGCGCTGCGCAGCCTGCGCCTGCGGCCGTCCATCGGCCGGGGGCGGGCGGCCAGGACCGCCGCCGCCGCCCGGAGCGCCGCCAGGTGCGCCGCGACGTAACGGGCCGGGGAGGTGTGGGCGGCCGCGGCCTCCTCCAGGAAGTCACGAGCGTCGCCCAGACGCGCCCGCACCGTGGGGGAGAGCCGGGGCCCGCCGGGGCCGTCGAACCGTGGGGTCATTTCCGCCTCCTTGGTCGCAAGCGGATCCCGGCGTTGTCGCCGGTAGTGCCACGGTCGCAGACCCCACCGACAATTACGCCGGGCGGGCGGACGAGGAGCTTCCCCTCTCCCCGTCCGTCCCCGGCCGGGCCCTGCCGCCTCCGGTGGAGGCGGGGATCCGGCCGGCCGCCCTCAACGTGAGCTGCGAGTCCCACGTCACTACATCGAACATAAATTCGATCATCGAAGGTGTCAAGTAGGTCGGCGAACAAAAGTTCGATCTCTCTGTGAAGAGCCGGGCCCCGGGAGATAGGGATCTCCCGGGGCCCGGACGGCCGCATGCCCGGCATGGAACCGGGTCAGTAGGCGAACCTCCCCCGGACGTGGACCGGCTTCCCGGTGCCGAGCAGGCGGGGCAGGACGTCGGCGACGTGCAGGGGCAGCCGCACGCATCCGTGCGAGGCCGGCCGGAGCGGCACCGAGAGCGAGCCGTGCATGGCGATGCCCCCGTTGAAGAAGATCGGGTTGTAGAGCCGGCCCAGCGGCGCCGTGTGCCAGCCGCTCCTGCGCCACGTCGTCCGGAAGTCGCCCGGGGGTGTGGGGGTGTAGGCCGTGCCGGAGGAGATGTGACTGACGAGCCTGGCCTGTCCCCTGACGTAGAGCACCAGCACCTGCTTGCGCAGGTCGATCTCGACACGGGTCGGCCTGCCCTGCGGAACCAGCATCCTCGGGGACAGCGGTGACTCCAGGGCGTTCCAGGCCCTGCTCCCCACCGTCCCGCTCGGGCCCAGGCCGTTGACCTTCCGGAAGGCCCACACCGCGGCCTGGGTCGCCTCGCCGTACCGGCCGTTGACCCTGCCGGGGTGGTAGCCGAGCTCTTTGAGCCGGGCCTGGAGCGTTTTGACGGCCGCACCCTGGGTCCCGGGCCGCAGAACCCTGTCCGGGGCGACGAAGGAGGTGAAGGAGGAGACGGGCCGCTCCGGCGTCGCGGCCCTCGCGGCGCCTGCCACGGTGCCCGCCGCAGTGCCCGTCGCGGTGCCCGTCGCGGTGCCGTTCCTCACGGCGGTGCTCTTCGGGGCGGGCCC
>NZ_JBHSBM010000017.1:634959-688986 GCF_042650625.1 Planomonospora corallina
CGCCCCAGGGGCGGCGGCCGCGGTGGCCGCCGTACCGAAGGAGTGCGGGAGGACGACCCCCGCCGTCATGAGAACGGCCACCCCGAGCCGACGCCCAGCCTTCATGGAACCTCATCCCCTCATAGCACTGCTTATTGGATCAACGGGCCATACCGTGCTGTCTGGATGCTTCCGCGCTGGGCTGCAAAGCCATAGCCAGCGGCCGGTCTGTTTAAAGTGGTCGGGTGCCAGAAAAAACGCATCCGAACATCGAGAAGGTCGCCGCGATCCTGAGCGAGCACGGCGTCTCCGGTGAGATCGTCGTGTTCTCCGAGGCCACCCCCACGGCGGCCACCGCCGCCGCGCAGCTCGGCTGCGAGGTCGGCGCCATCGCCAACAGCCTGGTCTTCGACGCCGACGGCGAGCCGCTCCTGGTGCTCACCAGCGGAGCCCACCGGGTCGACACCGGCCTGGTCGCCGGGAAGATCGGCGCGGCCCGGGTGCGGCGTGCCGCCCCCGAATTCGTCCGGGCGGCCACCGGCCAGCCCATCGGCGGTGTCGCCCCGGTCGGTCACCCGGCCCCGATCCGGACGCTGGTCGACACCTGGCTGGCACGGCACGAGGTGGTCTGGGCCGCGGCGGGCCACCCGCACAGCGTCTTCCCCACCTCCTTCGGGGAACTGGTCCGCATCACCGGCGGTGTTCCCGCGGAGGTCGAGTGATCGGCGGTTATGCTCCGAACCGCTCCACGTCCCTTCCCCGGCCGGGGCGCCGGGGTCTCCCCGCCGGAGGCGATCGATGACCACGGTCTGGCACAACCCGCGCTGCTCCAAGAGCCGCTGCGCCCTCGACACGCTCACCGGGGCCGGACAGGACGTGGTCGTCCGCCGCTACCTGGACGACCCGCCCACGGCCGCCGAGCTCTCCGAGGTGCTCGACCGGCTCGGCCTGGAGCCGTGGGACATCACCCGGATGGGGGAGGCGCGGGCCCGCGAGCTCGGGCTGGCGGACAGGGCCCGTGACCGGGACGAGTGGATCGCGATCCTGGTCGCCGACCCGATCCTGATCCAGCGCCCGATCGTCCTGACCGACGACGGCCGCGCCGTGGTCGCCCGCGACGACCAGACCCTGGAGGACCTCCTCAAGTCCTGACGCCCGCCACACCGCGCGCGGCCCGCCGGGTCCCGCCCGGCCGGGCCGGCCGTACGGTTTCCTGCGGGTCCTGGGGCGGGTCCCGCGTTGCCGTATCGAGCCGGGCGGTGCGGGGCGTGGGGGCGGGCCGGTGCTGCGGGTTTCGGCCGGTTGCTCTCCTGGGTGGTTCCCGCGTTCCCGGGCCGGGTCGGTGTCCGTGAGCGTGGGTGCGTGCCCATGCGGGCCGTAGCGTCTCGCTCCTGGGCCGCCCAGTGCTCTCGCCGACGCTGAAGCGATCCGCGCGGGACCGGCTCAGGGTCGCCCGCCGTCGCCTTGCGGCCACACTGTCGGGAAGGAGCTCATGGCCGCTCGCCGCAGGGAGCCCCTGCCGGGAGCGGAGGTCCGTCCGTGAGGGTGCTGTTCCGGCCGGCGGCGAACCGATGCGCGGGGTTGAGTCTCCAGCAGGGGGAGACGAGAGGGTGGGGGCATGGACGGCGACACGCTCTACTCGATCGGCGACCTGGCCCGGCGGACCGGACTGACGGTCAAGGCCATCCGGTTCTACTCCGATTGCGGGATCGTGCCGCCCGCCGGCCGCAGCCCGGCCGGTTACCGCCGCTACGGCATCGACGCCGTCGCACGCCTGGACCTGGTGCGCACGCTCCGCGACCTGGGGGTGGACCTTCCCACGATCCGGAGGGTTCTGGAGCGGGAGGTCACGCTCCCCGAGGTCGCCGAAGCGCACGCCGCGGCCCTGTCGGTGCAGATCCGAGTCCTGCGCCTGCGGCGTGCGGTGCTCATGGCCGTGGCCGAGCGCGGCTCCACCCCTGAGGAGATGAGTCTCATGCACAAGCTGGCCAAGCTCTCCGAGAACGAGCGCCGACGTCTGATCGACGATTTCCTCGACAGCGTCTTCGGCGGCCTGGACACCGATCCGGGGATCGCGGGGGTCATGCGCTCGATGACCCCGGAACCGCCCGATGACCCCGAACCCGGCCAGGTCGAGGCGTGGGTGGAGCTGGCCGAGCTGTCTCAGGACCCGGACTTCCGCGCTCTCATGCGGCGTACGGCCGAGCAGTACACCGCCGAGCGTGCCCTGGGCGGAGCCGCGGGCCTGCGGCGCGACGCGGTCGCGGTCGTCCGCGACGAGGCGGGGCCGGCCCTGGCGGCCGACATCGACCCCGCCTCGTCCCAGGCCGATCCGATCGTCTCCGCGGTCATGGCACGATGCGCGGACATCGTCGGCCTGCCTGATGACGCCGGTTTCCGGCACCGGTTGCTGGCCCGGCTGGAGACCGCCGGTGACCCCCGCAGGGAGCGGTACCTCCGACTGCTCGCCGTGATCAACGGCTGGCCTGCTCCGGTGAGCCTGACGCCGGTGCTCGACTGGTTCGCCCAGGCCTTGCGCATCCGGCTTCGGGCGAAGGATCCGGGAACGGACACGTCGATGACCGTCTGAGCCCGGCCGCCATCGTGCTCTCGACTCCTGGTGTCCCGAGGTGGAAATGCGGATGCCCCGGTAGCCGCTTTCCGATCGCAGGGGTACCACGGCGGACGGCGTTCTCCGGCCCGGTTCCCGGCGTCCGCGCGACCTGCTCGCCGCTCACGGTGGGAGCCGGGCTCGTCCGCCTGCGCGGATTGATCCGGACCAGGGGAACCCCCATGAGGGATCGTCCCGCGGCATGTGGTTCCCGTCACCGGGACTACGCTCTGCGCATGTCCTCCCGAGCCTCCTCCGCCCGTCCTCCCCGGCTGAAAGAACCGCTCGCGCCCCAGTTGCCCGCGCCGCTCCATCCCGCCGGACTTCCCGATCACGGACTGGAGGACGACGGCATGTACCGGTCCCTGGAGTTCACGGGCACGGACATGGCGTCTCACCGCGCGGACGCGGTCGACTTCGAGGGGTGCCGTTTCACCGATGTGCGGCTCTCCGGCATGGAGATGCGCCAGGCCGGTTTCTCCAACGTGGAGATGGAGCGGTGCGACCTGTCCAACTCGGCGGCCGGAAGTTCGATGATGCAGCGGACCCGGGTCTCGGCGAGCAGACTGACCGGCATGTCCTGGTCCGAGTGCGTGTTTCGGGACGTGGTGTTCGACGCCTGCCGCGTGGACCTGGCGGGTTTCCGCTTCTCCACCTTCAAGAACGTCGTCTTCCGCGACTGCACCATGGTGGAGGCCAGCTTCCAGAACGCGGGCCTTCGGGGGACGCGCTTCGAACGGTGCGAACTCACGGGAGCGCAGTTCTCCAACGCCCGGATGGAAGGCGCGCGGTTCACCGACTGCACCTTGCTGAGGATCAACGGCGTCACCGGCCTCAGAGGAGCGACCATCACGAGCAGGGACGCCCAGGGGCTGGTCTATAGCCTGGCGGGCGCGATGGGCATCACCATCGAGGACTGAGCGGCACACTCCGAGCCCCCGGCAGGGGCTCCCTGCGGCGAGCGGCCATGAGCTCCTTCCCGCCAGTGTGGCCGCAAGGCGACGGCGAGCAGCCGTCAGCCGGACCCGTACGGATTGCTTCAGCGTCGGCGAGCGCACTGGGCGGACGGAGAGCGAGACGCTACGGTCCGCATGGGTACGGTGCGCACGAGGCCCGCCCCCGCGCCCACGGCGACCAGCCCGGCGCGGGAACGCGGGAGCCGTCCCAAGAACGGCGGAAAAAGACCCGGCAGGGGACCGTACGAGAGTCAGGAGGGGTGGGCGGCGCGGCGGCGGAGGAGGAGCATGGCCGCGTCGTCGGCCAGCGGCCGTCCCACGTGGCGGAGCAGGTCGGCACGGAGCGCGTCGAGGGCGAGCTGGGGGTCGGGGTCGGCCAGCAGTCCGGCGTGGGAGGCCAGCGGGTAGAACTCCCCCTTGCCGTCCCGGGCCTCGACGACCCCGTCGGTGTAGAACAGGATCTGGTGGCCCGGCTCGAACGGGAGCTGGTACGGCACGGGCTCGACGGCCTTGAGCGTGGTCATGCCCAGCGGGAGGGCCTCCTCGGGAGGCTCGGCGAACCACGGCTCGCCGTCGGCGGTGAGCACCATGGGCGGCGGGTGGCCGCAGTTGAGGACCGTGACGGAGTCGCCGCCGGTGATCTCCGCGAGCACGGCGGTGACGAACTGCTCACCGGAGAGCTCCCGGGTGAGCGCGTTCTCCAGGCGGGAGACCACGCCCTGCAGCTTGGCCTCGTCGTAGGCGGCCTCCCGGAAGGCGCCGAGCACCACCGCGGCGGTCTCCACGGCCTCCAGCCCCTTGCCCTGGACATCGCCCACGATGATCCTGACCCCGTGCGGGGTGGTGGCGACCTCGTACAGGTCGCCGCCGATCCGGGCCTCGGCCGTGGCGGAGGTGTAGGAGACGGCGACGCCGATCCCCGGTCCGGCCCGGCGCGGCACCGGCCGGAGCAGCACCCGCTGGGCGGCCTCGGCCACCGAGCGGACGTCGGCGAGCTGCCGCTCGTGGCGGAGCCGGCCGGCGCTGGCCAGGACGCTGGCCACGGTCACTCCGAGGATGGCGGCGACGGTGGTGGTGGTACGGGAGGCCCCGAGCTCGTTGTAGAGGCCGAGGGCGACGCCGAGCAGGAGGGCGATGACGCCGACGACGGTGGTGCGGGCCAGGCCGCACGCCACGCTGGCGAAGGCGGGGCCGAGGGCGAGCAGGGGGAGGAGGCCGGCGGTCGGGCCGGTGCCGAAGTCGATGAGGGCCACCACGGCCATCACGGCGAACGGCAGGAGCTTCAGGACGGCCTGGGTCTTCCCGGTCTCCACCGAGGTGAGAAGCCGCGTGAAGGCGCGGCCCCGCAACGAGGCCAGCGACGTCAGGAGGGCGGAGAACCGCTTCTGCGGGCGCGGCGAGGAGAGAGTCCGACGATCCTCTCTCCTGAGCATCTCACCACGTCTCGTTGAACAGCCGTTTGTTTTTTCCTACCACAGTGATAGGCATCGGCGTCGCGCTACACGTGATGTTTAACAGAGACGGCACACGACATGGGCGGGCGCGCCGGGGCCCGGCGCGCCCGTGACCGGGTGGGGACGTCAGAAGGAGTCG
The DNA here is from genome assembly GCF_042650625.1 of Planomonospora corallina. NCBI lineage: Bacteria > Bacillati > Actinomycetota > Actinomycetes > Streptosporangiales > Streptosporangiaceae > Planomonospora > Planomonospora corallina. The sequence goes on from NZ_JBHSBM010000017.1 coordinate 640,099, forward strand.
ACGGCCCGGCGGGCCTCCGGGTCCAGGACCCCCCAGTTGATGAGCTCCTCGGTGAGCTCGCTCGGCGACTTGTCGTAGATCACGGCCAGGGAGCGCAGGTCCTCCTGGCGGATGGACAGCACCTTGCCGTTGTAGTCGCCGCGCTGGCTCTGGATCGTGGCCGCGTAGCGGGCGAGCGCGCCGGCCTTCTCCTTGGGGAGCTGGGAGAGGCGCTCAAGGTCGATCACAAGCTTCGGCGTGGGGCCGAGCGGGCTCGGGGCCGCACCGCCGGGCAGCAACTCCGAGACCGGGACCCCGTAGAAATCCGCGAGCTCGGCAAGCTTCTGCACCGTGACAGCACGGTCGCCACGCTCGTAGGAGCCGACGACAACCGCCTTCCACCGTCCACGGGACTTCTCTTCGACTCCGTGCAGGGACAGGCCCTGCTGGGTGCGGATGGCGCGGAGTCGTGCACCCAGCGACTTGGCGTATTCAGACGGCATGGTGTGGCCCCCCGGTCTTCTCCAATGTAGTGCTTTCACTTGATTGTGCTACCTCGCGCCGTATGCTCCGGTCACCGGGTGGGCACCCAGGGTAGGTGCCCGTGGTGACCGGAGAGTGAGGGTTCACCCGCTAACGTCACGGCGTGTGGTTACGGACAGTGACGGTAAAGGGGTGGGCGCAGAAGGTCAAGCTGATTGGAAAAAAGAGGTCGAATCCGGTCCGGTGTGGTCCTCCGTGAACGTCGCGCTTGTCCCTTCCGGGAGCCGCCTCCCCTCCCGCGCGCCGGTACGGCCGGGCAGGGATCACAGAGTGCTGGCCAGGGGCCGGGTGGCGTCGGGCGTGATGATGGTGCCCGCGTGGCCGTCCATGATCCGCCCGGCCCCGTCCGGCCTGCCGATGGCGGCCATGTCGCCGGTCTTCTCCACGACGGAGCGGGCGGCCTCGGCCTTCGGCCCCATCGAGCCGGCGGGGAAGTCCTCCGCGCGCAGCTCGTGCCCGGTGGCCGGCCGGCCAGGGAGGCCACCGCGGTGCGGACGTTGTCCTGCTGGGTCCCGGCGTCGGGCCTCTGGCCCCGCCGCAGCGGCGCGTTGCCCCCGAGTGCGACCAGGACGCGCATGTCAGCCCCCCAGGGTGGCGACCATGACGGCCTTGACGGTGTGCAGGCGGTTCTCGGCCTGGTCGAACACGATGGACCGGGGCGACTCGAAGACCTCCTCGGTCACCTCCAGCGACGCGTGGCCGGTCTTCTGGAACAGGTCCTCGCCGACCGAGGTCTCCCGGTTGTGGAAGGCCGGCAGGCAGTGCAGGAACTTCACCCCGGGGTTCCCGGTGGCCTCCACCAGCTCGGCGTTGACCTGGTACGGCATGAGCAGCCCGATGCGCTCGTCCCAGACCTCCGCGGGCTCCCCCATGGAGACCCACACGTCGGTGTAGAGGAAGTCGACCCCCTTCACGCCCTCGGCCGGATCGTCGGTGAGGGTGATCGAGGCGCCCGTCTCGGCGGCGAGTGCCTCGGCGGGGCCGACGACCATGCCCTCCTCCGGCCAGAGCGCCCTGGGCGCGGCGATCCGCACGTCCATGCCGAGCAGCGCCCCGGTGACGAGCAGCGAGTTGCCCACGTTGTTGCGGGCGTCGCCGAGGTAGGCGTAGGAGATGCCGTGCAGCGGCTTGCCGCCGTGCTCGGCCATGGTCAGCATGTCGGCGAGCATCTGGGTGGGGTGCCACTCGTCGGTGAGGCCGTTCCAGACGGGCACCCCGGAGTAGGCCGCCAGCTCCTCGGCGTGGGCCTGCCTGCGGCCGCGGAACTCGATGCCGTCGTACATCCGCCCGAGCACCCGCGCGGTGTCCTTGACCGACTCCTTGTGGCCCATCTGCGAGCCGCCCGGGCCGAGGCAGGTGACGTTCGCCCCCTGGTCGTGGGCGCCGACCTCGAAGGCGCACCGGGTCCGGGTGGAGGTCTTCTCGAAGATCAGCGCGATGTTCCTGCCCTTGAGCCGCTGCTGCTCGACGCCGGCGTACTTGGCGGCCTTACGTGGCGGTGGGAAGAGGAGAGCGGTCCGCCGCGACGGGCCGTGGTGGGGGAGGAGAGGGCGGTCCGCCGCGGCGGTCAGACGCCGTCGCGTTCGATCGGGCAGCTCATGCAGCGCGGTCCGCCGCGGCCGCGGCCCAGCTCGCTGCCGCGGATGGTGATGACCTCGACGCCGTTCGCGCGCAGGTGGTTGTTGGTGGTGGTGTTGCGCTCGTAGGCGACGACCACGCCCGGTTCGACGGCCAGCACGTTGCAGCCGTCGTCCCACTGCTCGCGCTCGGCGGCGTGCACGTCCTGGACGGCGGTCAGCACCCTGATGTCGTCCAGGTCCAGCGCGTCCGCGATGGCCCGGTGCATGTCCTCCGGCGCGTGGTCGGTGATCTTCAGTTCCTTGGGGTTGTCGCCCGGCTCGATCGTGTGGGCCGGCAGCATGCCCAGCCCGGCGTACTTGGTGAAGGTGTCGGCGTCCACCTGGGTCATGACGGTGTCCAGGTGCATGAACGCGCGCGCCTTCGGCATGTCCAGTGCGACGATCTTCTTCGCCCCGCCCCTGCCGAACAGGCTGCAGGCGAGCATCTCCACGGCCTGCGGCTGGGTGCGCTCGCTCATCCCGACCAGTACGGCGCCGCGGCCGATGACTAGGACGTCACCGCCCTCGATGGTGGCCGGGGCCGCCGCGGTGCCGTGCATCCAGACGTGGTAGCCGTTCCCGGCGCCGGGCCGGTCGTAGCCGCCGGCGAACATCGGGTGGTAGCGGTAGACGGCCTCGTAGTTGACGGTCTCGCGCTGGCGGGCCTTCTTGCGCATGGCGTTGATGGAGACGCCGTCGTAGATCCAGCACGAGGTGTCGCGGGTGAACAGGTGGTTGGGCAGCGGCGGCAGGATGAAGTCGTCCATGGCCATCGTGTGGAAGGTCAGGCTCTTGGGCTCGGGCGAGAACTCCAGGAACTCGCGCTTGGTCAGGCCGCCGGTGAGGAAGGGCTGGAGCGTCGTCGCGTCCATCGCGTCGAGCGTGTTGCGGACGGCGTCGGTGGCCAGCGGCCCGAGCCGGCGCGAGTCGACGCTGCCGTCGAGGATGTGCTTGCGGGCCTCGGGCATCTCGGTGATCGTGCGCATGATGTCGGAGAGCAGGTGGACCGTGATGCCGCGCTCTCGCAGCACCCGCTGGAACTCCTCGTGCTCCTCCATGGCGCGCTGGACCCACAGCACGTCGTCGAAGAGCAGGTCGTCCTTGTTGGTCGGGGTGAGCCGCTTCAGCGCCAGCGCGGGACGGTGCAGCAGCACCTGGCGGAGCTTGCCCACCTCGGAGTCGACGTGAAACGCCATGTCAGGTCTCCCTGGGTCGATGGGGGCGGGTTCAGGCGGGCGACGGCGGGGCCGGGGGGCCGCCCCGCGGGCCGTACTCCCCGCGCCTGGCCTTGACCCAGATGTAGACCGGGATGCCGGCGAGCATCATCAGGAAGCCGGCGAAGACCGCCTCCATGCCGGCGCCGTACGTCATCCAGAAGGCGAACAGGATGGCGAGGACGGTGATGACGAGGTCGCGGCCCAGCCGGGCGCCGCTGACCCCGCGGGCCCCGGTGACGAGCCAGAACAGCTGGGCGCAGGCGGAGAAGAAGTACGGGATGACGGTGGTGAAGGTGGCGACGAGCAGGATCTGGTTGAAGCCGCCCTCGGTGCCGAAGTAGTTGTAGACGGCCACCAGCGAGGTCAGCGCGGCGCCGAGGAGGATGCCGAAGGCGGGCGCGCCGCGGCGGTTCTCGCCGGCGAAGGCCTTCGGGAACATGCCGTCCCGGGCTGCGGCCAGCGGCATCTCCGCGACCAGCATGGTCCAGCCGTTGATGGCGCCGAGACCGGAGACGATCGCGCAGGCCGCCATGACGCCGCCGCCGACCGTGCCGCCGAACATGCCGTTGATGGCGTCGGCGAACGGGGCGGTGGAGTTCACCAGCCGCTCGTGCGGGACGGTGCCGAAGACGGCGAACGTGCTGAGCATGTACATCGCGGCGCAGATCAGCACGCCGTACACACTGGCCCGGCCGACGTTGCGGGCGGGGTCGGCGACCTTCCCGGCCACGACGGTCGCGCTCTCCACGCCGGAGTAGATGAACAGCGTCAGCGCGCCCGCGGTGGACAGGGCGGCCGGCCAGTCGCCCCCGGTGACGTTGAAGGCGCCGAAGTCGGCGCCGTCGACGAAGAACAGGCCGACCACGGCGACGAAGACCAGCGGGATGAACTTCAGCACCGCGGTGACCAGCGCGAACCAGCCGATGTTCCTGACGCCGCCGAGGTTGATCAGCGCCGGGATCCAGAGGGCGGCCAGCGCGAGCGCGAGCTGGCCGCCCAGGGACGTCCAGCCGAGGAAGTAGTTGACGTAGTTGACCCAGACCACCGCCATGGCGGCGTTGCCGATCCAGGCGGTCAGCCAGAACGACCAGGCGTTCCAGAAGCCCGGGAACTCGCCGAAGGCGTCCTTGGCGTAGGCGTAGGGACCGCCGCCGGCCGGGATGCGGGCGCCCAGCCTGCCGAAGACCATGGCCAGCGCGATGGCGCCGACCGTGACGACGCCCATCGCCAGGATGCTGACCGTGCCGTAGGCCGCCAGCGAGGCGGGGAGCAGGAAGACCCCGGTGCCGACGATGTTGCCCACGACGAGGGCGACGGCCGCAGGCAGTCCCAGTTTGCCGGGCCCGGCCACCACGGCGCCTCCCGGGCCGCCGGGGCCGCCGGGGCCGCCGGGGCCTTGGCCGGCCGGGGCCTGGCCGGAGGTGACCGGTTCTCGCCGGTGCGAACCAGACGCTTCCTCCATCGCGCCCCCCGACGCATAGTCCCTCTGCCGCCCGCCTTCGCGGGCAATGCCCGCTGGCATTCCCGGGGGGTGCGGGGTGAAACGCCCGGTTCCCGGCGAAAGGCGGGACCGGCGTCGCCCGTCCCCCTCGCCCCTGGCCCGTCGCCCGTCACCCGTCGGCGGGCGGCGGGCGAGGGTCGCCTCAGTCCTCGCGCGACCGGGCGAGGGCGGCGGCGCCGCCGACGATCTCGGTCAGCTCCGTGGTGATCTCCGCCTGCCGGGCGGAGTTGGCCTGGCGGGTGAGCGCGGCCACGAGGGCCTGGGCGTTCTCGGTGGCCGACATCATCGCCTGGCGGCGGGAGGCGTGCTCGGAGGCGCTCGACTCCAGCAGCATCCGCCAGACCACGGCCCGCACGTACTGCCGGAGCAGGCGGTCGAGCACGGCCTCCGCCGACGGTTCGAACTCGTACGGCGCCGGGGCGGCCGCCGGGCCGCCGTCCGCGGACTCCTCCACCGCGAGGGGGAGGATCCGGTGGACGGCGGTGCGCTGGGTGAGCATGGAGACGAACTCGGTGTAGACGACGTGCACCTCGCCCACGCCGCCGGCGCGGGTGGGCCGGTCGAAGGCCTCCACCAGCGTCTGGCCGATCTCCGCGGCCGTGTCGTAGACCGGATGGCCGGACATGCCCGTCCACGCCCGCTCCACCGGCCGGTGCCGGAAGCGGTAGAAGTCCACGGCCTTGCGCCCCGCCAGGTAGAAGACCGGCTCCTTGCCCTGCTCGCGCAGGAGCGCGGCCAGCGCGTCGCCCTGGCGCAGCACGTTGTGGTTGAAGGCGCCGCAGAAGCCGCGGTCGCTGGTCATCAGCAGGACGGCCACGCGGGAGGTGTCGGGCCTGCGGTTGAGCAGGGCGTGGTCCAGGTGGGTGCGGTGCTCGATCACGGTGGAGGCGGCCCGGGTGATCTCCCGGGCGTACGGCCGGGCGGCCTCCATGCGCTGGCGTGCCCTGGGGACCCGGGAGGAGGCGATGAGCTCCTGGGCCCGAGTGATCTTGGCTGTCGACCTGACGGAGCGGATGCGCGCGCGGATGGCGCGGAGCTGTGCGCCCATGGTGACCTCCTCCGGCCTGTCCCGGCCCGTGATCGTGCCACGGCGGCCCCGGAGCGGCCCTGGGGCACGCGGTGGTCCGGGGAAGGTTTTACCGGGCTACGGCATCCGGATGGCGCGAGTATCGTCGTTTTAGTCGGGTTTTGTCGTGATTGGTGCGATAACCGCCCGGTTCTGGGCGGGCGTCCCGCGGCTGATACCGTGAGGGCGTCGACTTCCTTTAAGACCCGTCCCGTGAGGCGGGAAAGGTGGTGTTCTCTTTGGCCGACGCCGTTTCGCATGCCCGCGGTCAGGTCCCCGGCCCGGGTGTGGCGCACGCCGTCCTCGAAGGCCCCGACATCAACCGGGCGCTGATCCGCATCTCCCACGAGATCCTCGAACGCACCAAGGGTGGCGAGGGCATCGTCCTGCTCGGCATCCCGACCCGCGGGGTGCATCTCGCCCGCCGCCTGGCCGAGCACATCCGGCAGTTCGAGGGCCGCACCGTCCCGGTCGGCTCCCTCGACATCACGATGTACCGCGACGACCTGCGCACCAAGCCCGCCCGTCCGCTCGGGCGCACCGAGCTGCCGGCCGAGGGGGTCGACGACCGGACGGTCGTCCTGGTCGACGACGTGCTCTACTCCGGCCGCACCGTCCGCGCCGCGCTCGACGCCCTGGGCGACCTGGGCCGCCCGCGCGCCGTCCAGCTCGCCGCCCTGGTGGACCGGGGCCACCGCGAGCTGCCCATCCGCGCCGACTACGTCGGCAAGAACCTCCCCACCGCCAAGACCGAGATCGTCAAGGTCTACGTGGAGGAGACCGACGGCCGCGACGCGGTCGTGCTCCTGAAGGAGGGGGAGAAGTGAACCGGCACCTCATCTCGGCGGCCGACCTGAGCCGCGACGACGCCCTCCTCGTCCTGGACACCGCCGACGAGCTGGCGAAGATCTCGGAGCGGTCCATCAAGAAGCTGCCGACCCTGCGCGGCCGCACGGTGGTCAACCTCTTCTTCGAGGACTCCACCCGGACCCGGATCTCGTTCGAGGCCGCGGCCAAGCGCCTGTCGGCCGACGTGATCAACTTCTCCGCCAAGGGCTCCAGCGTCTCCAAGGGGGAGTCGCTCAAGGACACCGCGCTGACCCTCCAGGCCATGGGCGCCGACGCCGTGGTCATCCGGCACGGCGCCTCCGGCGCGCCGCACCGGCTGGCCGGCTGGGTGCGCGGCAGCGTCGTCAACGCCGGCGACGGCACGCACGAGCACCCCACCCAGGCGCTGCTCGACGCCTTCACGATGCGCCGCCGCCTCGGCTCGCTGGACGGCCGGAGGATCACCATCGTCGGCGACGTGCTGCACAGCCGGGTGGCCCGCTCGAACGTGCTGCTGCTGTCCACCCTCGGCGCCGAGGTGACGCTGGTCGCCCCGCCGACCCTGCTCCCGGTGAGCGTCGGCTCCTGGCCGTGCGCGGTCTCCTACGACCTCGACGCGGTGCTGCCCAAGTCCGACGTGGTGATGATGCTGCGCGTGCAGCGCGAGCGGATGAACGCCGCGTTCTTCCCCACCGAGCGGGAGTACAGCCGCCGCTACGGACTCGACCGCGACCGCGTCGCCAAGATGCACGACGACGCCCTCGTGATGCACCCCGGGCCGATGAACCGGGGCATGGAGATCGCGGCGGAGGTGGCCGACTCGCCGCGCTCGACGATCGTCGAGCAGGTCGCCAACGGGGTGACCACTCGCATGGCCGTTCTGTACCTGCTGCTCGGCGGCGCCAACCTCGGGGGAGAAGACCAGTGAGCATCGTCATCAAGGGCGCGCGGATCCTCGGCGGCGAGCCCGCCGACATCCTCATCGACGGCGGCGCCATCGCCGAGGTCGGCCACGGGCTGACCGGCGACGAGACCGTGGACGCCGACGGCCTGGTCGCCCTGCCCGGCCTGGTCGACCTCCACACCCATCTGCGCGAGCCCGGCCGCGAGGACGCCGAGACCGTCGAGACCGGCACCCGCGCCGCGGCCCTGGGCGGCTTCACCGCCGTGCACGCCATGGCCAACACCTCCCCGGTCGCCGACACCGCCGGCGTCGTCGAGCAGGTCTGGCGGCTGGGCCTGGCGGCAGGCCACTGCGACGTGCAGCCGGTCGGCGCGGTCACCGAGGGGCTCGGCGGCGAGCGCCTGGCCGAGCTCGGCGCGATGGCGGACTCCGCGGCCCGGGTCAGGGTCTTCTCCGACGACGGCAAGTGCGTCTCCGACGCGGTGCTCATGCGCCGCGCCCTGGAGTACGTCAAGGCCTTCGACGGCGTCGTCGCCCAGCACGCCCAGGAGCCGCGCCTGACCGACGGCGCGCAGATGAACGAGGGCGCGGTCTCCGGCAGGCTCGGCCTGACCGGCTGGCCCGCGGTCGCCGAGGAGGCGATCATCGCCCGCGACTGCCTGCTCGCCGCGCACGTGGGCTCCCGCCTGCACGTCTGCCACGTCTCCACGGCGGGCTCGGTGGAGATCATCCGCTGGGCCAAGTCCAAGGGCTGGAACGTCACCGCCGAGGTGACCCCGCACCACCTGCTGCTCACCGACGACCTCGTCGAGGACTCCCCGCTCGGGGCCTACAACCCGATCTACAAGGTCAACCCGCCGCTGCGCACCCGCGCCGACGTCGAGGCGCTGCGCGAGGCCCTGGCCGACGGCACGATCGACGTGGTCGCCACCGACCACGCCCCCCACCCGGTCGAGGACAAGGAGACCGAGTGGGCCGCCGCGGCGATGGGCATGATCGGCCTGGAGACGGCCCTGTCGGTGGTCCAGGAGGCGATGGTGGAGACCGGCCTGCTCGACTGGGCGGGCGTGGCCGAGCGCATGTCGTACGCCCCGGCCCGGATCGGGCGGCTGCCCGGCCACGGCCGGCCGCTGGAGGCCGGCTCCCCGGCCAACATCACCCTCTACGACCCCTCGGTGCGCACGCCGGTGGACCCGTCCGGCTACGCCTCCAGGAGCCGCAACACCCCCTACGAGGGGCGCACGCTGCCCGGCCGGGTCGTCGCCACCTTCCTGCGGGGCCGCCCGACCGTCCTCGACGGCAAGCTCGCGTGACGGTCGCGCTCCGTCCGCCCGCGCGGGGTCCGCGGGGCGTCCCACATCGTGGAGACGCTCCGCATCCCTGCGTCGGATATTTCATACTTTCATCACCAATGACTGAGATGAGTGGGATGCTCTGTGACTGAGCTGAACGAGCGGACCGGCGCCCGGGCGGAAGCAGACGGCGCGCGGGCCGCGGTCCTCGTGCTGGAGGACGGGCGCGTCTTCCACGGAACCCCGTACGGCGCCGAGGGCGAGACCTTCGGCGAGATGGTCTTCAACACCGGGATGACCGGCTACCAGGAGACCCTCACCGACCCCTCCTACCACCGCCAGATCGTCGCGATGACCGCCCCGCACATCGGCAACACGGGAGTCAACGACGATGACCCCGAGTCCGGGCGCGTCTGGGTCGCCGGCTACGTGGTCCGCGAGCCCGCCCGGCTGCACTCCAACTGGCGCGCCACCCGGTCCCTGGACGACTACCTCGCCGACCAGGGCGTCGTCGGGATCGCCGTCCCCGGCACCCGCGCGCTCACCCGCCACCTGCGCGAGCGCGGTGCCATGCGCGCCGGGATCTTCTCCGGGCGGGCCCTGGCCCCGGTGGAGGAGCTCCTGGAGCGGGTCCGGCGCAGCCCCGCGATGGAGGGCGCCGACCTGGCCGAGCAGGTCTCCTGCGCCGAGCCGTACACGGTGCCGGCGATCGGGCCCAAGAAGTACACCGTCGTCGCGGTGGACCTGGGCATCAAGGCCATGACCCCGCACCGGATGGCCGAGAGGGGCTGCGAGGTGCACGTCCTGCCCGCCACCGCCACCGCCGCCGACATCCTCGCCCTCGGCCCCGACGGGGTGTTCTTCTCCAACGGCCCCGGCGACCCGGCCACCGCCGCCGGCCCCGTCGAGGCGCTGCGCGGCGTTCTGGAGGCCGGCAAGCCGTTCTTCGGCATCTGCTTCGGCAACCAGATCTTCGGCCGGGCCCTGGGCCTGGGAACCTACAAGCTGCGCTACGGGCACCGGGGGGTCAACCAGCCGGTCCAGGACCGGCGGACCGGCCGGGTCGAGATCTCCGCGCACAACCACGGCTTCGCCGTGCAGGCCCCGCTGGACGGGCCGTTCGACACGCCGTACGGCCGGGCGGAGGTCACTCACGTCAACCTCAACGACGACTGCGTCGAGGGGCTGCGGCTGATCGACCGGCCCGCCTTCAGCGTCCAGTACCACCCCGAGGCCGCGGCCGGCCCGCACGACTCCGCGGGGCTCTTCGACCGGTTCTGCGAACTGATGGAGCGGTCGAGTGAGGAGCCGAGCGCGACCATGAGCATGGAGGCGAACAAGAATGCCTAAGCGCACGGACATCCGGTCGGTCATGGTGATCGGCTCCGGGCCGATCGTGATCGGGCAGGCCTGCGAGTTCGACTACTCCGGCACCCAGGCGTGCCGCGTGCTGCGCGCCGAGGGCTTCCGCGTGATCCTCGTCAACAGCAACCCCGCGACGATCATGACGGACCCGGAGTTCGCCGACGCCACCTACGTCGAGCCGATCACCCCCGAGTACGTCGAGAAGATCATCGCCAAGGAGCGCCCCGACGCGCTGCTGCCCACCCTGGGCGGCCAGACGGCGCTCAACACCGCCATCGCCCTGCACGAGGCGGGCGTGCTCGACAAGTACGGCGTCGAGCTGATCGGCGCCGACGTGGACGCCATCCAGGCGGGCGAGAACCGCGAGCGCTTCAAGGAGATCGTCGCCAAGGTCGCCGCCGAGCACGGCCTCAACGCCGAGTCGGCCCGCTCGGTCGTCTGCCACACCATGGACGAGTGCCTGGCCGCGGCCGGGCAGCTCGGCTACCCGCTGGTCGTGCGGCCCTCCTTCACCATGGGCGGCGTCGGCTCCGGCTTCGCCCACGACGAGGACGACCTGCGCCGCATCGCCGGCGCGGGCCTCGACGCCTCGCCGACCACCGAGGTGCTCCTGGAGGAGTCGATCCTCGGCTGGAAGGAGTACGAGCTGGAGGTCATGCGCGACAGGGCCGACAACGTCGTCATCGTCTGCTCCATCGAGAACATCGACCCGATGGGCGTGCACACCGGCGACAGCGTCACCGTGGCCCCCGCGCTGACCCTCACCGACCGCGAGTACCAGAACATGCGCGACGTCGCCATCGCGGTCATCCGCGAGGTCGGCGTGGACACCGGCGGCTGCAACATCCAGTTCGCGGTGAACCCGCGGACCGGCCGCATGATCGTCATCGAGATGAACCCGCGGGTGTCGCGCTCGTCGGCGCTGGCGTCCAAGGCCACCGGCTTCCCGATCGCCAAGATCGCCGCCAAGCTCGCCATCGGCTACACGCTCGACGAGATCCCCAACGACATCACCAAGGAGACCCCGGCGTCGTTCGAGCCCACGCTCGACTACATCGTGGTCAAGGTGCCGCGCTTCGCCTTCGAGAAGTTTGCCGGCGCCGACACGACGCTGACCACCCACATGAAGTCGGTCGGCGAGGCCATGGCCATCGGCCGGTCCTTCCCCGAGGCGCTGCAGAAGGCGCTGCGCTCGCTGGAGAAGAAGGGCGCCTCCTTCTCCTGGGCGGGCGAGCCGGGCGGCAAGGACGAGCTGCTGGCCGCCTGCCGCGCCCCGCACGACGGCCGGCTGCGCACCATGCAGCAGGCGATCCGGGCCGGCGCCACCGCCGAGGAGCTGTACGAGGCCACCTCCGTCGACCCGTGGTTCCTGGACCAGCTCATGGCGATCGACGAGATCGCGGCCGAGGTGCGCGAGGCGGCCCAGCTCGACGCCGCCGTGCTGGAGCGGGCCAAGCGGTACGGCTTCTCCGACGCGCAGATCGGCGAGCTCCGGGGCATGGACGAGGCGCGCGTGCGCGACCTGCGCCACGCGCTGGGGGTCCGCCCGGTCTACAACACCGTCGACACCTGCGCCGCCGAGTTCGCCGCCCGCACGCCGTACCTGTACTCCACCTACGACGAGGAGACCGAGGTCCCGTACGGCGACCGGCAGAAGGTCATCATCCTCGGCTCCGGCCCCAACCGGATCGGCCAGGGCATCGAGTTCGACTACGCGTGCGTGCACGCCTCCTTCGAGCTGTCGGCGGCCGGCTACGAGACCGTCATGGTCAACTGCAACCCCGAGACCGTCTCCACCGACTACGACACCTCCGACCGGCTCTACTTCGAGCCGCTCACCCTGGAGGACGTGCTGGAGGTCGTCCACGCCGAGCAGCAGACCGGCCCGGTCGCGGGCGTCATCGTCCAGCTCGGCGGGCAGACCCCGCTCGGCCTGGCGCAGGCGCTCAAGGACGCGGGCGTGCCGATCGTCGGCACCTCGCCGGAGTCGATCCACCTGGCCGAGGAGCGCGGCGCGTTCGGCCGCGTGCTCGCCGAGGCCGGGCTCCCCGCGCCCAAGCACGGCACCGCGACGACCGAGGCCGAGGCGCTGGAGATCGCCGCGGAGATCGGCTACCCGGTGCTGGTCCGCCCGAGCTACGTGCTGGGCGGCGCCGGCATGGCCATCGTCTACGACGACGACACCCTGACCACCTACATGGCCAAGGCGGGCGCGGCGAGCGACCACCCGGTGCTGGTGGACAAGTTCCTCGACGAGGCCGTCGAGATCGACGTGGACGCGCTCTTCGACGGCGAGGAGCTGTACCTCGGCGGCGTGATGGAGCACATCGAGGAGGCCGGCATCCACTCCGGCGACTCGGCGTGCTCGCTGCCCCCGATGACGCTCGGCAGCTACGACATCAAGCGCATCCGCGCGGCCACCGAGGCCATCGCGCGCGGGGTGGGCGTGCGCGGCCTGCTCAACGTCCAGTACGCCATGTCCGCCGGCATCCTCTACGTGCTGGAGGCCAACCCGCGGGCCAGCCGTACCGTGCCGTTCGTCTCCAAGGCCACGGCGGTCCCGCTGGCCAAGGCGGCGGCCCGGGTGATGATGGGCGCGACCGTCGCGCAGCTGCGCGCCGAGGGCACGCTCCCGGCCGAGGGCGACGGCGGCACCATGCCGCTGGACGCGCCGATCGCGGTCAAGGAGGCGGTGCTGCCGTTCAACCGCTTCATCCGCAGCGTGGACGACTCCGTCGACACCGTGCTGGGGCCGGAGATGCGCTCCACCGGCGAGGTCATGGGCGTCGACGCGTTCTTCGGCACCGCCTACGCCAAGTCGCAGGCGGCGGCCTACGGCTCGCTGCCGACCAAGGGCCGGGCCTTCGTCTCCGTCGCGAACCGGGACAAGCGGGCCATGATCTTCCCGGTGAAGGCGCTGGCGGACCTCGGCTTCGAGATCCTGGCCACCGAGGGAACCGCGGAGGTGCTGCGCCGCAACGGCGTCCATGCCAAGATCGTGCGAAAGCAGAGCGACGGGACGGGGCCCGGCGGCGAGCCGACGATCGGCCGGCGGATCCTGGACGGCGAGGTGGATCTCATCGTGAACACGCCCTTCGGCAGCCCCGGGCAGTCCGGGCCGCGGCTGGACGGCTACGAGATCCGCACCGCGGCCGTGCTGCGGGGCATCCCCTGCATCACGACCGTCCAGGGACTCGCCGCGGCCGTTCAGGGCATTCAGGCCATCGTCCGCGGCGACATCGGCGTACGGTCCCTCCAGGAGCACGCCCAGAGACTGCGGGGATGATGCCCTGAGCGGGAGGTGAGGGAGACGCCTGTCACTCCGGTACAGGTCACAGGAACGGTGCTGACGACGCGCCGGGTCGACGCCTATCACGCGCTGACCGTGGTCGCGCCCGGCATCGTCGAGCGGTTCCGCCCCGGCCACTTCGTGGGAGTGGCCGTCGGCGGGCCGGACACGTCGCTGCTGACCCGGCGCGCCCTCTCCGTCCACGACGTCAAACCCGACTACGGCGGCACGGTGGAGCTCGTCTTCACCGTGCGCGGCCCCGGCACGGCCTGGCTGGCCGAGCGCCGCGCCCGCGACACGCTGGACCTGGTCGGCCCGCTCGGCCGCCCGTTCCCGCTGCCGAGGGACCCGGTGACGTGCGTCCTGGTCGGCGCCGAGTACGGCTCCGCGACGCTCTTCGCGGTGGCCGACGCCCTGCAGCGGCGCGGCTGCCGGGTCGACTTCGTGCTCGGCGCGGCCTCGGCCGACCGGGTCTTCGGCGCGCTGCGCGCCCGCCGGATGGGGGAGACGACCACGCTCACCACCGAGGACGGCTCGCTCGGCATGCGGGGCCGGGTGACCGACGTGCTGCCCGGTGTGATCGCCGACGTCCGGGCCGACGTGGTCTACGCCTGCGGCCCGATGGAGACGCTGCGCGGGGTCACCGCGGTGGCGGTCGAGTTCGACATCCCGGTCCAGGTGGCCGTGGAGGAGCGCATGGCCTGCGGGATCGGGGTGTGCATGACGTGCGTGCTCCCGGTGATCGGCGACGACGGCGTCACCCGGATGGTGCGGGCCTGCGTCGAGGGGCCGGTCTTCCGGGGGGAGCGGGTGCGCTTCGACGACGTGGGCACGATCCCCTTCGACGCGCTCGGGGCGCCCGGCGGAGGAACGCGGCATGCCGGTTGACATGCGCACCTACCTCGGGCACGTGGAGCTGGCCAACCCGATCACCACCGCCGCCGGGTGCGCGGCCTCCGGCGCGGAGCTCGCCCAGTTCTTCGATCCGGGCCGGCTCGGGGCGGTGACCACCCGGTCGATCACGATGGCCCCGAGGGCGGGCCGGCCGACGCCCCGGATGGCGGAGACGCCGTCGGGGCTGCTGTCGGCCGTCGGCCTGCAGGGGCCCGGCGTGGACGCGTTCCTGGCGCGGGAGCTGCCCTGGCTGGCCCAGCGCAACATCCCGGCCGTGGTCTCCATCGGCGGCGGCACCGTGGCCGAGTACACCGCGCTGGCCCGCAGGCTCACCGACGCGCCCGGGGTGACCGCGGTGGAGGTCAACCTCTCGTGCCCCAACATCGAGGACCGGGGGCGGATCTTCGCCCGGGACGGCGCCGCCGCGGCGGAGGTGATCGCCTCGGTGCGCTCGGTGATGCGCTACGACGTGCCGGTGGTCGCCAAGCTCTCGCCGGACGCGCTGGACGTGGTGAGCGTCGCCCGCGCGTGCGTGGACGGCGGCGCCGACGCCCTGTCGATGATCAACAATCCGCTGGGCATGAGCATCGACACCGAGACCATGCGTCCCTCGCTCGCCGCGGTCACCGGCGGCCTGTCGGGGCCGGCGATCCGGCCGCTGGCCGTACGCTGCGTCTGGCAGGTCCACGCGGCGCTGCCCAGCGTGCCCATCATCGGCATGGGCGGCGTGCTGACCGGCAGGGACGCCTTCGAGTTCGTCCTGGCCGGCGCCTGCGTCGTCGCCGTGGGCACCGCGCTGTTCAACGACCCCTTCGCCGGCCTGCGCGTCCTGCGCGAACTGGAGGAACTGCTGGCCGCGCGGGGGTTCAACCGGCTGGCCGACGCCGTCGGCCTGGCCCACCGCCCGCCGGGGGCGACCACCCGGCACCGTACGGACTTCGAGGAGAGCCCGCTGTGATCCCCGCACCCATCGCCGTCGCCCTGGACGCGCCCGACCTGGAGACCGCGGCCCGCTGGGCGAGCCTGGTGACTCCGCACGTCAGCACCGTCAAGATCGGGCTGGAGCTCTACCTGCGCTACGGCCCGGACGTCGTCGCCTCGGTGCGGGGGGCGAGCGGGGTGCAGGTCTTCCTCGACCTGAAGCTGCACGACATCCCGAACACCGTGGCGGGCGCGGCGCGGTCGGTGGCGCGGCTCAAGCCCGCCATCCTGACGGTCCACGCGGCCGGCGGGCCCGCGATGGTCCGGGCGGCGGTGGAGGCCGCGCCCGCGACGCGGATCGCGGCCGTGACGGTGCTCACGTCGCTGTCGGAGGCCGATCTCGAGCGGGCCGGGATCGCCGGTCCCCCCGGCGACGCCGTGCGCCGTCTGGCGCTCCTGGCCGTCGAGGCCGGTGCCCGGGCCCTGGTCTGCTCGCCCCAGGAGGTGGCCGCGGTGCGCTCGGAGGTCGGGCCGGACATCACCCTCATCACCCCCGGGGTGCGCCCCGCGGGCGCCGACACCCAGGACCAGGCGCGGGTGGCGACGCCCGAGCGGGCGCTCGCCGACGGGGCCGACCTGTTGGTGATCGGGCGGCCGATCACGGGGGCGGCGGACCCCGGCGCCGCGGCCGCGGGCATCGCCGCGGCGCTCCGCCGGATCGCCGGAACCGTCGGGACCGCCGGAAGAAGCGTGTGATCTTCGTCGCCAAAAAACACCGGGCAGGACGTCATTTGACCGACGATGAGCGATATTCCGACTACAGAGGGTGAAGAAGAGCGTTTTCTGGACGGAGAAACCGGGGTTGACGTTGCTTGGATCGCGATGACCAGCTAGTTTCCCTTCCCGTCCGAGTACATCGACAGGAAATTCGAGGTGACCCGGCGTGGCTCTTCCTCCCCTTACCCCTGAGCAGCGCGCCGCAGCCCTGGAGAAGGCTGCCAAGGCCCGTCGAGAGCGTGCCGAGGTCAAGAACCGCCTCAAGCGCGGTGAAGTCTCTCTGGCTGAGGTTCTCAAGGACGGGCAGGCCGATGACGTCATCGGCAAGATGAAGGTCTCCGCTCTCCTGGAGTCGCTCCCCGGCGTGGGCAAGGTCCGCGCCAAGCAGCTCATGGAGAAGCTGGGCATCGCGGAGTCCCGCCGCGTGCGGGGTCTCGGCGCCAACCAGCGCGCCGCCCTGGAGCGTGAGTTCGGCGGAGCCGAGGGCTAGGACTAGTCTCGGTTCCACGCACAACACGCTCACCCCGCCCAGGCGGGGAGACGGCATCACGGGGGGTCTGGAGTGGTCGGAACGTCGACCGGAGCACCGTGGCCCGGCGAAGGCCGGGCCCCGGATGAGACCGCGGCGAGCGGATCCGGCGGCTCCACGCCCCCGGCCGGGGACCCGTCGGGGGCGCACGCCCCCGCCGGGCGGACCGGCAACCGCCTGACGGTCCTGTCCGGACCCTCGGGCGTCGGCAAGTCCACGGTCGTCGCCGAGCTCCGGCGGGCACACCCCGAGGTGTGGCTGTCGGTCTCGGTGACCACCAGGAAGCCCCGCCCCGGGGAGACCCACGGGGTGGAGTACTTCTTCGCCGACGAGGCGGAGTTCGACCGCCTCGTCGCCTCCGGAGGCCTGCTGGAGTGGGCGGAGTTCGCCGGCAACCGGTACGGGACTCCGCGCGCGCCCCTCGAGGAGAAGCTCGCCGCCGGCGTCCCCGCGCTCCTGGAGATCGACCTCCAGGGCGCCCGGCAGGTCCGCGCGACCATGCCGGAGGCGCTGCTGGTCTTCCTCGCCCCGCCGACCTGGGAGGAGCTGGAGAAGCGCCTGCGCGGCCGGGGCACCGAGCCGGAGGACGTCATCGCCCGCCGCCTGGCCGCCGGCCGGGTGGAGATGGCGGCGGAGAAGGAGTTCGACATCACGCTGGTGAACACGTCCGTCCAGGATGTGTGCCGTCGGCTGATAACCTTGATGGCTGATGCTTCCGGGGGTCGCAGCCCCGGATGCCCACCGAGCTGAGCCAGGGGAAGACACCGACGTGCCGACCAACGCCACCCATGCCGAAGGCATCACCCACCCGCCGATCGACTCGCTGCTCGAAGTCGTCGACAGCAAGTACAGCCTCGTGATCTTCGCCTCCAAGCGCGCCCGCCAGATCAACGCCTACTACTCCCAGCTCGGCGAGGGCCTGCTGGAGTACGTCGGCCCGCTGGTGGAGACCCACGCGCAGGAGAAGCCGCTGTCCATCGCGCTCCGCGAGGTCAGCGAGGGCCTTCTCACCGCCGAGCCCATCGAGGGCTGAGACCCCCGATGATGGCAGGGCCCGGCGACCACCCGCGTACCCGGCCGAGCGTCGTCCTCGGGGTGAGCGCCGGCATCGCCGCCTACAAGGCGTGCGAGCTGCTCCGCCTGTTCACCGAGTCCGGCCACGACGTCCGCGTGGTCCCGACCCGTGAGGCGCTCCGCTTCGTCGGCGAGCCCACCTGGGCCGCCCTCTCCGGGAACCCGGTGACCGTCGACGTCTGGGACTCCGTGCACGAGGTGCCGCACGTCCGGATCGGCCAGGGCGCCGATCTGGTGGTGGTGGCCCCCGCCACCGCCGACGTGCTGGCGAAGGCCGCGCACGGACTGGCCGGCGACCTGCTGACCAACACCCTGCTCACCGCGCGCTGCCCGGTGGTCTTCGCTCCCGCCATGCACACCGAGATGTGGGAGCACCCGGCGACCCGGGCGAACGTGGCGACCCTGCGCGAGCGCGGCGCGCTCGTCCTCGACCCGGCCGTGGGCCGCCTCACCGGAGCCGACACCGGCCGCGGGCGCCTGCCCGACCCCGTGCAGATCTTCGAGGTCTGCCGCCGGGTCCTGGCCGGCCGCGCCCTCGACCTGGCCGGCCGCCACGTGGTCGTCTCCGCCGGAGGCACCCGCGAGGCCATCGACCCGGTCCGCTTCATCGGCAACCGCTCCTCGGGCCTGCAGGGCCACGCCCTGGCCCGTACGGCCGCCGCCCGGGGCGCCCGCGTCACGCTGGTCGCCGCCAACGTCGCGCTGCCCGGCCCCGCCGGGGTCACGGTGGTCGGCGTCGAGTCCGCCCTCCAGTTGCGCGAGGCCGTGCTGGAGGCGGCCGCCGACGCCGACGCCGTGGTCATGGCCGCGGCCGTGGCCGACTTCCGGCCCGCGGCGCGGAGCGACTCGAAGATCAAGAAGACCTCGGCCGAGCCCGACGCGATCCACCTGGTGAAGAACCCCGACATCCTCGCGGAGCTGGGCGAGCGCCGCCGCGAGGGCGGCAAGCCGTGCCCGGCGGTGATCGTGGGGTTCGCCGCGGAGACCGACGACGTGCTGGCCAACGGGCGGGCCAAGCTCGCCCGCAAGGGCTGCGACCTGCTGGTCGTCAACCAGGTGGGCGAGAACCTCGCCTTCGGCACCCCCGACAACGCCGCGGTGGTCCTGGCCGCGGACGGCGAGCCGGTGGAGATCCCGCGCGGGCCCAAGGAGGACCTGGCCGACGTGGTCTGGGACCTCGTGGCCGCACGGCTTCCCTGATCCGCTTGCCGGAGATCGTCCGGCGGCGGATACTGCGTCGGAAGCGACCCGGAACGCCGTGCCAGGGAGGATCCGACATGCCCGTGCCGGCCGCCGTCAGGGCGCGCTGCCGCGCGCTGCTCCCTGAAGGGCAGGACATCCGCTACGTCCTGCCCGCGCTCTCGGTGGGCCCGCCGGGCACGGCGGCCTTCCTGATCGTCGTCACCGACCGGGCGGTCCACGTGCTGTCGACCACCTTCTTCGACCGGAACGTTCCGACCGCGATCCACTCCACCCACGACCGGCGGACCCGGATCGGCCCGGTGGAGTTCGCCGCGGGCGCGGCCATCGAGCTCGGCGGCACGGTCTTCCGGATCGACGAGGAGTACGCCGCGGTGGTCCACGCCGCCGACGCCGAGGTCTTCGCCCCCGAGACGCTCCCGCCCGACCCGCTCCCGGACCTGTGACCCCGGCTCCCGGACCTGTGGCCCCGGCGCCCGGACTGTGACCCCGGCGCCCCGCCGCCGGGAGCGGTTCGGGTGCGGCGGGCGCCGCCGGGGTGGGGCGATCCCCGGTGGGCACGGCCTTCGCCGAAATCAGGGGATGAGTAGGGGAATCGCGGGCGGCCCGCGAGCGCTAGACTTCGGCGAAGCGCTCCCGGCACCCTGGTGCCGGAAGCTTTGCCGCCAGCAGCCGCTGCATGAGGAGCCACTGACTTGTCCCGTCGCCTGTTCACCTCCGAGTCGGTCACCGAGGGCCACCCGGACAAGATCGCAGACCAGATCAGCGACGCGATTCTCGACGCCATGCTCAAGGGCGACCCCAAGAGCCGGGTCGCGGTCGAGACGCTGATCACCACCGGTCAGGTCCATGTCGCCGGGGAGGTGACGACGGAGACCTACGTCGACATCCCGGGTCTCATCCGCGAGAAGATCCTGGAGATCGGCTACGACGCCTCGCACAAGGGGTTCGACGGCGCCTCCTGCGGTGTGTCGGTGTCCATCGGCGCGCAGTCCCCGGACATCGCCCAGGGCGTCGACGCCGCCTACGAGGCCCGCGAGGGCGAGGCCGGCGACGAGTTCGACCGGCAGGGCGCCGGCGACCAGGGCCTGATGTTCGGCTACGCCTGCCGGGAGACCCCGGAGCTGATGCCGCTCCCGATCCAGCTGGCGCACCGGCTGGCCCAGCGGCTGTCGCAGGTCCGCAAGGACGGCACGGTCCCCTACCTGCGCCCCGACGGCAAGACCCAGGTCACGATCGAGTACGACGGCGACAGGCCGGTCCGCCTCGACACGGTGGTCGTCTCCACCCAGCACGCCGCGGAGATCGACCTCAAGGAGATGCTCACTCCGGACATCAAGGAGCACGTGGTCGACCCGGTCCTGGCGGGCCTGGAGATCGAGACCGAGGGCTACCGGCTGCTGGTCAACCCGACCGGCCGCTTCGAGATCGGCGGCCCGATGGGCGACGCCGGCCTGACCGGCCGCAAGATCATCGTCGACACCTACGGCGGCATGGCCCGCCACGGCGGCGGCGCCTTCTCCGGCAAGGACCCGTCCAAGGTCGACCGCTCGGCCGCCTACGCCATGCGCTGGGTCGCCAAGAACATCGTGGCGGCCGGCCTCGCGGACCGCGCCGAGGTCCAGGTCGCCTACGCCATCGGCAAGGCCAAGCCGGTCGGCGTGTTCGTCGAGACCTTCGGCACCGAGAAGACCGACATCGCCAAGATCCAGGAGGCCGTGCTCCAGGTCTTCGACCTGCGCCCCGCCGCGATCATCCGGGACCTCGACCTGCTCCGCCCGATCTACTCGGAGACCTCCGCCTACGGCCACTTCGGCCGTCCGGAGTTCTCCTGGGAGGCCACCGACCGCGCCGAGGCGCTGCGCGCCGCCGCCGGTCTGTAAGCCCCGCGGGACATCGGCCGGAGCCCCCGGTGAGCGCAGTCTCACCGGGGGCTCCGGCGTGTCCGGGGACGGCCCCGCGCGCCCGGCCTCAGGCGTGCGCGGCCCCGGCGAGGACGGAGCCGTACTGGATGGCGACCAGGTCGCGGATCGGGATCGTCTCGTCGGGGGTGCCGGCCTCGGCCTCGGCGCACCAGGCCGCGTAGGTCTCACGCAGCGCGCCGGTGTGCGCCCGGATGGCCGGGGTGCCGTTGCCGATGGCCAGCTCGCCCTCCAGCGCGCGCAGCAGCATGCCGCCGAACCGGAGGCGGGAGCTGTGCACCGTCTCCCGGCAGGACTGCCGCTCGGCCGTGGTGGCGGGCCGGCGCGCCTCCGCCTCCTGCGCCCGCTGCTCGGCCAGGGCGGCCGCCTCGGCCACCAGGGGGAGGAAGAACCGGCTCGCCCGGATGAACGGGGAACGGGCCGTCAGGTCGCCCGCCACGGCGGTCAGCGCGGTGTCGAGCACGGTGAACGTCTCCCGCAGTTCCTCGGCCTGGGCCTGGAGCAGCTCGCCCCGGGCGGTCTGGACGGGGGAGCGGTCCCCGGCCGCCGGGTCGCGCCAGTAGGGCAGCTCGGCGGTCAGGGAGAGCGTGCCGTACCGGGCGGCGTAGGAGTCGCTGGCCCCGCCCCCGATCTGGTCGGCCGGGTCGTGCCCGAGCGCCTCGATGTAGTCGTAGAGGTCCTCCATGCGCGGGGTCAGGAAGACGGCCTCGTCCAGCGAGCGCACCGAGGGGTGCTCGGGGTCGCCGGCGTGCAGCGGCACGCCGTACCGGCCGGGCAGGGCCCGCAGTACGGCGTGCAGCTCGGGCACCGGGCGGCTGATGTAGAAGTACGCCCCGCCCATCTCGCTGTTGTGCAGGGTGGTCATGAACGCCGGGCGCGTGGTGTCGATCAGCCGCATCAGCGCCAGGGTCTCGGGCATCACCCGGTCGAAGTAGGCGCGCTTGTAGGCGAACGGGAAGGTCCACTCGACCTGCTCGTCCCCGGCGGGGCGGTAGAAGTGCCGCCCGTAGTGCGCCTTGGTGAACGGCCCGGCGAACCACCCCTCGTTGAGCCGGGTCCCGTCCGGGTCCAGGCAGCCCACGATGTGCCAGGTGCAGCCGGTGGCCCGGCGCAGGGAGGCGTCGGCGCAGAGCCGGGTCGCCAGGTGAATCGCGGTCAGGCCGCCGATCGGCTCGTTCGGGTGCGGCAGCGCGCCGACCAGCGCGTGGCGCGGCCCGTCGCCGACGGTCAGGCACCAGATCGGCTCGCCCAGGGTGGAGCTGCCCACCCGCCGCAGCGAGGCGGTCCCGGGATGGGAGGCGGCCAGCCGGGACAGGGCGGCCGTGATCTCGTCGACGGTGGCGAACCGGTCGTGGCCGGGGACGGAGTCGAGCTCGGCGGCGAGCATGGGATCGATCACCCCTCATAGTCTGCCGAGGCCGTCCGCGGCGCGGCGCGGCGGGCCGGGCGTGTCCTCGGCCCGCAGGACTTCGGGGTCGTTCATCTAGGGTCTGCCCCATGGCTTCTCTGCTGCTGCGCAACGCGCGTATCGGTCCCGGCGGGCCGCTCCGCCACGTCCTGATCGCCGACGGCCGGATCGCCGGGGTGAGCGACGAGCCGCCGCCCTGCGACGAGTCGGTCGACGTCGGGGGCGGGACCGTCCTGCCCGGCCTGTGGGACGCCCACGTGCACTCCGTGCAGTGGGCGCAGGCCCGGCGCAGGATCGACCTGGGCGCCGCCCGCTCGGCGCGCGAGGCGGCCGGCCTGGTCGTCCCGCACGCCGGCCGGCCCGGGGTCACGGTCGGCTTCGGCTTCCGCGACGCCCTGTGGCCCGACGTGCCGGACAAGTCGCTGCTGGAGGCGGTGCTTCCCGGCCGGCAGGTCGTGCTGGTCAGCAACGACCTGCACACCGCCTGGCTCAGCCCCGCGGCGCTGGCGGCGGTCGGCCGGGGGGACCATCCCACCGGGGTGCTGAAGGAGCAGGACTGCTACGACGCGGTGGCCGCGCTCCCGCTGCCGCCGGAGGAGGAGTTGGACCGCCAGGTGGCCGAGGCGGCCACCGCCGCGGCGGCTCGGGGCGTGGTCGGTGTGATCGACTTCGAGTTCGCCGACAACGTCACCGACTGGGCCCGCCGCCTGCGGCGGGAGCGGATCGACATCCGGGTCAGCTGCTCGATCCCCAGGAACCGGCTGGAGGAGGCGATCGGCAGAGGCCTGCGCACCGGGGAGCCGGTGGCCGGCGGCGGCCTGCTGGAGGTCGGCCCGGTGAAGATCTTCACGGACGGCTCGCTGAACACCAGGACCGCCTACTGCGCGGACCCCTACCCGGGCACCGGCTCCCACGGGTCGCTGGAGACTCCCCCCGAGGAGCTGCACGCCGTGATGTCCCTGGCCGCCGCGCACGGCGTGCATCCGGCGGTGCACGCCATCGGAGACCTGGCGGTGGGCATCGTGCTGGACGCCTTCGAGAAGATCGGCTGCCCGGGCCGGATCGAGCACGCCCAGCTGGTCCGCCCGGAGGACTTCGCCAGGTTCGCCCTGCCGGGCCTGGTCGCGGGGGTGCAGCCCGCGCACGCGCCCGACGACCGGGACCTGGCCGACCGGCTCTGGCACGGCCGGACCGGCCGCGCCTACGCCTACGCGGGCCTGCTCGCGGCCGGGGCGAGGCTGGAGCTGGGCTCCGACGCCCCGGTGGCGCCGCTGGACCCGTGGGACGCGATCGCCTCCGCCGTGGCGCGCACCGACGACGAGCGTCCGCCGTGGCACCCCGAGCAGGGCCTCACGCTCGAGGCGGCGCTGGCGGCGGCGGCCCGGGGCCGGAGCGGCCTGCGGCCGGGAGACCCCGCCGACCTGGTGGTCACCGAGCGCGATCCGGCCGGGCTGGACGGGGACGGGCTGCGCGGCATGCCGATCCTCGGCACCCTGCTCGGCGGCCGCTGGACCCACCGCAGGGACATCTGAGGGGGCGGGGCCGGCCGGTGACGGGTCCGGTCCTCCTCGGACCCCGGTCCCCCGGTCGCGTGGTCCGGCCCCGGCTGCGTGGTCCGGCTGCGGTCGCGATGTCCGGCGGGGAACCGGCCGGCCGGACGGGCTCCCCCGATCGCGATGGTGGCCCGTCCGCCGCCGGGGATGGCTCCGATCCGGTAAGAGGGCCCCGCGGCGTCTGGTAGGACATGGGGGTGCCCCAGACCAGCCTCCCGCCCGACGACGGTGCCCTGCTCCCGCTCGACGCCGTCCGCCGGAGCCCGGCACCCGCCATCGCGGCGGGAGGGGGCGCCGTAACGGCGCGGGCGGCCGCCGCGGGGAGGGTCACGGGGGCGGTCAGGGGAGTGCCGGAGCCTGCGGCGGAGCTGCCGGTGGCGCGGGTCGCCGTGGACATCCCCCTGCCCCACCTGGACAGGCCGTTCGACTACCTCGTGCCGGCCACCATGGACGCCGCGGCCGTGCCGGGCTGCCGGGTCCGGGTCCGCTTCGCCGGCAAGCTCGTCGACGGGTTCCTGCTGGAGCGGGCCGAGGCCAGCGAGCACACCGGGAAGCTGGCCAGGCTGGAGCGGGTCGTCTCCGCCGAGCCGGTGCTGGCCCCCGAGATCGCCGCGCTGGCCCGCGCCGTCGCCGACCGCTACGCCGGCACCCTGGCCGACGTGCTGCGCCTGGCGGTCCCGCCCCGCCACGCCAGGGCCGAGGCCGAGCCCGTGGAGGCGGGCTCGCAGGACACGGTGGCTGACACGGCGGCCACAGAGGCCACAGAAGTCACAGAGACCACGGCGGTGACGAAGGGCACGGTGGCTGACGCGACGGCCACAGAGGCCACAGAGACCACGGCGGTGACGAAGGGCACGGTGGCTGACGCGACGGCCACCATGGACGCCGCGGCCGCGGAGATCGGAAGGGCCGGAGAAGCCGGGGGGGCCGCCGGACCCGGGGGCCCCCCGGAGGAGCCCGGACCGGGCCCGTGGGCGCGCTACCCCGGCGGGGAGGCGTTCCTGGCGGAGCTGGCGGCCGGGCGCGCACCGCGGGCGGTGTGGACCGCGCTGCCCGGCATCGGGCCGGAGGGGCCGCACTGGCCGGCGGCGGTGGCGGTGGCGGTGCGCGAGACGCTGCGCGGCGGCCGGGGCGCGCTCGTCGTGGTCCCCGACGGCAAGGACGTGGCGCTGGCCGCCTCGGCCCTGGAGGCGGCCCTGGGGCCGGACCGGCACGTGGCGCTCACCGCCGACCTGGGGCCCGCCGAGCGCTACCGGCGCTGGCTGCGGGTCCGGCGGGGACAGGTCCGGGTCGTGCTCGGCACCCGGGGGGCGGCCTTCGCCCCGGTGCGGGACCTGGGGCTGGCGGTGGTCTGGGACGACGGCGACGACCTGCACGCCGAGCGGCTGGCGCCGTACCCGCACACCCGGGAGGTGCTGGCCCTGCGCGCCCACCAGGCCCGCGCGGGCCTGCTCGTGGGCGGGCACGCCCGGACGGCGGAGGCCACCCGGCTGGTGGCGACGGGCTGGGCCGGGGCGCTGGCCGCGACCCGGCGGGAGACCCGGTCCTGTGCGCCCCGGGTACGGGCGGCCGGTGACGACGCGGAGCTGGCCCGGGACGAGGCGGCGCGGGCCGCCCGGCTGCCCAGCCTCGCCTGGCGGACGCTGCGGGCCGGGCTGGAGCACGGCCCGGTGCTGGTGCAGGTCCCCCGGCGGGGCTACCTGCCCGCACTTGCCTGCCAGGGCTGCCGCGGCCCGGCGCGTTGCCGGCACTGCGCGGGGCCGCTGGCGCTGCGCGGCGGCCACGCGGCGCCGTACTGCCGCTGGTGCGGCCGGATCGCGGGGGACTGGCGCTGCGCGGCCTGCGGCGGGGTCCGGGTCCGGGCCCGGGTCGTCGGCGCCCGCCGGACGGCGGAGGAGCTCGGGCGGGCCTTCCCCGCGGTCCCGGTCAGGACGTCGGGCCGGGACGGCGTGCTGGCCTCGGTGGGGGCGGCCCGGGCGCTCGTGGTGGCCACCCCGGGGGCCGAACCGGTTCCTGCGGGCGGTTACGCGGCCGCGGTGCTGCTGGACGGCTGGGCCATGCTCGGCCGGCCGGACCTGCGGGTGGCGGAGGAGACGCTGCGCCGGTGGATGAACGCCGCCGCCCTGCTCCGTCCCGGCGCCGAGCTCGTCGTGCTCGCCGACTCCGCGCTCCCCGTCGTGCAGGCGCTGGTCCGCTGGGACCCGGTCACGCACGCGGAGCGGGAACTGGCCGACAGGACAGAACTCGCTTTCCCCCCGGCGGTGAGAATGGCGTCTCTGACGGGATCCCCGGCGGCGGTGCGGGAAATGCTCGGCGAGGCGGAGCTGCCGGCCCGGGCTCAGGTGCTCGGGCCCGTGCCGGTCGAGGCTCCCCGGGGCGGCGAGGTGCGGGAACGCGCCATCGTGCGGGTGCCGTGGGGGTCGGGACCGGCGCTCGCCGCCGCCCTGAAGAGGGCCTGCGGAGCACGTTCGGCGCGTAAGGCGCCCGAGGTGGTCAGGGTATGCATTGACCCTATGGACGCCATTTGAGCAGTTTCCCCGATTCGCGGTGCTGACATTGAGCCGTTAATTTCTCCCTGTGTCGATCGAATGGGTGAATCGGGCCATCGACGAGCTGCGTGCCTGGGGGCGGGCGCACGGCCGGGACGTGGACGCGGACGAGGTGCGCCTGCTCTGCGACTACGCGAGTGATTACCTCGATGTGAACGACCTGGGTGATTTCACCCAGGTCACCTTCGAGGAACTGCTGCTCGACATCTATCCCCGCAAGGTCATCGCTCCGCCGGAAAGCGCGTCCGAGACGGTCGCGGCCGCCCGGACCCTGGTCGACTTCCTCCTCGAGACCGAGGAGATCGGCGGGAAGATGGCCGCGCGCATGCGCGCGGCCCTGGACCGGATCGAGCCCGAGATGCCGGTCGCCCTGGCCGACACCTCCCGGTTCGGCATGGCCAAGAGCCTGTTCAGCGCGATGGGGGCCGACGCGCTGGAGCAGGACACGTCCCCGCCCGGGGCGTCGTCCGGGGTCCTGCCGGGGCCGCCGCCGCGGTCCGCGCCCGCCGCCCTGACGGCCGCGGAGGAGCGTGGGGGCGAGCCTTGCGGCTGTCCGGGCTGCTCCCCGCTGCCGCCGGTCCGGCTGGCCCCCCGCGAGACGCTGGCCGAGGCCGCGCTCCGGGTCCCGCTGCTGACCGACGCCCGCCGCCTGGTCCAGTGGATGCTGGCCGGCGGGCGCACCCTGGCTCCCGAGGGCGCCCTGCGGGCCGACGACGCGGCCGAGGCCGCCGCCCAGCTCGCCGTGGCGGACCCGGCTTTCCTGTGGGAGGTGGCCGTGCGCACCGGCCTGGTCGAGGTCTCGGGCACGGCCGTCTTCGACGCCGACGACCCCGACCCGCTGGAGGTGTGGGCCGCCGCGGTGCGCTTCGCCGTGGAGGACCGCACCGGCGGGGGCCTCACCGGCGAGCCGCTCCTCGACGAGGAGCTCTACGACCTGCTGGACCTGTTCTACCGGGTACAGGCGCCGCTCCCGCTCCCCGTCGTGCAGGAGTACCTCGACGACGAGCTGGACATGGCCGCCGAGGGCGGGGCGGACCTGGAGGCGCTCGCGCGGCGGCTGGCCTACTGCGGCCTGCTGCAGGCGGGCGAGGGCACGCTGGAGCTGACCCCGCTGGCGGTCTGGGGCCTGCACGAGATCTACGAGGACTTCGAGATCGAGACGCCGGAGCCGCCCGACCTGGCCGGAGCCGACGCGGCCGGCTTGATCGACGGGCTGCTGGCCGGAGTGCTCCCCGACGTGGCCGAGACCGGCATCACCGGCTGGCTGGAGCACAGGACCCCCGCCCAGGCCGCCGCCGAGCTGCTCGGGGCGGCCACGGGCGTCCCCGCCGTCGCCCGGGGGATCGCGGTCACGATCGTGGACCGGCTCGGCGCGGAGGCGGAGGCGGCCGTGCGCGCCTTCCTGGACGACCAGGAGCTGCGCCCGCACGCCGCGCACTGGCTGACCGCGCGCGGGCTGACCGCCCCCGCGCTCACGCCGGACGAGGTGCTGTGGATGAGCGTGGACATGCTCGCCCTGGCCCTGCCGGCGGCCGAGGAGGACCCGGAGACGTTCGCCGAGAACATGGCGGCCTCAGGCCCCCCCTCGCACGTGATCGAGGAGATGTGGCGGGTGGACCACCCCGACGTCGTCGACGTGCTGGAACTGCTCGGCCGCTCCCTGCCGGACCCGAACACCGCCAAGGCCGCGCGCAAGGCGGCCTTCAAGGCGCGTTCCCGCGCGATCGGCTGAGCCGTACATCCGTGGGGCCGGTGTGGAGTAAGTTTCACGGGTGGCAAAGAGCGGGAACACGGGCAACGTCTTCGATCTCGGCGAACTGCGCAGGCTGGTCGACGAGCTGGGCGCCGCGCCCAGGGAGGTCCGGGCGGCCCTCCTCGACGAGGCCGTCGCGGGCGACGCCGGGGCCACCGGAGCCGGGGAGGCCGGGGAGTGCGACTGCCCCGGCTGCGGCGCCGAGGCGCTGAGCTTCCCCCCGGTCGACCTCGCCCCCGCGGACGAGCTCGCCCGGGCCGTGCTCGCCGTCCCGCTGGTGCGCGACGCCGCCCGGCTCGCGGCCTGGACCGGGACCCGCGCGGTCACCTCCGAGCACCTGCTGCCCGACCCCGCCGGCGCGGCCGCCGAGCTCGGTCTGCCCGGCCCCGGCCGGCTCCACCTGCTCTGGGTCGTCGCGGTCAACACCGGCATGCTGCGGATCAGCCGGGGCACGGCCGCGCCGGGGCCGTTCACCCCGGACGGGAGCCTGCCGCCGCAGGCGCTGCTGGAGTTCTGGGACGGCGTGGTGATGGACGTCCTCGACCGCGCCGACGAGAGCCTGACCGGCTCCGCCGTGATCGACGAGCACCTCGCCGAGATGCTCGCGACGCTGTACGCCATGAGCGACGGCCTGGCCCCGGCCACCCTGGTCAAGGGCATCCTCCAGTCGCACGAGGTGGCCTGCGAGGCCCGTCCGGCGCAGATGCGCCTGCTCGCGGCGTCGCTGCCGGGGGAACTGGCGGCCGCGCTCGACCTCCTCGGCTACTGCGGCCTGATCGAGTGGTCGCCCGCGGGCCGGCCCCGGCTGACCCCGCTCGGGGTGTGGGCGGTCCGCCAGGACCTGATCCGAGAGGGCCACGACGCGCCCACCGGCGCGGAGGTCGCGGTCTTCGCCGGCCTGGAGGCGGGCGAGCTCGTCGAGGCGGTCACGGAGGGCTCCGCCGCGCCCAGCGCCGTCACGGTCTGGCTGGAGTCCCGCACCCCCGAGGCCGCCGCCCGCGCGCTGGTCGCCGCGGCCGCCGGCGGCGACGCGGGCCGGCGCGGCGTCGTCAACACGATCCTGGAGGAGCTCGGCCCCGAGGCCGAGGCCCCCGTCCGGGAGGCGCTCGCCGAGCCCTCCCTGTGGCGCTACGCCGCCTCCTGGCTGCACATCCGCGACCTGCCCGCCCCCGCCCTGACGCCCGCCGACAACACCTGGATCGCGGTCGACACGCTCGCCTCGCTGATCCGCCGGGGGAAGGCCCCGGAGGGCCTGGGGGAGTTCGCCGCACTCCAGCCGGGCGAGGACCTGATGCGCATGGTCGAGGAGATGGCCCTCGTCGACCATCCCGACGCGGTGGCGGTGCTGGACATGCTCGGCGCGCACCACGCCGACGCCGCCGTGGCGAAGGCCGCCCGCAAGGCGGCGATGAAGGTCCGCTCCCGGTAGACCCGGCGGAGGGCCTGCGCCGGAGGGAGGCCCGGGACTCCATCGGCGGGCCCGGAGGTTCCGAGGCCCGGAGGTTCCGAGGCCCGGAGGTTCCGAGGCCCGGAGGTTCCGAGGCCCGGTGACAGACGGGCGGTGACCCGCTCACGGGCCGCCAGGACCGCCCGCGCCGCCGGGGGCCTCTAAACTGAGGGGATTCCGTGGAAGGAGCCCTGTTGGCCATTCAGTCAATCCGCCTGTTCGGCGACCCGGTGCTGCGCACCCCGGCGGAGCCGGTGACGGACTTCGACAAGGAGCTGCGCAAGCTCGTCAAGGACCTCACCGACACCATGCTGGACGCGCCCGGAGCGGGTCTCGCCGCGCCGCAGATCGGGGTCGGGCTGCGGGTCTTCACCTACTACGTGGACGACCAGCTCGGGCACCTGATCAACCCGGACCTCGACCTGTCCGACGAGATGGACGAGGAGGGCGAGGAGGGCTGCCTGTCCTTCCCCGGCCTGTCCTACCCGACGCCCCGGGCGATCCGCGCGGTCGCCAAGGGCTTCAACATGCACGGCGAGCCCGTCACCCTGGAGGGCACGGACCTCATGGCCCGCTGCTTCCAGCACGAGACCGACCACCTGGACGGCATCCTGTTCATCGACCGGATGGACCCCGAGCAGCGCAAGCTCGCCAAGAAGGCGATCCGCGAGGCCGAGTGGTTCGGGGCGCAGGCGCCCACGTTCAAGCTCTCCCCGCACGCCACCCACGGGAAGGCTCTGTAGGAACCTTGCGCCTGGTCTTCGCCGGAACCCCGGACACCGCCCTGCCCTCGCTGCGGGCCCTGCTCGACTCGCCGCGCCACGAGGTCGCCGCCGTCGTGACCCGCCCGGACGCCCCGTCGGGCCGGGGCCGCAAGGTCCACCCGAGCCCCGTCGCCGAACTGGCCGAGGAGGTGGGCATCGAGGTCCTCAAGCCCGCCAAGGCGGGTGATCCCGCGTTCCTGGAGCGGCTGCGCCGGATCGGCCCGGACGCCTGCCCCGTGGTCGCCTACGGCGCCCTGCTGCCGCAGGCGGCGCTGGACATCCCGCGCCACGGCTGGATCAACCTCCACTTCTCGGTCCTGCCCGCGTGGCGGGGGGCGGCGCCGGTGCAGCACGCCGTGCTGCACGGCGACGAGATCACCGGCGCGAGCACCTTCCAGATCGTCAAGGAGCTGGACGCGGGACCGGTCTACGGCGTGCTCACCGAGAAGATCCGCGCCACCGACACCAGCGGCGAGCTGCTGGCCCGGCTGGCCGAGTCCGGCGCCGAGCTGCTGCTGGCGACCCTCGACGGGGTCGAGGACGGCGGTCTGGAGGCCAGGCCGCAGCCCGCGGAGGGGGTGAGCCTCGCCCCGAAGATCGGCGTCGAGGACGCCCGGGTCGACTGGACCGCCCCCGCGATGCGGGTGGACCGCCTGGTGCGGGCCTGCACGCCCGCCCCGGGCGCGTGGACCGAGTTCCGCGGCCAGCGGGTCAAGCTCGGCCCCGTACGGCTCGCGCCCGAAGCCCCCGCGCTCGCCCCCGGGCAGATCGCGGCGGGCAAGAACTCCGTTCTGGTCGGCACGGCCACGCACCCGGTGGAGCTGGGCGAGGTGCGCCCCCAGGGCAAGCGCCTGATGACCGCGGGCGAGTGGGCGCGCGGCGTGCGGCCCTCCGACAGCGATCGGCTGGTCTGAGGCGCATGGGTGAGCAGGGAAACGGCGGTGCGCCGCGCGGCGGAGGCCGCGCCGGGGGTTCCGGTGCTTCCGGCGGAGGCCGGGGCGGACACAGCCGGCACGGTGGGCACGGTGGGCGGGGCGGGCACGGCGGGCGCAGTGGGCGCGGCGGCGCGGGCGGGAGCCGGAGCGGTCGTCCGTCCCGCCCGGTCCGCGACGAGGCCCGCAACACCGCCTACGACCTGCTGCGCGCGGTGGACGAGCGGGACGCCTACGCCAACCTGCTGATGCCCGCGCTGCTGCGCGAGCGCGGGCTGTCGGGGCGCGACGCGGGGCTGGCGACCGAGCTGGCCTACGGCACCCTGCGCGGCCTGGGCACCTACGACGAGGTCATCGCCGCCTGCAGCGACCGGGCCCCGGAGGACCTCGACCCGCCGCTGCTGGACGCCCTCCGGCTGGGCGCGCACCAGCTGCTCAAGACCCGGGTGCCCCCGCACGCCGCGGTCGGCACGACCGTCGACCTGGTCCGGCTCCGAGTCGGCGCGGGCCCGGCCAAGTACGCCAACGCGGTGCTCCGCAAGGTCGCCACCCGCTCCCTGGAGCAGTGGCTGCCGATCGTCGCCCCGGATCCGGCGGACGACCCGGCCGGGCACCTGGCCGTGGCGCACAGCCATCCCCGGTGGATCGTCACCGCCCTGCGCGACGCCGTCGGCGGGGACTTCGACGAGACGGCGGCCCTGCTGGCCGCCGACAACGAGCGGCCGCGGGTCACGCTGGTGGCCCGCCCGGGCCGCTGCTCGGTGACGGAGCTGCTCGGCGGGGGCGCGCTGCCGGCCGACTTCTCCCCGTACGCGGCGTATCTGCCCGAGGGAGACCCGGGGGCGATCCCCGCCGTGGCGCAGGGGCGCGCCGCCGTACAGGACGAGGCGAGCCAGCTGGTGGCGCTCGCCCTGACCCGCGTCCCGGTCGAGGGCGGCGACTCCCGCTGGCTCGACGTGTGCGCGGGACCCGGCGGCAAGGCGGGCCTGCTCGACGCGCTCGCCGTCCACGGCGACGAGGCGGGGCGCGCCGTACCCGGTCCGGCGCCGACCGGGTCCGCGGGCGGGCCGGTTCCCTTCCCGGGCGGTGCCCGGCTGCTCGCCGCCGAGCTCCAGCACCACCGGGCCCGCCTGGTCCGGCAGGCCGTCCGGGATGCCGTGGTGGTCACCGCCGACGGCCGGGCGCCCGCCTGGCGGCCCGGCGCCTTCGACCGGGTCATGCTCGACGCCCCCTGCACCGGGCTGGGCGCGCTGCGCCGCCGCCCGGAGGCGCGCTGGCGCCGCGACCCGGGGAGCCTGCCGGAGCTGGGCGCCATCCAGCGCGCCCTGCTCGGCTCCGCTCTCGACGCGGCCCGCCCCGGCGGGGTGGTGGCCTACGTGACCTGTTCACCGCACCTGGCGGAGACGGCCGTCGTGGTCGGCGACGTGCTGAGCCGCCGCGACGACGCCGAGGTCCTGGACGCCCGCGCGTACCTGCCCGAGGTCAAGGGCCTGGGCGAGGGGCCGTACGCCCAGTTCTGGCCGCACCGGCACGGCACCGACGCCATGTTCCTGGCCCTGCTCCGCCGCCGCTGACCGTCCCGGGGGCGGCCTGCTCGCGGAGCGTCTCCGCTCCGCGAGCGGGCGCTCCAGGGGCGCGGGAGCAGGGGATCCCCGTCCGCGGGTGCCGTGGCCGGCCCCGCCGCCCGGGACGCCTCCGAGGGCGTCCCGGGTGACACGGCCTTCCTTTCGGAAAGGGGTGGTCTGGTACGGAGGGCGGAGGGAGGGGGAGGAGCGGCCGCCAATAGACTCGGGGAATCATGGCCGTACAGATCTCACCCAGCATCCTGTCCGCCGACTTCGCCCGCCTCGCCGAGGCGGTCGCGGCGGTGTCCAACGCCGACTGGATCCACGTCGACGTCATGGACAACCACTTCGTGCCCAACCTGACGCTCGGCCTGCCGGTCGTCGAGTCCCTGCTCAAGGCCACGTCCACGCCGCTGGACTGCCACCTGATGATCGAGGACCCGGACCGCTGGGCCCCCGCCTACGCCGAGGCCGGGGCGGGCAGCGTGACCGTGCACGCCGAGGCCGCCAGAGCGCCGGTCCGCACGCTGCGCCAGATCCGCGCGGCCGGGGCCCGCTCGGGGTTCGCGCTGAACCCGGCCACGCCGGTCGAGCCGTACGAGGACCTGCTCGGCGAGATCGACATGCTGCTGCTGATGACCGTCGAGCCCGGCTTCGGGGGACAGAAGTTCCTCGACGTGGTGCTGCCGAAGATCCGCCGGACCCGTGCGCTCGTCGAGCGGCACGGCGGCGAGATCTGGCTCCAGGTGGACGGCGGTGTCTCGGCGGAGACCATCGAGCGGTGCGCGGAGGCGGGAGCCGACGTCTTCGTGGCGGGCAACGCCGTCTACGGCGCCGACGACCCGGCCCGCGCGGTGGACGAGCTGCGGGCGCTGGCCGCCAAGGTCTGACGGGCCCGCGCGTCCCGGCTCCGGGGCGCCCCGGCCGCCGCCTCCCTCTCCTCGCCCGGCCGGTGCCGGGAATCTGGCGGTTCTGGTACGCATCGCCCGCGGCGGGTAGGGTAACCAATCACTTACGAGGGAGGTGGGCCATGGACCACGGACTCTTCGGACCGGGCTCGGTGACCTGGCGGGTGATGGGGGAGCCGATCCTGCTGGTCGGCGGATTCCGGGCGCTGCTCATGCAAGGACTGCACCCGAAGGCGATGCGCGGGGTCGTGCAGAACTCCGCGCTGATGGATCCCGGCGAGGCGTGGGGCCGCTTCCAGCGGACCACCGAGTTCGTCCGGGTGCGCACGTACGGCACGCTGGCGGAGGTCGAGCGGGCCGGCGCCCGGGTCAGGAAGATCCACGCCACCCTCAGCGCCGTCGACCCGGACACCGGGGAGCGCTTCCACCTGGACGACCCCGAGGCGCTGCGCTGGGTCCACGTCGGCGAGGTCGACTCCTACCTGTCGGTGGCCCGCCGTGCCGGCGTGCCCCTGACCGACGCCGAGGCCGACCGGTTCGTGGCCGAGTGGCGCCGCGCGGCCGAGGTCGTCGGGCTCGAGCCCGGCGACGTGCCGGGCTCGGTCGGTGAGATGCGCGACTACATCCGCAGCCGCCGCCCGGGCCTGCGCTTCGTCCCGGAGGCCCCGCACCCGCTCCGCCAGGCGCTCAACGCCCCCCTGCCGCGGTTCCTGTTCCCGCTCAAGCCGGTCTTCCCGGGGTTCGTCCTGTTCGCCTTCGGCACGCTGCCCCGCTGGGCCCGCAGGCTGTACGGCCTGCCCGCCACGCCGCTCGAGGACCTGTGGACGACCGCCGCGCTCCGGACCCTGCAGGCGGGGATCGGCCTGGTGCCCGCGCCCGTCCGGTACGCCCCGGACGCCCGCCGGGCCCGCAGGCTCAGCGCGGCCTGACCTCGCGCCCGCCGCAGGCCCGGCTCGGTGCGGACCGGGACCCGGCACGTCCCGGCGCCGCCCTCGGGTGCGTGCCGGGAGCCCCGCCGTCTCACTGAGTGGAGGGGGGTCCCGCCCGCTTTGCGGGGCATGGCACACTGATGTACGGGACCCGTCTCGTCGTGAGGCGGCGTACCCGAGAAGAGAGCAGCGTGCTCCGGGGTCGGTGAAACTCCGAACCGGCGGTTACAGTCCGCGACCCGGCCGAATCCATCGGCCGGTTGACCCGGTGGAATTCCGGGACCGACGGTTAAAGTCCGGATGGGAGGAAGCGCGCGAGCGGACAGTGCCGTCCAGGCACCCTCCGCTGACGGACCCGTGGAGTCCGTCGCCCCCGGGGCCCGCCGTGGCAGGAAGCTACTGGCGAGTAGGAGGCCCCCCGGATGTTCACCGGAATCGTCGAGGAACTCGGCGAGGTGGCGGCGATCGAGCCGCTCAAAGACGCCGCGCGGATCGCGATCCGCGGCAGGACCGTCACCGCGGACGCCCGCCACGGTGACTCGATAGCGGTCAACGGCGTCTGCCTGACCGTGGTCGGCGTCGACGGCGAGGTGTTCACCGCCGACGTCATGAAGGAGACCCTGGACCGCAGCAGCCTGGGCGTGCTGCGCCCCGGCTCCCCGGTCAACCTGGAGCGCGCCGTCCGCGCCGACGCGCGCCTGGGCGGGCACATCGTGCAGGGCCACGTGGACGGCACCGGCGTGCTGCTGTCGCGGGAGCCCGGCGAGCACTGGGAGATCGTGCGGATCTCGCTCCCGGCGGAGCTGGGCCGCTACGTGGTGGAGAAGGGCTCCATCGCGGTGGACGGCGTCAGCCTGACCGTGGTGGGGGTCGACGGCGACGCGTTCTCGGTCAGCCTGATCCCCACCACCCTGGACCTCACCACCCTCGGCGGCAAGCGGCCCGGAGACCCGGTGAACCTCGAGGTCGACGTGATCGCCAAGTACGTGGAGCGGCTCGCCGGCGCCTACGCTCCGGGAGGCCGGGCATGAACTGGGCGCAGGCGGGATTCGAGCTGTTCGGGGTCAAGGTCCTCTGGACCGACCTGGTGGGCAACGTGGCCGCGCTGGCCACCGTGCTGCTGGCCATCCGCAAGTCGATCTGGACCTGGCCGGTGCAGCTCACCGGCGCGGTGCTGCTGCTGATCGCCTCGATCAGCGCGCACATCACCGGCAACGCCCTCAAGCAGGTGATGTTCGGCGGGCTGGCCCTGTACGGCTGGTGGAAGTGGTCGCGCGGCACCTCCGGCGGCCAGGAGCTGGCCGTGCGGCCCGCGACCGGGCGCGAGCGGCTCGCGCTGGTCGCGGCCATGATCGCGGGCACCGCCGTGGTGGCCGTGCTGTTCTACGTGTTCAAGCTGTCGTGGGGCGTGCACACCCCGGGCACCAAGGGCTACCTGCTGGTCGCCGCCGACGCCTACATCTTCGTCGGCAGCGCCGTGGCCACCTGGGCGCAGGGCCGGGCGCTGGTCGACTTCTGGCTCATCTGGGTCGCGGTGGACCTGGTCGGCGTGCCGCTGGCCTTCAGCTCCGGCCTGGTCGTGTCCGGAGCCGTCTACGGGATCTTCTTCGTGCTGGTCCTCGTCGGATTCGCCAACTGGCTCAAGGAGTACCGCCTGCGGGCCGTGCTCGTCCCCAAGGAGGCCATGTGAGCATGCTGGACCCCATCGAGCGGGCGATCGCCGACATCCGCGACGGCAAGCCCGTCGTCGTCGTGGACGACGAGAACCGCGAGAACGAGGGCGACATCATCTTCGCCGCGGCCAGGGCCACGCCGGAGCTGCTCGCCTTCACCATCCGGCACACCAGCGGCGTCATCTGCGTCTCGATGACCGGCGAGGACCTCGACCGGCTCGGCCTGCCGCTGATGGTCCACGAGAACCGCGAGCGCATGCGCACGGCCTACACGATCAGCGTGGACGCCCGCGACGGGGTGACCACCGGCATCTCGTCCGCGGACCGGGCCCGGACCATCCGCACCCTGTGCGACTCGGCGACCGAGCCGTTCGAGCTGGTCCGTCCCGGCCACGTCTTCCCGCTCCGCTACCGGGAGGGCGGCGTGCTGGTCCGGCGCGGCCACACCGAGGCGGCCGTGGACCTGGCCCGGCTGGCCGGGCTGGCCCCGGCGGGCGCCCTGGCCGAAGTCGTCAACGACGACGGGACGATGAAGCGCCTGCCGGAGCTGCGGGAGTTCTGCGACGAGCACGACCTGGCGCTGGTCTCCATCGAGCAGCTGGCGGAGTTCCGGCGCAGGACCGAGCGCATGGTGACCCGGGTCGCCGAGACCCGCATCCCGAACGCCTACGGGGTCTGGCGCGCCTACGGCTACGCCAGCGCGCTGGACGGCGGCGAGCACCTCGCCCTGGTCTACGGCGACCTCGGCGACGGCGAGAACATCCTGGTCCGGGCGCACTCCGAGTGCCTGACCGGGGACGTGCTCGGCTCGCTGCGCTGCGACTGCGGGGTGCAGCTCGACCACGCGATGGCCGAGATCGCCGCGGAGGGGCGCGGGGTGGTGGTCTACCTGCGCGGGCACGAGGGGCGAGGCATCGGGCTGCTGGCCAAGCTGCGGGCGTACGGCCTGCAGGACAACGGCAGCGACACCGTCGACGCCAACCTGGAGCTCGGGCTGCCGGTGGACGCCCGGGAGTTCTCCAACGCCGGGCAGATCCTCGCCGACCTGGGCGTGAAGTCGGTGCGGCTGCTGACCAACAACCCCGCCAAGCTGCGGGGCATGGACGGCTACGGCGTCAAGGTGCTCGGCCGCGCGCCGATGCCGGCGGCGGTGAACCCGTACAACGAGCGGTACCTGGCGGCCAAGCGCGACCGCCTCGGGCACGACATCCACGAGGAGACCGAGGTCGCATGAGCCGCCCGGTCATCGACGGCAGGAGGGGCACCGATGAGTGGTGAGGGACGTCCGGCGGCGGAGGCGGTCGACGCCGGAGGACTGACGGTCGGGATCGTGGCCGCCCGCTGGCACGAGAAGATCACCGATCGGCTGGTGGAGCGGGCCGTGCGGGCCGCCCGGGACAGCGGCGCGGCCGCGACCGTGGTCCGGGTGGCCGGGTCCCTGGAGATCCCCGTGGTCGCCCAGGCCCTGGCCCGGCGCTGCGACGCGGTGGTGGCGCTGGGCGCGGTGATCCGCGGTGAGACCGCCCACTTCGACTACGTCTGCGACTCGGTGACCTCGGGCCTGACCCGGGTCTCCCTCGACGAGGGGACCCCCGTCGGGAACGGGGTGCTGACCTGCGACTCGCTGGACCAGGCGCTGGACCGGGCGGGCCTGCCGGGCAGCCACGAGGACAAGGGGTACGAGGCCACCGTCGCCGCGCTGGAGACGGCGGTGCTCCTGCGCGACCTGCGGGGCTGAGCCGCACGCCGGGGCGGGCGGTGCGGCCGGCCACGGGCCCCCACCGCCCCCACCGCCCCCACCGCCCTCACCGGGGCCGAGCCGCGCGCGGGGGCGGGCGGGGCGTGCGGTAGGTTGCGACCGCGGGCGCCCGCCCCGCCCGGCGCGCCCGCCGCCGTCGCCCCGACCGGACTCCGCACAGGGAAAGTGATCGTCGATTGAGCCCCGAGAACGTCCCGCCGCCCGATCTGCCCGTCGTGTGGCGGCCGCAGAAGGGACGGATCGTGGCCTACGGCTTCGCCGCTCTGATCATGCTGGGAGCGGTGCTGATGGCGGTCTTCCTGCCGGAGCCGTTCCAGATCGCCGACCGGATCGCGGTGGTCGCGCTGGCCGGGCTGGTCGCCTGGGTGCTGCACCTGCTGGGCCGGTGCCGGGTGGAGGCGGACGAGCGGGGGATCACCCTGGTCAACGCGCTGCGGGTGCACCGCCACGAATGGCCCGAGGTGCTGGCGGTCACGCTGGTGGAGGGCGAGCCCTGGGCGAAGATCGACTTCGCCGACGGGACGACCGTCGGGGCCATGGGGCTGCAGGGCTCGGAGAAGGACCGCACCGTGCGCCAGGTCCGCGAGCTGGCCGCGCTCATCCGTGAGCGGGCGGAGGCCAGGGAGAACGACTGACCCGCGGCGGGCCGGATCCGCCGCGCCCGCCGTGGCCGGGGCCCGCGCTCCCGCGGCACGTGCCCCGAACCCTGTGTCCCGTGCCCCGAACCCTGTGTCCCGCGCCTCCGGAGGGACGCGCGGCCGGCGACCCGGACGCGGGCCGGCTCAGGTCTCCTCGGAGAAGCGCTCCGTGCCGTCGGTGTCGCCCGCGACGAGCAGGGTGTCGCCGGAGCCGATGACGGTCTCGGATGTGGCGTAGGTGAACTTCGCCCCGGGCTTCTTGACCGCCACCACGGTGACGCCGTACTCCGTGCGGATGCGCAGGCCGCCCAGCGTCCGCCCGGCGGCCCAGCCGGGGGCCTTGGTCTTGACCAGCGCGTAATCCTCCTCGACCTCGATGTAGTCGAGCATCCGCCCGGTGACCAGGTGCGCGACCCGCTCACCCATGTCGGCCTCGGGCTGGACCACGTGGTGGGCGCCCACCCGCTCCAGGATCCGGGCGTGCTGGCGGCTGATCGCCTTGGCCCAGATGTCGGGCACGGCGAGGTCGGTCAGGATCGAGGTGGTCAGGATGCTCGACTCGATGTTGGTGCCGATGCCGACCACCACCCGGCCGAACTCGGCCAGGCCCAGCTGCCGCAGCGCCTCGGGGTCGGTGGAGTCGGCGCAGACGACGTGGGTGAGCCTGGCGGAGAACTCCTGCACGTTCCGGGCGTCGCTGTCCACGCCGAGCACCTCGACGTCGCGCCGGATGAGCTCGTCGGCGAGCGCTCCGCCGAACCGGCCGAGGCCGATGACCGCCACGGCGTCGCCGCGGTCGCCGCGGTTCTTCTTGTCAGCCAACGAGGGGACGCTCCTCCGGATAGCGGAACCTGCGGGTCTGCACGCGCAGCGCGAGCGCGGTGCCGAGGGTGGCCGGGCCGAGCCGCCCGATGAACATCAGGACGGTCAGGACCAGGTGCCCCCCGGCGCCGACATCGGCGGTGATCCCTGTGGAGAGCCCGACGGTGCCGAACGCGGAGACCACTTCGAAGAGTACGCGGTCGAGCGGGAACGGTGTGATCATCATCATGGTGAGCGTGCCGGCGACCACGGCGGCGACGCTGACCAGCGCGATGGCGAGGGCCTGGCGCTGCAGGTGCTCGGGGATACGGCGGCGGCCCGCCGTGACGTCGGGCTCGCCGCGGAGCTCGGCCAGGATGACGTAGCCGAGCAGCGCGAAGGTCGTCACCTTGATGCCGCCGCCGGTGCTGGCGCTGCCCGCCCCGATGAACATCAGCACGTCGCTGATCAGCCAGGAGTTCTCGTGCATCTGGGAGGTGTCGACCGAGTTCAGGCCGCCGCTGCGGGTCATCGCACTGTGGAAGAACCCGGCCAGGATCCGCAGGCCCGGCGGGAGCGGGCCGAAGGTCGCGGGATTGGTCCACTCCGAGACCGTGATGGCCACCGCGCCGCCGAACAGCAGGATCGCGGTCATGCCCAGCGTCAGCTTGGCGTGCAGCGACCATCGGGAGGGGTGCCGCCAGTGCCGCCGCAGGGCGATGTAGACGGGGAAGCCCAGGCCGCCGATGACCACGGTCAGCGCCAGCGGCAGGCAGACCCACACGTCGCGCACGAACCGCGTCACGCTGTCCGGCCAGAGCGCGAACCCGGCGTTGGTGAACGCCGAGACCGCGTGGAAGACCCCGTGGTAGGCGGCGCGGCCGAGCGGCTCGCCGTACGCGGTCACGAAGCGGGTGGTGAGGATCGCGGCCGTGACCGCCTCCACCACCAGCGTGACCTTGGCGACGCCGACGAGCACCCGGCGGATCTCGCCCGGGCCCAGGCTCTGGGTCTCGGCCTGGGTGGAGAGTCGCGCGCGCAGCCCCAGCTTGCCGGAGACGAGCAGCGCCAGGATCGAGGCGAGCGACATGATCCCGAAGCCGCCGATCTGCATCAGCACCAGGATCACGGTCTCGCCGAAGACCGTCCAGTGCCCGGCCGTGTCCACCGCGGCGAGACCGGTGACGCACACCGCCGAGGTCGCGGTGAACAGCGCCGAGGTCCACGACGTCTCCTCGCCCTCGGCGACCGCGACGGGCAGGGAGAGCAGCGCCGTACCCGTCAGGACCGCCGCGAGGAACGCGAAGACGACCACTCTCGACGGCGAGTTGACCTGCCGTGCCGGATAGCTCACCGGGAGAGGATATCGGCGCGCCGCGGCGGCGGTCCGCCCGGCGGACCCGTGACGCGCCCCTGGATTCCTCCCTTCCCCGGCGCGTACGCTGAGCCGATGGGGCGGTGGACGGACACGGCATGACAGACGCAGCGTCCGGCCTCGCCTCGCCCGGGCGGCTCGCCGAGCTGCTCGACCGGCGGGACTACCTGGCGGACGAGGGACTGGCCACGGTCGCGTTCCTCGCGCTGCGGATGGGCCGGCCGCTGTTCCTGGAGGGCGAGGCGGGCGTCGGCAAGACCGAGCTGGCGAAGGCCCTCGCCGCCGTGCTGGA
Organism: Planomonospora corallina; assembly: GCF_042650625.1. Classification (NCBI taxonomy): domain Bacteria; kingdom Bacillati; phylum Actinomycetota; class Actinomycetes; order Streptosporangiales; family Streptosporangiaceae; genus Planomonospora; species Planomonospora corallina. The sequence goes on from NZ_JBHSBM010000017.1 coordinate 681,365, forward strand.
GGCGCCGCTGATCCGCCTGCAGTGCTACGAGGGGCTGGAGGGCTCCCAGGCCCTCTACGACTGGGACTTCGCCCGCCAGCTGCTCCACCTGAAGGCCGCCGAGGCGAGCGGGACCGCCGACGCGGCCCGGCTGGAGGACGAGGTCCACGACCGGCGCTTCCTGGTCGCCCGGCCGCTGCTGCGGGCGGTCGAGACCCAGCCCAGCGTGCTGCTCGTCGACGAGATCGACCGGGCGGACGTGGAGTTCGAGGCGATGCTGCTGGAGGTCCTGTCCGACTTCGCGATCACGATCCCGGAGCTCGGCACGGTCCGCGCCCGCACGCCGCCGGTGGTGGTGCTGACCTCCAACCGCACCCGCGAGGTGCACGACGCGCTCAAACGCCGCTGCCTCTACCACTGGCTGGAGCACCCCTCGTTCGAACGGGAGGTGGAGATCCTGACACGCCGGCTGCCCGGGTGCTCCCGCGCCCTCGCCGAGCAGGTCGCCGCCGCGGCCGGGCGGCTGCGCGGGGTGGGACTCGTCAAACCGCCCGGGATCGCCGAGACCCTCGACTGGACCGAGGCCCTGCTCGCCCTGGGCGCCCGGGAGCTGGACCCCGGCCCGGCCGCGGCCGCGCTGGGCGCGCTGCTCAAACACCGCGAGGACCACGAGGCGGTGCTCGGGAACGGGTTCCTCGATGGCCTGGGCGGCTGACGTGCCCGGCCCACGCCCGGGCGGGCGGGGGCCCGCCCGCCCGGGCACGGGCCGGACGGAGCCGGAGCCGGCGAGCACGGGCCCGGGGGGTGGAGGGCGGACGGAGCGGGAGATCGTCGGGGTCATGACGGGGTTCGCCCGGGCGCTGCGGGCCGCCGGGGTCCCCGCCGACCACGAGCGCACCCGGAGCCTGCTGCGGGCCCTGGCCCACCTGGACGCCGCCCGCCCCGGCGACGTCTACTGGGCGGGCCGCGCCACCCTGTGCGCCCGCGCCGACGACCTGCCCCGCTACGACCGGGTCTTCCGCGCCTACTTCGGGGGGCTGCGCGCGGGCCGCGGGCGGCCGGCGACGGCCACCGTCACCCGGTACGCGGCCCCGCTGGCCGGCTCCGGCGGCGCGGCGGGCGAGGAGCCGCCGCAGGCGGCCGGGGCGAGCGCGGCGGAGGTGCTGCGCACCCGCGACGTGGCGCGGATGAGCGCGGCCGAGCTGGCCGAGGCGCACCGGCTGCTCGCCCTGCTCCGGGCCGGGCGCGAGCGGCGCGCGTCGCGGCGCCTGCGCCCGGCCCGGCGGGGCCGGCTCGACGTCCGGCGGACGGTCCGCGAGGCGCTGCGCAGGGGAGGGGAGACCGCCCGGCTGCACCGCCGCGCCCGCCGCACCAGGCCCCGCCGGGTCGTGCTGCTGGTGGACGTCAGCGGCTCCATGAGCCCCTACGCCGACACGCTGCTCCGCCTGGCCCACGCGCTGGTCGCCTCCTCGCCGCACGCCACCGAGGCGTTCAGCGTCGGCACCCGGCTCACCCGGCTCACCGCCGAGCTGCGCCACCGCGACCCGGAGGCGGCGATGGCGGCCGTCTCGCGTGCCGTCCCCGACTGGCGCGGCGGGACCCGGCTCGGTGAGGAGCTGCGGGAGCTGCTGCGCGGCGGCGACGCCCGGGGCGCGACCGTGGTGATCGCCTCCGACGGCTGGGAGCGCGGCGACGCCTCACTGCTGGCCGCGCAGATGGCCAGGCTCTCCCGGACCGCGCACCGGGTGATCTGGGTCAACCCGCACAAGGGCCGGGCGGGCTACCGGCCGCTCACCGCCGGGATGCGCGCGGCCTGGCCGTACATCGACGACTTCGTGGCCGGGCACAGCCTGGCCGCCTACGAGGAGCTGGCCCGGCTGCTGGGAGGCGCCCGTGCGTGACGTGCTGTCGCAGATCCTGCCGTGGTGGGAGTCCGGCCGGGCCTTCGGCCTGGCCACGGTGGTGGAGACCTTCCGCAGCGCGCCCCGCGCGCCGGGCGCGTCGATGGCCGTGCTCGACGGCCAGGTCGAGGGCAGCGTCTCGGGCGGCTGCGTGGAGGGGGCCGTCTACGAGCTGGCGGGCGAGGTGGTCGCCTCCGGCGCGCCGGTCCTGCAGCGGTACGGCGTGAGCGACGACGACGCCTTCGCCGTCGGCCTGACCTGCGGCGGCGTCCTGGACGTGTTCGTCGAGCGGGTCTCGAGGGAGACCTTCCCCGAGCTGGGGGAGGTCGCCGCCTCCGTGCGCGGGCACGAGCCGGTGGCGGTGGCGACCGTGCTGTCCGGGCCGGGGCGCGCCGGGGCCCGCCGGGTCGTCTGGGCCGACCGCTCGTCGGGCTCGCTCGGCCCCGCCCGGCTCGACGAGGCGGTCGACGACGACGTGCGGGGCATGCTCGCGCAAGGGCTCACCGGCGTCCGCAGGTACGGCGCGCACGGCGAGCGGCGCCTGGACGAGCTGGCCGTCTTCGTGCACTCCTTCGCCCCGCCGCCCCGCATGCTGGTCTTCGGCGCGATCGACTTCGCCGCCGCGGTGGCGCGGATCGGCAAGTTCCTCGGCTACCACGTGGTGGTCTGCGACGCCCGGCCGGTCTTCGCCACCGCCAGGCGCTTCCCCGGGGCCGACGAGGTGGTGGTCAGGTGGCCGCACGACTACCTGACCTCGGCCGCCGTGGACGAGCGGACCGTCATCTGCGTGCTCACCCACGACCCCAAGTTCGACGTGCCGCTGCTGGAGGTGGCGCTGCGCACCCGGGCGGGCTACGTCGGCGCGATGGGCTCGCGCCGCACGCACGCCGACCGGATGGAGCGGCTGCGCCGGGCGGGGCTGACGCAGGAGGAACTGGCGCGGCTGCGCTCGCCGATCGGCCTGGACCTGGGCGCCCGGACCCCGGAGGAGACCGCGGTCTCCATCGCCGCCGAGCTGGTCCAGCTGCGCTGGGGCGGCTCCGGGCGGCCGCTCACCGGTGGGACGGGCCGCATCCACGGCGAGGGCCCGTGAGCGGGCCGGGCACGCGGCGGCGGGGTCCGGCGGCGGACCGGGGATGCGCGGGGCTGCTGCTGGCGGCGGGGGCGGGCACGCGCCTCGGCGGGCCGAAGGCGGTGCTGGAGTTCGGCGGGGAGCGGCTGGTGGACCGGGGGGTCCGGGCACTGCGCGACGGCGGCTGCCACCCGGTGGTGGTGGTGCTCGGCGCCGCGGCCGTCCAGGTGCGCGGGGCGGTGACCGTGCACAATCCCGGCTGGAGCTCCGGGATGGGCTCCTCGCTCCGGGCCGGTCTGGACGCGCTCCCGCCGGAGGCCGGCCAGGTGGTGGTGGCGCTGGTGGACCAGCCGTTCGTGGGGCCGGAGGCGGTCGGGCGGCTGGTGCGGGCGGGGCGGGAGGGCGCGCGGGTCGCGGTGGCCACCTACGGCGGCGCGCGGCGCAACCCGGTGCTGATCGGCCGGGAGCACTTCGCCGAGGTCGCGCGGCTCGCGGTGGGCGACGTCGGCGCCCGGCCGTTCCTGCGGGCCCATCCCGGGCTGGTCACCGAGGTGCCCTGCGACGGCCTGGGCGACCCGGCCGACATCGACACCCCCGCCGACCTGGCGCGGCTGTCGGGGCGGTCGCCGTAGGCCCCGGGCCGCGACCGCCGGCGCCGCGGTCAGCGCAGCAGGCGCAGCGACGCGACGGCGGCGCGGTGGTCGCTGCCGACGGCGGGTTCGACGCCCGCCTCGGTCGCGGTCAGGCCCCGGTAGAGGATGTGGTCGGGCCGGGTGACGGGGAACGACGCCGGCCAGGTGAAGCCGAACCCGCTCCCCGCCTCCTGCTGGGCGTCGGTGAGCGGCGGCACCAGGTGGTCGCGCTTGCGGTCGGTGGTGGCGGTGTTGAGGTCGCCGAGGAGCAGCAGGCGCTCGCTGTCGTCGGCGTCGACGAGCCTCCGGGCGTGGACGAGGGTCCGGTCGCGCTGGGCGGTCTCGCCGGGCCGGGCGGAGGCGAGGTGCACGACGTAGACGGTGACCCGCCCGCCGGGGGTCTCCACCACGGCCCGCAGCGCCCGCACCCAGTCCAGGCCGATGTCGGCCTTGCCGTGCTCGACGATGGGGAAGCGGCTCCACAACCCGACCGTGCTGATCTGCACCCTGTGCGGGAAGAGGGCGCCGAGCTCCCTGGCGGCCGGCCCGCCCGGGGTCAGCTCCTGGGCGGCGAACAGGTCGCGGCCCCGGGCGACGTCCCGCACGGCCAGCCCGGAGGCGTCGTTGGTCACGCCCACGTTGAGGGTGGCGACCGACAGGTCGCTCGGGCCGCCCGGAGGGGTGCGGAGCAGGGCGGGGCCGAACATGGCCCCCCACACCGCGGCCGGCGCCAGCACCGAGACCGCCGCGGCCCGGGACCGGGCCAGCAGGGCGCCGAGCAGCAGCACGGGGACGGCGGCCCCCAGCCAGGGCAGCAGGCTCTCCAGCACGGGCGTGAACCCGCCGAGCTCCGGCAGCAGCCGGTGCCCGCCGAGCACGAGGGCCAGCAGCACCGCCACCGCGACGATCACCCGTCCCAGCACACCGCTCCTCGTCGTCCGTCGCCCGGCCGGCGTCCCCATGCCCCGGAACGCGTAGGGTACTCGTCCCGCGCGCGGGGGTTCCAACCGCCGGAACCCGGGGTGTCCGGGGCCGTCCGGGAGGCGTACGGGGAGCGGGACCCGCGCGGTCCCCCGCGGAGGACTCCGGGTTCCCGCGCGGGAACGGTTGGTGAGCGGGGCCGGAGTCGATAGCCTTTGTTGCGGACACAACGGAACAACATTCGGTTTCGTCGGCGCGTACGGAAGGACGACCACACGATGCGCATCGGTATGGCCCTGAACTACTCGGGGGGCTTCAAGGAGACGGTGGCCGAACTGGCCGACTACGAGAAGGCCGGTCTCGACATCGTCTTCGTCGCCGAGGCCTACAGCTTCGACGCGGTCAGCCAGATGGGCTACATCGCGGCCAAGACCGAGCGGCTGCAGATCGCCTCGGGCATCCTGCCGGTCTACTCCCGGACCCCGACCCTGCTGGCGATGACCGCCGCCGGCATGGACTACGTCTCCGACGGCCGCTTCACCCTCGGCCTCGGCGCCTCCGGCCCGCAGGTCATCGAGGGCTTCCACGGCGTGCCGTACACCGCGCCGCTCGGCCGCACCCGCGAGGTCATCGAGATCTGCCGGCAGGTCTGGAAGCGCGAGCGCGTCACCTACGAGGGCAAGCACTACACGGTCCCGCTCCCCGCCGACCAGGGCACCGGCCTCGGCAAGCCGCTGAAGCTCATCAACCACCCGGTCCGCGAGCGCATCCCCGTCGTGATCGCCGCCATCGGCCCCAAGAACGTCGAGCTCGCCGCGGAGATCGCCGAGGGCTGGGAGCCGATCTTCTACATGCCGGAGAAGGCCGCCGACGTCTGGGGCGCGTCCCTGGCCGCGGGCAGGGCCAAGCGCGCCCCCGAGCTCGGCGAGCTGGACGTCATCGCCCAGGCGAGCCTGGCCATCGGCGACGACGTCTCGGGCTGGCTGGAGCTCGGCCGCCCCATGGCCGCCCTCTACATCGGCGGCATGGGCGCCAAGGGCAAGAACTTCTACAACGACCTGGCCCGCCGCTACGGCTACGAGGAGGAGGCCGAGCAGATCCAGGAGCTCTACCTGTCGGGCAAGAAGGACGAGGCCGCCGCGCTCGTCCCGCAGGAGCTGCTGGAGTCGATGTCGCTGATCGGCTCGGAGGGCTTCGTCCGCGACCGGATCCAGGCGATGCGGGAGTCCGGCGTGACGACCATCAACGTCACCCCGCTCGCCCGCACGCACGAGGAGCGCATCCGGCTCATCGAGAAGGTCCGCGAGCTGGCCTCCTGACCGTACGCCTCTCCTGGCCGTACGCCTCTCCTGGCCGTACGCCTCTCCTGGCCGTACGCGTCTCCGGCCCGCCCCCGTCCCTCCGGGGCGGGTCGTCCGGGGCGGGCCGTCCGGGCCGCGGGAGGGCCCGCCCGCCGTCCCCCTCGCGGGGCCGGGGCGGGCCTTACCGCGTCCGTGTGACCCGGTTCACCGCCGGGTCCGGAATGTCCCCGGCGACGGGGGTGTTCCCATTCCCCGTGAGGTTCTCCGTGGTGCCCGTACGGCTGGTCGAGCGACTGCACGTCGACCTGTGCCGTCTCAACGGCGCCCTCTGTCGCTGAACGCGCCTTCGAGTCCTTTTCCCTGCCCCGCGTGCCGTGTCCGCTCCGGCATGCCCTTTCTCGAAAGTCACGTTCGTGAAGAGATTCTCCTTCTCCCTGCAGCTGCTGCTGGGCCTGGCCGCCGGCGTCGCGCTCGGCCTGGTCGCCCGGTCCACCGAGGCCGCCTGGCTCACCACCACGCTGACCCAGGTCGGCTCGACCTTCGTCCAGCTCCTCAAGCTCGCCGTCCCGCCGCTGGTCTTCACCGCCGTCGTGGTCAGCGTGGCCAACCTGCGCAACGTCAACGGCGCCGCCCGGCTCGCGGGCAAGACGCTCGGCTGGTTCATGGCGACCTCGCTGGCCGCGGTGGCCGCCGCGATCGGCCTCGGCCTGCTGATCGACCCGGGCCGGGGCGTCACCATCGCCCTGGAGGGCGCCAAGGCCGTGGACCTGGAGGGCGCCGGCACCTGGACCGACTTCCTGACCGGCATCGTCCCCACCAACATCGTGACCGCGTTCGCCGAGGTCAAGGTCCTGCAGATCGTCTTCCTGGGGGTCGTGCTCGGCGCCGCCGCGATGGCGGCCGGCGAGAAGGCCGAGCCGTTCCTCGCGTTCAGCCGTTCCGTCCTGGAACTGGTCCAGAAGGCCCTGTGGTGGGTCATCCGGCTGGCCCCGATCGGCACCGCGGGCCTGATCGGCAAGGCCGTGGCCACCTACGGCTGGGACCTGCTGGCCCCGCTGGCCAAGCTCAGCGCGGGGGTCTACATCGGCTGCCTCGCGGTCCTGCTGGTGATCTACCCCCTGCTGCTCTCCCTCGCCGGCCGGGTGAGCCCGCTCACCTTCTACCGCAACGCCTGGCCCGCCATCGAGCTGGCCTTCGTCTCCCGCTCCTCGGTCGGCACCATGCCGCTGACCCAGCGCGTCACCGTCGAGCGCCTCGGCGTCGACCGCGACTACGCCTCCTTCGCGGTGCCGTTCGGCGCCACCACGAAGATGGACGGCTGCGCCGCGGTCTACCCGGCGCTCGCGGCGATCTTCGTGGCCCAGGTCTTCGGCGTCCAGCTCGGCCTCGGCGACTACCTGCTGATCGCCTTCGTCTCCGTGGTCGGCTCCGCCGCCACCGCGGGCCTGACCGGCGCGATCGTGATGCTCACCCTGACCCTGAGCACGCTCGGCCTCCCGCTGGAGGGCGTCGGCCTGCTGCTGGCCATCGACCCGATCCTGGACATGATCCGCACCGCCACCAACGTCGCGGGGCAGATGGTCGTCCCGGTCCTGGTGGCGCGCTCGGAGGGGCGGCTGGACGAGGGCGTGCTGAACGCCCCGCCGCAGGACCTCGACGCCGCTCCCGCCCCCGCCTCCCCGGCGGGCCCGCGGGACGGGACCGCCGGTGCGGCTCCCGAGCCCGCGCTGGTCTGACGCTCCGCCGCGGCACGGCCCACGGCCCGGATCCGGTTCCTCAGCCTGTCCATACTCCATCCGACCTCGGCGTAGTAGGT
>NZ_JBHSBM010000017.1:689051-759036 GCF_042650625.1 Planomonospora corallina
TTCCGGTCCACCGCCGGGTCCACCGCCGGGTCCACCGCCGGGTCCACCGCCGGGTCCGCTGTCCAGTTCGGCGGCCGGTCCGTCGGCGGTCGCGCGTCGGTCCGGCGGCGGTCCGGAGTCGGTCCGGCGGTGCGGTCTCCTTCCGGTGGCGCCGGAGCGTGGGCGCGGGCACGGTAGAATGGACGATCGGGTTCCGCCCACCGCACCGCCCGGGCCCAGCGGCCCCGGCGGGACCGCGCCGAGGACACGCTCGTGGCGCGTGGGAGGGGGCTTCCCACCCGGACGACCGAAGAGCTGCTTGTCCCCAAGAGCGGCCGTACGCAGGAGAAACTTCAGTGGCGACGACGAACGACCTCAAAAACGGCCTCGTGCTCAAGCTCGAGGGCGGTGAGCTCTGGACGGTGGTGGAGTTCCAGCACGTCAAGCCCGGCAAGGGTGGTGCGTTCGTCCGCACCAAGCTCAAGAACGTGCGCTCCGGCAAGGTCGTCGACAAGACCTTCAACGCCGGCGTCAAGGTCGAGACGGCCAACGTCGACAAGCGCGAGATGCAGTTCTCCTACATGGACGGCGACGACTTCGTCTTCATGGACACCGAGACCTACGACATGCTCCACGTCTCCCGGGCCGCGGTCGGCGACGCCGCCAACTACCTGCTGGAGAACATGCTCGCCACCGTGGCGACGCACGAGGGCGAGGTGCTCTACGTCGACCTCCCCGCCGCCGTCGAGCTGCTCATCGCCGAGACCGAGCCCGGCCTGCAGGGCGACCGCTCCACCGGCGGCACCAAGCCCGCCAAGCTGGAGACCGGCGCGGAGATCAAGGTCCCGCTGTTCATCACGACGGGCGAGAAGGTCAAGGTCGACACCCGCACCGGCGAATACCTCGGCCGCGCCTGATGTCCGCACGGGGTAAGGCGCGCAGGCGCGCGCTGGACATCCTGTTCGAATCCGAGGCGCGCGGCGAGGACCCGCTCAAGGTGCTCGCCGAGCGCCTGGAGCGGGCCGAGCCGCCGGTCAACGAGTACACCGCGGCGATCGTCGAGGGCGTGTGCCGGCACCGGTCGCGCATCGACGAGCTGATCACCACCTACGCCGAGGGCTGGACCCTCGAGCGCATGCCCGCGGTCGACCGCAACCTGCTCCGCGGGGGCACCTACGAGCTGCTCTGGATGCCGGACGTCCCCGAGGGCGTCGTCATCAGCGAGTGGGTCGGCCTGGCCTCCGAGCTGTCGACGGACGAGTCCCCGCAGTTCGTCAACGGCCTGCTGGCCCGGTTCAAGCAGCTCAAGCCCTCCCTGGCGCTGTAGGCTCCCCCGGAGTCGGCGGGAACGCCTCCCCTGGAGGCCGCCGGGCCCCCGCGCGTCGCCGGTTCCCCGGGGCGCGGCGTAGGCTGGGCCCGTCACCGAATGCGAGGAGGCGATCGGAAGTTGCACGCCGCAGGCACCTCTCGGCAGGCCGGCGCTCCGGCGGTCCGCACCGCCGTCGTCTGGGACGTTCTGCGGGCGGCGCTGGCCGATCGCGTGACCGTGACCGGCCGTGACCGGCTCGACATCGTCGACGCCGGGGGCGGGACCGGGGGCTTCGCCGTACCGCTCGCGGCGCTCGGGCACGCCGTCACGGTCGTCGACCCGAGCCCGGACTCGCTGGCCGCGCTGGAGCGCCGCGCCGCCGAGGCGGGCGTGGCCGTGCGGGCCCTGCAGGGGGACGCGGCCGACCTGGGCGATCTCCTGCCGCCCGGCGCCACCGACCTGGTGCTCTGCCACAGCGTGCTGGAGTACGTCGAGGACCCCGGCGGCGCGCTGGCCGCCATGGCCCGGCTGCTCCGCGCCGACGGCATGCTCAGCGTCCTGGCCGCCAACCCCCTGGCGGCCGCGCTGCACCGCTCCGTCGCGGGCCGGTTCGACGAGGCGCGCGAGGTCCTCGGCGACCCCGAGGGCCGCTGGGGCGACCGCGATCCCACCCCCCGGCGCTTCACCCGCCAGGAGCTGGTCAGCCTCCTCGGCGCCGCGGGCCTGCGGCCGGGGGAGATCCACGGGGTCCGGGTCTTCGCCGACCTGGTGCCGAGCCGGTTCCTCGACGGCGAGCCCGGGGCCGCCGCCGCGCTGGTCGCCCTGGAGCAGGCCGCCGCCGAGCATCCGGTCCTGCGGGACATCGCCGCCCAGCTGCACGTCCTCGGCCGCCGATGAGGCACGCACCGAACGCCTGTTCGCATAAGATGGCGCCGTGTCGAGGAAGCAGCAGGTGCCGCGCCCGGGGCTCGAGCTGGGCGGTGACGACACCGGCTGCCCCATCCTCCACGTGGACATGGACGCCTTCTTCGCGAGCGTCGAGCTGCGCGAGCGGCCCGAGCTCGCCGGCACGCCCGTCATCATCGGCGTCCCCGGCCCGCGCGGCGTGGTGCTCAGCGCCACCTACGAGGCCAGAAGGTACGGCGTGCACTCGGCGATGCCCATGACGCGCGCCCTGAGGCTCTGCCCGCGCGCGACGGTCATCCCGCCCAGCCACGGCAAGTACGCCGAGGTCTCCCGCGGGGTCATGTCCGTCTTCCGCGAGATCACCCCCGAGGTGGAGCCGGTCGCCTCCGACGAGGCCTTCCTCGACGTCTCCGGGGCCCGCAGGCGCCTCGGCCCGCCGGCCGTGATCGCCGCCCTGATCCGCGAACGGGTCGCCGCCGAGCACGGCATCACCTGCTCGGTCGGGGTGGCGAACAGCAAGTTCGTGGCCAAGCTCGCCTCGCGGCACTGCAAGCCCGACGGGCTCTTCGTCGTGCCCGCCGACCGGGTGGTGGACTTCCTCCACCCGCTCCCGGTGGCGGCCCTGTGGGGCGTGGGGGAGCGCACGGAGCGCTCCCTGGCGCGGCTCGGCGTGCGGACCGTCGGCGATCTCGCCCGCACCCCGGTGGCGACCCTCCGGCGCGAGCTCGGCCAGGCGGCCGGCGCCCACCTGGCGGAGCTGGCCTGGGGCCGCGACGAGCGCCGGGTGACGCCCCACACGCCCGACAAGAGCATCGGCGCGGAGGAGACGTTCGCCGTGGACGTGGCGGACCCGGTGGAGATCCGCAGGGAGCTGCTCCGCCTGTCGGAGCGGGTCGCCGCCCGCCTGAGGGCGGGAGGCCACGCCGGCCGGACGGTCAGCGTCAAGCTCCGCCGGGCCGACTTCAGCACCCTCACCCGCTCCCGGACCCTGGCCGGGCCCACCGACGTCGCGCGGGAGCTGTACGCCGTCGCCTGCGACCTGTACGCCGCCTCCGGCCTGGAGGGCACACTGATCCGCCTGGTCGGGGTGCGGGTGGAGAACCTCCTGCCCGCCGAGGGGGCGCCCCGGCAGCTCAGCCTCACCGAGCGGGAGAACGGCTGGCGGGAGGCCGAGCGGGCGATGGACCGGGCGGCGCGGAGGTTCGGCCGCGACGCGGTGCTCCCCGCCTCGCTCGTCCGGCCCCGGCAGGAGGAGGAATAGCCGTGGCCCCTCCTCCGGTTTGGACTACGTTGGACGTTTTCTTTCGTCTACGTCTACAGGCTCGTATTCTGGGGATAACCGACCGCGAGGTTCGGACACCCCGTGTCGTCCGTCACCGTTTTCCCCGTCCTGGGGCTGTCCTTGGGAGGCGCCGTGCCGCTCTCTGAGCACGAGCAGCGCCTGCTCGACCAGATCGAGCAGGCCCTCTACGCCGAGGACCCGAAGTGGGCCAACACCGTAAGGATCAGTGATCCCCGCAGTCACTACAAGCGGCGTCTGGTGAAGGCCTCCATCGGCTTCCTCCTCGGCGTCGTCCTGTTGATGGTCGGCGTTGTGATCAACTCCTTGCCCTTCGGAGTCATCCTCGGCGTAGGCGGTTTCGTGGTCATGCTCGCCGCGTGCCTATGGGGTCTGTCCAGTTGGAAGCGGATGAACGGGTTCGGTGACGGCGGAGCTCCAGCGGGCGGCCAGCGGGGCGGCGGCCGGACGGGGCAGCGCGGCGGCGGTTCCCGTCAGAGCTTCATGGAGCGGATGGAAGAGCGCTGGCGCCGTCGCCACGACGAGCGCTGAGCCGGCTTCTTCCCAGCCCCGGCCGCCGTCAGGCGGGCGGGGCTTCGCCGCTGTCCGGAAGACGTGACGCTGTGCCGGCCGGCGGTTCCTGCCGTCCCCGTGCCGTTCCGCGCCACCTCGAGCCTGAACGGTCCCACGCGGTCTGAAGGGTCCCGCGCGCCTGAACGGTCCCACGCGGTCTGAAGGGTCCCGCGTGGCCCTGGCGGCTCCTCGCGGTCCGAACGGCTCTTCGCATCCCTGATCAGGTCCCAGCGGTCCTGGAACCCCAGGGGCCCACCGGGGGCCTCTCCCAGGGCTCCGCCCGGCCCTGCCCCCAGCCTCCAACGGACCCGGGCCGTGGCCCGGCCGTCCGGGCGGCCGTGCGCGCGGGGCCCCGGCCGTGTGCCGGGCCCCGCGCCGGTCCTCCTGCTCAGGCGTCCCTGCGGGCCGGGAGCCTGAGCCGGATGTTCCCCAGCCGGTCGAAACCGTCGAGCACCCGGGTGCCCGCCGCCCGCATCCGCAGCAGGGTGGACGGGGGCAGCAGCACCGCCCTGATCCGCCTGCCGCGCGGCACGGTGGCCGCCAGCGCCCGCCGTACCCGGTGGACGTCCTCGCGCAGAGAGCCGGTCTCGCCGGGCGACCTGGCGAAGAGCATGCGCTCCACCGCCTGGGCGATCTTCTCCACGGAGGCCCTGGCCTCGGCGTCGAAGCCGTACTCCCGGGCCAGGCGCGCGGCCAGTGCCCGGGGGCTCTCGCTCGGCTGCCGCGCCATGCCGTAGTCGCACAGCGCGTCGTCGAGCTCGGCCCAGGCCGCCGCGGCGGTCGGCTGCCCCGCGGTGCCCCTGACCGCCACGACACCGCTCGTCCCCGGAGCCGCCGGCGCCTCGGCCCGCACCGCCGTACGGGAGTAGGCGCGCCGCCGCCGCACCCGGGTCTCCCAGCGGAGCATCGCCGGAACCAGCAGGAGCAGTACGGCGGACGCCGCGCCGATCGCGATCTTCGCGGCGAGCGGCATCCCCTCGTCCACCGCGAGCGGCACCCCGCCGAAGTCGCGGTCGAGCATGGGGTTGCGAGGGGCCTGGCTCGGCCCGCTCGACGGGTCCGCGCCGGCGGGGCCGGTGCTGGGAGAGGTGCTCGGCTCGTCACCGCCGTCGGTGTCGACCTCCGGGAAGGTGTAGACGGGCCGGGACGCGCTGGCCTGCCCGGTGGGGCCGGACGGGGTGGGCTCGAAGCGCAGCCAGCCCACCCCCTCGAAGTAGAGCTCGGGCCAGGCGTGCGAGTCGCGCGTGCGCACCTCCCACCGGCCGGAGGCGCTGATGCCGCCGGTGTAGCCGATGGCGACCCGGGCGGGGATGCCCAGGGTCCGCGCCAGCACCGCCATCGAGGCGGCGAACTGCTCGCAGTAGCCGGCCTTGCTGCGGAACAGGAAGTCCACCAGGGCGGAGCCGTCGTGGCCCTGCGCCTGAAGGGTGTAGGTGAACCCGCCGTCGGTGGTGAAGAAGTCCTGCAGCTGGATCGCCTTCTCGTAGGGGGTGGCGCCGGACTCGGTCACCGAGTCTGCCAGCCGCCGGATCCCGGAGGGGAGGTTCTCGGGGAGCTGCAGGTATCTCTCCCGGACCGCCTCCGGCGCCGCGCCGGAGGTCTTCAGCAGGGAGGGCGTGGGCTTGGGCTCGGAGCTGACGACCTCGTAGGTCAGCCCCTCGGCGGTGTCGGTGTGGGAGAACACCATGAGCGTGTCCCGGTCCGGCCGCCAGTCGCCCTCGATCCGGATCCTGCCCGGCGGGTACGGCAGCGGCAGGAACTTCAGGTCGCGGACGTCCTCGCTCACCGTGATCCGGGTGGTCACCTGGCCGGCGGGCACCCGGGCGCCCTGACCGGGCGCGGGGGGCAGAGGCCCTTCGGAGGTGCGGTCCTCCGAGCGGCCGACGGGCTGCGTCATCGTCCACTGATCGCCGTCGAAGACGTCCAGCGAGTACAGCCGCAGGTAGCGGGGGAGGTTGTCGCTGGTCTGGTAGGTGAGGAAGGTGGACTCGGCCGGCAACGTGAGCTGCCTGCGCAGGTTGGCCACCGGGTTCGGGAAGCTGATCGAGCCTCCGCTCCCGCCCCTGCCGTTGCCCACGCCGAAGCCGAACAGCGGGTCGGGCTCCAGGGTGGGCAGCAGCGAGGGCACCAGGACGGCCAGCACGATGGCGGCGAAGCCGACCCGCTTGCCCGACAGCCGCAGCCCCGCGGTGTCCGCGGGACGGGGGGCGACGAACGACGGGGTCCTGCGCACCAGCACCGGCCGGCCCCAGTGGCCGACCCGCTCCCGTCCGTCGGCCGCGAGCAGCCCCAGGAAGCCCAGCGCGCCGATGACGACCACCGGCCAGCTCATCGGGTCGCCGAGGAACGAGGCGGGCACCACGAACAGCACCAGCAGCGGCAGCCCGGCCAGCGCGGCCCGCCGCAGCCGCACGGCGAGGAGGTCGACGAGTATCGCGATCAGCCCGACGCCGCCGCAGGTCAGCAGGATGATCCCGGGATTGGGGGGGACGGGCACGGCGTACCGCTGGATGTCGGAGAAACCGTCGGCCGCCAGCAGGGCCAGCGCGACGACCGAGTCCTTGGTGGGCACGATCCGGCCCCAGGCGTCCGAGCCGGCGAACACGGCCGTCAGATAGACCCAGAACGCGGCCAGCTGGGCCAGGGGGGCCAGCCAGGCGGGCAGGGGCCGGCGGCCGGTCAGCACGCCGACCGCGGTCACCACCAGCAGGGCGCCGAAGCTCGCCCAGAACCAGGTGCCGTCCTCCTTGAAGAGAGGGTAGAGCGCCAGCGCGACCGCTCCCGTGGCCACGCCCGACATGATGGGAAGTCTCATGAGCTGTCCCCGCTGAGTGCGAAACGGCCGCGCTGCGCGGCGTCCGGCCAGGCGTCCGCGATCGAGGCGCCCGTCGGCAGCCGTACGATCCGCCAGCCCGCATCGGCGAGCACCGTCTGCGCCGCCCGGTACTCCTCGCCGTCGCACAGTTCGGGCCGGTCCCAGCCGGCCACGTCCAGCATGACGGCCACGCCGGTCATGTTGCCGTGCCGCAGGCGGGCCAGGGACTGCGCCTCCTGCGCCCCGACGCCGCCGAGCACGGCCACCACCAGCCCGTCGCCGCCGCCCTGCCGCAGGGCGGCGAGGCCGAGCTCCAGCGACCGCGCCGAGCTGGTCCGGACCACGGCCAGGGCGTCCAGCAGGGACCAGCTCAGCCCGGTGTCGGGCAGGTGCTCGGCGCCCTGATCGGTGACCAGGCGCAGGCCGAGCCCTTCGCGGGCCAGGTGGACGCCGATGGAGGCCGCGGCCGAGACCGCCACCTCGAAGGAGGAGCGGGGCCCCTCGCCCCGGTGCGCGTACCTGCGGGTGTCCAGCAGCAGCGCGCCCCGGCTCTGCCACTGCTGCTCCTCGCGCCGGACCATCAGCTCGCCGTGCCGGGCGGTCGAGCGCCAGTGCACCCGCCGCAGGTCGTCGCCCTGCCGGTACTCGCGCGGCGCCACGTCGTCGTCGCCCGCCGCGGCCACGCTCCTGGTACGGCTGTCGCCCCCGCCGGACCACTCGCCGGACAGGCGGACCGGGGGCAGGGGGATCACCTGCGGGGTCACCACCAGCGTGTCGCCGGCGGTGAACGACCGGGTCAGCTCCACCAGGCCGAAGGGGTCTCCGATGCGGACCGAGAGCGGGCCGATGGGGAAGCGGCCGCGCAGGTCGGAGCGGACCCGGTAGTCGATCTCCCGGACGCCTCTCGGCTCCACCCGGTCGAGCACGAAGCGGGGACGGGCGCCGAGCGCGTAGGGAACGGTGTCCTCGATCATCAGCAGGCCGGTGGGGAGCCGGGTGACGTTCTCCAGCCGGAGGGTCACGGTGGCCTCGCTGCCCGCCTCGGCCCGGGGAGGGTCGAGGCGCCGCGCGCAGCTCAGCCGGTAGCGGGTGCGGGCCACCACCACCGCCGCGATCAGCGGCAGCGAGACGATCAGCACCCCGACGCGGAGGAGGTCGTGCTCCCCGACGAAGAAAGCACACGCCAGCGCCGCGAGGCCGGATCCGAGGAAGGCTTGGCCGCGGGTGGTGAGCGCCTTCAGACCGGGCACCGCGTCACCTCCCCGTCCGGCGGCGCGGACGTCCTGCGGCGCCGCCGTCCCGCCGGGCGGCCTCCGCCGGCCCGGCGGCCCCGCCGATCCCGGCGCTCATCGGGCCTGGGCCTCGGGGACGGGCACCCGGCGGAGCAGGTCGGCGACCACTTGCTCGGGCAGGCGGCGCTGGCCCTGGGCCTCGACGCTGGGCAGCAGCCGGTGGGCGAGGACGGGAACGGCCAGCGCCTGCAGGTCGTCGGGGATGACGTAGTCGCGCCCGGCGAGCGCGGCCTGCGCCCGGGCGGCGCGGACCAGTTGCAGCGTCGAGCGCGGGGAGGCGCCGAGCCGCAGGTCGGGGGAGTGGCGGGTGGCCGTGACCAGGTCGATCGCGTACTTCTTGATCGGCTGGGAGACGTACACCGCGCGCACCGCCTCGATGAGGGCGCGCACCTCGGCGGTGGTGGCCACCGGCTCCAGCTTGTCGATCGGGGAGGCGGCGCCGTGCACGTCGAGCATCTCCAGCTCGGCGGAGGGCTCGGGGTAGCCCATCGCGATCCGCGCGGTGAAGCGGTCGCGCTGCGCCTCGGGGAGGGGATAGGTGCCCTCCATCTCGATCGGGTTCTGGGTGGCGATCACCATGAAGGGGGCGTCGAGGGGGTAGGTCGCGCCGTCGACGGTGACCTGGTTCTCCTCCATGCACTCCAGCAGGGCCGACTGGGTCTTGGGCGAGGCCCGGTTGATCTCGTCGCCGACCACGATGTTGGCGAACACCGGTCCCGGCTTGAACTCGAACTCCCTGGTCTGCTGGTTGTAGGCGCTCACGCCGGTGATGTCGCTGGGCAGCAGGTCGGGAGTGAACTGCACGCGGCGCACGGGGCAGTCGATGGACCGTGCGAGCGCCTTGGCGAGCATGGTCTTCCCCACGCCGGGCACGTCCTCGATGAGAAGATGGCCCTCCGCGAGCAGGACGGTCAAGGTCAGCCGGATGACGTCACTCTTGCCCTCGATGACGGATTCGATCGCCTCGCGGATCCGGTGCGCGGTGGCGACCAGGTCGTCGAGCCGGGGTGGGACGTCATGGGTTACTGCCACCAGGCCTCCATGAGGGTGCGGCGGTTGCGCGCCGGGGGTACGTGTTGCACGGGGCCTCGTGGCCCCTCTCCCATTGTGAGTGCCGACACTACGTCCCCGCGGGTTCGTCGGCGACTTTATGAGGGCATTGGGACCTATTTCGGGTGAATGAGTCGTGGTGCGGGCAGAGGATGCGTCCGGCGCACGGGCTCCGTTCAGGATCCGTCCGGGTTCTGCGCCGATTCTGCAGCGGTTCTGTGCTGCTTCTGTGCCGGTCCTGTGTCGATTCGGGGTCGTTTCCGGGCCGTGAGCCGATTTCCTCCACCGGCGCCCGGCCCGGTGCCGTTCTCCCCTCCGGGGTGGGTCCGCGGCAGGGGGCCGACACGCCTGCGGCCGGTGCGGTCCCCGCGCCGCTCCACTCGGCACCACCCGCTCTGAGCTGCGGAAATATCGGCCATTCCGGGCGCGAAGAGTGGTGGAATCAGTTGACGGTGGGGAGAAGTGGAGTATGGTGGTGCGCAGTGGAGGGCAGAGGCTGAAGCGCTGAGCGCTCCGCTAGGCACGGGAGGTGGGGGCCGATGTTCCTCGGCACTCATTACCCGCGTCTCGACGACAAGGGACGGCTGTTCCTGCCGGCGAAGTACCGCGAGGAGCTGGCGGAGGGTCTGGTGATCACCAAAGGCCAGGAGCGCTGCCTCTACGTCTTTCCCGTAGAGGAGTTCCAGCGCATCACCGAGGCTCTGCGAACCGCGCCGGTGACGGCCAAGGCGGTCCGTGACTACAGCCGCGTCTTCTTCGCCAGCGCGTCCGACGAGTTCGCCGACAAGCAAGGCCGTGTCACCATTCCGCAGGCTCTGCGTGAATACGCCCGCCTGCAGCGTGACTGCGTGGTCATCGGAGCCAACACCCGGTTGGAGATCTGGGACGCGCAGGCATGGGAGGCCTACCTGTCCGAGCAAGAGCAGGCGTTCGCCGATCTGTCGGAGGAGGTGCTGCCAGGGATTCTGTGATTTCGCGGTCGATTCATCGGTGAACACGTCGTTCGGCGAGGTCTCCACCCGCAACCACCCACGTGCCAGCTGATGCACCTTCCCCGGTGTCAGGTGGCGTGCGGACTCGCGGGTGCGGATGGGGACCTGGCCGGGCGGCCTCCGGGGGGCTGTCGGAGCCTGTCCCGTGAACCCCGTACTCTGCCGTGGTGACGCCGGGATGGCGTCGCACGCGTTGCCGCCTCGCTCCATCGAACGTCTCGCAGTGGCCCGCGCGTGGCCCGCGCCTGCCGCGGGTCCGGTGGCGCCGGCCGGTGTTCATGATCGGGAAGCCTCCTCGCCGCGGCCGGGCGGCGGGTCCGCCCGCCGGCCGCCGCCCGGGGCGGTGAGGCTCCGCGACCAGGGTTCCACGACACCGATGAGCGTCCGCCGCACATCCGCGAGCGAGGCGGCGAAGGGGGGGTGTGCTTCATGCGCGCCGAGAACGACAAGCGTGATCTCCAGAGTCCGGGCGGGCACGTGCCCGTGATGCTCGACCGCGTGCTCGAACTGCTGGCCCCCGCGCTGGACCGCCCCGAGCCCGTGCTCGTCGACGCGAACCTGGGCCTCGGCGGACACGCCGAGGCCCTGCTGGCGGCGCACCCGGCCCTCCACCTCGTCGGGATCGACCGCGACCCCACCGCGATCGAGCGCTCCACGGCCAGGCTCGAGCCGTACGCCGACCGGATCACACTGGTCCGCGCCGTCTCCGACGAGCTCCCCGCCGTGCTGGAGCGGATCGGCCGCCGCAGGATCGACGGGGCCCTGTTCGACCTGGGAGTCTCCTCGCCCCAGCTCGACGAGGCCGGGCGGGGCTTCGCCTACTCCTACGACGCGCCCCTGGACATGCGGATGGACCCGGAGGAGGAGCTGACCGCCGAGGTGGTGGTCAACACCTACCCCGTCGCCGAGCTGATCCGGATCCTCCGCGACTACGGCGAGGAGAGATTCGCCCCGCGTGTCGCGCACCTCATTGCCAAGGAACGGGCCAGGGAAGCCATAACGTCTACCAAGAGGCTTGCGGAGATCGTGCGTACGGCGATCCCCGCGGCCACCAGGAGGACAGGGGGAAACCCCGCGAAGAGGACTTTCCAGGCGTTGCGGATCGAGGTGAACGCGGAGTTGACGGCACTGGAGCGAGCGCTGCCCGCGGCCCTCGACGCGCTGACGCTCGGCGGGCGCGTCGTCGTGCTCGCCTACCACTCGCTCGAGGATCGGCTGACCAAGCAGATCCTCACCGCGCGAACCAGGGACACCAGCCCGCCGGGGCTGCCCGTCCCGCTCCCGGCCCACCAGCCCAGGTTCGCCCTCCTGACAAGGGGAGCGGAGCTCCCCGGCGAAGAGGAGGTCGCCCGCAACCCCCGGGCGGCGTCCGCCCGGTGCCGGGCGGCAGAAAGGATCCGTGAGGCAGTTGACGAGAGTTGAGCCAGATGTCCGCCGTACCGCGCCCGGCCGCGACGGGCGACCCACGCGCGCTCCCCGCGCGGTGCCGCGGGGCCGCAGGCCCAGGCCGGCCAGGGTCGTGCCCGCCGCCGCGCCCGCGGCGCCGGCGGCTCGGGTTCAGGCGGCCCCCCGCCCGGGGCGCGCGCCGCGCGCTCCCTTCGTCCTGCTCGTGGTGGGCCTGCTCTGCGGAGGCCTGGTGACCCTGCTGGTGCTGAACACGGTGCTCGCCCAGAACTCCCTGCGGGAGAGCGAGCTGCGAGCCGGGATCAAGCAGCTCCTCCTGGAGAAGGAGAAGCTCAAGAACGAGAACATGCGGCGGGAGACCCCCGGCGAGCTCGCCAGGGCGGCCGACCTGCAGGGCATGCTCTCCGACGACTCCGCCCGCGTGATCGTCCCCGGCGGCTCGGCGGACAGCCGGGTCGCCAGCGAGGACCAGACGCCCGTCGGGCGGGAACGCGTGCCGGGCACGGGTCGATGAAGGACGGCGGCCGCGGCCCCGGACCGCGGCAGGGTGGTTCCGGCCGCCGCGGCCCGGGCCGTCCCGAGGGTCCGGGCCGTCCCGAGGGTCCGGGCCGTCCCGAGGGTCCGAGGCGGTCCGGGGGAGCGGAGGGCACCGGCAGGCCCGGCGCCGCCGGGGATCCGGGCCGTTCGACCCCGCCCGCCGGCCGGGGCGGGGCAGGCGGACGCGGCGGATCCGGGCGCGCCGACGGGCCGGCACGACCCGGCAGGACGGAGAAGGACGGCGGGGCCGGGCGGCCCCAGAGGCCGGGCCGGGCCGGTGGTCAGGGGCCCGCTCAGGGGCCTGTTCAAAGGCGCGGCCAGGGGTCGTCCGGGGCCGAGCACCCACGTCCCCGCAGGCAGGACGGTGCCGACAGGCCGTCGCGTCCCGGGTCCTCCGGCCGCCCGTCGCGCTCGGACGCGCCCGGCAGGTCCGGCCGCCCGTCGCGCTCGGACGCGCCCGGCAGGTCCGGCCGTGCGGAGCCGGCGCGCCCGTCGGCGCCCGGCAGGCCCGGCGGCCGCCCGCCGGGCCCGCGCCCGGCCCCGGGGCGGGGCCCGCGTCCCGCTCCGGGGCGGGGCCCGCGGGCCGTGCGCGACGACGACGAGCGCCCGACCGGTCCCATCCGCGTGGTCAGGAGCCGGATCACCGGACCCGGCGGGCCGCGCGGGCCCGTGCGGCGCCCCGGGGACGGGGGGAGGCCCCGGCCTCCGGCGCGTCCGCCGGTGACGCTGCGCCTGGGCAACCCGGGCAGGCGGATCAGCATCGGCCTGATCGCCATGACCTTCGTGCTGTCCATCTTCGCCGGCCGCCTGGTCCAGCTGCAGGGGCTGGACTCCAAGGTGTACGTGGCGGAGGCGGCCAGATACCGCGTCCAGGAGGAGAGCATCCCCGCCCGGCGCGGCTCGATCACCGACGCGGGCGGGAACGAGCTCGCGATGACGGTCGAGGCGCGGGAGATCTTCGTGGACCCCCACGAGGTCGTGCCCGCGCGGCGCGGCAGGGTGGCGGCGATCCTGGCCGAGGAGCTGGGCAGGCCGCAGGAGGAGATCGCCGCGAAGCTGGCCGACACCAGGAAGCGCTACGTGCCCGTGGCCACCGTCGACCCGACGGTGGCCCAGAAGATGTTCGAACGCGGCTCCCGGGAGCTGAAGGCCGACTTCAAGGGCGTCGGGAGCAAGCACGAGTACCACAGGCAGTACCCCGGCGGCGACCTCGCCGGCACCCTGATCGGGTTCGTCGGCGACGACGGCAACGGGCTCAGCGGCCTGGAACTCCGGCACAACAAGGTGCTGGCCGGGCGCGACGGGCAGCAGACCATCGAGACCGGCCGCGACGGCCAGCGGATCCCGATGACCCGCAGCACCAGCCGGCAGCCGGTGGAGGGGCGCGACGTGCGGCTCACCATCGACCGGGACATCCAGTGGGCCGCGCAGAAGGCGATCACCGAGCAGGTCGAGGCCACCGGGGCTCGCACCGGCAGCGTCATCGTGATGGACGTGCGGACCGGCCAGGTGGTGGCGATGGCGAACGCGCCCGAGCTGAATCTGGAGGACTGGGAGAAGACCACCCCGGACCGGTGGGTCAACCGGGCCGTGGCCGACGTGTTCGAGCCCGGCAGCACCAACAAGGTGATCACCGCGGCCGCCGCCCTGGAGTCGGGAGCGGTCCGCCCCGAGACCGTCTTCACGGTGGACGACGAGATCAGGTGCGCCGACCGGGTGCTGCGCGACTCCCACCCGCACCCCACCGAGAAGCTGACGTTCTCCGGCGTGGTCGCCACCTCCAGCAACGTGGGCACGATCCTCGCCGCGCAGAAGGTCGGCGACGCCAAGCTGCACGAGATGCTGCGGCGCTTCGGATTCGGCGCCAAGCCCGGCGGGGGGTTCTACGGGGAGGAGGCCGGGCTGCTGCCCTCCTGGAAGGACTGGTCGGGCAGCCAGCGCTGCACGATCTCCTACGGCCAGGGCATCTCGGTCACCGCCCTGCAGACGGCCAGCGTCTACCAGACCATCGCCAACGGCGGGGTGCGGGTCGCCCCGTCGATCGTGGCCGGCACCACCGACGCCGGCGGGGCGTTCGTCCCGGCGGAGGGCGGGAAGCGGACCCGGGTGGTCAGCGAGCGCACGGCCCGCGAGGTCGCGCTGATGCTGGAGGCGGCCGTCGGCGCGGACGGCACCGGCGAGCAGGCCTCGATCGACGGCTACCGGGTGGCGGGCAAGACCGGCACCGCGATGCGCTACGACACCGCCTGCCAGGGATACTGCGGCTACACCGCGACCTTCGCGGGCTTCGCCCCGGCGGACAAGCCGAGCCTGGTCGTCCTGGCCGTCATCCAGGACCCCCGCAAGGGCTACTACGGAGGGGAGATCGCCGCCCCGGTCTTCAAGAAGGTGATGACGTTCGCGCTGAAGAGCAAGAAGATCCCGCCCACCGGCACCGAGCCGCCCGCAATGCGGATACGCGCCGGGGAGTGAGCGGGAGCGGTACGCTCTCCGCCGTGCGTCCCCCGTCGTCCATGCGACCTTCAACCAACCCGCCCCGGCCGCTCTCCGGGCTGGCGAGCCTGCTCGGCGCGCCTTCGGGCACGTCCCGGACCCCCCTGGCCGCCGTCTCCGGAGTCACGATCGACTCCCGCCGAGTCCGGCGCGGCGACCTCTACGTCGCGCTGCCCGGATCCTCGGCCCACGGCGCCGAGTTCGCCGCGCAGGCGCTGGCCGCAGGGGCGGCCGCGATCCTGACCGACCCGGCGGGCCGCGAGGCCGCCGTCGCGACCGGGCTGCCCGTCCTCGTCGTCCCGGACCCGCGGGCCGTGCTCGGGCGGGTCTCCGCCTGGGTGTACGGCCGGCCGGCGCGGGACATGACGGTCGTCGGCGTCACGGGGACCAGCGGCAAGACCACCACGACCTTCATGCTGGAGGCCGGGCTGCGGGCGGCGGGCCACCGTACCGGCCTGGTCGGCGGAGTGGAGATCCACGCCGACCAGCTGCGGTTCACCCCGAAGCTCACCACCCCGGAGGCCAGCGACCTGCAGGCACTGTTCGCGCTCATGCGCGAGCAGGGCGTCACCGCGGCCGCGATGGAGGTCTCCAGCCACGCGCTGGCCCTCGGCCGGGTCGACGAGGTCTTCTACGACGTCGCGCTCTTCACCAACCTCTCCCAGGACCACCTGGACTTCCACGCCGACCTCGAGGACTACTTCTCGGCCAAGGCCCGGCTGTTCACCCCCGAGATGAGCCGGGCCGGCGTCACCAACCTCGACGACCCGCACGGGCGCGAGCTCCTCGGCCGGGCCAAGATCCCGATGACCACCTTCTCCGCCACGGGCGACCCGGAGGCCGACTGGCGGGCCGTGGACGTCCGCCTGGGCGGTGACGGCAGCGCCTTCCGCGTGGTCGGGCCCGGCGGCGTCGAGGACGACGTCGCGGTGGCCCTGCCCGGTCCCTTCAACGTGGCCAACGCGCTCGGCGCGATCGTCGCGCTGGTCGAGGCCGGGGTGCCGCTGCGGACCGCGGTGGCGGGCGTGGGCGCGCTGGCCGGGGTGCCGGGCCGGATGGAGCGGGTGCCGGGCGGCGACGGCTTCGAGGCGATCGTCGACTACTCGCACAAGCCGGGCGCGGTCGAGTCCGTGCTGCGCTCGCTGCGCGAGGTCACGGCCGGCAGGCTGACCGTGGTGCTCGGCTGCGGGGGCGACCGCGACCGGGGCAAACGCCCGATGATGGGGGAAGCCGCCGCACGCCTGGCGGATGTGGCTATTCTCACCAGCGACAACCCCCGCTCGGAGGACCCCCTGCGGATCCTCGCCGAGATGATGGACGGAGTGCTCGGCGTGCCCGAAGAAGAGCGCGCACATGTGATCATTGAGCCGGACCGGGCCGCGGCCATCGACCTGGCGATCGCCCGGGCGGGCTCCGGGGACGTCGTCGTGGTGGCGGGCAAGGGCCACGAGCAGGGCCAGTACGTCGGAGACCGGGTCCTGGTCTTCGACGACAGGCAGGTGGTGGCCGACGCGATCGCCCGGCGGCGGAGCCGGACCGGGCGCCGAAGCACATATGAGAGTAGGGAAGACGCATCATGATCCCGTTGCCGCTGGCGAGGATCGCCGAGATCACCTCGGGTGCCCTCACGGGCGCGGCCGACCCCCGCGCGGTGGTGCGCGGCCCGGTCGTCATCGACTCCCGGGCGGCCGAACCGGGGTCGCTGTTCGTCGCCTTCAAGGGGGACCGGGCCGACGGCCACGACTTCGCCGCCCAGGCCGTGGCGGCCGGGGCGGTCGCCGTGCTGGCGGAGCGGCCGGTCGACGCCCCCGCGGTGATCGTGGCCGACACGACGGCCGCGCTGGCGGCCCTGGCGACGGCCGTGTGCGCCGACCTCCCGCAGGCCACGGTGATCGGCGTCACCGGCTCGTCGGGCAAGACGAGCACCAAGGACCTGCTGGCCCGCCTCACCGCCCGGATCGGCCCGACCGTCGCCCCGGTCGGTTCCTTCAACAACGAGATCGGCCATCCCCTGACGGTGCTGCGGGCCGACGAGACCACCCGCTGCCTGGTCCTGGAGCTCAGCGCCAGGGACGTCGGGCACATCGACTACCTGGCGCGCATCGCCCCGCCGAAGATCGGGGTGGTCCTCAACGTGGGCACCGCCCACCTGGGCGTCTTCGGCAGCCGCGAGGCGATCGCCCAGGCCAAGGGCGAGCTGGTGGAGGCGCTGCCGGCCGACGGCGTGGCCGTGCTGAACGCCGACGACCCGCTGGTGGCCGCCATGGCGGACCGCACCCGCGCCCGGGTCACCTGGTACGGCAGGTCCGCCCGGGCCGACGTGCGGGCCGAGGACGTGACCGTGGACGAGCGGGGCCGCGCGGCCTTCACGCTGCGCACCCCCTCGGGGACCGCGCCGGTCGCCCTGCGCCTGTACGGCGAGCACGCGGTGGACAACTCCCTGGCCGCCGCCGCGGCCGCCTACGAGCTGGGCCTGCCGGTCGCCGTCATCGCCCAGGAGCTGTCGGAGGCCGAGCCCCGCAGCCGCTGGCGGATGGAGGTCACCGACCGCCCCGACGGCGTCACGGTGATCAACGACGCCTACAACGCCAACCCCGACTCCATGCGGGCCGCCTTCAGGGCGCTGGACGCGCTCGCCGGGACGCGCCGCCGCTTCGCCGTCGTCGCCTCCCTGGCCGAGCTGGGCGAGCACAGCGACGCCCTCAACGAGGGCGTCGGCCGGCTGGCCGGCGGCGCCGGCCTGGCGGGCCTGGTCGTCGTCGGCCAGGACGCCGGGCCGATCCTGGCCGGGGCCCGGGCGGCGCTGGCGGAGTCCGCCTCCGGCGCGCCACCGGGCGGGCCGGAGACCCGCGTGGTGCACGCGGCCGACACGGAGCAGGCCGCGGCCCTGGTGGAGGAGATGCTGGCCCCCGGCGACGTGGTCCTGGTCAAGGGCTCGCGCGCGGCCGGGCTGGAGCGGGTGGCCCACGCCCTGGTCGGGGGTGACGGCCGGTGAGGGACATCCTCATCGCGGCGGCCGTGGCGCTGCTGCTGTCGATGTTCGGCACTCCGCTGGCGATCCGGCTGTTCTCCCGGCGCGGCTACGGGCAGAGCATCCGGGAGGAGGGGCCCTCCGGCCACCACGACAAGCGCGGCACCCCCACCATGGGCGGCACGGTGATCGTGCTCGCCGCGCTGCTCGGGTACGCCTGCGCCCACCTGATGTCGTGGACCACGCCCACGGTCTCCGCGGTGCTGGTGCTGTTCCTGATGACCGGCCTGGGCATGGTCGGCTTCCTCGACGACTTCATCAAGATCTACAAGCAGCGGAGCCTCGGCCTGCGCAGCGGCGCCAAGGCCCTCGGCCAGCTCATCGTCGGCGCGGTCTTCGCCGTGCTGGTGGTCCGCTTCCCCAACGCCTACGACATCACCCCGGCCGAGACGCGGCTGTCGTTCCTGCGGGACTTCGGGCCGTCGATCACCATCGTCGGGTTCATGATCTGGGTGCTCATCATGATCGTGGGCTTCTCCAACGCGGTGAACCTCACCGACGGCCTCGACGGCCTGGCCAGCGGCGCCACCGGCGCGGTGCTGGCCTCCTACATCCTGATCGGCAACTGGCAGCTCCGCAACAGCTGCACCACGCAGCTCGGCCCGAACTGCTACTGGGTGCGCGACCCGCTGGACCTGGCCGTGGTCGCCGCCGCCGTGCTCGGCGCGCTGGTCGGCTTCCTGTGGTGGAACGCCCCGCCCGCCAAGATCTTCATGGGCGACACCGGCTCGCTGGCCCTGGGCGGCGTGATCGCCGGCCTGGCCATCACCACCCGCACCCAGCTGCTGCTGATCATCCTGGCCGGGCTCTGCGTGGTCATCACCCTCTCGGTGATCATCCAGGTCGGCTCGTTCAAGATGACCGGGAAACGGGTGTTCCGGATGGCGCCGCTCCAGCACCACTTCGAGCTGGCGGGCTGGGCGGAGACCACCATCGTGGTCAGGTTCTGGATCATCGCCGGCCTCTGCGCGGCGTTCGGCCTGGGACTGTTCTACATCGAGTGGATGCCCAAGTCCTGATGCGCGCCAGCCCCGCCCGTCCCGGAAGGACCCGGTAGTTGCAAATGATCTGTGTGCTGGGGGCCGGAGTGTCCGGCGCCGCCGCCGCCCGCCTCCTGGCCGCCCGGGGCGAGCGGGTGGTCGTCCTCGAGGGCCGCGACGGCGAGCGGCAGCGCGCCGCCGCGGCCGAGCTGGCCACCGCCGGCGTCGAGGTGCGCTTCGGCGAGCCCGAGGCGGTGCCCGAGGGCGCCTCCCTGATCGTCGCCACCGGCTGGCCGCCCCACCACCCGGCGCTGGTCGCCGCCGCCGAGGCGGGCGCCGAGGTGATCGGCGAGGTCGAGCTGGCCTGGCGACTGCGGCCCGAGGGCGCGGCGCCCTGGCTGGCGCTGACCGGCACCAACGGCAAGACGACGGCCGTGCGCATGCTGACCTCGATGCTGACCGCCGCCGGGCACAGGGCGCTCGCGGTCGGCAACGTGGGCGTCCCGGTGGCCGAGGCGGTCGCCGGGCCGTACGACGTGCTGGCGGTGGAGCTGTCCAGCTTCCAGCTGCACCGCGCGCCGAGCGTCGCCCCGCTCGCCGCCGCCGTGCTCAACGTCGCCCCCGACCACCTCGACTGGCACGGCTCCATGGAGGAGTACGCCCGCGCCAAGGGGGAGATCTTCGCGCGGGCCGGGACCGTGGTGCACAACGCCGACGACGAGTGGTCGGCCCGGCTGGCGGCGCCGTACCCCGGCGCGGTCGGCTTCACGCTCCAGGTGCCCCGGCCGGGGCAGCTCGGCGTGGTGGAGGACCTGCTGGTGGACCGGGCCTTCACCGCCGACCCCGTGCGCGAGGCCGCCGAGCTCGCCTCGCTGGAGGACGTGCGCCCCTTCGCCCCGCACAACGTGGCCAACGCGCTGGCCGCCGCCGCCCTGGCCCGGGCCTACGGCGTGCCGCCGGAGGCCGTGCGGCAGGGCCTGCGGGACTTCGTCCCCGACCCGCACCGGATCGCGCACGTCGCCCGCGTCGGCGGGGTGGACTACGTCGACGACTCCAAGGCCACCAACCCGCACGCCGCGGCCGCCTCGCTCGCCGCCTACCCCTCGATCGTCTGGGTGGCCGGCGGGCAGCTCAAGGGCGCCGACGTCGACGACCTGGTACGGCAGGCGGCCCCGCGGCTGCGCGGCGCGGTGCTCCTGGGCGCCGACCGCGGCCTGATCCGGCGGGCACTGGCGCGACACGCCGAGAATGTCCCGGTGGTGGAGGTCGCCGGACAGGACACTGGGGTCATGGACCGTGTCGTCGCCGAAGCCGCCAGGCTCGCCTCCCCCGGGGACACCGTGCTGCTGGCCCCCGCAGCCGCCTCCCTCGACATGTTCACCGGCTACCCGGCCCGGGGGGAGGCGTTCGCGCGGGCCGTGCAGCGCCTCGGGGCCGCCGGATGACCGCGGCCGACCCGCCCGCGGCGCCCGAACCGCTCCAGGGACGGCTCACCCGCCTGCGCGAGCTGCTGGGCAGGCCGCTCTTCTCCTACCACCTGCTCCTGGGCGTCAGCGGGCTGCTGGTGACCCTGGGGCTGATGATGGTCCTGTCGGCCTCCAGCATCTCGGCGCTGGAGACGCGGAACTCGGCCTTCGCGCTCTTCGGGCGGCAGCTCATCTCGATGCTGCTGGGACTGTGCCTGATGTGGGTCTGCTCCCGGCTGCCGCTGCGCTTCTTCCGGCTGGCCGGCTACCCGCTGATGGTCCTGGCCGCGCTCGGCCTGGTCCTGGTGATCTTCATCGGCCAGTCGGAGCTCGGCGCGCAGCGCTGGATCTACATCGGCGAGCTGACCATCCAGCCGTCGGAGCCGGCCAAGTTCGCGCTGGTGCTGTGGGGCGCCGACCTGCTGGCGCGCCGGGTGCGGGGCGGGACGGCCGAGTGGCGGCACCTGCTCATCCCGCTGATGCCCGGCACCGCCCTGATGGCGCTGCTGGTCATGGCGGGCAGGGACCTCGGCACCACCATCGTCCTGATGACGATCTTCCTGGCGCTGCTCTGGGTGGTGGGCGCCCCCCTGAAGCTCTTCGGCGGCATCCTCGCGGTGGTGGTGCTCGCCGCCGTCGTGATGATCAGCACCGAGGGCTACCGCTCCGACCGGATCGAGGGCTGGCTCAACCCGTGGGCCAACGCCCAGGGGACCGGCTTCCAGGCGGTCCAGGGGCAGATCGCGATGGGCAGCGGCGGCTGGTTCGGGCTCGGCCTGGGCTCCAGCCGGGCGAAGTGGAACTGGCTGCCGCACGCGGAGAGCGACTTCATCTTCGCCATCATCGGCGAGGAGCTCGGCCTGATGGGGACGCTGGTGGTGGTGGCCCTGTTCGGGCTGCTCGGCTACGGGGGCCTGCGGGTGGCGACCAGGGTGGGCGACCCGTTCGTCCGGCTGGCCTCGGCCGCCGCGGTCGCCTGGATCGCGGGCCAGGCGATCGTCAACATCGGGGCGGTCATCGGCGTGCTGCCCATCACCGGCATCCCGCTGCCGCTGGTCTCCTACGGGGGATCGGCGCTGCTGCCGACCCTGGCCGCGCTCGGCATGCTGCTCTCGTTCGCCAAACAGGAGCCGGGTGCGCGCGAGGCTCTCCTCGCCCGTGGCCCCGGACCGGCGGCGCGGGCTCTAAGCTGGCTTGGCCTGGGTGGCCCGCGGCCGGGAAGACGGCCGGGCCGCACAAGACGTTGAGCGACGACACGAGCGAAGGGGCCGACATGAGAGTGGTCCTCGCCGGCGGGGGGACGGCCGGTCACATCGAGCCGGCACTGGCCCTGGCCGACGCGCTGCGCCGGCTGGACCCGAGCGTCCAGATCACCTGCCTCGGCACGGAGCGCGGCCTCGAGACGCGGCTGGTGCCGGCCAGGGGGTACGAGCTCGAGCTCGTGCCCGCGGTGCCGCTGCCCCGCGCGATCACGCCCCAGCTGCTGACCGTGCCCGGCCGACTGGCGGGGGCGATCAGCACGGCGGCGGGCATCATGGACAGGGTCCGGGCCGACGTGCTCGTCGGCTTCGGCGGCTACGTGGCGACCCCCGCCTACCTGGCGGCGCGGCGGCGCGGCGTGCCCATCGTGGTGCACGAGGCCAACCCCCGCCCCGGCCTGGCCAACCGGCTGGGTGCGCGCCTGACCGACCACGTGTTCACCGGCCATCCGGACACGCCCCTGCCGAAGGCGGAGCACGTCGGGATCCCGCTCCGGCGTGAGATCGCCGAGCTGGACCGGCTCTCCGCCGGGGACAAGGCGCGCTCCTGGTTCGGTCTGGAGGCCGACCTGCCGACCCTGCTGGTCACCGGCGGCTCCCAGGGCGCCCGCTCGCTGAACCGGGCGGCCCTGGGCGCGGCGGCGGCGCTGCGCCGGGCCGGAGTGCAGGTGCTGCACATCATCGGCCCGAAGAACACGCTGGAGGAGGAGCCGCCGCCCGGCGACCCGCAGTACGTCGTGCTGCAGTACGTCGACCGGATGGACCTGGCCTACGCCGCCGCCGACCTCGCGCTCTGCCGGAGCGGCGCCATCACCTGCGCCGAGCTGACCGCGGTCGGCCTGCCTGCGGCGTACGTCCCGCTCCCGCACGGCAACGGGGAGCAGCGGCTCAACGCCGAGCCGATCGCGGCCGCGGGCGGCGGGCTGCTGGTGGACGACGCCGAGCTGACGCCGGAGTGGATCGTGGCGAACGTGCTGCCGATCCTGTCCGACCCCGAGCGGGTGGTCACCATGTCGGAGGCCGCCTCCCGGATGGGGCGCAAGGAGGCCGACACGGCGCTCGCGCGCCGGGTGCTGCAGATCGCGGCGCAGGGGCGGGCGTGATGAGCGGCGGCGCGTGCGGCGGCCGTCCGCGTGACGAGTGGAGAGTGTGAGTCACCGATGAGTCTTGTCAAACTGGTGGAGCCGGTCGCGGCCGAGGAGCTGGGACGGGTCCACTTCATCGGGATAGGCGGAGCCGGCATGTCCGGCATCGCCCGCATCCTGCTCAAGAGGGGCGTGCCGGTCTCCGGCAGCGACGCGCGCACCTCGGAGATGGTGACCGCGCTGCGGGAGCTGGGCGCGACGGTCCACATCGGCCACGCCGCCTCGCACGTCAAGAACGTCGACACCGTGGTGGTCTCCACCGCGATCCGCGACTCCAACCCCGAACTGGGGGAGGCGCTCCGCCAGGGGCTGCGGGTGATCCCCCGGGCCGCCGCGCTGGCCTCGGTCATGGCCGGGCGCCGGGCGGTCGCCGTGGCGGGCACGCACGGCAAGACCACCACGACCTCGATGCTCACCGTGGCGCTGCAGAAGTGCGGCGCCGACCCGTCCTACTGCGTCGGCGGGCAGCTGGTCACCACCGGCCTGGGCGCCGACGAGGGCTCGGGCGGCGTGTTCGTCGCGGAGGCGGACGAGAGCGACGGCTCCTTCCTCATGCTGGCCCCCGACATCGCCGTGGTGACCAACGTCGAGCCGGACCACCTCGACAACTACGGGGATCCCCGCGCCGTCTACGACAGCTTCGCCCGCTTCGTCGAGCGGGTCGGCGAGACCCTCGTGGTCTGCGCCGACGACCCCGGCTCGGCGGCGCTCGTGCCGATCGCCCGCGCCCGCGGCCTCGAGGTCGTCACGTACGGCGAGGCGGAGGACGCCGACCTGCGGGTGGGCGACATCGTCCCCGACGGCATGGGCGTCTCCTTCCGGGTGCACGGGCACGGCGAGGTGAGACTGGCCGTCCCCGGCCGCCACAACGCGCTCAACGCCACGGCCGTCATCGCGGTGGCCGCGGCGCTGGGCGTGCCCTTCGACGCCATCCGCGACGGCCTGGCGGCCTTCGGCGGGGCCAAGCGCCGCTTCGAGGCCAAGGGAGAGGCCGGTGGGGTGGCGGTCTTCGACAGCTACGCCCACCACCCGACCGAGCTGGCCGCCGACCTGCGCGCCGCACGGGACGTGGTGAACTCCTTCTCCGGCTCGGGCCGGGTGATCGCGGTCTTCCAGCCGCACCTGTACTCGCGCACCAGGTTCTTCGCCGACGGGTTCGGGGCGGCCCTGGGGCTGGCGGACGAGGCCGTCGTCCTGGACGTCTACGGCGCCCGGGAGGACCCCGAGCCCGGGGTCTCCGGGGCGCTGGTGGCGGACAAGGTGCCGCTCCCGCCCGGCCGGGTGGCCTACGCGCCCCGGCGGGAGGACGTGCCCGCGCTGGTGGCCGGCCGGGCCAGGCCGGGGGACGTCGTCCTGACGATGGGAGCGGGCGACGTCACGGAGCTGGGCCCCAGGATCGTCGCGGAGCTGGCCGCCCGGTGACCGGGAGGCGGGCGGGCGACGGTCGCGGGTCCCCCGGCCGGGGCGGGCCGGTGCCGCCTCCGGAGCGTGCGGGGACGGGCCGCGGCCGCTCCGGGGGCCGCGGCGCCCGGGAGCACGCCGCACCCCGGAAGGCGCCGGGCCCGGGGAGCGCGGCGCGTCGGGAGGCTCCCGCGCCGGGCCCGGGGAGCGCGGCCCGTGAGGAGGCCGCCGGGCCGGGCCCGGGGAGCGCGTCCGCCCCGCCGGGGGAGACGCCGGCCTCCGGTCCGCCGTCCACGGCGCGCGCCGCCGCCCCGGACACCCCGGGGGCGGCGAACGCCGGGAACGCTCGGAGTACCCGGAGCGCCGGGAACGCCGGGAACGCCGGGAGCAGGGTCTGGCGGACGGCTTTCCTGGTGCTGCTGACCGCCGGAGTCGTGGGCAGCGCGGTCTGGCTGGTCTTCCTCTCTCCGGTGCTGGGGGTGCGGGAGATCCGGGTGACCGGCAACTTCGACGTTCCCGCCGACCGGATCCGGCAGGCCGCGGGGGTCGCCGACGGCACGCCCCTGGCCACCGTGGACGCCGCCGCGGTGGCGGGCCGGATCCGGGCGATCCGGCAGATCGAGTCGGCCGAGGTCGGCCGGAGCTGGCCGGGCACACTGGTGGTCGAGGTCGTCGAGCGGGAGCCGGTGGCGGTGGTGCCGGTGGGCGGCAAGGCGGCGCTCGTGGACCGCCACGGGGTGGTGACCGAGGTCAGGGCGGTGGCGCCGCCGACCCTGCCGCTGCTGCGCCTGGAACGGCCGGGACCGGACGATCCGGCGGCGGGCGCGGCACTGGCCGTGATCGGAGCCCTGCCGGAGGGCCTGGCCCGGCGGGTCGCGGAGGTGCGCGCCACCTCGGCCGAGACCGTCACGCTGAGGCTCAGGGACGGCCGCGTGGTGGTGTGGGGCGGCAGCGACCGTCCCGCCGAGAAGGCGAAGATCCTGACCACCCTGCTGGAGCGGCCGGCCGACACCTATGATGTGAGCTCGCCGGACGTGGTGACGGTGAAGTGACCGGGATGTCCGGCGGGTGTGCTCCGGAGGCCTTCGCCGGGCGTCTCACGAAAAGGACAGGCTGCGACACGCCGGGCACGCTTGCGGCGCGGTTAGTTGACCCACCTGGAGCGTAGCTCCTACTGTCCGTATCAATCCTCAGGTTGACATAAATCTAAATCTCAACTTGAGGGTGAGAGTTAAAGAAACGACGGCACGAGCCCCGTGCCGCATGAAATTGCAAGTCAACGAGCGGAAAGGCCCCTCGTCGTGGCAGCACCGCAGAACTACCTCGCGGTCATCAAGGTTGTAGGCATCGGCGGAGGCGGAGTCAACGCCGTCAACCGGATGATCGAGGAGGGACTCAAGGGCGTCGAGTTCATCGCCATCAACACCGACGCCCAGGCGCTGCTCATGAGTGACGCCGACGTCAAGCTGGATGTCGGGCGGGAGCTCACGAGAGGCCTCGGTGCGGGGGCCAACCCCGAGGTGGGGCGGAAGGCGGCCGAGGACCACCGCGAGGAGATCGAGGAGGTCATCAAGGGCGCCGACATGGTGTTCGTCACCGCCGGGGAGGGCGGTGGCACCGGCACCGGCGGAGCCCCGGTGGTCGCGAACATCGCGCGCTCCCTGGGCGCGCTGACCATCGGCGTGGTGACCCGGCCCTTCAGTTTCGAGGGCCGGCGCAGGGCGATGCAGGCCGAGGCCGGGATCGAGACCCTGCGCGAGGAGGTGGACACCCTCATCGTCATCCCGAACGACCGGCTGCTGTCGATCTCCGACCGGCAGGTGAGCGTGCTGGACGCCTTCAAGGCGGCCGACCAGGTGCTGCTCTCCGGCGTCCAGGGCATCACCGACCTGATCACCACCCCCGGACTGATCAATCTGGACTTCGCCGACGTGAAGTCGGTCATGTCGGGTGCGGGCTCGGCCCTGATGGGCATCGGGCACGCCCGTGGCGACGACAGGTCGGTCGCGGCGGCGGAGATGGCGGTCTCCAGCCCGCTGCTGGAGGCCAGCATCGACGGCGCCCACGGCGTGCTGCTCTCGATCGCCGGCGGCTCCGACCTCGGCCTCTTCGAGATCAACGAGGCGGCCCAGCTCGTCTCCAACGCGGCCGCCCCGGACGCCAACATCATCTTCGGCACGGTCATCGACGACGCGCTCGGAGACGAGGTGCGGGTCACGGTGATCGCGGCGGGCTTCGACGAGCCCGTCGCGAACGACAAGGCGCCGCTCGGGCAGGCGGCCGCCCGCCCGGCGGCCCGGCAGCCCTCCTCCCCGCCCTCCCCGCCGTCCTCCGCTCCGGTCCGCCCGGTCCCGCCGGCGAAGGCCGAGTCCAGGCCCGAGCCGCCCAGGGCTGTGCAGCCGCCGCCCGCCCCGGTCCGCCCGGTCCCCGCGCCCCTGCCGCAGGCCGAGGCCGAGCCCCCGGCGCTCCAGGCGGCGCCGGTGGCGCCCGCCCCGGCGCCGCAGCCGGTCCACCCGGCCCCCGAGCCGGCCCCGCAGGCCGAGCCGCCGCGGGTGGAGGAGCTCTCGCCTCCGGTCTCCATCCCGCGTCCGACCCCCGAGCCGTCGCAGTCGGCGCCCGTCCCGCCGGCCCCCATCCCCGCGAAGGTCTCCGACTCCGCCCGTCGGCCTCGGGTGATCTTCGAGGAGCAGGAGGAGGAGCTGGACGTGCCCGACTTCCTGAAGTGACATTGATCACTGCGGGATGGGTGCCTATGTCCTTCGCCGGGACCGACAGAATGGTTTCCTCCGGTTTGTCGGTGTTTGAGCGGCGGAGATGTGACGGAGACCACTCGAAGAGATGAGATCGCGGCCGGCCTGGCCGAGGTCGAGGCGCGCGTCGCCGAGGCCTGCCGGGCGGCCGGCCGTGCCCGTGAGGAGCTGACCCTCATCGCGGTCACCAAGACCTATCCGGCCTCGGACGTGCGGCACCTGGCCGCGCTGGGGGTCGGGCACGTCGGGGAGAACCGCGACCAGGAGGCTTCGGCCAAGGCGCGCGACTGCGCGGACCTCGGGCTCGCCTGGCACTTCATCGGCCAGCTGCAGACCAACAAGGCCCGGTCCGTGGCCCGCTACGCCGACGTCGTGCACTCGGTGGACCGGCCGCGGCTGGTCGCCGCGCTCGGCGCGGAGGCGGTCCGGGCGGGCCGGGAGATCACCTGCCTGGTCCAGGTCGCGCTGGACGACGATCCGGCCCGGGGCGGGGCGCGGCCGCGGGACGTGCCCGCCGTCGCCGACGCCGTGGCCGGGACCGGGGGCCTCCGGCTGGGCGGGGTGATGGCGGTGGCCCCGCTGGGGGAGGAGCCCGCCCGGGCCTTCGCCAGGCTCCGCCAGGTCGCGCAGGCCGTACGGGAGGCCCACCCGGACGCCGGGATCATCTCCGCGGGGATGAGCGGCGATCTGCGCGAGGCGGTGGCGAACGGCGCGACACACCTGCGGATCGGTACGGCGTTGCTCGGTCACCGCAAGCCCTTCGTCAGGTAATGTCCCTCCAAGTGGGCGTTGCCGTCCACGTATCCGGTGAGTGGTCGATCGGCGGTGAGCGTCAAGGGGGGATGGCTGCCACCCCGAGCAATCGAAGTAAGACGGAGGAAGAAGCAGCGATGGCCAGCGCGATGCGCAAGATGGCGGTCTACCTCGGTCTTGTGGAGGACGACCGCTACGAGAGGTACGACGTCTACCCCGACGACGAGTTCGACGAGTTCGACGAGTCGAGGCGGGCCGGCGAGGAGCGCTCCGACGCGGCCGGCGACCCCCAGGACGACACCGAGGGAGTGCCCGCTCCCAGGCCCGCGACGGCGGTCCTGGAGCGCCGCACGACCGATCTGGCGCGCATCACGACCCTGCATCCCCGCACCTACAACGAGGCGCGGACCATCGGGGAGCACTTCCGTGAGGGCACGCCGGTCATCATGAACCTGACTGAAATGGTTGACAGCGACGCGAAGCGACTCGTCGATTTCGCGGCAGGTCTCGTCTTTGGCCTACACGGAAGCATCGAACGTGTTACGAACAAGGTGTTCCTGTTGTCCCCTGTCAATGTCGAGGTGACCGCCGAGGACAAGGCCCGAATCGCGGAGCGCGGGTTCTTCAACCAGAGCTAGAGTTCCACTATGTACACCGAGTCGAAGCCCACCCCGTCCTTCCGGCGGTCGTGGACCAGGACGGAGGCAGGACGGCACCGTGGGGATCGTTAGCGACATCGTGGTCGTTGTCCTGTGGATCTACCTGCTCCTGCTGATCGGCAGAATGATCTTTGAGACGGTGCAGGCGTTCGCCCGCCAGTGGCGCCCCACGGGGGTGGTCCTGGTCCTGGCGGAGGCCATATACACGGTCACCGACCCACCTCTCAAGTTCCTCCGCCGTTTCATTCCGCCACTCCGGTTGGGTACGGTGGCCTTTGACCTGAGCTTCACAGTCCTGTTCATTGTGGTCTGGGTCTTGATCCAACTCGTGTCCGCGCTTCGTTGATCG
This sequence comes from Planomonospora corallina, assembly GCF_042650625.1. NCBI lineage: Bacteria > Bacillati > Actinomycetota > Actinomycetes > Streptosporangiales > Streptosporangiaceae > Planomonospora > Planomonospora corallina. Next base: position 717,474 of record NZ_JBHSBM010000017.1, read on the forward strand.
GGTACCGTCCCTCCGGACAGACTCCAAGCGCGCCAAGGAGACCGAAAATGCCGCTGACACCCGCTGATGTGCGGAACAAGCAGTTCAGTACGACCCGACTCAGGCCGGGTTACGACGAGGAAGAGGTCGATGCCTTCCTCGACGAGGTCGAGTCCGAGCTGGACCGCCTCATCCAGGAGAACGAGGAGCTCCGCGCCAAGCTGGCGGAGTGCATGCGGGGCAAGGTGCCCGGCGGGATGGGCATGGCCATGGCGCCGGCCCCCGTCGCCGAGCCCAAGCCCGAGATGATGGTGCCGCAGCCGGAGCCGATGCGGGCTCCCGAGCCGGTGCAGCAGCAGCCGGTCCCCGTCGGCATGGGCATGCCCCCGGCCGAGGACAACATGGACACCGCCGCCCGCGTGCTCGCCCTGGCCCAGCAGACGGCCGACCAGGCGATCGCCGACGCCCGCCGGGAGGCGGACGAGACGGTGACCCGGGCGCGCCGCGAGGCCGACGACATCCTCGGCAAGGCCCGCCGCCAGGCCGAGCAGGTCATCGGCGAGGCCCGGGCCCGCGCCGAGACGCTGGAGCGCGACGCCCAGGAGCGTCACCGCCAGGCGATGGGCTCGCTGGTGCAGACGCGTGACGAGCTCGAGCGCAAGGTCGAGGAGCTGCGCAGCTTCGAGCGGGAGTACCGCAGCCGCCTCAAGCTCTATCTGGAGAACCAGCTCGCCGAGCTGAACGTCGCCGCCGAGGGCAGTGGAGGGTTCCCGATCGTGGGCGGCCCCGTGGCCGGCCCCCCGGTCATGTCGCACGCCGCGGCTCCGGGCGGCCAGCAGCCCCTGCAGAGCGGTCCCGGGCACTTCGGCGGTGAGCCGTCGCAGCACTCCGGGGCGTTCCAGGGCGCCGACGTCCCGCACAACGACCGCCGCTAAGGTGCCGGGTCATTCCGTCTGACCCGTACCCGGGAGTTCCTTCGTGATCCTTATCAGCGCTGGCCTGGTGTTGACGGCCGTCGTCCTGCTCATCGCGGGGGTCGTGCTCGCCAAGCCCTTTCTGGTCATGTGGTCGATCGCGGTCAGCGTGCTCTCCGCGGTCTTCCTGGTGATCGGGGCGTTGCTGCGGCGCCATGAGCTGTTCCCCGGCCGCGGACGCGCCGGGGCGGCTCTGAAGTCCCCCTACGGAGGGCCGGTTCCGGCCGGTCCGATGCACGCGGGCCCCATGGCGCCCCACCAGCACCATGTGGCGGGAGTGCCCGGCGTCGCCGGTGTACCGGCGGGAGCGCCCCAGAGCGGACGGCAGGCGGCCGCCACCCGCACCCGGCCGGCTCCGGCGGCCGCCGCCCGGCAGGGCCCGCTGGACGCCGAGGCGATCGTGCTGGTGATCCCCGGCCGCAGGCGCTACCACCTCGCAGGCTGCCGCCAGCTGGCCGGCAGGGATCATGAGGAGCTCACCTGCGAGGAGGCCCGCGAGGAGGGCTTCACGCCCTGCACCACCTGCCTGCCCGAGTTCAGCGCGCCGCAGGAGGACCCGCGGGAGCAGGAGCCCACGGGGCCCCAGGCGCTCCACGAGTCCGGCCCTGCCGGCGCCGCCGGCCCGGCGGCGGGCGAGACCGTGCGCTTCACCCCTCCGTACCGCCCCGTGGCCTCCGGCCCGTCCCAGGAGCCTCCGGCGGTGAGGGACCGGGCGGCCGCGACGCCGTCCGGGGAGAGCCGGGAGCAGGCGGCGTCCGCCTCCCTGGCAGGGGAGCCCGCCCCCGGGCCCTCGGCCCGGCCGTCCGCTCCGGAGCCGGAGGACTCAGCGGCCACCGGCTGGTTCGGCCGCGACGCGGCGGCCGCCCGGCCCCCCGCGCCGGATCCCGTACCGGACCCCGCGGTCCCCGGGCCGGAGACGGCCGTACGGCCGGCGGCGGAGCCGGAGGACGCCTCCGCCGGGAGCGGGGCCGTGACCGGGACGGAGCGCGCGGAGAAGGCCGCAGGGGAGACCACCGTCTCGCCGGCGGGCGAGACCGCGGACGGGCCCGCCGCGGAGCCGGCGGGCGCGGACCCGGAGACGGCGGGCGAACCCGCCGAGGAGACGGCCGTGTGGCGGGTGCCACCCGCGCCCGGGGACCGGGCGGAGCGCCCCTCCGGCGGCCGCGAGGCCCCGGCCGCTCCGGAGACCGCGGAGAAGGCCGTGAAAGCCGCGGACAGGACCACTCCCGATACCGCCGAGCCGGTGGAGCCGGCCGGGACCGAGCCCGGGCGCGCCGGGCAGTCGGTGCCGACCGGCTCCACCTCGGCGGAGCCCTCCCCAGGACCCTCCACAGAGCCCTCGTCTGGGCCCTCAGCGGGGTCCGGCGCGGGCTCCGCGGAGGGAGAGGCGACCCCGCCGGGGGAACCCGAGGAGGCCCGGGGCGGCACGCCGGTGGGCGAGGAGACCTCGCCCCACGGGATCCCCGCCGTCGCGGAGGACGCCGAGCCGGAGACGGTCAGCGTCATCGTGGGCACCCGCCGCTTCCACGGTCCCACCTGCCCTCTCATCAGGGGCGTGGACGACGACGGCGTCGAGACCATGTCACGGGCCGAGGCCGAGAAGGCGGGCCTGAGCGGCTGCGCCGTCTGCCAGAACGGCTGATCTTCCGCCCGCCGGGCCGTACCGGGTCTCCGGAGGGCGGGCGGGAACACGAGAGAGGGCCCCGGGGATCTCCCCGGGGCCCTCTTCGTACGTCCGACGGCGGGTCAGCCGTTGCGGCGGAGCTGGAAGGCGAGCCCCAGGTCGGTGTCCTCGTGCACCGGGAGCTCCCCGGTGGCGCCCCCGGTGGTGCCCTCTGTCATGGACAGGGCGAGGACCTCCTCGGCCACCGTGCCGCCCTGGGCGCGCAGCGCCTCGGCCAGCTCGGGGTCGGTGGCGGACCACCACAGGTCGATCCGGTCGGTGATGGACAGGCCCGTGGACTTGCGGGCCTCCTGGACCAGCCGGACGACGTCGCGGATCAGGCCGGCGCGGCGCAGCTCGTCGGTGATCGTCAGGTCGAGGGCGACGGTCTCACCGGCGCCGGTCTCCACCGCCCAGCCGGACTTCGGCTGCTCGGTGACGATCACGTCGTCGGCGGTGAGCTCCACCGTGCCCAGCTCGCCGGCCTCCAGCGAGACGGGGGAGCCGGAGCGCAGGGCGCCCGCGAGAGCGCCCGGGTCGGCGGCGGAGACGGCCGCGGCGACCAGCTTGGTCTGCGGGCCGAACCGCTTGCCCAGCGCCCGGAAGTTGGGCTTGACGGTGAAGGAGACCAGATCGGCGCCGATGCCCGACAGGTCCTCCAGGGCCTGCACGTTGAGCTCGTCGGCGACCAGCTCGCGCAGCTCGGCGGAGAGCGCGGCCCAGCCGGGCGCGCCGACCAGGGCGCGGCCGAGCGGCTGGCGGGTCTTGACCCCGCTGGAGGCGCGGGCCGAGCGGCCCAGCTCCACCAGGCGGCGGACCAGCGCCATCCGCTCCGACAGCGCCGCGTCGAGCAGCGCGGGGTCCGCCTCCGGCCAGGTGGCCAGGTGCACCGAGACGGGGTCGGCGTCGGTGCGGAGCACGTCCCAGACGTAGTCGGTGATGAACGGCACCACCGGCGCCATCAGGCGCGTGACCGTCGACAGGCACTCGTACAGCGTGGCGAAGGCGGAGGCGTCGCCCGACCAGAACCGGCGGCGGGAGCGCCGGACGTACCAGTTGGACAGGTCGTCGAGGAACTCGCCCAGCCGCCGCCCGACCCGGGCGGTGTCGAACTCGTCCATCGACGCCGTGACCTCGGCCACCGTCCGGTGCAGCTCGGCCAGGGCCCACCGGTCGATCAGCGGGCGGTCGGCGGGCGCGGGCGCCTGCGCCGAGGGCTCCCACGACTCGGCGTTGGCGTACAGGGTGAAGAAGGAGACCGTGTTCCAGTAGGTCAGCAGGACCTTGCGGACGATCTCCTCCAGCGTGGAGTGCCCGACGCGGCGAGCCGCCCACGGGGAGCCGGAGCAGGCCATGAACCAGCGCAGGGCGTCGGCGCCGTGCTGGTCCATCAGGGAGATCGGCTCCAGCACGTTGCCCAGGTGCTTGCTCATCTTCCGGCCGTCCTCGGCGAGGATCAGGCCGAGGCAGAGCACGTTCTCGTAGGAGGTGCGGCCGAAGACCAGCGTGCCGACCGCCATCAGCGAGTAGAACCAGCCGCGGGTCTGGTCGGTGGCCTCGCAGATGAACTGCGCCGGGTAGGCCTTCTCGAGCATCTCGGCGGCTCTGTGCGGCGCGCCCCACTGGGCGAACGGCATCGAGCCCGAGTCGTACCAGGCGTCGATCACGTCGGGGACGCGGCGCGCCTCCGCCCCGCAGGAGGGGCAGGGCAGCGTGACGTCGTCGACGTAGGGGCGGTGCGGGTCGAGCGCGGAGACGTCCTGCCCGGACAGCTCGCCCAGCTCGGTCAGCGAGCCGACGCAGGTGACGTGGGAGGAGTCGGCGGAGCAGACCCAGAGCGGGAGCGGGGTGCCCCAGTAGCGGGAGCGCGACAGCGACCAGTCGACGTTGTTGCGCAGCCACTCGCCGAAGCGGCCCCACTTGATCGTCTCGGGGTACCAGCCGACCTTCTCGTTCTCGGCGAGGAGCTGGTCCTTGATCGCGGTCGTGCGGATGTACCAGGCGGGCAGCGCGTAGTACAGCAGCGCGGTGTGGCAGCGCCAGCAGTGCGGGTAGCTGTGCTCGAAGTGGCCGCCGCGGAAGAGCAGGCCGCGGTCGCGCAGGTCGGCGGTGAGGGACTCGTCGGCGTGCTTGAAGAACTGCCCGCCGACCAGCGGCACGTCCTCGGTGAAGCGGCCGTCGGGGCCGATCGGGTTGACCACGGGCAGGCCGTACCGCTTGCAGGTCGCCATGTCGTCGGCGCCGAAGGCGGGAGCCTGGTGGACCAGGCCGGTGCCGTCCTCGGTGGTGACGTAGTCGCCGAGCACCACGTAGTGCGCGCCGGGGATGTCGACGAGCTCGAACGGCCTGCGGTAGGAGGTGCGCTCCAGCTCGGCGCCGGCGAAGGCGGCGAGCACCTCGGCGTCCTCGCCCAGCACGGAGGCCAGCAGCGGCTCGGCGACGACGAGGACCTCCTCGGAGCCGGCCGGCCGGGCCGCGACGTAGGTCACCTCGGGGTGGACGGCGACCGCGGTGTTGGAGACCAGCGTCCACGGCGTGGTGGTCCAGATCAGCAGCGAGGCGCCGAGCTCGGCCAGCGGGCCGGAGGTGGCGGGCATGCGGACGTAGACCGACGGGCTGGAGACGGTCTCGTAGCCGCCGGGCTGGCCCAGCTCGTGGTCGGACAGCCCGGTGCCGCAGCGCGGGCAGTACGGCGTGATGCGGAAGTCGCGGAAGAGCAGGCCCTTGTCGAAGACGACCTTGAGCGACCACCAGACGGACTCGACGTAGGCCGGGTCCATCGTCCGGTAGGCCTGCGACAGGTCGATCCAGTAGCCCATGCGCTCGGTCATCTCTTCGAACGCGTCCACGTGCCGGAGCACCGACTCGCGGCACTTGGCGTTGAACTCCGCGATGCCGTACGCCTCGATGTCCTTCTTGCCGGACAGGCCGAGCTCTTTCTCGATGCCGACCTCGACGGGCAGGCCGTGGCAGTCCCAGCCGGCCTTGCGGGGCACGCTGTAGCCGCGCATGGACTTGTAGCGCGGGAAGACGTCCTTGAACACGCGGGCCTCGACGTGGTGGACGCCGGGCATGCCGTTGGCGGTGGGCGGGCCCTCGTAGAAGACCCAGGCCGGGCCGCCGGAGTTCTGCTCGACCGAGCGCTCGAAGATCTTGCCGTCCCGCCAGCGGCCGAGGACCTCGTGTTCGAGCGCGGGCAGGTCGACCTGCGCGGGAAGGGAGCGGAAATGGGCGGACATGACGGGCTGGAACCTCCACGCTGGTGCTGGCCTGCAGGTGCGCGGAGGGACGAGGCCTGGCGGCCCCGCGGTACCACCCTCCTTGGCCTCCCGGTGGGGAGACCCTCTTCTTTTCGGTTCGCTGCCGGGTCTACTGGGCGTCCGCCACGGGCGGAGGACCGTTCTTCCGGCGGCTCGGGGGTGATCTTCCCTCCGGGGCCCGCCCCGGGCTCGCACCGTCCCCGGGTCGCTCGTGCGGGAGGGGCCGGAGGTACTCGTCCCCGTCAACGCCTTGCGAACTCAAACGATAACGCACCCGGCGCGGCGGGGGCTTCCCGATATCCGGGGCTCCGGCGGGCGGACGACCGGGGAGCGGGCAGGAAGGGGCGGAATGGTACGGGATTGGCAAAGACGCCGCCGGGTTGTTGCTGTTCTGTTATGGACGGCCTAAGCTGCCCGCACCGTCTTACCGCATCGGTAGGGGTCCGATCGAGTGAGGAGGCCGACATGGCCACGACCATTCGCGCAGACAAGAGCGCGGTAGCGCCGTCCCAGAACGGTCCCGCCGCGACGTGGACGGAGGAGGAGCTCGAAGAGGTCCGTCAGCGGCTGACAGCCGAGATCGAGGAGCTGACCGCGGAGATCGCCCGGGCGGAGTCGGAGATCGCCGCCGGCGACGTCACCGACGGCGCGGGCGACGACCAGGCCGATGCCGGCGCCCGGACGTATGCGCGGGAACGCGAGATCGCCCTTACCCTGAATTCGCGCGACCTGGTCGCGCAGAACGAGCGAGCGATCGCCCGGATCGACGCGGGGACCTACGGAGAGTGCGAATCGTGCCACCAGCCGATCGGCAAGGAGCGCCTGCAGGCGTTCCCGAGGGCGACGCTGTGCGTGGCCTGCAAGCAGAAGGAGGAGCGCCGCTGACCGACGGCGGCGCCGCCGACGGGACGGCCGCCCCGGCCGTCCCGTCCGGCAGGCGGCGGATCGCCGTGCTCGCGACGATCGCACCGATCGTCTACCTTCTCGACCTGGTCACGAAGACGATCGTCCTGGAGACCCTCGAGGGCAGGGACCCGCTGGTCCTCATCCCGGGCCTGCTCCAGCTCCGGGTGATCTTCAACTCCGGGGCCGCCTTCAGCATCGGCACCGGCATGACGATCATTTTCACGTTCGTCGCGGCCGGAGTGGTGATCGCCATTCTGCGCACCGCGCGCCACCTGCGCAGCCTGCCCTGGGCGGTCACGCTCGGCCTGCTGCTCGGCGGGGCGCTCGGCAACCTGACCGACCGCGTCTTCCGCTGGCCGGCGGGCTTCGGCAGGGACGCGCCGTTCCAGGGGTATGTCGTCGACTTCATCGAGACCTTCCCCGGGCACTTCCCCGTCTGGAACGTCGCCGACGCGGCGATCGTCTGCGGCGGCGTCCTCGCGGTCTTCTTCGCCTGGCGGGGCCACCAGATCGACGGAACGCGCGACACCGGAGAGAAGGAGCGCAAGAACGATGGCTGAGCGGCGGAGCCTCCCGATCCCCAACGGCCTGGAGGGCGAGCGCCTCGACGCCGCCCTGTCGCGGCTGTTCGGCCTGTCGCGCACCCGGGCGGCGGAGCTGATCGCCTCCGGCGACGTGCTGGTGGACGGGTCCACCGCGGCCAAGTCCGACCGGGTCCAGGGCGGCGAGTGGCTGGACGTCACCCTGCCCCCGCCGCCCGCCGCGCCGATGCCGGTGGCCGAGCCGATCCCCGGCATGGCGATCCTCCACGAGGACGACGACATCGTCGTCGTCAACAAGCCCGTCGGCGTGGCGGCCCACCCGACCACCGGCTGGACCGGGCCGACCGTGATCGGGGGCCTGCTGGGCGCCGGGCACCGGGTGGCCACCAGCGGGGCGGCCGAGCGCCAGGGCATCGTGCACCGCCTGGACGCCAACACCACCGGCGCGATGGTCGTGGCCAAGAGCGAGCACGCCTACTCGGTCCTCAAGCGCGCCTTCAAGGAGCGCACGGTCGACAAGATCTACCACGCCCTGGTCCAGGGCCACCTGGACCCGCTCCGCGGCACGATCGACGCGCCGATCGACCGCCACCCGTTCGCGGACGGCAAGTTCGCCGTCGTGGCGGGGGGCAAGGAGTCGGTCACCCACTACGACACGATCGAGGCGTTCCGCGCGGCGTCGCTGCTGAGCATCAAGCTGGAGACGGGCCGCACGCACCAGATCCGGGTGCACATGTCGGCGCTGCGCCACCCGTGCGTGGGCGACATGCTCTACGGCGCGGACCCCACGCTGGCCGCGCGGCTGGGCGTGAACCGCCAGTGGCTGCACGCGGTCGGTCTCGCCTTCGAGCACCCGGCGACGGGTGAGTGGGTCAGCTTCACCGCGGACTACCCCGAGGACCTGGCGCACTCCCTGAAGGCCGTCAGCGGCGACGCGTAGGCGGCCGCCGGCGCCGCGCGGTCCGCCGGTGGTGACGCGGTGGTGGCACGCGTTCTGCCGGTGCCGACGGGCGGGCCGTCAGCCCCTCGCGTCCCGGCCCCCGGCAGAGGCGCCGGACCTCTCTTCGCCCTTCCCGGCCCCGCGGGGGCTCACGGCCGCGCCGGGGGCGTTCCCGCGCCCGCCGCCCTCGTCCGGATCGACCCGGCCGGGGGCGTCCTCGCCGCCGGTGTCCCGGCCCTGCCCGCCGCCGGCGCCGCGGTCCTGCCCGGAGCGGTCCCGCGGTGTCTCCTCCGCGCCGCGCCCGTTCCCGGCGGAGGGACGCGAGGGCTCCGCGGAGGGCTTGCGGGCGGGCCCGCCCGAGGGCTTCCCCGACGCCTTCTCCGGAGCGCCCCGCGCGGGCCTGCCCGCGGAGCCGCTCGGAGACCCGTCGCGGGAGCTCCCGTCGCCCCGGGTGGATCCGGTGCCGCTCCGCCCGCCGCCCGCGTCCGCGTCACGGGTACGGCTCCGCCCGTCGCCCGCGTCACGGGTGCCGGTCCGCACCGTCTCCGCGCCTGGGGGAGTCTCGCTCCCGTCCGCCGGAGCGGTCGCGGAGACCGAGGGCGCCGGGGAACCCGTGGGACCCGCGGGGCCGGCCTGCGTCCGCGAGGTGACCCACGCCATCCCCCCGGAGGAGAGGGCGACCGCGAGCGCGGCCGCGGAGACCAGGGTCATGACCGGGCGCCGTCGTGGCGGAGCCTGCCGGGCCGCGGCGGGGGAGCGACCCGGTGGCGTCCCCGTGCCGGCGTCCGGCGGCACGGCCCCCGCGGCGGGGAGCGCCGCAGCCGCGGCGGAGGCCGCCGGGACGGGGCCCTCCCGGAACGGGTACGGCGGTGGCACGGCGGCCCGCCGGCCGGCCCGCTGCCCGGCCCGCCGGCCGCCGAGGTCGATCGGCATGGTGGACTCGGGCGCCGTGCCGTCCATGACCGCCCGCAGGCGCAGCTGCGCCTCCTGCGGGGACATGCGCGCCTTCGGGTCCTTCCTGAGCAGGCCGCAGATCACCGGGCCCAGCGCCCCGGCGCGCCGGAGCGGGGGCGGCGGCTCGTGCATGACCGCGGCGAGCGTCGCCAGCGGGTGGGCGCGCTGGAAGGGGGAGCGCCCCTCGACCGCCATGTACAGCGTCACGCCGAGCGACCACAGGTCGGAGGCGAGGCTCGCCGCGCCGCCGCCCGCCCGCTCCGGGGCGATGAACGCGGGGGTGCCGATGAGCGCCCCGGTCCTGGTCACCGAGGAGTCGCCCTCCAGCATCGCGATGCCGAAGTCGGTCAGCACGGCCCGGCCGTCGGGGGCGATCAGCACGTTGTCCGGTTTGACGTCGCGGTGCAGGACCCCCACCCGGTCCGCGGCGAGCAGCGCGCCGAGCACCTCCAGCCCGGCCCGCGCCACCCGGGCCGGCGGGAGCGGCCCGTCCTCCCTGGTCACGGCGCCGAGCGTGCGGGACTCCACGAACTGCATCACGATCCAGGGCCGGTTCCGCTCCTCGACCACGTCGTAGACCGTGGCCACGCACGGGTGGCCGATCCGCCCGGCGGCGCGGGCCTCCCGGAGCGTCCGGGCGGTGAACGCCTCCCGCTCCGACGCCGTCAGATCGGGTGAGGGCACGACCTCCTTGACGGCCACGTCCCGGCCGAGCACCTCGTCGCGCGCCCGCCAGACCGTGCCCATGCCCCCTCGTCCGACGGGTTCCAGCAGCCGGTAGCGGTGGGCGATGAGCTCCTGTGAGTCGGACATGGAGCCCCGACTACCCCGGACGGGGACGGGTAATCTGGACTTTTTATGTGATCTAGGTGGAAAGCCTGCCTCCGGGTGGGAGCGGAGAGGGCGCCACCCGGAGCGGCCGGGCCGCCCAGGCGGGCAGCCACCAGTTCCAGCGGCCCATCATGGCGACCACCGCGGGCACCAGGACACCGCGGATGAGCGTCGCGTCCAGCAGGACGCCGAGGGCCAGCCCGCTGGCGAAGACCTTCACGTCCAGCTCGGGGGTCATGGCCAGCGCCGCGAAGGAGACGAACAGGATCAGCGCGGCCGAGGTGACCAGGCGCCCGGTCCGCCCCACGCCCTCGACCACCGCGTGGACGGTGTCGCCCGACCTGTCGTACTCCTCCCGCATCCTGGCCAGGATGAAGACCTCGTAGTCCATGCTGAGGCCGTACAGGAAGGCGAAGATCGTCAGGGGGACGAACTCGCCGATCGAACCGGTCGGCTGGACGCCCAGCAGCTCGCGGGTGCCCCAGCCGTACTGCCAGAGCAGGACCATCGCGCCGACCACCGCGCCCAGCGAGAGCAGGTTGAGCGCGATCGCCTTGAGCGGGAGCAGCAGCGAGCGCAGCGCCCGCGCCAGCATCACGAACGTGACCAGCGCGACCGCCGCGAGCATCCACGGGAAGGCCCCGTAGGCGTGCCGGAGGAAGTCCATGCTCTGCGCGGCGTTGCCGCCCACCCGCGCGGTCCCGGCCGTGGTCCCGGCCGCGGTGGCGATGCCGGTACCGGTGGCGGTGCCGGCCGTGGTCCCGGCGGTGGTGTCCGAGACGGCCCGGCGGACCCGGGCGATGGTCTCCTGCCCGGCGTCGGCGCCGCTCTCCGCGACCGGGAGCACGGTGACCACCGCGGTGCCCTCGCGCCGCCAGGACGCGCCGTCCGGGGCCAGCACGGCGGACACGCCCTCGACGCCCCGGATGCGCTCCGCCACCGGGGCGGGGTCGCCGGTGACCAGCACGTCGAACGGGGTGATGGAGCCGGAGGGCACGCCCGCCCGGCGCAGCGCGGCCAGCCCCTCGTGGGCGGGGCCCGAGGCGCGGAGGTCACCGCTCTCCGGCAGGCCGAGGTCCGCGGCAGGCGCGATGGCGGCCAGCGCGAGCAGCAGGCCGCCGGAGACCAGCGCGGCCGGCACGCGCAGCCGTATCACCCCGCGGGCCCAGGCCGACCAGGCGCACCCGGCCCGCGCCTCCCGGTGGAACGGCGTCGCCGCCGGGCCCTTGGCGGCGGACCGCGCCCGCCGGCGCTCCAGCCGCCGCCCGGTCAGCGCGAGCAGGACCGGCAGCACGGTCAGCGTGGCGGCCACGCTGACCGCCGCGACGACCATCCCGGTGAGGCCGAGGCTGCGCAGGAACGGCACCGGCAGCACCACCATGGTCACCAGGCCGATCGCGACCGCCGCCCCGCTGGACAGCACCGCGCGCCCGGCGCCGCGCATCGCCCGGTGCACGGCCTCGTCGCCGCGGTGACCGCTCGCCTGCTCCTCCCGCCACCGGGCCACCAGCAGCAGCGAGTAGTCGACGGCGATGCCCAGGCCCAGCAGCGGCATGGTGGTCAGCGCCACGTCGTGCACGGTCGTCACCAGCGTCAGCAGCAGGATCACGGCGAACGACACGAAGACCGACAGGGCGGAGACGAGGAGCGGGACGAAGGCCAGGGCGGAGCGGAAGACGAGCAGCAGCACGACCACGGCGGCGGCCGCCCCGATCCCGATCTTGGCCGGGACGTCCACGCCGCCCGCGTCCACGCCCGGCGCGAGGGCGTCCAGCCCGGTGACGCGCACGGTGCTGCCCTCGGGGAGGACGGGCGCCATCGCGGCGGCGATCACCGGGCCCTCGTCGGGCGTCTCGCCCAGGCCGCCGCCCGGCGGGCTGCCGTCGGAGTAGGCGCCGGGGAAGACCAACCCGAACGTGGTCCGGCCGTCCGCGCCGACGAGCCGCGGGTCGCCGGTGTCGGCGTAGGAGACCACGCGGGCCCGGGGCAGCTCGGCCGCCACGGCCGCGAACGCCCGGCCGACGGCCTGCCTGCTCTCCTGCGCCCGCATGCCCTCGGGCAGCACCACGACGGGGACGAACGGCCGCTGGTAGCCGCCGTTCCCGTAGATCCTGACGATTTCCCGGTTGGCCTCGAACGCGGGCATGCCGGGGTGGGCGTACTCCTCGGACAGGCGCTGGATCGCGAGCGGGGTCGCGGCCAGGCCCGCCAGGAACGCGCACACGGCCAGCAGTGTGACCAGCCGCCTGCGCCGCAGGACGAAGATCGAAAGTCGCTCCATGCGCTCCAGTGCAGCAAGGCGGTCTTCGAGGCCCGTGCGACCGCTCTGGGAGAACCCTGTGGATCGGGCTTCACAGAGTTCTCTGAGGACTTTCGGAGATCATCCGGGGGAGACTGGAGCGGTGAGCCGCATACTGGTCGTGGACGACGAGCCCTACCTCGCCGATCTCGTCGCCACCGCGCTGCGCTACGAGGGCTTCGAGACGGCGATGGCGGAGACGGGCGCCGCGGCGGTGTCGGCGGCGGCCTCCTTCCGCCCCGACCTGATCGTCCTGGACGTGATGCTGCCCGACGTGTCCGGCACGGAGGTGTGCCGGCGGCTCCGGGCGGCCGGGTCGGAGGTCCCGGTGGTCTTCCTCACCGCGCGCGACGCGACCGAGGACAAGATCGGCGGACTGTCCGCGGGCGGGGACGACTACGTCACCAAGCCGTTCAGCCTCCAGGAACTGGTCGCCCGGATCCGGGCGGTGCTGCGCCGGACCCGCCGGGCCGGGCCGGACACCGGACGGCTGGCCTTCGCCGGCCTCGTCATCGACGAGGACGCCTACGAGGTCCACCGGGACGGCCGGCGCATCGACCTGACCCCCACCGAGTTCAAGCTGCTGCGCTTCCTGACCGCCAACGCGGGCAGGCTGGTCTCCAAGCGGCAGATCCTCGACCACGTGTGGGAGTACGACTTCGGCGGCAACGACGGCGTCGTGCAGACGTACATCAGCTACCTGCGCCGCAAGGTCGACTCCTGCGGCCCGCCCCTCATCCACACCGTGCCCCGGGTGGGCTACGTGCTGCGCCTGCCCCGGGAGGAGTGATGTCCCTGCGCGCCCGGCTGGTCGTCACCGTCGTCGCCCTGGTCGCCCTGGCCCTCGGCCTGGTCGCCGGGGCCGTCTTCGGGGCGCTGCAGGACTGGCGCGGGCACCACGGCGCCCGGCTGCTGGCCATGGCCTCGCCCGAGGACCTGCTCGCCGCCTCCGACGAGCTGACCGGGCGGATCGCCCGCGTCCTGGCCGTCTCCTCGGCCGCGGCACTGGCCGGCCTGACCCTGCTCGCCGCGTACCTGGTCCGCCGGGGCCTGCGCCCGCTGGACCGCATCGTGGAGACCGCGGCGGACATCGGCGCCGGCGACCTCGACCGCCGGATCGAGGCCGCGCCGGCCGCCGGCGAGGTGGGCCGCCTCGGCCACGCGCTCAACGCGATGCTCGGCCAGCTGGAGGCGGCGTTCCGGGAGCGGGAGGAGTCGCAGGAGCGGCTGCGCCGCTTCGTCGCCGACGCCTCCCACGAGCTGCGCACCCCCGTCGCCACCATCCGCGGGTACGCCGAGCTGTTCCGGCGCGGCGCGGCCACCCGGCCTGAGGACCTGGCCGTGGCCATGCGCAGGATCGAGGCGGAGGCGACCCGGATGGGCGCGCTGGTGGACGAGATGCTGCTGCTCGCCCGCCTGGAGGCGGGCCGGCCGCTGGAGCGGGCCCCGGTCGAGCTGACCGCCCTGGTGGCCGACGCGGTGGCCGACACCCTCGCCATCGAGCCGGACCGGCCGCTGGAGACCGAGCACCCGGGGCCGGTCGAGGTGCCCGGCGACGCCGCCCGGATCCGCCAGGCGGTCGGCAACCTCCTGGCCAACGTGCTCGCGCACACCCCGCCGGGCGCCCCGGCCGTGGTCCGGGTGCGCCGGGCGGGCGGGGAGGCGGTGATCGAGGTCGCCGACACCGGGCCGGGGCTCGGCGAGGAGCAGCGCACGCTCGTCTTCGAGCGCTTCTACCGGGCCGGAGGCGGCCGCGGCGGGGAGCGGCACCAGGGCGGGGCCGGACTCGGGCTGGCCATCGTGGCGGCCGTCGCCGCCGCCCACGGCGGCCGGGCCGAGGCGGACTCCCGCCCCGGCGGGGGCGCCGTCTTCCGGATGGCGCTGCCGCTCGGGTGACCCGCCGGGCCCACCTGGAACGGCCCGGCCGGAACGGCTCGGCCGCCGCAGCCGCAGCCGGACGGTGCACGGGCGGCCGCCGCGCTCCCCGGGGGGCGGGAACCGGGGCCGCCGGGGATCAGCAGGGACCGCCGGAGATCGCCGGGGACCAGAGCCCGGGGTCGTTCCGGCGGTCCTCCGGAGTCAGAGCCCGGCGTATCGCAGCGCCGCGGTGACGGCCGCCGCGGCCACCAGCACCACCAGGAACGGCGCGCGCAGCAGCAGCGCGACCACGGCGGCGCCCAGCCCCGCGGTGCGCGGCCAGTCGAGGCCCAGCGCCTGCCCCTCGGCGAAGGTCTGCACCGCGATCAGCGCGGCCAGCAGCGCCACCGGGACCAGCGCGGCGAAGCGCTGCACGCCCGGGTGGTCGAGCACCCGGCGCGGCGCCGAGAGCCCGGCCAGCTTCAGCGCGTAGCAGCCCAGGGAGACGGCGATCACCGCCTGCCAGACGGTCATCGCGGACTCCTCAGCACGACGGCGAGCACGGCCGCGGCGGCCAGCAGCACGGGCACGCCCGCGGGGGCGAACGGGGTCGCGGCCAGCGCCACGGCCGCCCCGCCCGCCGCGACCGCCCGGAGCGTGCGGGCCTCGGGGCCGGAGCCGGTCAGCCGGGGCCAGAGGATCGCCAGGAACGTCGCCGGGCCCACCGCGTCCAGCCCGAACACCGCCGGGTCGGCCACCCGCGAGGTGCCCAGCGCGCCGAGCAGGGTCGTGGCGTTCCAGGTCAGGTAGAGGCTGGCGAAGGTGACGAAGAACCCGGTCCGGGCCGACTCTGCGTCCGGCTGGGCCAGGGTCACCGCCGTCGTCTCGTCGATCACCCCGTGGGCGATGGGGAGGCGGCGCCAGCCCCGGGCGCCGAGCAGGCCGGACAGGCGCAGGCCGTACAGGCCGTTGCGGACGCCGAGCAGCAGCGCGCCCGCGGCGCCCGCCGCCAGGCTGCCGCCGCCCGCCACGACGCCGGCCAGCGCGAACTGCGAGGCGCCGGTGAAGGCGAACAGGCTCAGCACGCACGCCTGGGCCACGCTCAGCCCGGCGGTGACGGCGGCGGCGCCGAAGGCCACCCCGGACAGGCCCACCGCGATCCCCACGCCCAGCCCGTCCCTGACCGCAGAGGAACGAGTGGTTGTTTCCATGCGAGTGAGGTTATGTCCGGTTCAAGGGTGGGTCTTGTACGTTCCTGCACGCTGGTAGGCGGCCGGCGGCACGCCGACGATCCGTTTGAAGTGCCGGTTCAGGTGGGCCTGGTCGGTGAAGCCGACCTCCGCGGCGACCCGGGCGGGTGGCGTCCCGGCGTCGAGCAGGGAGCGTGCCCGCCGTACCCGGAGGGTGTTCAGGTAGGTGTGCGGGGGCAGGCCGGTGGCGGCCTTGAACGCGCGGATCAGCGCGAACGGCCGCGCCTCCACGGCGCGGGCCAGGTCCTCCAGCGTCGGCGGGTCGACGAGGCTCCCGTGCAGGATCTCGCGGGCCAGCCGTACCGCGCGGTCCCCGGCGTCCCGCGGCGGCAGGAGCGGGCGGCGGGCGGCGTGGCGCCGCACCAGCGCGCCGAAGGCCGCGCGGGCCAGGCTGGAGGAGGCCAGGTCGTCGCCGTGTTCGGCGGCGGCGTGGGCGGCGCGCAGCAGGGAGGCGGCGTGCGGGGAGGAGACCACGGCCTCGGGGAAGTACGGCGTGCCCCGCCCGGCCAGCAGCTCCGCCGCGACGCCGGAGACCACCTCGACGGACGGGTAGAGCATCCGGTAGGCCCAGCCGTCCGGCACGCCCGCGTGGCCGGTGTGCACCTGCTCGGGGTCGACCAGGACCACCGCCCCGGCGCCGGCGCGGTGCCGCTCGCCCCGGTAGTCGAACTCCTCGACCCCGGACAGGATCACCCCGATCGCGTACTGCTCGTGCACGTGCCGGGTGAAGCGGTGCGTGACGTAGCGGGCCTTGAGCAGGTCCACGCCCGGCAGCGCCGGGTTCCGCCAGAACCGCGCCGCCTCCCCGCCCGGCTCCGCGCTCATGGCCGGAAGGTGTCGGTGAACCGGTCGAAGTAGGCGCGGTCCCAGCGGTCCTCGGGGCTCTCCCAGTAGATCGCGTACGGCGTGCCGTCCGCGGTGCGGAAACCCCGGTCCAGCACGTGCATCGGCACGCCCCCGCTGGTGTAGGTGAACTCCCAGTCGGCGGCGGCCAGGCCCCGGTAGCTCAGCGGGGTGATGCCGATCCGGCGGTAGCTCTGCCGGTGCACGCTGATGACCTTCTCGACCTTCTCCCAGTGCTTGACCGGGTCGACCTCGGGATCCTCGGTCGACTCGATCCACAGGAAGCTCGCCGCGCCCGGCGCCCGGAACTCCACCCGGTTGCGGTCGGTGGCGCGCCTGGCGGTCCACTTCCGCGGGATCGCCACGGTGAAGCCCATCTCGGGGTCCTCGTACCACCGCCAGCCCTTCGGCAGCCGGCCGGTCCCGGAGCCCGCAGTGGAGTCCGGGGCGGTGGAGTCCGGGGCGGGGGAGGCCCCGGGCGTGCGGCCGGTCCCGCTGGAGGGCGCCGTGGGAGGCGCCGTGGCGGGTCCGGCGTCACCGGCCGGCCGGTCCGCCGCCGCGGAGGTCCCGCCGTCCCGCAGGACGAGCCAGCCGCCCACGCCCACGGCGACCGCGAGCACCGGCGCGCCCACCGCGAGGGCCAGCTTCCTGGCCGACGGCCAGGAGGAGGCGGGGCTCCCGGCGAGGGTCGGGTGCTCCCGCCGGGACCGGCGGCCGGTCCCGGCCGTCCCCGCGGGTCCGCCCGGGTGGGCGGGGAAGGCGGCCGGCGCCGGGTGCGCGGGCCCGCCCGGGTACGGCACGGGCGCGTGGCCGGCCGGTCCGGCCGCGGGCCTCGGGGTGGCGGCGAACGGGTCGCCCGGGGTGGCGGGGAAGGGGGTGGCGGCGAACGGGTCGCCCGGGGTGGCGGGGGAGGGCGCGCCGGGACGCGCGGACCGGGACGGCTCGGATGCCTGACCGGGGAAGGCGCCGGGGGAGACGCCGGGAGAGGACTGGGGGGCACCGGGGACGTCCCGGTACGCGCCGGGGGCCGCCGGGTGCGCGGGCCCGGGCGGCCCGCCGTACGCGGGCGCCGGGCCGGGCGGGGCCACCCCGCCGGAGCGCGGGGAAGGACCCGTGCGGCCGGAGGATCGGTCCGTGCGGGAGGGGCGGTCCGTGCGGCCGGAGGATCGGTCCGTGCGGGAGGGGCGGTCCGCGGAGGAGCGTCCGCCCGTGCCGCCCCGCGACGGGCGCGTCCCGGCCGCGGGGGCGGAGGGCGCGGCCAGCGAGGCGGGATAGGGCGCCTCCGCCGACGGCGGCGGGGGAGGGGGAGCCCCCTCCGGGACGGTCTGGCCTCCCGCGGCCAGGGTGAGCAGGGCCTCGGCCTCCCCGGCGCCCATGCGGGCGGCGGGGTCCTTGACCATCAGGCCGGTGATGACCGCGGCGAGGGGACCGGAGCAGGTCAGCGGCGCGGGCTCGCCGGAGAGCACGGCCATCATGGTGGCGGCGGCCGTGTCCCGCTGGAAGGGCGGACGGCCCTCCACCGCCGCGTACAGCGTGGCGCCCAGCGACCACAGGTCGGACTCCGGCGTGGCGGGCAGGCCGTGCAGCCGCTCGGGCGGCAGGAACGCCGGGGTGCCGACCATCCCGCCGGTGCGGGTGATGCCCGTGTCGTGGGAGTTCGCGGCGATGCCGAAGTCGGTCAGCACCACCCGGCCGTCGTCGGCCAGCAGCACGTTCTCCGGCTTGACGTCGCGGTGGAGCACCCCGGCGGCGTGCGCGGCCCGCAGCGCGCCCAGCACGCTCAGGCCCACGGCCGCCGCCCGCGCGGGGGCCAGCGGCCCCCGCTCGCGGACGACCTCGCCCAGCGAGCGCGAGCGCACCAGCTGCATGACGATCCAGGGCCGCCCGTCCTCCTCGACCACGTCGTGCACGATGATCACGGACGGGTGGTCGAGCCGCCCGGCGGTCTTGGCCTCCCGGACGGTGCGCTGGTTCAGGTCGGCCCGCGCGGTCTCGTCGATCCCGCGGTAGCGGACCTCCTTGACCGCGACGACCCGGTCGAGGAGCTCGTCGTGGGCGCGCCAGACGACGCCCATCCCGCCCTCGCCGATGGGCTCGAGCAACTGGTAGCGGCCCGCGACCTTCCGCTCGGTCATGTGTCGGTCGACTCCCCTCGGCCCCTGAATCCCCCGCATCGTAGCCGGTCGGGCGGGGCCCTACTTTTTCGACGAGAAGGTCGAGGCGAAGCCGTCGAACAGCTTCAGGTCCTTCTTCCAGCGGGAGGCGAGGGTGTGCCAGTAGATCGCGTAGCCCCGCCCGCCCTCGGTGACGAACCCCCGGTTGCGCACCCGGGCCTTGCCGTAGCTCGTCCGCCAGGTGAACTCCCAGTCGGCGGCGTCCTCCATGTAGTCGACGGTCTTGATCCAGATGAGCTTGTATCCCCGGAAGTTGTGGCGGGCCTGGGGCTCGTAGTCGTCCCAGTCCTTCTTGGCGGACGAGCCGGGCTTGTCCGTGTAGTCGATCATGACGAAGCGCCGGCTGTCGTCGGGGTCGCCGAACGTCACCCGCGGGCCCTCCCGCTCGATGACCTTCCAGCCCTTGGGCAGGCCGATCGAGAAGCCGAAGCGGTCCTTGTGCATGCGCCAGCCGGAAGGGAGCGCGGACTCGTCCTTCTTCTCCTTCTTCTTCTCGCTCTCCGACGGGCTGGGCGCGGGGCTGGAGGCGGACTCGGACTCCGAGGGCTCCGCGCCTCCGCCGGAGGACTCTCCCGGGTCGGAGGGGGGCGAGGCGGGCGCGCTCGTGCCCGGGCCGGACCGCCCCGCCGCCTCCGGTTCGTCGCTGTTCATGCCGGCCCAGACGCCGACCGTGCCCACCAGCAGCAGCGCCCCCACCGCCACGGGCAGGGCGCGCCGGACCCCAGGCAGGGCGGTGGCCCTGGTGATCCCGGTGGCCCTGGTGATCCCGGTGAGCGCCGCGATCCCGGCGGCCGCGGGCCGTCCCCGCTCCTGCGTGCGCCCTCGGCTGGCGGGCCGGGGCGCGGTCGGCAGGGGTGCGGTCGGCCGGGGCGGGGCCGGCGCGGCGTCGGCTGGCTCCTCGGGGACCAGGTTCCTGACGTACGCCCTGATGTCCGGGGACGGGGAGACCGCCGAGGCCGACGGGTCCGCCGGGCCCGACGGGGGAGGCTCCTCGGCGGGGGCGGCCTTCAGGGTCGGTGCGGTCTCCTTCTCCGCGACCGCGTCCTGCCCGGAGTCTCCCGAGGCGGTCCCGGCAGTGGTCTCCGCGGGGGCCTCAGCGGGGGTCGCGGCAGCGGTCTCCCCGTCCCCGGTGACGGCCTCGGCGGGGGTCCCGCCGGAACCGGCCGTGCCGTCCCCGGCGGCCGGTGCGGCGTCCCCGCCGTGCGGCAGGGCCTCCCCGGCGGGGAGCGGCGCGGAGACGTGCCCGGTCTGCGGGATCACCGGGGCGGCCTCCGGCGCGTCCCCGGGCTCCGCACGGCCGGCGGCCTCGTCCCGCCCGCGCGGCCCGGAGGACCCGCGGGGTCCGGCCGGCCCGTCCAGCCGGGCCGGAGCGGCCGCGCCGGCGGGGGAACCGCCGGGGGAGCCGCCCGGGGACGGAGGGACGACCTTCTCCCGCCCGGGCGGGGTCACGGACCTCTCCCGGGCGGGCGGCACGGCCCCGCCGGCGGCCTGGGACGGCGATCCGGACGCCGCCCTGGGAGAGGCATGGGAGGACGCCTGGGAGGACGCCGCGCCGGGGGACGCCGCGGGCCTGCGGGGGGCCTGCGACCCGTACGGCTTGCGCCGCTCGGGGGAGGCGCCCTCCGGCGCGGGCGAAGAGGGCGCGGCGGACGGGGCGCCGGGCCCCGGAGCGGGGGAGGCCGGGCGGACCAGCCACGACGGCTGCGTGGGCGCGCGGCCCTCGGTCACCTTCCGCAGCATGGCCGAGGCCTCGGCGTAGGTCAGCCGCTGGACGGGCTCCTTGCGGAGCAGCCCCTCCAGCACCGGCAGCAGCGGGCCCGCGTTGTGCGCCGGGTCGGGCGGGTCGGTCATGACCGAGTGCATGGTGGGCAGCGGCAGCTTGCGGTCGTGCGGGGACCTGCCCTCCACCGCCGCGTACAGCGTCGCGCCCAGCGACCACAGGTCGGACTCCCGCCGGGCGGGCAGGCCGCGCAGCCGCTCCGGCGCGATGAACGCCGGGGTGCCCGCCACCCCGGTCATGGTCAGGGTGCTCTCCGAGTCGAGCTTGGCGATGCCGAAGTCGGTGAGCACGACCCTGCCGTTCTGCGCGAGCAGCACGTTCTCCGGCTTGACGTCGCGGTGGAGCACCCCGGCGTCGTGCGCGCTGTGCAGGGCGTCCAGCAGGGCGAGCCCGATCTCGGCCACGCGCCGGGGCGGGAGCGGGCCGTCCTCGCGGAGCACCTGGCCCAGCGAGCGGGACGGCACGAGCTGCATGACGATCCAGGGCTGCTCGTTCTCCTCGATCACGTCGTAGACCATCACGACGTTCGGGTGGCTGAGCCGGGCCGCCGCGCGGGCCTCCCGGATCATGCGCTGGTTGAGCGTCTGGACGTCCTCACCGAGGGCGGCGGAGTAGCGGACCTCCTTGATGGCGACGGTCCGGTCGAGGAGCTCGTCATGGGCCTTCCAGACCGTGCCCATCCCGCCCCGCCCGATGGGCTCCAGGAGGTGGTAGCGGCCCGCGACGCGTCGCCCTTCCCGGTTCCCCTCCGACTGCATCACCAGCGTCAACCTCCCTCACAGTGGAGAAGATCCTCCCATAAACAGGGATCTGCCCCGACCCTCCGGAGGGCTCTACCGTCCTACCTGGCACGGGTTCGGGGAAACCGGGAGATCTGTCCGGCATTTGAGACGCCAATCCCGCAGTGTGGCGAATAGGGCGGTGATGGCCTAGTGTGGTCCGTATGAACCGCTGTCACGCGTTTACCAGGCCGGCTCCGGAGGGCCGGTCACCCGAGGCGTGATCCAGCGACCATCCTGAGCCGGCGAGGCAGAGACATCGTCTCTGCCTTTTTTGCTTCCCGCACCCGCCGGTCCGCAGGATGCGCACCGGCCGAGCATCTGGAGCCGAGATGTCGTTGACCGTACGGCCGGCCGCGCGGACGCGGCACCAGGCCGTCCACCTGGGAACGCTCGAGCTGGGCGGCGGCCCGGCCGTGGTGATCGGAGGCCCGGGCGCGGACGCCCGCCTGGCCGACCTGCGCGCGCCGCACGGATGGCCGTCCGCGGCCGAGGCGCTGTCCGCGGTCCGGGCGGGCTGGGCCGGACCGGTCCTGGTGGAGCCGTCCTGCGCCGACGACCTGCCGCAGATCGCCGCGATGGCCGACGCGGTGCTGGTCGGGTCGGCCTGGACGCGGGACCTGCGGCTGGTCCGGGCGGTCTCCCGGCTCGGCCTGCCGGTGGTGGTCCAGCGCGGCCCGGCCACGTCGCTGGCGGAGTGGCTCGCCGTCGCCGACTACTGCGCCGCCGAGGCGGGGGAGAACGTGGTGCTCTGCGAGGGCGGCGGACGCGGCCGGTCGGGCGCGCCGGCGGCCCCGCCCGACCTGGCCCTGATGCGCGAGGCCGCGCGGCGCTCCGGCCGCCCCGTCCTGGCCGGGCTGGGGGGCGACGCGGCGCTCGCCGCCGCCGCGGTCGCCGCGGGGGCCGACGGGCTGCTGCTGGCCCCGGACGCGGCGCCGGAGGCCACCGCGGCCGCACAGGAGGCCGTACGGGTCGTCGGCGCGCTGACCCGCCGGGAGGAGCCCGGCTCGGTGCTCGCCGCCCGCGGCGCCATCGACCGGGTGGACGCGGCCTTGGCGGTCCTGCTGGAGCGCCGCGCCGAGCTGGCCGGGATCGTGCAGCGGCTCAAGCCGGTCGGCGGGTTCGCCGGGCGCGACCTGGAACGCGAGCGGCGCCTGGTCGCGGAGATGGCCCGCCGGGCCCCCTCCCTCGGAGAGGCCCGGCTGGCGCCCATCATGAACGCCGTCATCGAGGCGGGGCTGCACCTGGCGGAGGAGCGCCGCGCCCGGCAGGCCGCCGCGGAACCGTCCGGGAGCGGCCTGCCCGCCGCGGCGGGCGGTCCCGGGCAGGGAGCGGGCCAGGAGGCCGGGGAAGCCGGGGAAGCCGGGGAAGGGGCCGGGCGGGGCTCCGGACGAGGGCCCGGACAGGAGCGGGGCGAGGGCGTCCCGCACCCGGGGAAACGGGCGTAAGCTTCCCTCGCCGACGTGGGACAAGGGGAAGGACGAAGGCCGCATGCCCGACTCGTTTGTGCATCTTCACGTTCACACGGAGTACTCCATGCTCGATGGAGCCGCCCGTCTGAAGCAGATGTTCAAGCAGGTCGGCGAGCTCGGCATGCCCGCCATCGCGATCACCGACCACGGCAACATGCACGGGGCCTACGACTTCTACAAGCAGGCCACCGGGGCCGGGGTCAAGCCGATCATCGGCATCGAGGCCTACGTCGCCCCCGCCTCCCGCCACCAGAAGAAGCCGGTGCTGTGGGGTGAGCCGCACCAGAAGAAGGACGACGTCTCGGCGGGCGGCTACTACACCCACATGACCATCTGGGCGCGCAACGAGCGCGGCCTGAAGAACCTCATGAAGCTCAGCTCGCGCGCCTACACCGAGGGCTTCGTGCGCAAGTGGGCCCGGATGGACGCCGAGATCCTCGCCGAGCACGCCGAGGGCCTGATGGCCACGACCGGCTGCCCCTCGGGCGAGGTGCAGACCCGGCTGCGCCTGGGCCAGTACGACGAGGCGCTGGCCGCCGCCGCGAAGTACCAGGAGCTCTTCGGCAAGGAGAACTACTTCCTGGAGATCATGGACCACGGCCTCGACATCGAGCGCCGGGTCCGCGACGGGCTCACCCGCATCAGCAAGGAGCTGGGCATCCCGCCGGTGGTCACCAACGACTCGCACTACACCTACGAGTCGGACGCGACCTCCCACGACGCGCTGCTGTGCATCCAGACCGGCAAGCAGCTGTCGGACCCCGACCGCTTCCGCTTCGACGGCAGCGGCTACTACATCAAGACCGCCGACGAGATGCGGGCGGTCGACTCCTCCGACCTGTGGGCCGAGGGCTGCCGCAACACGCTGCTGGTCGCCGAGAGGGTCGACCCGGCCGGCATGTTCACCTACAAGAACCTCATGCCGACCTTCCCCGTCCCCGACGGGATGACGGAGGAGGAGTTCTTCCGCGAGCAGGTCTGGGAGGGCATGCGCCGCCGCTTCCCGGACGGCGTCGACGACGAGCACCGCGCCTGGGTCGAGAAAGAGCTCGGCGTCATCATCCAGATGGGCTTCCCGTCCTACTTCCTCGTGGTCGCCGACTTCATCATGTGGGCCAAGCGCAACGGCATCCGGGTGGGGCCGGGCCGAGGCTCGGCGGCGGGCTCCCTGGTGGCCTACGCCCTCGGCATCACCGACCTCGACCCGATCCCGCACGGCCTGATCTTCGAGCGCTTCCTCAACCCCGAGCGCGTCTCCATGCCCGACGTCGACATCGACTTCGACGAGCGCCGGCGCGGCGACGTGATCCGCTACGTGACGGAGAAGTGGGGCTCCGACAAGGTCGCCATGATCGCCACCTTCGGCACCATCAAGGCGAAGGCGGCCATCAAGGACGCGGCCCGCGTCCTGGGCTACCCGTACGCGCTGGGCGACAAGGTCTCCAAGGCGTTCCCGCCCGCGGTGATGGGCAAGGACATCCCGCTCTCGGGCATCTTCGACTCCGGCCACCCGCGCTACAACGAGGCCGGGGAGCTGCGCAAGCTGTACGAGGAGGACGTCGACGTCAAGGCGGCGGTCGACCTCGGGCGCGGCCTGGAGGGCCTGATCCGGCAGACCGGCGTGCACGCCGCGGGCGTCATCATGTCGTCGGAGGTGCTGACCGACTACATCCCGATCATGCGCCGCGACTCCGACGGCGCGATCATCACGCAGTTCGACTACCCGACCTGCGAGACGCTCGGCCTGCTGAAGATGGACTTCCTGGGCCTGCGCAACCTGACGATCATCGACGACTGCCTGAAGGCCGTCGAGGCCAACACCGGCGAGAAGATCGAGCTGCTCGACCTGCCGCTGGACGACACCAGGACCTACGAGCTGCTGGCCAGGGGCGACACGCTGGGCGTGTTCCAGCTGGACGGCGGCGGCATGCGCTCGCTGCTGCGCCTGATGCGCCCCGACAACTTCGAGGACATCTCCGCGGCCCTCGCGCTCTACCGGCCCGGCCCGATGGGCGCCAACTCGCACACCAACTACGCGCTGCGCAAGAACGGCCAGCAGGAGATCACCCCGATCCACCCCGAGCTGGAGGAGCCGCTCAGGGAGATCCTCGACACGACCTACGGCCTGATCGTCTATCAGGAGCAGGTCATGGCGATCGCGCAGAAGGTCGCCAAATACTCCCTCGGCGGCGCCGACCTGCTCCGCCGCGCGATGGGCAAGAAGAAGAAGGCCGAACTCGACAAGCAGTACGAGACCTTCGAAGCCGGCATGAAGGAGAACGGGTTCTCCGCCGCGGCGATCAAGGCGCTCTGGGACATCCTGCTGCCGTTCTCCGACTACGCCTTCAACAAGGCCCACACCGCGGGATACGGCCTGGTCGCGTACTGGACCGGCTACCTCAAGGCCAACTACCCGGCCGAGTACATGGCCGCGCTGCTCACCTCGGTCAAGGACGACAAGGACAAGTCGGCGCTCTACCTCAACGAGTGCCGCCGGATGGGCATCAAGGTGCTCCCGCCGGACGTCAACGAGTCCGACTTCGACTTCACCGCGCGCGGCAGCGACGTGCGGTTCGGCCTGTCGGCGATCCGCAACGTCGGCGGCAACGTCGTCGACGGGATCATCTCCGCGCGCAAGGAGAAGGGCCGCTTCACCGACTTCAAGGACTTCCTGCGGAAGGTCCCGGCGATCGTCTGCAACAAGCGGGTCATCGAGTCGCTGATCAAGGCGGGCGCGTTCGACTCCTTCGGCCACGTCCGCAAGGGCCTGGTGCTGGTCCACGAGCAGGCCGTGGACGCGGTCATCGACATCAAGAAGAACGAGGCGATCGGGCAGGACTCCCTGTTCGGCGCGGTGGACGGGGCCGAGGACCAGACCTTCGACGTGCAGATCCCGCCGGGCGAGTGGGACAAGACCACCCTGCTGGCGTTCGAGCGGGAGATGCTCGGCCTGTACGTCTCCGATCACCCGCTCTTCGGCGTCGAGCACATCCTCGCCGCGGGGGCCGACTGCTCGGTCGCCGCGCTCCAGGACGAGAGCCGTCCCGACGGCCAGATCGTGACGGTCGGCGGCATCCTCTCCGGCGTCCAGCGCAAGGTCACCAAGAAGGGCGACACCTGGGTGCTGGCCACGCTGGAGGACCTGGAGGGCGCCATCGAGGTGATGATCTTCCCCTCGGCCTACCAGCTCTGCTCGACGATCCTCGCCGAGGACGCCATCGTCTTCGTCAAGGGCCGGCTGGACAAGCGCGAGGACATCGGCAAGATCATCGCCATGGAGGTGACGGCCCCCGACCTGGCCACCGCCGAGGCGGGCGGGCCGCTGCTGGTGAGCATGGCGCTGAACCGCTGCACGCCCCCGGTGGTCGGCCGGCTCAAGGAGGTCCTGACCACCCACCCCGGCACCACCGAGGTCCGCCTGCACATCCACAACGGCCCGAAGACCACCGTCATGCGCCTGGACGACCGGCTGCGCGTCTCGCCGTCCCCGGCCCTGATGGGCGATCTGAAGGAGCTGCTGGGCCCCGCCTGCCTGAGCGGATGACGCCGGTCCGGTGCGCGGGCCCGGCGGGCGCCGGGCCCGCGCACCGATGACCGCCTCGTCGCCGGGGGGCGCGGTGGCCGCCCGGCAGGCCGGCGCGCGGGCGTGGCGCCGGTCCGCCGTCAGGCGGCCTCCCACTCCTGGGAGCGCGTCTCGGCGAGGACGAGGTCCACCACGTCGGAGAGCCGGCCGGCGCGGGCGAAGGCCGCGCGCTGGCGGGCCGCGGAGCAGCCCCGGGCCAGCGCGTCCCAGGCCAGCCGGGAGACCAGCTCCCAGTCGCCGGTCCCCTCCAGTTGCGGGCGCAGGCCGTCCACCATCCGCCGGACCACCTCGCCGGCCGGCCGGGGCACGCCCTCGACCGGGTCGACGAGGTCGCCCTCCAGCCCGGAGCGGGCCGCCCGCCACGTCGCGGCGCGCACCATCTCCAGCCGGACCCCGTGCCCGGTCCCGGTCCGGATCGCCTCCAGCTCCCGCGCCACCAGCGCCCGGAACAGCCCCGCGAGCAGCACCACGTCGCCGACCAGCGGGCAGGCGTCGCAGATCCGCAGCTCGACGGTGGGCACGTGGTCCGACGGGCGGATGTCGAAGTAGATCATTCCGGGGTCGGTGATCACGCCCGAGCGGATGAGATCGGCGATCACCCGGTCGTACTCCGCGGCCGAGGAGAAGGCCGCCACCGGTCCGGCGGTGGGCCAGCGCTGCCAGATCAGCGGCCGGTAGCCCGCGTAGCCGGTGTCGGTGCCCAGCCAGTAGGGCGAGCTCGCGCTCAGCGCGAGCAGCGGCGGCAGCCAGGGGGCCAGACGGTGGGAGATGACGACCGCCAGGTCGCGGTCCGAGACCTCGGCGTGCACCTGGGCCCCGCAGATCAGCTGCTCGCGGGTGAGGAGCTGGTAGTCGGCGAGCATCTGCTCGTAGCGGGGGTCCGGGGAGATCTTCAGCGCCTCGGTGTCCACCAGCGGCACGCTCCCGGCGGCGGCGATCCCCAGTCCCAGCCCGTCCGCCGCGGCGATCACCGTACGGCGCAGCGCGGTCAGGTCGTGTGCCAGGTCCGCCAGGCGGACGAAGGGCCTGCTGTTGGCCTCCACCACCGAGCGCTGCAGCTCGTGGGTGAAGCGGTCCTCGGGTAACCGCTCCAGCAGCACGCCGGCGCGGGGGACCAGGCGCCGGGTCTCCAGATCGACGACATGGAACTCCTCTTCGACGCCGACCGCGATCGGCTCCGCGAGACCCGCCAACGTGACCACCCCTGACGTGCGGACGACTGAGAATCTTCCGCTCTTTGCCCAGAAACCGGGCTTCCGCACGCCGGGGGCGGCCCCGGAGACCGGGGCGGGAGGTCAGCGGTCGGGGTCGCGCCACCTGCGGTCGCGCTTCCAGCCCCGGCCGGGCCGCTGCCAGCCGCGGTCACGCTTCCACTGCCGCCCTCCGGGCCGCTGCCAGCCGCGGTCGGGGAACCGCCAGGTCCGGCTCCGGGCCCGGCCGTGCCCCTCGCCGCCCGCCCGGGGCCGCCCGTCCTTCTTCACCTTGGCCGGGCGGGGCGTGAACCCGCCGCCGAAGCGCTTCATGTCCGGCGGGTGGAAGGAGGCCGCGGGCACGCCGCGCAGGGCGGCGGACACGGAGGCCGTCCAGATCGGGCCGGGCAGGGAGGCCCCCTGCACGGAGCCGTAGTACCGGCCGCCGATCACCACGTTGCGGAGCGGGTGGCGGTAGGAGCCGCGGATGTCGCCCACGCTGACCGCCGCGGCCAGGTGCGGGGTGTACCCGGCGAACCAGGCCGAGGTGTAGCCGTTGTTGGTCCCCGTCTTGCCCGCGGCCGGGCGGCCGATGCCCTGCCCCCGCATGGTCCCGCTGCCGAACACGCCGCTCAGCACGCGGTTGACCGCGTCGGCCACCCCGCGGTCGATCGCCTGGTGGCAGCTGGGCGGGATCGCCGTGCGCTCGCCGTCCCGGCCGACGACCGCGGTGATCGCCATCGGGCGGCAGTAGCGGCCCCGCGCGGCGAAGGCGGCGTACGCCGCGGCGACCGTCAGCGGGTCCATCTCGTTGATGCCGAGGGTGAACGTCGGGACCTCCCGCAACGGGGAGCCGTCCGCCCGGGTGATGCCGAGCGCCCTGGCGGTGCGCACCACCGGGCAGAGCCCGACCCGCTGCTCCAGCATCATGAAGAAGATGTTCACCGACCTCCAGGTGCCGGTGGAGATGCTGAAGGGACCGCCCCGGCGGCGGCCGTCGGCGTTGAAGATCCTGGCGCGGGGGTCGTTGACCGCCCGGCCCCTGCAGTCGGTGAACCCCCGGGCGGGCACGAACAGGCCGGGGGTCCGGAAGCCCCTGTTGAACCGCCAGCCCTGGCGGAGCGCGGTGGCCAGGGTGAACACCTTGAACGTGGAGCCCGCCTGGAAGCCCATCCCGCCGCCGTGGACCGCGTCCGCGGGCAGGTTGAAGGTGGTGCGGGGGCCGTGCTTGCGGTCGCCGGGGTTGCGGCCGTACCGCTTGCTCGCCGCCAGCGCCCGGATCGCCCCGGTGCCCGGCACGACCATGGCCTCGGCCGCGACCTCGGTGTCGTGCGGGGAGACCCGGGCCTGGATGGCCCTGTCCGCCGCGCGCTGCACGGCCGGGTCCAGGGTGGTGCGGATCATCAGGCCGCCCCTGGCCAGGTGGCGCTCGCGCTCGGCGCGGGTGTGGCCGAAGACCGGGTTGGTCAGCAGCTCCCGGTGGACGTAGACGCAGAAGTAGGGGTGGGCGCTCTCGCTGCAGCCGCCCGGCGCGGGCTGGAGGCGGAGGTTCAGCGGGCTGCGCCGCGCCGCGTCAGCCTCGGCGCGGGTGACGAACCCGACGTCGGCCATCCGGTCGAGCACGAGGTTCCTGCGCTGCTTGAGCCGCTGCTGCTGCTTCCTGCCCAGGGCCGGGTCCGTCCCGTACGGCGTGCGCACCGCCCCGGCCAGCGTCGCGGCCTGCGGCAGGGAGAGCCGGGAGGCCGGGACCGAGAAGAACCGCCGGGCGGCGGCCTCCACCCCGAAGGCGCCGGCGCCGAAGTAGACGATGTTGAGGTAGCGCTCCAGGATCTGCGGCTTGGTGTACTTCTTCTCCAGCGCCAGCGCGTACCGCAGCTCGGCGATCTTCCGCTGCAGGTTCGGCGCCTGGGCCCGGGCGCGCTCGGCGTCGGTCTCGGCGCCGGCGACCAGGATGTTCTTGACGAGCTGCTGGGCGATGGAGGAGCCGCCCTGCCGCACCGCGCCCGCCTGGGTGTTGGTGATCAGGGCGCGGAGCGTGCCCTTGAGGTCCAGGCCGCCGTGCTGGAAGAACCGGGCGTCCTCGACCGCCACGATCGCCTGGCGCATGACGGGCGCGACCTGCTCGAGGTCGACGATCGTCCGGTTCTCCGAGTAGAACTGGGCGAACGGGCGGCCGTGCACGTCCAGGAGCACGGTGCGCTCCGGGAGCGGGTCCTCGCGCGGGCTGGGCGGCAGGTCGACGAAGGTGCCCTTCGCCTGCCGCACCGCGAGGCCGGTGACGCCGACCAGCGGCAGCGCGGCCACCGTCGCCAGCGCTCCCGCGAGCATCCCGCAGACCAGCAGGACGCACAGGCACACGACGGGGCCGCGCCTGTCGTCACAGTCTCTCCTGTCACGTCCCTTGGCATGTCGTGATGTCACAGAGAGTAACGTGCGACCGGACCACCACCGTTAAACGCCTGATTGCGAACCCTTACTCGCTGCCCACCTTCTCTCGACGGATGTCCAGTCCCAGCGAGGCGAACTGCTCGAACGGCCGGTGGTAGCCGCGCTCGATGTGGTGCACGCCGCGCAGCGTCGAGGTCCCCTCCGCGGCGGCGGCGGCCAGGACGGCGGAGAAGCCGGCCCGGATGTCGGGCAGCGTCACGTCGGCGCCGCGGAGCTTGGACACGCCCCGCACGACCGCCGAGTGCTTGGCGTTGGTGTCGTGGTAGCGGCAGGCCGGGCCGCCCAGGCACACGTCGAAGACCTCGATCTCGCAGCCCATCTTCTGCAGCGCGGGCACGTAGACCAGCCGGTTCTCGAAGACCGTCTCGTGCAGCACCGACATGCCCTGGGCCTGGGTGAACAGCACCATCAGCGGGGTCTGCCAGTCGGTCATGAAGCCCGGGTGGGTGTCGGTCTGCACCGCGGCGGCGCGCAGCCCGCCGGGGGCCGAGGCCGACAGGTAGTCGTCGGTGATGTCCAGCTGGGCGCCCATCCTGGCCAGCGTGGTGATCGCGGTGACCAGGCGGTCCTGCGGGCAGCCGTGCACCCGGACCTGGCCACCGGTGATCAGGCCGGCCGCGAGGTAGGAGAACGCCTCGATCCGGTCGCCGTTCAGCCACGTGGAGGCGCCGTGCAGCTTCTCCACGCCCTCGATCACGATGCGCCGGTCCGGGCTGAGCTCGATGAGCGCGCCCATGCGCTGCAGGAACAGGGCGAGCTCGACGACCTCGGGCTCGGTGGCCGCGCCCTTGAGCACGGTCTTGCCCTCGGCAAGCACGGCCGACATCAGGATGGTCTCGGTGGCGCCGACGCTCGGGTACGGCAGCTCGATCCGGGTGCCGCGCAGCCGCTTGGCCTTGGCGTAGACGCCGGTGTCGCTCACCTCGACCTCGGCGCCCATCGCGCGCAGCGCGTCGACGTGGAAGTCGACCGGCCGCCGCCCGATCGGGTCGCCGCCGACCAGCGGCACGAACGCCTCGCCCGCCAGGTGGAGCAGCGGGCCGAGCATCAGGATGGGGATCCGGTTGAGACCGGTGAACGCCGCGGGCACGTGCGGGTTGATCTCCGGTCCGCGCTCGATGACGATCTCACGGGGGGTGATGTCCACGTTGATGCCGAGCGCCCGCAGCATCTGCGCGGTGATCCCGACCTCGCCCACGTCGGGGACGTTCTGGATCATGCTCTCGCCGTCGCCCAGCATGGCGGCCACCATGTGCTTGGAGACGCCGTTCTTGGACCCGCGCACCTCGACGTCGCCGCGGAGCGGGCCGGAGGGCTCGATCAGCCATACCTCTTCGTTCACCCGCACAGCGTAACGGGATTCGAACCACTGCATTGGTATAGACAACTGGACGACTCGGTAACATCGGGCAGAGCATCACATCCTGAAGAGCTGCAGGGAGGCGGATCATTGGGGCGTCACGCGCGCGACTTCGCCGTCACCGTGCTCGCCCTGGCGGTGCTCGCGGTCGCGGCCGGAGCCCTGTGGTCCTACCTCGCGCCGCGCCCGCCGTACGTGGTGACCGAGCGCGGCCCGGTCCTGGCGGACTCCTCCACCCAGGCGCTCATCGCCGCCGACGGCTGGTTCGCCGTCGTCACCGGCGGGTTCGGACTGCTCTGCGGCGCCGCCGGATACCTGCTCTCGCGCCGGGGCCGGCCGCTGGCCGTGGTGCTGGGCCTGGCCGCGGGCGGGCTGCTCGCCGGCTACCTGACGACGGTGGTCGGCGCGGCGCTGAACCTGGGCGCGGTGAACGTGGCGGCCTCCGGGCGGGACGTGCAGGCGGTCGCCGGGCCGCTGGAGCTGACCGCGCAGGGCGTGCTCGTGGCCTGGCCGATGCTCGCGGCCGGGGTCTTCACCGCGCTGGAGGGCGTCGCCGCCTACCAGGACTCGCCGCTGCGCCGCCCGTTCGGCGGGCGCGGCCCCTACGGGCAGATCTCCTCCTACGACATCAGCGGCGAGGACAGGTAGGCTGCGGGACCCTCCGGCCCGGCCGGTGCCGCCCGGTCTCCCGGCGCGGGCCCGGAGCGGGGTCAGCGGAGCTCCGGCCTGCGCAGCCCGTGCCCGGTGGCCTGTTCGAAGGCGTGGGCCAGCCGGAGCACCCGCAGGTCGGCGAAGGGCCGCCCGACGATCTGCACCCCGACCGGGAGCCCGTCCGGGGTGAACCCGCACGGCACCGACGCGGCCGGGGCGTGCAGCACGCTGATCCAGTAGGCCGAGCGCATCCACGCCAGGTAGTCGGGGAGCGGCTCGCCGCCGATCTCCGTGACGTACGGCGCGTCCACCGGGAACGGCGGCACCTGGCTGACCGGCGCCAGCAGGAAGTCGTAGGTGTCGAAGAAGGCGCTCATCCGCTGGTAGAGGCCGCTGCGCAGCCGTTCGGCGCGGGCCAGGTCGGCCCCGGTCACCTCGCGGCCCCGCTCGACGTTCCACCGGGTGTTCTCGCCCAGTGACTCGGCCGGCAGGTCGCCGTAGGAGAGCAGGTAGTACCAGGCCCGCCAGGTGCGGAAGGCGTCCTCGGCGTCCGACAGGTCGAGGTCGACCCGCTCGACGCGCGCGCCCAGCCCCTCCAGCACGGCCGGGGCGGTCGCGGTGACCGCGGCCGTGCGGGCGTCCACCGGCAGTCCGCCCAGGTCGGGGCTCCAGGCGACGCGCAGCCCGCTCAGGTCCAGCAGGTCCAGCGGCTCGGTGAAGACCGCGCCGCTCTCGGCGATCGCGAAGGGGGAGGCGGGGTCGAACCCGGCCACCACGCTCATCAGCAGCGTCAGGTCGGCGACCGTCCTGGCCATCGGCCCGGGCACGCCCAGGGTGAACCAGGCGGCCGCGGCCGACGGCGCCGGGACCCGTCCCGGCGTCGGCCGCAGCCCCACCACGTTGCAGAAGGAGGCCGGGTTGCGCAGCGAGCCGCCCACGTCGGTGCCGTCGGCCAGCGGGACCATCCCGCAGGCCAGCGCGGCGGCGGACCCGCCGCTGCTCCCGCCTGCCGAGCGTGACAGGTCGTAGGGGTTGCGGGTGGCGCCGAAGACCGGGTTCACCGTGTGCGAGCCGGTGCCGAACTCGGGGGTGTTGGTCTTGCCGAGGGTGATCGCCCCGGCCCCGCGCATCCGGCGCACGATCAGCGCGTCGTGCTCCGGCACGTGGCCGGCGAAGAGCGGCGAGCCGTACGTGGTGCGCACGCCCGCGGTCTCGGTCAGGTCCTTGTGCGCGACCGGCAGCCCGTGCAGCGGCCCGCGCCAGACGCCCCGCGCCAGGTCCCGGTCGGCCTCCCGCGCCTCGGCGAGGGCGCGCTCGGCCACCAGCGTGACGATCGCGTTGACCGCCGGGTTGGTCTCCTCGATGCGCCGCAGGTGGGCCTCGAGCAGCTCCACTGCGCCGACCCGCCGCTCGCGCAGCAGCCGGAGCATCTCGACGGCGGTCAGGTAGTGCATGCGTCCCCCCGGGGAGTCGTCGCGGCCCGCGCGCTGGCCGCACGGCGCCCGGCCAGGGCTCCGGCCGGTCACCGTGCGGGCCGCCCGCGCGTGACACGGTGTCCGGCGCAGTCTCGCCCGCGGCCGCCGTGGCGCGCGTCGGCAACCTTCGACAGAACTACCCGCTCCGGCCGGGGAGCCGCGGCGGCTAGCCGGTCTTGGCGATGGCGGCGGTGACCGCCTCCGCCAGCCGGACCAGCTCGGCGGGGGAGGTCTCGATCTGCAGGCCGCGCCGGCCGGCGGAGAAGTAGATCGTCTCGAAGGACAGCGCGGAGGAGTCCACCACGGTCGGCAGCCGCTTGCGCTGCCCCAGCGGGCTGATCCCGCCCACCACGTAGCCGGTGACCCGCTCGACCTTGGCCGCCTCGGCCATCGCGGCGCGCTTGCCGCCCAGCGCCGCGGCCAGCGCCTTGAGGTCCAGCCTGCCCGCCACCGGCACCACCGCGACCGCCAGCCCGCCATCCACCTCGGCCACCAGCGTCTTGAAGATCCGCGTGTGCGGCACGCCGAGCGCGTCGGCCGCCTCCTCGCCGTAGGCCTGCGCATTCGGGTCGTGCTCGTAGGGGTGGAGGGTGAAGTCCACCTTCGCCCGGCTCAGCGCCATCGTCGCGGGGGTGCCCTGGCCCCCGGCGCTCTTCGACTTGCCCATGGGGGGCAGCGTAGCGGCCGGGCGCGGGCCCGCGACGCGGCCCCAGCTGTGAATCTACAGCGTAAAGGCGGTCCGCATGGTGACCCGGGGAGGTCCGCATCGTGGAACGCGGAGAGAGGGCGGTCCGCGGGCTCCGTAGACTGTACGGGTGATTTCCCGTACCGACCTGCGCGGAGCCCTCCCCGAGGACCTGCGCGACGTGCTGCCCCGTGCCGAACTCGACGTCGAAGCCGCCCTGGAGAAGGTCCGGCCGATCTGCGAGGACGTGCATCATCGCGGGGTCGCCGCCGTACGGGAACTGACCGCCCGCTTCGACGGCGTCGAGCTGGCCTCCACCCGGGTGCCCGCCGAGGCGATCGCCCGAGCGCTGGACGGGCTCGACGGGCGGGTCCGCGCGGCGCTGGAGGAGTCGATCCGCCGCGCCCGTCTGGTCCACCGCGACCAGCGCCGCACCGACGTCACCACCCGCGTCGTGCCCGGCGGCACCGTCACCGAGCGCTGGGTGCCCGTCGAGCGCGTCGGCCTGTACGTCCCCGGCGGCCAGGCGGTCTACCCGTCCAGCGTCGTGATGAACGTCGTGCCCGCCCAGGAGGCCGGCGTCGCCTCGCTCGCGGTCACCTCGCCCGCGCAGAAGGAGTTCGGCGGGCTGCCGCACCCGGCCATCCTGGCCGCGTGCGCGCTGCTCGGCGTCGACGAGGTCTACGCCGTCGGCGGCGCGCAGGCCGTGGCGATGTTCGCCTACGGCACCGAGGAGTGCGCCCCGGTGACCATGGTCACCGGCCCGGGCAACATCTGGGTCGCCGCCGCCAAGCGCCTGCTCAAGGGCCGCATCGGCATCGACTCCGAGGCCGGCCCCACCGAGATCGCCATCCTCGCCGACGCCACCGCCGACCCGGTGCACGTCGCCGCCGACCTGATCAGCCAGGCCGAGCACGACCAGATCGCCGCCGCGGTCCTGGTCACCGACTCCGTCGAGCTGGCCGACGCGGTGGAGAAGGAGCTGCCCGGCCAGGTCGCCGCGGCCAAGCACGCGGCGCGCATCACCGAGGCCCTGTCCGGCCGCCAGTCCGGCATCCTCCTCGTCGACGACATGGAGGCCGGGCTGCGCGTCGCCGACGCCTACGCCGCCGAGCACCTGGAGATCCACACCGCCGACGCGGCCGCGCTCGCCGCCCGGGTCCGCAACGCCGGGGCGATCTTCGTCGGCCCCTACGCGCCCGTCTCGCTCGGCGACTACCTCGCCGGCTCCAACCACGTGCTGCCCACCGGCGGCTGCGCCTGCCACTCCTCGGGGCTGTCGGTGCAGACCTTCCTGCGCGGCATCCACGTCGTGGAGTACGACCGCGAGGCGCTGGCCGGCGCCGCCGCCCACGTCTCCGTGCTCGCCGACGCCGAGGACCTGCCGGCGCACGGCGCGGCCGTCCGCGCCCGCTTCGCCCCCGGAGAGCTGGCCGACCTCGCCGACTGGGAGCGGCCCGCATGACACAGGACGGATCCCGCGTGACCCTGGACGACCTGCCCATCCGCGACGACCTGCGGGGCCGCACGCCGTACGGCGCGCCGCAGATCGACGTGCCGGTGCGGCTCAACACCAACGAGAACCCCCACGGCCCCTCCGCGGCGCTGGTCGCCGACCTCGCCGAGGCGGTACGGCGCGGCGCGGGCGAGCTCAACCGCTACCCCGACCGGGACGCGCTCGCCCTCCGCGAGGACCTGGCCGCCTACCTCGGCCACGGCCTGACCGCCGAGCGGGTCTGGGCCGCCAACGGCTCCAACGAGGTGCTCCAGCAGATCCTGCAGGCCTTCGGCGGGCCCGGCCGCACCGCGCTCGGCTTCGAGCCGTCCTACTCGATGCACCCGATCATCGCCACCGGCGCCTCGACCGAGTGGATCGCGGGCTCGCGCGAGGAGGACTTCGGGATCGACCCGGACAAGGCCGTCGCCGCGATCGAGGAGCACCGGCCCGACCTGGTCTTCCTCACCTCGCCCAACAACCCCACCGGCACCGCCCTCGACCCGGCGGTGATCGCCCGGATCGTCGCGGCGGCGCCCGGCATGGTCGTGGTGGACGAGGCCTACTTCGAGTTCGCCCGCACCGGCACCCCGTCGGCGCTGACCCTGCTCGCGGAGCACCCCCGGCTGATCGTCACCCGGACCATGTCCAAGGCGTTCGCCATGGCCGGCACCCGGCTCGGCTACCTCGCCGCCCACCCGGCGGTGATCGAGGCGCTGCTGCTGGTCCGCCTGCCGTACCACCTGTCCACGCTCACCCAGGCGGCGGCGCGGGTCGCGCTCGCGCACCGGGCGGAGCTGCTCGGCACCGTCGACGAGCTGCGCGCCGAGCGGGACGCCGCGGTGGAGTGGCTGCGGGCCAAGGGCCTGACCGTCGCCGACTCGGACGCCAACTTCGTGCTGTTCGGCGTCTTCGGCGACCGGCGCGCGGTCTGGGAGGGCCTGCTGGAGCGCGGGGTGCTGATCCGCGAGGTCGGCCCGCCCGGGTGGCTGAGGGTGTCCGTCGGAACGGCCGAGGAGATGGCGGCGTTCCGCGCCGCGCTGGAAGGGGTCCTGTGATGAGTCTTGCCGGAGGCCGCGTCGGCCGGATCGAGCGCGCCACCAAGGAGACGTCGGTGCTCGTGGAGGTGAACCTCGACGGCACCGGGATCGTCGACGTCGCCACCGGCGTCGGCTTCTACGACCACATGCTGAACCAGCTCGGCAAGCACGGCC
Source organism: Planomonospora corallina (assembly GCF_042650625.1). NCBI lineage: Bacteria > Bacillati > Actinomycetota > Actinomycetes > Streptosporangiales > Streptosporangiaceae > Planomonospora > Planomonospora corallina. The sequence goes on from NZ_JBHSBM010000017.1 coordinate 754,078, forward strand.
TGTTCGACCTGACCGTGAAGACCGAGGGCGACCTGCACATCGACTCCCACCACACGATCGAGGACACCGCGCTCGCGCTGGGCGCGGCGTTCCGCGAGGCGCTGGGCGACAAGTCGGGCATCAGGCGCTTCGGCAGCGCCTCCTGCCCGCTGGACGAGTCCCTGGCCCAGGTGACCGTCGACCTGTCCGGCCGGCCGTACCTCGTGCACAGCGAGCCGGAGAACATGGCCCCCATGATCGGGCCCGACTACGACACGACGCTGACCCGGCACATCCTGGAGTCGTTCGTCGCGCAGGCCGCCATCTGCCTGCACGTGCACGTGCCGTACGGGCGCAACGCCCACCACATCGTGGAGGCGCAGTTCAAGGCGCTGGCGCGGGCGCTGCGCGAGGCGTCGGAGCCCGACCCGCGCGCCACCGGCGTGCCCAGCACCAAGGGCGTGCTGTGACGGCGGACGACCGGCGGTGACCGAAAACTGGACGGCCATCGCGATGGCCTTCGCCGCCCTCTTCCTGGTGGGCGGCGTCGTCTCCTTCCTCAAACAGGGCATCAAGGTCGGCGCGCTCGTGCTCGCCGGCCTCGCCGCCCTGGCGATCACAGCGGCGGTGCTCTGGTGGTGAAGCTCTGATGGGCAAGAACGTCACGATCCTGGACTACGGCTCGGGCAACCTCCGCTCCGCCGAGCGCGCGCTGGCCCGGGTCGGCGCGGACGTCACGGTGACCGCCGACCACGAGGCGGCGATGGAGGCCGACGGGCTCGTCGTCCCCGGCGTCGGCGCGTTCGCCGCGTGCATGCGCGGGCTGAGGGCCGTGCACGGCGAGCGCGTCATCGGGCGCCGCCTGGCCGCGGGCCGGCCCGTGCTCGGCATCTGCGTGGGCATGCAGATCCTGTTCGAGACGGGGGTCGAGCACGGCGTGACCACCGCCGGCTGCGGCGAGTGGCCCGGCACGGTCGAGCGCCTCGAGGCCCCCGTCCTGCCGCACATGGGCTGGAACACGGTGAAGGTCCCCGAGGGCACGGTGCTGTTCGACGGCATCGACGCCGACGAGCGGTTCTACTTCGTGCACTCCTACGGCGTGCGCACCTGGGAGCTGCAGGCCGGGCCCGGGTTCGCCGACCCGCTGGTCACCTGGGCCGAGCACGGCGTGCCGTTCGTCGCCGCGGTGGAGAACGGGCCGCTGGCGGCGACCCAGTTCCACCCGGAGAAGTCCGGCGACGCCGGGGCCCGGCTGCTGGCCAACTGGCTCGGAACGCTCGGGTGAGCGTTCCGCCGGTCCCGTCCTCGCTTCCGCCGCTCGTGCACCCGTTCCCGCGCGGCGGGACGCCGGTCCGTGCCGTGGCGGCCGGCGCTGCGGTGGGGGAGCGGTGAGCAGGGAGCGGGCCCGCCGGCGGGCGGAGCGCGAGGCCGAGCAGGCCCGGCAGGCCGCGCTCCGCGCCGAGCGGCGGGCCCGGTCCGCCCGGCGACGGGAGCGGCTCGACCGGCTCACCGCCCCGGTCGCCGCCGTCCTGCCGCGCCGGGGCGTGCGGATCGCCGGGCAGCGCGGCATCCTCGCCCGCCGCCGCCGCGCGCAGAACGGCGTGGTGGCGGTGCTCTTCCTCATCGTCCAGGTGATCGCCTGGCTGCTGGTGTCCTCGTGGGCGGCGAGGTTCGGCGTGCTCGTGCTGTCCCTGCTGCTCGTCCCGGTGCTCGTCACCGTCGCATTCGACCGGAGGTCTTGATCAAGATGTCGCTAGAGCTGCTGCCCGCCGTGGACGTCGCCGACGGGCAGGCCGTCCGCCTGGTCCAGGGCGAGGCCGGAACCGAGACGTCGTACGGCGACCCGCTCGCGGCCGCGCTCGCCTGGCAGGAGGCCGGGGCCGAGTGGCTCCACCTGGTCGACCTCGACGCGGCCTTCGGCCGGGGCTCCAACCGGGAGCTGCTCGCCTCCGTGGTCGGGGCCCTGGACATCAAGGTCGAGATGTCCGGCGGCATCCGCGACGACGCCTCGCTGGAGGCCGCGCTGGCCACCGGCTGCCGCCGCGTCAACATCGGCACCGCGGCGCTGGAGAACCCCGCCTGGTGCTCGAAGATCATCGCTGAGTACGGCGACCGCGTCGCGATCGGCCTGGACGTGCGCGGCACCACGCTGGCCGGGCGCGGCTGGACCAGGGAGGGCGGCGACCTGTGGGAGGTGCTGGAGCGGCTGGAGGCCGACGGCTGCTCCCGCTACGTCGTCACCGACGTCACCAAGGACGGCACCCTGACCGGTCCCAACCTCGCCCTGCTCCGCGAGGTCTGCTCCCGCACCGGCAAGCCGGTCGTCGCCAGCGGCGGCGTCTCCTCCCTCGACGACCTGCGTGCGCTGGCGTCGCTGGTCCCGCTCGGAGTCGAGGGCGCGATCGTCGGGAAGGCGCTGTACGCGGGGGCGTTCACCCTTCAGGAAGCCCTGGCCGCGGTCTCCTGAGCCTCCTTCCGGGGCGCGGGGGCCCGGTCCGGGCACGGGGAGCCGGCCCGTGGGAGCCCGCAGAGTGCCTGTGGAGACGCGGGACACCTTGTGGAGACGCGGAGACGCCTGTAGCGCAGAGACGCCTGTAGAGACGTAGAGACGAGGAAGAGCACGTGACTGTCGCGGTACGAGTGATCCCCTGCCTGGACGTGGACGCCGGGCGGGTGGTCAAGGGCGTCAACTTCGAGAACCTGCGCGACGCCGGCGACCCGGTCGAGCTGGCCCGGCGCTACGACGCGGAGGGCGCCGACGAGCTGACGTTCCTCGACATCACCGCGTCCAGCTCCGACCGGTCGACCATGTACGACGTGGTGCGCCGCACGGCCGAGCAGGTGTTCATCCCGCTGACCGTCGGCGGGGGAGTGCGCGCGGTCGAGGACGTGGACCGGCTGCTGCGGGCCGGGGCGGACAAGGTCTCGCTGAACACCGCGGCCATCGCCCGGCCCGAACTGCTCACCGAGGCCTCCCAGCGGTTCGGCGCCCAGTGCGTCGTGCTCTCGGTGGACGCCCGCCGGGTCACAGGCGGCCCGCCGACCCCGTCCGGGTTCGAGGTGACCACGCACGGCGGCCGGCGCGGCACCGGCATCGACGCGGTCGAGTGGGCGCGCCGGGGCGAGGAACTGGGCGTGGGGGAGATCCTGCTCAACTCGATGGACGGCGACGGCACGCGCGACGGCTACGACCTGGAGATGGTCCGGGCCGTGCGGGCCGCGGTCGGCGTCCCGGTCATCGCCAGCGGCGGAGCCGGGGCGGTGGAGCACTTCGCGCCCGCGGTGGAGGCGGGCGCGGACGCGGTCCTGGCGGCGTCGGTGTTCCACTTCGGCCAGCTCAAGATCGCTGATGTGAAGGACGCGCTGCGCGCCGCGGGGCACCCGGTCCGCTGAGTCCCCGTGCGGGTGAACGACACCCTGAACCTGGACTTCATGACCGTGGACGCGACCGCCGCCGGTCGAGGACCCCGGACGGAGCGGGTCCGCAGAGGCGGGCGGCGGTGCTCCCCGCCCCGCCCGACACGGCCTACGCCCGGCGAGACCGCATCGCCTTGAGGACCTTCACGCCCGCCACCTCCCCGGCGACGATGCGCTGGTACTCCTCCGACTCCATCGGGCACAGCCGCACCCGGCCCGCCTGGTCGAAGAGCAGGCCCCAGCCGTACTTCTTCGGCAGCGGCGAGGCCCGCAGGCACGCCTGCGGCCTGGCGAAGAACTGCGCGCGCAACCGGTCGTGCTCGGCCTCCGAGCGCCCGGCCGGCTCCTGGCGGCGCAGCCAGCTCTCGAAGAGCACGTCCTCCTGCGTCAGGCCGCCCGGGTCGGCGGCGATCATCTCGAACTGCAGCACCGCGACAGTCTTCTTGCCGCCTCTCGGCTCCGGTTCCACGGCGCTGCGGACCGGGCAGTCGTCCGCGACGGCGATGAGGGTGTCGTAGTAGTTGAGATCCACACGGCCATCATGCCCTGCGGAGCCGACGATCCGGGGGCGGGAGGCTTCTGCCGGGGACGCGGGAGGGCGGCGCACCTGATCACGTCTCCGCCGTCTCCTCGTGCTCCGCGGGTCCACCGACGAAGCGGGACGAAGCCGGCGGAGCGCTCCGCCGGGCCGGGACAGACCTCGCCGGCCGGGCCGCGGTGGAACGGAGAGGGTTAGACGCCGGTTCTTCCGGGGAGTGGGTGGTCCGCGGCGCGAAGGTCGCGCCGCGTGCGCAGGCAGGAGAAGGCCAGGAGGTCGGGAATGCTCGGAACGCCCGGAAGGAAGACGGCTGCGGTCGCCCTGCTGGTGGCGGCTCTCACCGGGGCCCTCGGCGGTTGCGGAGGCGGCGACGAGGAGCCCGAGACGCCGGACGTGGTCGAGACCGGCTCGCCGGGTGTCGAGGACGACGGGGAGACGGACAACGACGGCGACGGCGACTGACGCCGTACGGATCGGGGGTGCCGCGCTCCCGCTCGTGGGGCGGGAGCACGGGGAGGAGCGGAGGGGCGGGGCGGGGCCTCGGTCAGCTCAGCACTCTGGTGAAGAACAGGGCCAGTTGGTCCGCGCCGTGGAGGATGCCGTCGAAGACGCCGTTGACCGCGGAGGCGGCTTCGGCGGGTCTGCTGAACAGATAAAAGGCCACGAACGCCACCGCGGCATAGGTGGCGATCTTCTTGACCTGCATGGGGGCCTCCTGCAGTTCCGTTCCCAGCCGTATATACCCGGATTTTAAGGATCTTTGGCATCTTCGGCCCGGGTGGCTCCCGGATCTTGGTGATCATACCTGGCGGGCAGGGGAGAGCCATGGCCGGATCACGGGAATGGCATGGGCGTCCCCCCTCCGTCATGGTGCGGTGGAGCGGCCCCGATGTCCAACCCGGACTGCAAGGTATATCGGAAGGGCGAGTGGCGGCAGCAGGATCGCGAAGATGGCGGGCCGGCGCCGTGACCAGCGGATGCGCGTCCCGCCTCCCGTCCGCGGCGCGGCGGGTCCGCGCCGCGGA